>USJL01000006.1 GCA_900555015.1 uncultured Oscillospiraceae bacterium
GCTAACTGTAAATTTGTTAACGTATAACTTGTATTTGATGTGGTTGCGGCTTTTTCCCAATTTCTTGTATTACTTGACAGCGTTTCTACCACATAGCCTGTGGCGCTTGTTGCCGTATTCCAGTTTATTGTTGCACTGAACCCTGAAATATTTGTAATTGTAACATTGTCAACATTTCCTATTTGTGCTTCGCCTAAACCTGAATATATAGGAATAACAAATGTTTTTGGTGCAGAAATAAGGTTTGCGTTTTTGTATGCCTTATAAGTAATTCCCGCTTCGGATGCCGCTGCCTGTACATTTGCCATATATTCGTGTTCGTATCTGTTAGATGAAGCCGGGTTTACATTGAATTTTTGTAAGTATCCGTTGCATTGTGTGCTTGTAAAGTTTTTAGCTATCCACTTTGCACCGTTGTAAATAGAAAGGTAAGGGTTTGTCCAAGGTCTGTTGTAGGCATCACCGATAAGGTCGGAACGAATATATCCTGTAAGTGTGCTTCCGTTGTATGTAACTTTTACATTGTACCAAACATATCCGTCTGCCTGTTTGGCAGTTGATGAAATGCGTGTTGCCTTTGTTCCTTTTGGAAGCGTTGCAAGAATTTTACTGCTTGTGTTTGGTTCGCTTCTTAAACGAACATTGGTTGTATTGGTTGAAAAACCGCTGACACTTGCAGAAGCCCATTTAAGTCCGTCTGTTGCACCGGTGTTTGCACCAATGTTGTAATAATTGTAAATTCCGGGGTAAGTAGAGTTTTTACCGCTTGCACCTCCGGCAGTCGGTTTTGCTCCGCCGACTTCCTGCACAATTTTTGATGCTAAGTAGTAAGCTGAAAGTCTGCTGTCTTTAGCTGCTTGCATAATTGCTTGGCTGTATTTTGTTTTTGGTGAATATGTAACATAATTACCTTTTGCATCGTAATACTCAATGTATGAGTTATACATCCATGTGTTTTTAATTATTGTTTCAACGCCGGCTTCTGTTTGTGCAGAGTTATATGCAGTTGACTCAAATTGATAAATGTATGTTTCATCAAGAAAATTAATAGGGTTTAAGTAATATTCAACAGCACTTTCAGATGCCGATACCCAAGAAGAGCCTTCTTGAATAACATAACTGCCGTTTTTGTAACAGCTTGAACATTTGCAATAGAAATTCCTGCTTGCATTACTGCTTGTCATTTGGATAACTTGTTGTGAATGAGGAGTCCTTTCATTTGCAACCGCCTGTGATAATGAAAGACCCGTTTGCAATGCTTCAAATTTCCAGTTAGGGTATTTATTGTGAAGCTCTGTCAGTTTTGCTATATAAACGTCTGTAAAGCCTTGGTTCGCAAGTTCTTGCTCAAAGCTTGACGCATAAGCGGTCATTAACGAACCGGCAGGCAAAACGCTAAAGCAAAGTATAATACTAAGCATTAAACTTATTATTCGTTTTTTCATTGCTTTTTTACTCCTTAATAATAAAAATATTACAATCATTGTTGCATATTTTAACTCTTTTGTCAATTAAATAGCGGCTTTTGTAATAATTTATTTAAAGGCATTTTTTGCCATTTGGTTGCAGTGCTTTTACTAATTGTGTATAATAAAGGTATATTAATCATAGGAGATATGGTTTATGTCAAAAGTATCTGTAATAGTTCCCGTATATAACGGTGAAAAATATTTAACCGATTGTTTAAACAGTATTATTAATCAATCGCTGAAAGATATTGAAATAATAATTGTTGATGACGGTTCAACTGATTCTTCTTTAGCCATAATTAATTCTTTTGCAGAAAGTGATAACAGAATCACTGTTTTAACTCAGCAAAATCTTTTTGCCGGTATTGCACGCAATAACGGTTTTGAAAAGGCAACAGGCGAATATGTGGCTTTTTTTGATTGCGACGATTTATTTGACGAAAATATGCTTTACGAAATGTATAATAAAGCAAAAGCGGTTGATGCCGATATTTGCGTTTGTTCAGCAGTTAAATTTAATAACGAAAACGGTGAAAATATTGATTATTCTTACAGCTTAAAAGCAAATGATTTGCCTGAAAGCAATGTTTTTTCTTCTAATGATATAAGCGATAAGATTTTTAATTTTACTTCTCCTTGCCCTTGGAATAAGCTTTTTAAAACGTCCTTTATTAAATCAGCAAATATTAAGTTTCAAAAAACACAGCGCACAAATGACTTGTTTTTTACCTATTTGTCATTGGCTTTTGCTAAAAAAATCACTTGCGTTAATAAACCGTTTGTAAAATACAGAACTCAAAATAAAAATAGTTTGCAAGGTTCATCATCGTCGTTATCTCTTGATTTTTATACCGCGCTTTACGGATTAAAAAAAGAACTTCAAAACAGAAAAATTTATACCAAATTTGAAAAAAGTTTTGTTAACCGTGCTTTAAGCACTACTCTTTATGTTTTTAATTCTGTTGCAGATAAAAAGGAATTTTTTGAACTTTGCGATTTGCTAAAAAATAAATATGTTTACGACTTGGGAATTATAGGACATTCAAGAGGTTATTTTTATGTAAAAAAAGATTTTGATGTATTTTTTGATATTATTTCAATGTCAACAGAAGATTTATATCAAAAATATAAAAATCCTGTTAAAACAGACGTTATTCCTTTTGTTGACATAGATAATTGGCAGTGTCCCGTTCAATATGAAAGCACAGGCACGGTGAAAATATCTGTAATTATTCCTGCCTATAATGTTGAAAAATATATTGAAGAATGTGTTTACTCTGTTTTAAATAACTCTTTTAAAGATATTGAAGTAATTGTTGTTAATGACGGTTCGTCTGATTCAACATTGCAAATTCTTGAAAAAATTAAACAGCACGATAACAGATTAACGGTCGTTTCAAAAAGTAATGACGGTCAGTCTGCCGCAAGAAATGACGGAATTGCCTTGGCAAAGGGCAAATATATTCTTTTTGTTGACAGTGACGATTATATTCATCAAAAATCGTTAGAGTATTTATACTATAATGTTGAAAAGGATAATTTAGACCAGTTATATTTTACAGCCGTGTCATTTTATGACGGCGTTAACGCCGATGATTATTCTTTTTTTGATAATCTTTATAAACGCAAGCATGATTATTCAAATGTTGTTACAGGCAGAGAATTTTTTACAATTTGTGCAAATAACGGCGAGTTTAGACCCTCACCGGTTATGGTAATCAGTAAGCGTGAATTATTTGTAGATAATAACATATCTTTTGAAAAAAATTTGCTTCATGAAGATAATCTGTTTATTATTCAATGCCTTTCTTTTGCTAAAAAAGTAAAGTATGAAAATGCCGCTCTTTATTATCGCCGTGTCAGAAAAGATTCTATAATGACCGGGGCAAGCAAAATTAAAAGAACATATTCATATTACAAAATTATTAAACTTGTTGAAGATTTTGCTTTAGAACAGCATTTTATGAATGATAAGCCGTTTTATGATGCGCTTATGCATCAACTTTCTGTTATGAATATAAGTGCTTGCGAGGTCGTTAAAAATCTTGACGAACAGGAATTAATTGATTTTATTCATACTCTTGATGAAAAATCAGGCATTGATTTTTATAATCATATAAATGCCGTTTTAAGAATACGAAATAAAAGTGATGCATATGCCAAAAGTTCAAAAAACAATCATGAAATAGCTGTTATGAATGAACTTATAAAAAATCATAACAAAGCAATTTTGGAAAATGAAAATAAACAATTAAAGCAAACTGTTTCTTCTGCAAACGAAGAAATAAAGAAATATAAATCTTTGCTTTCAAAAAAGCTTGTGGTTTTTGCTTTGAAATTAGATGCGTTTATAAAAAAGTTTAAAAGAAAATAAATAAAAGCCCGTATAATACGGGCTTTTTGTAATATTTTTAATCTGTATAAAATAATGATTTTTGTTGGTTTTTACTGTACCTGTAAACCGAAAGTACAATTCCTATTGCTAAATAAATGCTAAGACTTGATGAACCGCCGGCAGAGAATAACGGAAGCGTAATACCTATGCACGGAAGTATGGAAAGTTCCATTCCTATATTAACAAATACCTGTGCAAAAAGCATAACGGCAACGCCTGCGCACATTAAATATCCAACATTGTCTCTTGCACTTAAACCGATTTTTGTAACTCTTAAAATTAAAAGTGCAAGCAATAATATAACCGCCATGGTGCCTACAAAACCAAATTCTTCACCTGCAACGGTTAAAATCATATCGTTTCTGTTTTCCGGAACGGCACCGCTTTGTGTCATTTTGCCTTGTAAAAAACCTTGTCCGAATAATCCGCCGCTTCCAAGTGCAATTTTTCCGTTTGTTTGTTGGTACATAACGTCTTTGTAATTATCCGGGTAAAATAAAGCAACAATTCTTTGTCTTTGAATGCCGCTTATTATGTCAAATTTCCAAGCAACAATAAATCCTACAACTATGGCACATATGCCGGCAACAAAGTACCCAATGTTTACTTTTGCAAAAAACAACATTCCAATGAACATAATTAAAAAAATGAGGGCAGAACCTGCGTCACCGGTAATCATAACAAGTCCTATAGGTACTGCACCGTGAATAACCAACGGAATAATCGTTTTTAATTTGTTTAACTTATCTTTAACCAAATCAAGATGGTAGGAAAAAGAAATTATAAAACCTACTTTTAAAAGTTCAGATGTTTGAACGGTGAAAATTCCAAAATCAAGCCAGCTTCGTGCCGTTTGCCTTGCAGACGGCGCCGTGCCGAAGAAAAATGTTATAATCATCAGTCCTACGCAACCGGCAGCTATAAACGGCCATAACTTACTTATGAATTCATAGTTAATTACGGATATTGCCAGCGCAATTATTATACCGCCTACAACTGTTATAAACATCGCCTTAACTTCCGATGAAATAACCGCACCGTTTTTAAGTGACGAGTAAGTTGCACTGTATACAAGTGTAAGCCCGTAAGCGGAGGCAATCATAGCAGTTATGATTGAAACAAAGTCAAGTCCGCCGAAAAAATCACCGATTGTAGTTTTTCTTTTTAATGTTTCCAATCAATCGCCTCCTGTTAAATCTTTTTATATTATATATTCAGTTTAACTTATTTTCAAGATATAAATTATTAACAGTTGAAATAACTGTATTTTATGGTATAATAATTATACTTTTTGGTAAGGTGGTTAAATAATGTTTAGTGATATTGAAATTGCACAACAGGCAAATATGAAGAATATTCGTGAAATTGCTGCAAATGCAGGTATTCTTGACGATGAACTTGAACTTTACGGTAATTATAAAGCTAAAATTTCAGATTCTGTATTTCAGCGTCTTAAAGATAAAAAAGACGGAAAATTGATTCTTGTTACAGCCGTTAATCCGACTCCTGCAGGTGAGGGTAAAACAACTGTTACAATCGGTTTGGGTCAAGCAATGGCAAAAATCGGCAAAAAAGCAATTTGTGCTTTAAGAGAACCGTCATTAGGTCCTGTTTTCGGTATTAAAGGCGGCGCAGCAGGCGGCGGATACAGTCAGGTTGTTCCAATGGAAGATATTAATCTTCACTTTACAGGCGATATGCATGCAATTACAAGTGCAAATAACCTTATGTGTGCAATCCTTGATAATCATATTCAACAGGGCAATGAATTGCAAATTGACCAAAGAAGAGTGTTAATAAAGCGTTGCCTTGATATGAATGACCGTGCTTTAAGAAATATTGTTTGTTCACTTGGCGGTAAACTTAACGGTATTCCTCGAGAAGACCACTTTATAATTACAGTTGCTTCCGAAGTAATGGCTATTTTGTGCCTTTCGGAAGATTTGTTTGATTTAAAAAGAAGGCTCGGCAATATTCTTGTTGCTTATACATACGACGGAAAGCCGGTTTATTGCAAAGATATAAAGGCAGACGGTGCAATGACTGTTTTGCTTAAAGAAGCCATTAAACCGAATCTTGTGCAAACTCTTGAAAATACACCTGCTTTAATGCACGGCGGTCCCTTTGCAAATATTGCACACGGCTGTAATTCTGTAAGAGCAACAAAAACAGCATTAAAACTTGCTGATTACTGTGTAACAGAAGCCGGTTTCGGTTCTGATTTAGGCGCAGAAAAATTCCTTGATATTAAATGCAGATTTGCAAATTTAAAGCCAAGTTGCATTGTTCTTGTTTCAACTGTTCGTTCAATGAAATATAACGGCGGCGTTCCTAAAGCAGATTTAACATTGCCTAATATGGAGGCTTTAAAGAAAGGCTCGGTTAATCTCGGCGCTCATATTGATAATTTGAATAAATTCGGCGTGCCTGTTGTTGTGGCAATTAACCATTTTTATGCAGATACAGATGAAGAAATTAATTTTATAGAAGAGTTTTGTAAAAATAAAGGCGCTGATTTTGCTGTAACAAAATGCTTTGCAGAGGGCGGTTCCGGCTCAGTTGATTTGGCAGAAAAAGTAGTTAATGCATGTGAAAAAGAAAATGACTTCAAATTCCTTTATGATATTGATATGCCGATTTACGAAAAAATCGAAACCATTGCCAAAGAAATTTACGGTGCAGACGGTGTAGATTACACAAAAGAGGCAAAGAAAAGCATAGATGAATTTATTGCGTTGGGTGCAGATAAAATGCCGGTTTGTATGGCAAAAACTCAATACAGTTTATCTGATAATCCGTCATTACTCGGTAAACCCGAACATTTCAGAATCACCGTTTCATCAGCAAACCTTTCAAACGGTGCCGGCTTTGTAGTTTGCCAAACAGGTTCAATAATGACTATGCCGGGTCTTTCAAAATCTCCTGCCGCTTACAAGATAGATATTGATGAAAACGGCAATACAGTAGGTTTGTTTTAATGGAAAAGTTTATTTCAGAAAGTTATAACGATACTGTTAATTTCGCAATGGATTTTGCAAAAAAATTGCCAAAAGGTACTGTTGTTGCTTTTTTAGGTGATTTAGGAGCAGGAAAAACCGCTTTTACAACAGGATTTGCAAAGGGATTGGGGATTTCTCAAGATGTTTCTTCTCCCACATTTGCAATTTGTAATGAATACAGCGGAAACGGTAATGTGCTTTACCATTTTGATATGTATCGTGTAGACGGGTGGGATGATTTATATTCCACAGGCTTTTTCGATTATCTTGATACGGACGCTTATATTTGCGTTGAGTGGAGTGAAAATATATTCGGCGCATTACCGGACACATCAATAGTTGTTGAAATTAATAAATTATCTGATGATAAAAGAGAAATCAAAATTTGTAATAAGGAAGAATATATTTAATGTATGTTTTGGCTGTTGATTCTTCGGCTGTTACAGCGTCAGCTTGTTTGGCAAAAGACGGAGAAGTCATTAAAAGCGAATTTTTAAATAAAGGTTTAACACACAGCGAAACTTTGTTACCTATGATTGAACGGGTAATGGACGGCGTTGGTTATGATAAACTTGACTCTATAGCCGTTAATGCCGGCCCCGGTTCGTTTACAGGTGTCAGAATAGGTATTGCAACAGTTAAAGGTCTTGCTTTTCCAAACAGCACTCCTTGCGTTTCAATTTCTACTCTTGAATCTGTTGCATACAATTTTCTTAATGAAAAAGTTATTGTTTGTGCAGTTATGGATGCAAGAAGAATGCAGTTTTATAATGCTTTTTTCAGTGTTGAAAACGGAGCTGTAACCCGTTTGTGCAATGACCGGGCAATTTCTCTTGAAGATTTAAACAAAGAGTTTTTTAAGTATGACGAAGTTGTTTTAGCAGGGGACGGTGCAAAACTTTGTTTTGAAAATTCAAACGCAGAAAACATTGTACTTGCAGAAGATGATAAAATTTATCAAAATGCCACGGGCGTATATTTTGCAAGTAAAAATAAAGAAAAAATCAGCCCCGAGAGTCTTGTTCCGGTGTATTTAAGGCTCAGTCAGGCTGAAAGAGAATTAAAATTGAAAAAGGAGAAATAATTATGGTAGTATTGGGCAGTGATCACGCAGGTTTTCCGTTAAAAGAGGAAATTAAGGCACACCTTGAAGAAACAGGCGTTGATTATATTGATGTAGGTTGCTATTCACCTGAAAGATATGATTATGCCGTTTCTGCACAAAAAGCGTGTGATAAGGTTGTTTCAGGCGAATGTGATTTTGCAATTCTTTGTTGCGGCACAGGTGTTGGAATTTCGATGGCAGCAAATAAGGTTAAGGGTATTCGTGCTTGTTGTTGTTCAGATTATTTCAGTGCAAAATATACTCGTGCTCATAATGACGCAAATTGCCTTTGTATGGGTGCCAGAGTATTAGGTGCCGGTCTTGCTATTGAAATGGTAGATGTTTTTCTTAATACTGAATTTGAAGGCGGCAGACACCAAACAAGAATAGACCAAATTATGGCTATTGAAAAAGGCGAAAAACTTTATTAATTTGTAAAAATTAAACCCATCGCATTGCGATGGGTTTCTTTTTATTTCAGTATTTAATTATGACCATTTTAATGCTTTAACAGAAAAGCCAAGGCTTGAATCAAGTTTGTTTTTTTGAATTACGGCAACTACTTGCTTTTTGTTGCAGCCGCTGTTATTTTCGGCAGTAACTGTAGCAGTTACTTTGTAATAATTGTTGTTGCCTAAATATTCTATTTCTTGAATAGAAACCGAATGTGTTTGTTTTTCAATCTTATTTCCTGCGTTTGCCGTTATTGAAAATGTATCGTTATTTTGATTGTAAGTAATCGGAGCTTTTGTACTTGCCGAGTCAGAGTTGCAATTTGTTTTATAGCCAACTACTGTTTGCGCAAAGTATTTAAACAAGTCAAGTACGATTTCGCCTGAGGCAAACGTTGAAGAGGTTGAGCCGTTTTCCTGAACCATCCAGCAAGCAACATGGTTTGCCAATGTAATCGGCACCTTGTCACTGTTTTCATAGTTTGCAGTGTAAAGATACGGAACTTCAAGCATGTATGTAACTGTTGAAATGTCACTGTCGCTGAATTTTACAGGAGTGCCTTTGTCTGATGTTGAAGGTACTTTGTCTTTATCTCCTGGAAGTGTTGTTAACTCTGCGCTTGTTGTTCCTTTAGCATTTCCTGTGTTATTTGGAACGGAAGGTTTGTCATTGGGAGTTACATCTTGATTTTTATTATCTGTGTTGTTTTTTGTGTTGCTTGATGACGGTGCGTTTTTTGGATTGCTTATTTTTTTATCGGTTTTTTTACCGTCTTTGTCAACTTCATATGCGTTGCCGTCTTCGTCATAAACAACTGCAACCGTGTTTCCGTTTTCGTCTTCTTCAAATCCAAAAAGTTCACCTGAATTTTCAAGATTATTGGCGTTGGTGGTTGTAGTGTCATCTTCAGCTGTTTTTTTTGAAGAGCAAGCAGCAAAACATCCGCTTATCACTAATGTTAATGCAAGAAATAATGCAATTTTTTTAGTCAAATTTAACACCTCTGTTGTTTTTCTTTATGTTAATTATATATAAAATGCCGTGAATTGTAAATACTTAAACTAATTTTGAACAATTAATTAAATATTTGTTCACAATATTTACATAATTTTAAAATTTGTATTATAATACCTGATTGAAAAAGATAGTGTGAACAATTACATTAAACAAATATATGTACTCAAAATTTGCGACGGTATAATTTTGAGCCGGATAAAATCACCTTTTAATCTTGTTTAGGTACAACAGGATAAATATATGGCGATTTTCAATAAATTTTTTGTGTCCGAAAGGCTATGGTGATTAAATGAAAAATTCAGTTAAAGTTGCCGTTTGCGGAATTTGCACCGCATTGTCAACTGTTTTAATGTTTTTGGGCGGAATTACTTATGTGTTTTCTTATGTTGTTCCTATTATATTGGGTGTGTTGATGTTGATGATAAACAAAACATTCGGCAAGTCATATGCGTTTACGGTTTATTTTGCAACATTTGCTCTTTCAATGATTATTGTTACCGAAAAGGAAAGCGTTTTGCTTTACGGATTGTTTTTTGGCTATTATCCTATTATTAAACCTTCTATTGAAAAAATTAAATCAAAATTTCTTCAAATTGTTTTAAAGCTTTTGCTTTTTAATTCCGCAGTAGCTTTAATTGAAGTGCTTTCATTTTATGTTTTCGGAATTCCTTTTTACGAAAAAGGAAAAATCGGTTTGCTTGGTTTTATAATTTTGTTTGCCGTTTTAATGAATGTAATGTTTGCTTCGTTTGAATTTCTTTTAAAAAATTATTACAAATTATACGAATATAAACTTGAACCGAAAATAAAAAAATTATTTAAATAGTTATTGTAACTTTTTCACCTTCCAAATCGTTTTATTAGTAGAGAAAGGGAGATGATGACAATGATAGATTTTGATGAGCTGTACGAAAAGTATGGCGATATGCTTTATAAAATCGCTTTTTTGTATTTTGGCAATAAGCATGATGCAGAGGACGCTTTGCAAGAGGTTTTTGTAAAAGCATTGCTGAAAATTCCAAGCGGCACAGACTCACATCAAAAAGCGTGGCTTATTCGTGTAACACAAAATCAATGTAAAGATATGCTTAAAAAAGCTAAAAATATTGATTTATGCATTGATGACGTAATTGTTGCTTGTGTGCCTGAACATATTAACAATGAGCGCAGAATAGATATTTTACAAAAAATAATCAATCTGCCTCCAAAACAAAAAATTATTGTTATTCTTTACTACTATTACGATTATTCCGTTTCACAAATTGCTTCAACATTAAAAATATCGGAATCTAATGTTAAAGTTCGATTAAAACGAGGACGGGATGCTTTAAAATTAGAATTGGAGGGTTACGATGATGAAATCAAATGAATTTAAAAATGCTGTTGATTTAATAAATACCGATGAATATTTCCAATCACGCCTTAAAGAAAAAGTTACAGAGCAGTGCGCTAAAAAAAATAAAGCTTTTAAAAAGCCTGCAATTTTAGGCTTAGTATCTGTAATGGTATTTGCCATTGTTGTTGCAGGTTTGGAAATTAATAATGTAACGGTTAAAAATAATGATAATGTTACATCACAAAACGGAATATCATCCGGAATTTCTCGTGTCGTTTCGGGTTTTGTAATGATTGCTTACGCTGATGACAAAAAAACTTATACTTCAAATATTGAAGGTTTTGAAATGAGCGATTTTCCATTTTGTAAAATAGGTGTTTCCGACCTCAAAAATAAAACTGAAGAAGAAATTTCAAATATAATAAAACAGAAAAGAGATGAATTTCACAATTATAATGGTTCAACTAAATATCTTCAATCGCATTTTAATTGTGAACGAATGAATAATACATTGGTATATTTTACAACTTTCGGTGCTTTTGATTTTGATTTAAATGAAAGTGATTATTCAAATGTTAAAGAGATTCGTGTAAGTAATTTGAATCCTGAAATCAGTGAAATGGAAATTGTTGCCCAAGACGCAATGTATGATGATAATTTACAATTAAAAGACAATAGTATAGATTATACAAATTCGGTTTATATAACCAATTATCAAAAGTCATACGCTTCAGTTTCAGGAGAACGTTTCAGAAGATGTATGAAACTTGAAAAAACAGGTGATGCCGATTTTCAAATTAATTGGAAAATGGCAAACAGTTTGTATGAAACGATTGACCAAAATCCTGATTTTGATTTTACAAATATTAAGGATACCGTTATTTTTGAAGTTATTTATAATAATGATGCAATTTCAAAAAGTGTTATTGATATTGCATTTGATGAAAACGGAAATATGAAAATTACTCCCAAGTCATTTGATTATATTGTTAAATAGTATTACAAAAAGCCTGTATTTGCTTAACAAATACAGGCTTTGTTTACTTATATATTCTTTCAATTCTCGGATTTACCATGAGCGGTGAAATATCAACACTTGCAATGTCGCCGCATTTTACATCGGAGTTTGTAATATCTACCGCCGTGTGAGATAAACCTATTCCGCCTATTACGTGGTACAGTCTGCCGTTAATTCTTACATACATCTGCTTTTTTTGTAAAAACTTCTTAAATACGGAAAGTACATAGTGAAAATCAATTATTTCTTTTTCTTTAGTTAAACCGAATCCGTCGTAATGACCAATCGGAACAATGGCAATTTTTGTTTCATGCTTTGTTTTGTATGTTCCGTTATAACCAACGCTGTATCCGGCAGGAACGGTTTTTATGTCCACAACCTCAGCTTCAAGCTGACCGATTCTGTTAAGTTTTGTTTTTCTTTTTGTAATAACACGACCGGTAAATGCAGAGCCAAGGCGCACACTGTCCATGCAAACATCTTCCACATTTAAAAGAGCAGGGGAATTGGCACAGTGAGCCGTGCCGACTGAATATCCTGCCTTTTCAATTTGAGAAATGCAGTCTTTAAATAAAACAAGCTGTGCTTTTGTTAGCGGTTCGTTTCTGAATGCACTTGAAAAATGAGTGTAAATTCCGATGAAATTTAAATTTTCGCTTTTGTAGCATTCAATAGCTTTTGAAATTTCACTTGGCATAAATCCATATCTGCCCATGCCGGTATCAATCTTTAAATGGCATTTTGTTTTTACACCTAATTTTTTTGAAACGCTGTTCATAACTTCACAGGCTTTTGTTGAACCTATTGTGGCAATACATCCGTTTTCCGCTATTATTTGCGCTTCCTTTTCAATGCAGGTTGAACGCATAACAAGTATGTCGTTTTCATCATCTAAAACGCTTTTTAACTCCGGAATATCAGTAACTTCTGTAACAGCAAATGTTTTAATTCCGTTGTCTTTTAAAATTTTTGCAAATTCTTTTATGCCAAATCCGTAACCGTTGCCCTTAACAACTCCAATTATAGGCACGCCGGCTTTTGATTTTAGCAGTTCAATATTTTCAATCAGTTTTGCTTTACTAATAATATATTTACTCATTTTATTTTTTTCTTAACCTTCATCGCAATGTTATATAAGTTATAAACCGGTTTGTTTATAACATAATCAAATTCGCCTATAAATTCTTTCATGTATCCGCCGAATCCGTGTTTAAATCTCCATAAACCGTAATGAGGGTTGTCCGGATTCTGACAGTCGCCGCTGATACCGCCAAAGTCATAAACTTTGCAGTTGCATTCCATGCCCCATTGCATCATTGCCCATTGTAAAGCATAATTTGGGTAAACATTTCTGTGGGCGTTTGATGATGCACCGTATTGATATTTCATAACGTTTTCGCCCCATTTAATTGCAATGGTTCCTGCAATGGCTTTGCCTTCATAGTATGCCATGTAAAGTCTTGCGTCTTCACCCATACAGTTAAGAATTTTTTCAAAGTACCATTTCGGTCTTGTTGAAAATCCGTCTCTTTCACCGGTTTCTGCCATGATTGCCACAAAGTCATCAAGTGCTTCAACTCCACACACTTTAACTTCAACACCTTTTTTCGGTGCCTTTCTTATTCTTGTTCTGTAATCCGATTTAAATGTAAGCATAAGCTCTTCTTCTGTTTGATTGTTGTAATCAAAACAGTAAACAAAGCGTGGCTGAACATTTTCAAAATCCATGCAACCGGGATTTAATTCAATAAATCCTTTTTCAATTAAATGTTTTTTGTATGCTGTGTTTTCAACAACGATTTCCGGGTCGATTTTTATACAATATGCTTTATATTCTTTTGCAAGTTCCAATAAACCGTTAAATAATTTATCAAATGTGTCAAAATCGTCTTCGTCTGCAACAAATCCACGGCATACGTAAAAGAGAGAATATTTAATAACGGGAATAAATCTGATAAGCGCATCGGCAGTACCTATTATTTCCCCGTCATCGTTTTTTAGCATAATTGCTTCCCATTTCCAGGCAGATTTAACCTTTGCCCATTTAGAGGAATGCTGAAATAATCCTTTTGGGTGTTTTTTTATAAAATTTTCGTATTCATTTAAGTTTTGTTCGTTAACTCGTTCAATCATTTATGAGCCTCCAAAGTTAATTGCTGATTAATATTATACAAACATTCCGGCAGTTTGTCCATTATTAATTGACAATTATTTTATTATATATTATTATATATTCTAACATTAATTCATTCGGGGTAAATTTTATGGAAAAATTTAATTGGGAAAATCCGGAAATTATTAAAATTCATAAGGAAGACGGTCATGTAATAGCAATGCCGTATGAAAATGAAGAAGCAGCTTTGTCCGGAGAAGAAAGTAAATATAAGCAGTCATTAAACGGAATGTGGAAGTTTTATTGGCAAAGAGGATTGCAAAATCAACCTGTCGATTTTGAAAAAACCGATTTTGACGACAGCGCGTGGGGCGAAATTAAAGTTCCTTCTGTTTGGCAAACTCAAGGTTATTCCGTTCCTTATTACTATGCAAGCACATTTCCGCGTGCTATAAGCAGAAGTAAACACCAAATTCCAAAAATCGTTCACAGTATGCAGGAAATAGGATTTTACAGAAGAACATTTTCTGTTAATAAGGACTGGGACGGCAGAGAAATATTTATTCATTTCGGCGCTGCAAAAGCTGCACTTGAAGTATATGTTAACGGTGAATTTGTAGGCTACAGCCAGGGCTCAATGACTCCTCATGAGTTTGATATTACAAAGTTTGTTAAGTTTGGTGAAGAAAATATTGTAACTGCCAAGGTTTACAGATATTCTGACGGTACATATCTTGAAGACCAGGATATGTGGTGGCTTTGCGGTATTTACAGGGAAGTATATATTTTTGCCGAAAGCGACGTTTGTCTCAGAGACTTTTTCTTCAGAACTCAGTTTGATAATTATTATAAAGACGCTGTTGTTAATCTTGACTTGTTTGTAAAAAACTATAACGGTAAAAAAGGTATTGTAAAAGCAGAAGCAAAGCTTATTTCCGATACCGGCAGAGAATTTCCGATAGGTGTTGTTGAAGAAAATCTTGCTTTTAATCAAACAGATTTAAGCTTGGAATATGAATTTAAAAATCCTAAAAAATGGTCTGCAGAACATCCGAATCTTTATCAGCTTGTTTTAACACTTTATTTTGACGGTAAAATTTGTGCTGTTAAAACATATAATGTCGGCTTTAAGCAGGTAGAAATTAAAGGTGAAAAAATTTACTTTAACGGTATGCCGCTTATGGTCAGAGGTGTTAACAGACACGATTTTGACGCTGATAACGGATGGGCTGTTCCAAGGGAAAGGTATACTCAAGACCTTGATATTATGAAACAAAATAATATTAATGCAATCAGAACATCTCATTATCCTGATGACCCGTATTTTTATGACATGTGTAATAAATACGGCTTTTACGTTATGGACGAGTGTGAGGTTGAGTCTCACGGCGTAAGAAGAAAAGGCGTTCCCGGCAGTAATCCTGTGTGGACACAGGCTGTTGTTGACAGAATGGAACGCATGGTGCTTCGTGATCGTAACAATCCTTGTGTATTTATGTGGAGCTTGGGTAACGAAGCAGGCGACGGAACCAACTTTGCTAAAATGAAAGAAGCCGCTTTAAAACTTGATACTACAAGGCAATTTCATTATGAGGGTGATTTTGATTTAACTAAAAGCGACGTTATATCAAGAATGTATCCTACTGCCGATATTATGGAAAAACTCGGAAATAAAGAGGAGATAAAAATCACTCTTTATGATAATATTGCAAATCAGCTTGCTGCAGACAGTAAACCGATTAAACCTGAAATGTATGAAGGTAAGCCGATTTTGCTTTGCGAATATGCTCATTCTATGGAAAATTCTTTGGGTAATTTCCAAGAATATATGGATGATTTTGAAAAGTACGATAATATGTGCGGCGGCTTTATATGGGACTTTGTTGACCAAACTATACATAAAGTTGATGAAAACGGAAACGATATGTGGCTTTACGGTGATGATTTTGCAAAACTTGAGCCACGTAAAAAGCCTATTGATATTCCTAACACAACTGCTCTTGCAGGTTCAAATACATATTTTTGTGCTAACGGCATTATTGCCGCAGACAGAACGGTTCATCCTCAAATACACGAGGTGAAAAAGGTTTATGCCGAAATAAAAACAGAAGCGTTTGATATTCAAAAGGGTACATACAAGGTTAAAAACAAGTTTTTGTTTACCGATGTTTCTTCTTTTGTTTGCCGCTGGTCTATTGAGGCAGAGGGCGAAATTATATCAAGCGGCGAACTTGATAAATTTGAATGTGCCCCGCTTTCCGAAACATATATTACAATTCCTTATGATATTAACGATATGCCAACAGACAGAGAAGTTGTTTTAACAATTTCTTTTTATACTAAAAAGAAAACTCTTGGCTTGAAATCAAATTACGAAATTGCTTGGGATCAATTCATTTTAAGCAATATGCCTCAGCCTGTTGAACCCGAATGTAACGGCGATTTGGAATATAAAGCAAAAGGCAATAATGTTCAAATTAACGGCGACGGATTTGCAGTTTCTGTAAATAACGGAAGAATTACAAGCATTTCCATTGACGGCAGAGAAAAATTAAAGGCACCTTTGGAACCTTATTATTTCCGTGCTTTAACAGATAATGACATTGATTCTTTAAATTTTGTTCCGTTTTTAATTCCGTTGCATCCTTATTACAGGTGGCGCCATGCAAGCCATGCGGCAAAGGCTGTTAAAACTGTTGTTAAAGCAGGTAAAGATAATTGTGTTGAAATTCATATTGCTTGGAATACACCGGGTCTTAAGAATTCTGTTTCAACATATAAAATTTATCCAGACAGAAGAATTTATTGTTACCACAGTGCAACTCCAACGGCAACTATGGTTAAGTTTGGCGCAAGAATGACTCTTGACGGAAAAATGGAATATGTTAATTGGTATGGCAGAGGCCCGCAGGCAACGTATTGCGACCGTAAAACAGGTGCTAAAATCGGTACATACAAATCAACTGTTACAAATTTGGAGCACAGATATATGCGCCCACAGGAAAGCTCAAACAGAGCAGATGTTCGTTACTTTACAATTACCGACAGGCAGGGTAACGGCTTTAAAATTTCTTCTTATTTTGATGAACCGTTTAATTTCAGCGCTCATCATTATCAAATAGAAGATTTGGAAAAGGCAAAGCATACTTATCAAATTCCTTACAATAAAGAAATTACATCGGTTAATATTGACCATATGCTTTTAGGCGTAGGCGGCGATTTACCGGGTCAGGCATTTGTAAGAGAACCTTATATAATGAAAAAAGGCGTAAAGCAAAGTTACAGCTTTGTTATTGAACCGGTTGGTAAAAATAAGCAGCAATAATTATCATTCAAATGAAAGGTAATGTAATATGAAAAGAGTTTTTGCACATATAGGTTTTTCCTTTGCATTAACTCTAATTGCGTTAAATTTTATGAATATTAAAGGGGCGTTTGCGGTTTTAATTACCGCAAGCGTTCTTTTTCTGCTTTCTCTTCTATTTAAGAAAACACGCAAAGCTGTTGCAATTCCTCTTTGTATTTTTAGCTGTGTTTTGGCTTCTGTTTCGTTTATCGCTACTTATTACGGCAGTTATTTGCCTTTGCAACCATTAAACGGCGATTGTGCCGAAGCGGAATTTTATATTGTTGATATTCCTGAAAAAACAGAAAGCGGTTATAAGTATACGGTTGAAACAACCAAAATTAATAAAAGTAAAACTCCTCAAAATATTAAATTTACTCTTTATTCAACTGCTAAAATCAATGCCGATTATTGTCAGTCCGTCAAAGGCAAAATTGAATTTTCATCTGTTGCGGAAAACGGATACGATTCTTACGGTGCTTTTGCAAACGGTGAGTTTTTAAAAGGGTACTTAAATGATTATCGCATTCAAAGCGGATATACTAAAAAGTATTTAAAACCTGTTATTGAGTTACGAGAAGCAGTTATATCGTATTTTAATGATAACCTTTCAGGTGATAACGCAGGTATAGCCACTGCATTTGTTTTAGGCAATAAAAATTATATAACCGATGAAACTTATTCATTATTTAAAGCTTGCGGCATAATGCATGTAATGGCTGTTTCCGGCTTACATTTGTCGGTTTTTGTAGGTGTAATGTATTTTGTACTGAAAAAATTGCGTGTTCCAAAAACGTTGCGTGTTTTGCTAACGGTTTTGTTTACCTTGTTTTATATGGCTCTTGTTGGATTTACTCCGTCTGTTTTAAGAGCAGGCATAATGTCGGCAATCGTTTATTTATCTCTTTTATCCGGCGATAAAGCCGACACGCTTAATTCGTTGGGTTTTGCGGTGTTTTTAATATGTTTAAACCCATATGCGGTAACAGATTTAGGTGCAATGCTTACTGTGTCGTCAGTACTTGGTATTGTTGTTGTTTATCCAAAATTTAAAATAAAAAAATCAAGTAAAATTAAGTTTATTAATTATTTTGCAGAATCCTTTATTATGTCTGTTTCTGTGCTTATAACAACATTTCCTGTAATTTGTATGTTTTTAGGCAGTATCAGCTTAACTTTTACAGTTTTAAACTGGCTTGTAATTCCTATAGCACAAATTATTTTAATAACTGCTTTTGTTTCGTTAATTTGTTTTCCGATTCCATTGCTGAAAACAGCTGTGTTTTTTGTTTTTAAGTATGAAACGAATTTTCTTTTGTTTATTTTAAAAATCTTTTCAAAATTATCATTTTCCGTTGTTGATATAAGCGGTGTCTATATTAAATTGGTTGTCGGCGCAGTGTTTATATTTATCGGAATATGTATAATTTTTAAATTTTCAAATGTTAAATTAATTTCTTCAATATGCATTGTAATGTTTACGGTTACAATAGCTGTTTCTGCTTTTACCGAACGTAATAACACTTATTTAAAAATACTTCCCGGCAGTAAATCATCGGCAGTTTTTATTTATGATAATGAACATGCGTTTGCGGCAGGAGTTTCTTCTTACGAACAATATGAAACAATTGTGTCAATCGTTAATAATAAACGGTTAACATTAAATTCCGTAGTTGATTTTAATAAAAGTGAATATTCACGAATGCTTTGCGACAGTTGTAATGTAATAAATTATGTTGCAAATTATGATTTGATTGAGTATGATATATATGCTGAAAATGTTACATATGCTGTTAATTCAAATTTTGCGTTTTGGCAAAATTTCACAGTGAATTATGATATATCTCAAAAGTATAAAACTTTTGTTTTTAATGTTAACGGATTTGAGTTTGTTTATACAAATGATATTGTTAACACATCCGATTATGACGGCGCTTGCTACTATAATGCAAAACAAAATTACTCTGTTTGTTACACCATAATTAATGACAGCAGGTTTGAAAGGAGGCAGGAGCTTTGGCAAGAATAGATGAAAAATCACTTAAAGAACAAATTAAAAGCGAAAATTTTTCAAATGCCTATTTTATTTTCGGCGAAGAAAGCTACTTAAAAGAATTTTATGTCGGCAAGTTAAAAGAAAAACTTGCAGGCGGTGCTTTTGCCGATTTTAATTGCCATCAGTACGACGGCAAAAATGTGGCGATAGACGATATTTTAAAAGACGCAGAAATGTTGCCTATGATGAGCGAGTATGTTTTTGTTTGCGTTCGTGATTATCCTTTCGATAAAAGTAGTGCCGATTGCGATAAAATGAAAGAATTTTTAAAAGATTTGCCTGAAACAACTGTGCTTGTTTTTTGGTTTGATACTTTAGAAATTGATATTAAAAAAAATACAAAATGGAAATCTCTTGAAAAAGAATTTTCAAAATACGGCTCTTCTGTTGAGTTAAATAAACGTTCTGAAAGCGATTTGGTGAAATTGCTTGTTGCTGCCTGTAAACGAAAAAAAGCAATATTGTCGGCTGATAACGCACGTTATTTGATTTCTGTTTCAGGCAGTGATATAAAAACATTAATGAATGAAGCAGATAAAATTTCTTCATATGTAAACGGCAGCGAAATTACAAAAAAGGATATTGATAAGCTTGCGGTTAAATGCCTTCAGGCAAGAGTGTTTGATTTGTCTAAAGCGGTAATTAAGGGCGATTATGAAAAGGCATATTCCGTTTTAAACACTCTTTTTGAAATGAAAGAGGAGCCTGTTTCGGTTTTGGCCGTCGTTTCCAACTGTTTTGTTGATATGTATCGGGTGAAATGCGCCAAAATTGCCGGCGAGTCTGCCGAGGATGTGAGTAATTATTTTAATTATCGTGGCAGGGAATTTGCTCTTCGTAATGCATTAAGAGACAGTGCTTATCTTTCCGTGGAACAATTAAGAAAATCTCTTGATGTTCTTATGGATGCCGATAATATGCTTAAAAGCAGTGGAGTAAACGGCAAACTTGTGCTTGAAGAAATGCTTGTTAAACTGCTTCTAATTTCAAAGGACGTAAATTATGATTAAAGTAAATCAGGCTGTGATTGTTGAAGGAAAATATGATAAAATTAAACTTTCAAATATTTTGGATGCCTTAATAATTGAAACCAACGGATTTCACATCTTTAAAGATAAAGAAAAAAGAGATTTTATTAAACGCCTTGCCGATGAGAGGGGACTGATTATTTTAACCGATTCAGACCACAGCGGTTTTCAAATAAGAAATTTTGTTTCTATGGGCATTGATAAGTCAAAAATAACAAATCTTTATATTCCCGATGTTTACGGCAAGGAAAAACGAAAAGCCAAACCGTCAAAAGAGGGGAAATTGGGCGTTGAAGGAATAGACGATACTGTTTTAAAAGATTTGTTTGAAAAGGCAAATATAGCTTTTTCTACATCTGTAAATGATGACCCGGTTACAAATTTTGATTTATATGACGCCGGTTTATCAGGCACGGCAAATGCCAGGCGAAATAAAAAGGAATTCCTTGCAAAACTTAATTTGCCGGAATTCCTTTCAACCACTTCACTTTTGTCATATATTAATTCTTCAATGACTAAAGAAGAATTTTATAAATTAACCGAATTTAAATAATCACTATTTTTGACCTTTGTTCTGTTCCGCAGGGCAAAGGTTTTTTGTATCCCAAATTATATAAATCAGTGTATCTGCATTCATCTTCAAAATATTTTCTGTTTGTGTCGTCACAGTCCGAAATTTTCGTTATAATCGGCTTTTTTGCATTTTTTTTCATATCGGAAAGTAATTTTTTGCCCTCATTGTTAAACCCTAAAATACGAATGTAGGGAGCTTTTTCGTCGTTCCCTGTTGTTATTGATAAATAGGACCTTAAAACAATTCTTCTTATGCGTGCCATTGTGTACCTTTTTGTTTTAATCAAATCATATAATTCGTCAAGACTTGATGCATTTCTGACTGCGTTTACAATTCTGTTTTCAAGACCTTCGTTGACATCTGCCGTCATTAAAAAATCTTCTGCACTCATTTGTCTTAATTTTGCCAAAATTGCCGTTTCACAGTTTTTCATACTGCAAATATTGTCATTTTTTAAATTGTTTCTTATGGCAGATGCACTGTATTTTTCATCATCGGTGTCATGGCCTTTTCCTATTCTTTTAATTGCAATAGGTTCAAGATTTGTGAATCTTAAATATTCAACAGCTAAAATATTGTTTGGTGTGTCAAGTAAGTCTGTATTTAAAACATTTTTTCTGGCAACAGGGTAGGAAACGCCGCTTTTCATTTCATCGGAAATTTGTTTTTGCGTTTCTTCGTCATTAAGAAGATTTGCTGCTTTTTTCAGTTCGTCAACATTGTCATATTCAGCTCCGAATGCAATTTTATTTACAATTCCCGTGCTTTCAAGCAGATTTATTGATGATTTTGCAAATCCTTCGGCAGAAAGTGTAGAGCATTTTGCTGGCAATTCTATAACTAAGTCGGCGCCGCCTTTGATTGCCGCTTCCGTTCGCTTGAATTTATCGTATATCGCAAATTCACCACGCTGAACAAAATTTCCGCTCATGCAGCACACAACAGATTCGCCTTTGCTTTTTAAAGAATCAATTAAATATTTGTGTCCGTTGTGAAAGGGATTAAATTCGCAAACTACTCCAACTGCCATAAAAATTACCAATTTCCTTAACATATACTTGACATTCGCTTATTATATATATTATTATATATGTATATTAAATTATTTGCAATATCGGAGGGAATAATAATGAAAATTCTTGTTATCAACTGCGGCAGTTCTTCGCTTAAATTTCAGTTGATTAATATGGATGATGAATCTTTAATTTGTAAGGGTACTATTGAAAGAATCGGCTTGGAAATTGCAGGCGGTGAAAATAATATTATCTACAGTGCTCACGATAAGAAGCTTGTTTTTGACAAAGAAATTCCTGACCATACGGCAGCATTCAGTACCGTTAAATGGTTAATTACTGAAAGTGAGCTTGCTGTTCTTGAGTCATTTGATGAAATTGACGCTATCGGTCATCGTGTTGTTCAAGGCGGTGAAAAATACACAAAGAGCGTTCTTATTAATGAAGAAGTAATTCAAGATATTAAAGACTTGGCTCCGCTTGCTCCGCTTCATAATCCTGCAAATGTTCAAGGCTATGAAGCTTGTTTGAAAGTAGTAGGACCGAAAGTTCCTCAAGTTGCTGTTTTCGACACTGCGTTTCACAGCACAATGCCTCCGATGGCTTATATGTATGCAGTGCCTTACGAATATTTTGAAAAATACGGAATTCGCCGTTATGGCTTCCACGGCACATCACATCAATATGTAAGTCAAAGATGTGCAGAATTTATGCATCAGGATATCAGCAAGTTAAAAATTATTACTTGCCATTTGGGCAACGGTGCATCCATTGCTGCCGTTAAGTTCGGTAAAGTATTTGATACATCAATGGGATTTACTCCGCTTGACGGATTTATGATGGGTACACGTTCCGGCGGTGTTGACCCTTCTGTTGTAACATTTATTCAGCAAAAGTTAAGTCTTTCACCAAAAGAAGTTGAAGAAATCCTTAATAAAAAATCAGGTGTAAGCGCTATCTCCGGTGTTTCTTCTGATGACCGTGATGTTTACAGGGCTCAGGAAGAAGGTAACGAACGTGCAATTCTTGCTCATGAAATGCAGGCTTATGAAATTGCAAAATACATCGGTTCTTATGTTGCTGCAATGAACGGCGTTGACGCTATTGTATTTACCGGCGGTATTGGTGAAAACGGCTTCTGGCTTCGTGCAAAGGTTTGTTCTTATCTTGGTTACCTTGGCGTTCAAATTAATCAGTCAATTAACCAAAAAACCGTTCACGGTTTAGAGGCAGAGTTAACTCAGCCAACTGATAAAGTAAGAGTATTTATCCTTGCAACTAATGAAGAACTTATGATTGCAAGAGATACTAAAAATATTGTTGAAAAATTAAAATAAATATTAGGAAAAGGAGGAGTTACAATGCCTGAAATTAAGTATGAAATCACTGAACACGTTGGTGTTATTTCTGAAACAGCTCGTGGTTGGACAAGAGAAGTTAATATGATTTCATGGAATGGTCGTGAACCTAAAATCGACATCAGAGATTGGTCACCGGATCATTCAAAAATGAGCAAAGGTTTAACATTTACTAAAGAAGAAATGGATGAACTTAAAAAGCTTGCAGACAAACTCTAAATAAAAGTTATTATTAGGGCAGCTGTTTTAGTTGCCCTTGAACTTTTGTTTACAGGTATTTTTATGTACCTATTTTATTTTCAGAGTTTTTATTGAGGTATTTTAAAATGGAATGGACATCGTTAAACGATTTAAGAGAAAAGTATTTATCATTTTTTGAAAGCAAAGGGCATTTAAGACTTCCCAGTTTTTCACTTGTTCCTAATAATGATAAAAGCCTTTTGTTAATTAATTCGGGTATGGCACCTATGAAAAAGTATTTTACAGGCGAGGTTACACCGCCGTCTACCCGTGTTACTACTTGCCAAAAGTGTATCAGAACACCTGATATTGAACGTGTTGGCAAAACTGCTCGCCATGGCACATATTTTGAAATGTTGGGAAATTTCAGTTTTGGTGATTATTTTAAACATGAAGCCACAAAGTGGGCATGGGAATTTTGCACAGATGTGCTTGATTTGCCTGTTGATAAACTTTGGGTTACAATTTATGAAAATGATGACGAAACTTTTGATATATGGACTAAAGAAATCGGTGTAGACCCTTCACATATTGTAAGATTGGGTAAGGAAGATAATTTCTGGGAACACGGTCAGGGCCCTTGCGGTCCTTGTTCTGAAATTTATTTTGACCGCGGTGAAAAGTATGGTTGCGGCAGTCCAGATTGTAAACCAGGTTGTGAGTGCGACAGATACACTGAATTTTGGAACAATGTTTTCAGTCAGTTTAATAACGACGGCAACGGCAATTATACAGAACTTGCTCAAAAGAATATTGATACAGGTATGGGACTTGAAAGACTTGCTTGCATTATGCAGGGAGTAGATAATCTTTTTGAAGTTGATACAGTTCAAAATATTATGAAAAAGATTTCCGAAATTGCCGGTGTTAAATATCACGACGATGAAAAAAATGATGTTTCGCTTCGTGTTATTACAGACCACATACGTTCATCTGTATTTATGATTGGTGACGGTGTTATTCCGTCAAATAACGGCAGAGGTTATGTGCTTCGCCGTCTTATAAGGCGTGCTTGTCGCCACGGCAGACTTTTGGGTGTTAATGAACCGTTCCTTTACAAGGTTGTTAATACAGTTATTGACGAAAATATGTCTGCATATGATTATCTTGATTCAAAGCGTGAGCTTATTATTAAGGTTATGCTTTCAGAAGAAGAATCTTTCGGCAAAACAATAGACAGCGGCCTTGCATTGCTTGATGAATATATTGCTCAAACCAAAGGAACTGTTTTCAGCGGTGAGGATGCATTTAAACTTAACGATACTTACGGCTTTCCTCTTGATTTAACAAAAGATATTCTTGAAGAAAAGGGAATGACCGTTGACGAAGATAAGTTTAATGAACTTCTTGAAAATCAAAAGAAAACTGCTCGTGCTGCCCGTAAAGATGCCGGTGCAGACGCTTGGAAGGGTTCTTCGGTTAAAATTGATGTTGCCGAAACCGAATTTGTAGGTTACACAGATTATAGTTGCACTGCAACTGTTAAAGCAATTATATCTGACGGTGAATTAAAGGATATGCTTGGTGCAGGCGAGGAAGGTGTTGTTGTTCTTGATAAAACCGCTTTTTACGCAGAGTCAGGCGGTCAGGTTGGCGATACAGGTGTTATTTCTTCCGAAAATGCTACGTTTACTGTTTCAGATACTGCAAAGAATGCGGAAAAGGTATTTTTGCATTCAGGTAAGGTTGAAAACGGTGTAATTTCCGTTGGCGATACTGTTAGCGCTAATATTGATGTTGACAGAAGAAAAGCAATCAAGCGTAACCACACAGCTGCTCATTTACTTCAGGCTGCATTAAGGAAAGTATTGGGTAATCATGTTGAGCAGGCTGGTCAGCTTGTAAATGAAAGTGAAGTAAGATTTGACTTTACACACTTTAACGCACTTTCTGCCGATGAAATTCAACAGGTTGAAAACCTTGTAAATGAGTTTATATTGGATGCCAATACAGTTGAAAGTATGGAAATGCCTATTGAAGAAGCAAAGAAAATGGGCGCAATGATGCTTTTCGGTGAAAAATACGGCGATGTTGTCAGAGTTGTTAAAGCAGGTGATTTTTCAACTGAATTTTGCGGAGGTACCCATGTATCAAACAGCGGTGAAATCGGCTTGTTTAAAATCGTTAGTGAATCATCTGTTGCCGCAGGTGTAAGAAGAATTACAGCTGTTACAGGTAAAAACCTTCTTAATTCTTATAAGAATGAAACACAGGTTATCGAAGATTCTGCAAATGCCCTTAAAACAGGCGTAAACGATGTTGTAAGTAAAATCAACACAGTTATGGCAGAACTTAAAAATAAAGATAAAGAGATTCAATCACTTAATGCTGAACTTACAAAACTTAAAAGTGCCGATGCCCTCAGCAAACCTGTTAAAGTTGGCGAACTTGACGTTTATGTTGCAAAGCTTGACGGCACAACACCTGATGCACTTCGTTCTATGGGCGATGATATAAAGGCAAAGGCAGATAATGTTGTAGGCGTTATTGCAGGCATTAACGGCAAAAAAGCGTCTATTGTTGCTGTGTGCGGTAAAGATGCAATTTCAAACGGTGTTAAAGCCGGTGATGTTGTGCGTGAGGTTGCAAAACTTGCCGGCGGTGGCGGCGGCGGCCGTCCGGATTCCGCAATGGCAGGAGCTAAGGATTTATCAAAGATTGATGATGCTCTTGCAAAGGTTTGCGATATTGTAAATAATTTCATTAAATGATTTTAAATTTTTGAAAGGCTACGGTGATGTTATGTGCTTGTTTTGTAATATAATTAACGGTGATATTCCAAGCACTAAAGTTTATGAGGATGATATGATTTTTGCATTTAAGGATATTAATCCTGTTGCGCCGGTTCATATTCTTATCACCCCCAAAAAACATATTGATTGTGCAAACGATATTAATGAGGAAAACAGCAAATATGTTGCACATATCTTTGAAAAAATCCCTGAAATTGCAAAAAGTCAGGGTGTTTCATCTTACAGAGTAATAAATAATTGCGGTGAAGATGCAGGTCAAACTGTTATGCATTTGCATTTTCATCTTATTGGCGGTGTTGAAATGGGGGAAAAGATTTTATGAGCGATTCATATACATTAAAAATTGCCGGAATTGAAAGAGAACTTCAAAAGTTTTCAGTAAGTGATAAACTTGATATTGCCGCATTCATTTTATTTGGCGATGTTGAATTAACAGAAAAATGCGCAACGGCTTTGTTGGAAAAAGTACCTGAGTTTGATTACATTGTAACTCCTGAGGCAAAAAGTATTCCTCTTGCTTATGAAATGAGCAAGCAAAGCGGTAAAAAGTACATAGTTGTTCGTAAAGGCGTTAAGGTTTATATGGACAATCCTGTTAAAATCCCTGTTAGCTCAATTACTACTCAAAATCAACAATATCTTTATCTCGGTCATGAAGATGGCGATTTGCTTAACGGCAAAAAAGTTTTAATTGTTGACGATGTTATTTCTACAGGTGAATCACTTGAAGCTGTAAAAAAGGTTGTTGATGCCTTTAACGGAAATATTGTTGCTTCCTGTGCTCCTCTTGCAGAAGGTGATGCAGGCGACAGAAACGATATTGTATTTCTTGAAAAACTTCCGCTTTTCTTTAAATAATTAAAAAGAATTAAACCCGAAAGTATGGTAATAATACTTTCGGGTGATTTTTTTGATTAATGACAGTAAAAAGGTGGCAATTATCGGTGCCGGAATGGTTGGCACAAGTTTTGCTTATTCTCTTTTAAATCAAAATATTTGCAACGAAATTTGTTTGATTGATATTAATGAAACAAAAGTAAAGGGAGATGCTGCCGATTTGTCTCACGGTGTTCCTTTTGCACCCGGCAGCATTAAAATTTATGCCGGCTCTTATGCCGATTGCAAGGATATGGATATTGCTGTAATTTGTGCAGGAATGCCTCAAAATAAAGGCGAGTCAAGAAGAGATTTATTAAATAAAAATTATGAAATATATAAATCTATTGTAAATAATATAGTTTCAAGCGGCTTTGACGGCGTTTTTCTTGTCGCAGGTAATCCTGTTGATGTTATGACAGAAGTTGTTTATAAGCTATCGGGATTTCCTAAAAATAAAGTTTTAGGCTCAGGAACAAGCCTTGATTCAGCACGGTTAAGATATATGCTTGGCGATTATTTTAATGTTAACCCGCGCAATGTTCATGCTTACGTAATGGGGGAACACGGGGATTCCGAATTTGTTCCCTGGAGCAGTACAATGCTTTCTGTAATTCCGTTGCTTGATTATAAAAACGGTTCTTCAAGTGAACTGAAAAAAATTGAGGATGATGTGCGTTTGTCTGCATATGAAATAATTAAAGCAAAGGGCGCAACTTATTACGGCATAGGTATGGTACTTGCCGGTTTAACAAAAGCAATATTAAATGATGAAAATTCAATATTCACTGTTTCCGCTAAACTAAAAGGGGAGTACGGAAAATCTGGTTTATATATCGGCGTTCCTGCTATTGTTAACAGAAACGGCGTTCGTGAAATTTGCGAAATTCCGTTAAATGAAGAAGAAAAGGAAAAATTTAATAATTCTTGCAGTATTGTACAAAGTATGCTTGATGAAATAGAGCAATAAAAAAGGTATCACCAAAGTGATACCTTTTAATTATTCGTTGTTTTCAAGCAGATACGTACCTCCTGTTAATACTGCAATAGCATATTTACCGAATTTGTAAAATTCTTTAACGCCTTCATCAAATGTTAAGTAATCTGAAACGGTAAAATTCATTTTGTCAATTTTTCGCACAAGATTTTTGCCTGAGCAAACATAAACATCACCGTCATCAACACTGATATGGGTTGGGTTTACAAATGTTTGCGCGTCTTTACCGCCGATTCTTAAATCAACCTGCATATTTTGGCAGGAATATCTTATTGCACAATTTTCAGCCGGGCAAATTGACCAAAAATATTTACCGTCAAGTGCTATTTTACAAACCGTTTCATCGTGGTAATTAAAGTAACCGCTCCATGAAAGTTCGCCGTCTCTGTCAAAAATGCCGGCTTCACCGTTTGGATAAATAGCAAGAATTCTTCTGTCATACAAAACGGCAGCGTCGCATTGAACAAAATTCGGAATTGTTTCACTTATTTTTTTAAATGAAGAACCGAATTTTTTTAGTAAGTATGCGTTTTTGGTAAGCACATCTTTTGTTTTGTTTTCAAAGTCAATTACACTGTATGATACTTTAAATTGACTGCTGTTTAAAAGAGGCTTTTTCTCAACAAGTATTGCTTTTGTTTCGCTGTATTGCAAAATATCAACAATTTCTTTTGTACTGATTCTAACCAATTTTATTCCTCCACAGATGTTAAAAATCCGAGAGTCATTAAACTGTCGGTCAAATGAACGTTTTCAACTAAAACTTCAGGATGAGCCATTGCAATATCATAATTACTGAAATTCCAAAAACTTTTAATTCCTAAGTTAACAAGTGAATCCGTAAGCTCTTTCATATCGTTTGACGGAATACAAATAACGGCACAAATAGGCTTGTTGTCAATGCAAAAGTTTTCAAGGTAGTTAATGTTCCTAACCGGAATACCTTTAATCATATTTCCGCATATGGCTTCGTTTTTATCAAAAATACCTATAAGTTGAAAACCGCTTTTAACTCCGAAAATTTTGTTACAAACAGCTTTACCAAGGTTACCTGCACCGATAAGAATAGTTTTTCTTTCGTTAGAAACACCCAATATCTCGCCTATTTTAGAATGAAGTTCAGGCACATTATATCCATAACCTTGCTGACCGAAACCTCCAAAGCAGTTAAAGTCATGGCGAATTTGTGAGGCAGTAAGACCCATTCTGTTTGCAAGTTCTTTGGAACTGATTCTGACTATTCCGTTTTCTTTTAAACTTTGCAGAAAACGGTAATAGCGGGGAAGTCGTTTTATAACGGAAATAGAAATTTCTTCTTTTTTATCCATAACGTCCGTTCCTCTCTTAACAAAATTATTTTGTCATATTTTCAATAGTTTCCATTACATAGTCGCCGAATTCACTGCAAGTACATCCGGTATCACGACCTGTAATTGTAAGTTTCTTTTCTTCAAACATGCATTTATCAAGCGCTTTTTCAAGTGCTTCAGCTTTGTCTTGATAACCAATGTGTGAAAGAAGCATTGCCGATGCACGAAGCATGCTGCAAGGGTCTGCATATTGACCTCTGCCTTCTTGAATCATTCTTGGAGCAGAACCGTGAATTGCCTCAAACATAGCATATTTTTTACCAATGTTTGCTGAACCGGCTGTACCTACACCGCCTTGGAATTCAGCAGCTTCATCTGTAATAATATCACCGTAAAGGTTTGGAAGAACAAAAACTTTAAAATCTTTTCTTCTCATTGGGTCAATAAGCTTTGCAGTTGTAATATCAACATACCAGTCATCGGTAATAACATCAGGGTATTCTTCGCCGATTTTCTTAGCTGTGTTAAGGAATTTACCGTCTGTTGTTTTAATAATATTTGCTTTTGTAATAATAGAAACTTTGCCCTTGTTGTTTTTCTTCGCATATTCATATGCAAGGCGTGCAATTCTGTCACAGCCTTCTTGTGTTGCAACTGTAAAGTCAACAGCAAGGTCGTCTGTAATATTTACGCCGTATGAACCGACTGCGTATCCGCCTTCTGTGTTTTCACGGAAGAATGTCCAGTCAATTCCTTCTTCCGGAACTTTAACAGGGCGCATATTTGCAAAAAGGTCAAGTTCTTTTCTCATTGCAACGTTTGCTGATTCAACATTCGGCCATCCGTCACCTTGGCGTGGTGTTGTTGTAGGTCCTTTAAGAATAACATGGCATGCTTTTAATTCTTCAAGCACATCATCGGGAATTGCTTTAAGGCATTTTGCTCTGTTTTCAATGGTGAGTCCGTCAATTTCTTTAAATTCAACTTTGCCGCTTGCTACTTCGTCTTTTAAAAGAAATGCAAGTACTCTTTCACTTTCTTTTGTAATTACAGGGCCGATACCGTCACCGCCGCAAATTCCTATAACAATTTTGTCGAGTTTTTCGTAATCAACAAAATCTTTATCTTCTTTAATCTTTTTTGCTCTTGCAAGCTGACCTTCCATAAGTTCACGGAATTTTTCAACTGCTTCGTCAATAGCTTTTTTTTCGTCTGTCATTTTTTAAACCTTTCTGCCATGTGGCAAATTATTTGTTCATCTCTCTTGTGTAGTCAAGTAAACCGCCGCAAAGAAGCATATCTCTTTGTCTTTGTGACAGGTGTGAGGAATCAAGCTCGTATTCTTCGCCTTTTGAAATATTTTTTAATACAACAGGTGTGTTGTTTTTAATTGCTTCTCTGATACCGTCTAATGCTAATTCGTCCATTTGGTTAATTTTGTCATAATCAGATTCGTTTTTGAATGTAAACGGCAAAATACCGGCATTTACAAGGTTTGCAACATGAATTCTTGCAAAGCTCTTTGTAATTACTGCTTTAACACCTAAATAAAGCGGAACAAGTGCTGCGTGTTCACGGCTTGAGCCTTGACCGTAGTTAGCACCGCCGATAATAAATCCTTTTCCTTCTTTTTTAATTCTTTCAGGGAATTCTTCATCACAAACAGCAAAACAATATTGTGAAAGGTGAGGAATATTTGAACGGTATGGAAGAATTTTAGCGCCGGCAGGCATAATATGGTCTGTAGTAATGTTGTCGCCGACTTTAAGCATTACTTTGGCTTCAATATTTTCGGGAAGAGGTTCTGTTTTCGGGAACGGTTTAATGTTAGGTCCTCTAAGCACTTCAACGTTTGCGGCTTCTTCAACAGATGCAGGCGGTTCAACCATGTTGTCGTTAACAATAAATTTGTCCGGCATTTCGATTTTTGGCGCTTCACCTAAATCTCTTGGGTCTGTAAGGTATCCTGTAAGTGCAGATGCAGCAGCAACTTCCGGTGATACAAGATAAATTCCTGCATCTTTTGTTCCGCTTCTGCCTTCAAAGTTTCTGTTAAAGGTTCTGAGAGAAATGCCTTTTGAATTAGGGCTTTGTCCCATTCCGATACAAGGACCGCAAGCAGATTCAAGTATTCTTGCACCTGCATTAATCATGTCGGAAAGTGCACCGTTTAATGCAAGCATATTAAGCACTTGCTTTGAACCGGGTGCAATGCAAAGTGAAACTGTTGGGCAAACGGTTTTGCCTTTAAGTATTGCGGCAACTTTCATCATATCAACATATGATGAGTTTGTACATGAGCCGATTGCAACTTGGTCAACTTTAATTTTTCCGATTTCTTCCGTTGTTTTTACTTTGTCCGGCATATGAGGACAAGCGGCCATAGGGGTGAGGGAACAAAGGTCAATGTCAATTACTTCATCATAAACCGCATCTTCATCAGGTAAAATTTCTGTCCAGTCTTTTTCTCTGCCTTGGGCTTTAAGAAAGGCAAGTGTAATTTCATCTGATGGGAAAATAGATGTTGTTGCGCCTAATTCGGCACCCATGTTTGTAATTGTTGCACGTTCCGGAACAGAAAGAGTTTTAACTCCGTCTCCGCCGTATTCAATAATTTTGCCTACGCCGCCTTTAACGCTCATAATTCTTAAAACTTCAAGAATAACATCTTTTGCCGAAACCCATGGTTTTAAATATCCGTGAAGATTAATTCTTGTCATTTTCGGCATTGGAATATAGTATGTGCCGCCGCCCATAGCAACAGCAACATCAAGTCCGCCGGCGCCCATTGCAAGCATGCCGATACCGCCGCCGGTTGGAGTGTGGCTGTCAGAGCCGATTAATGTTTTGCCCGGAATTCCAAAGCGTTCCAAATGAACTTGGTGGCAAATTCCGTTGCCGGGTCTTGAAAAATAAATGCCATGCTTTTTTGTAACTGTTTGAATGTATCTGTGGTCATCTGCATTTTCAAAACCTGTTTGTAAAGTGTTGTGGTCAATATATGCAACGCTTTTTTCTGTTTTTACTCTGTCTACACCCATAGCTTCAAATTCAAGGTAAGCCATTGTGCCTGTTGCGTCTTGAGTTAATGTTTGGTCAATTTTAAGCCCAATTTCAGAGCCTACAACCATTTCACCTTCAACAAGATGAGACTTTATAAGTTTTTGTGCAAGTGTAAGTCCCATAACTTATACCTCCTGAGTTGTTAATTTTTTTGTCAATCTATTTTACAATATTGTTTATCTTGTGTCAATGTTAAACAACACATTTTCATTTAATATTAATAATTAAAAACAATATATTGAAAAAGTTTTTGTCATATGATACAATATATAAAAATTTTGGGCATAATAAACAGGGAAGTGTTGTTATGTCTGAAACAGAAAAAACTAATGAATCTGCTGAAAATAATGCGCAAAACGATTTTGAAACCGGTTCCATAACCGTTGAAAAAAACGGCCATTTTATTCATTGTTTAACAATAATCGGTCAAATAGAAGGGCATTATATTTTACCGAGTCAAAATAAAACTACAAAGTATGAACATGTAATTCCTCAACTCGTTGCTATTGAAGAAAGCAAAGAAATTGAAGGCTTGCTTATTATTTTAAACACTGTCGGCGGGGATGTTGAGGCGGGGCTGGCAATAGCGGAACTTTTATCTACAATGAAAACGCCAACTGCATCTCTTGTTCTCGGCGGCGGCCATTCAATTGGTGTTCCGCTTGCTGTTTCTTGTAAAAAAAGTTTTATTGTTCCAAGCGCCACAATGACCGTTCACCCTGTCAGAATGAACGGGCTTGTTCTCGGCGTTCCTCAAACCTTGTCTTATTTTGAAAAAATGCAAGACAGAATTGTAAATTTTGTAGAGAATAATTCAAAAATATCTGCCGCTGATTTTCGCAGTTTAATGCTAAAAACAGGTGAACTTGTTATGGATGTAGGCACCGTGCTTGACGGAGAGGGCGCTGTTTCATGCGGTTTGATTGATGAATTGGGCGGATTGTGCGATGCCCTTGCTTATTTGAATTCTCTTATTGAGGAGGAAAATAAATGATTTGGTCTGTGATTAATGAGGCAGATATATTTTATTGTGATAATTGCGTTAATACTTTAATGACGCCCCGTTCAAGTAATCCTTACGATTATATAAGGGCAGGTTATTATGTGGATAACGCTTCTTTGTTTGGAGGAGAAAATATTGTCAATTTTAACAGCTGTTTTTCAAGCGTTGGGGCAAGTCCTAACATTTCTTTTTCCCGTGTCGGAAAGCGGTCATTCCGCAATATTCCATGATTTCGCAGGCAGATATACCGGTTCGTGTTCTGAACTTACCGGTTTAATACATATAGGAATGGCTGTGGGTATTGCAGTTGCATTTTACAAAGTATTCATTAAACTTATTTACGAATTTTTCAGCGGCTGGGCAGATTTGTTCAAGAAAAGATTAAGCGTAAAAGATTCTTCAAATTCGAGGAAATTTATGTATTTTACATTAATTCCCTACGTTTTTATGCTTATTTATTTAATTCCTGTGTCAAAAGAAAAAAATATATACCGGCTTTTAAATTCAACTTCTTATAACGGAGATGTTTTGGGTGAGGGCATTTGCTTTGCCGTTACAGGAGCTTTGTTACTTGTTGCGTGGAAAATTCTTTCCAAAAATGAAAAAGGCACAAGGCTCAGTTTGCCGTATGCGGTTATTGTAGGTCTTGCGGTATTTATTACTTTGCCAATCGGCGGATTTTCATTGTGTGCAACAGTAATATGCGTTCTTTTAATTTGCGGCGTCAATAAAAAAGTTGCTTTCCGTTATTTTGTATCGTTGTCCGTTCCGATTTTGCTTGTTGGCGGAATTATAGAAATTGTTAATTGCGTTACATATGTAAATATAATTTCAGGTATTATTGCTGTTGTAATTGCAGGCGGTGCATCATACATTGTTTCAAAATTCACTCTTTATATTTTTACTCAAAACAAATTAAAATATTTCGCTTTTTATGATTTTGCAATAGGTGCAGTTGCCGTAATTGCAGGTATAGTTGAATTAATCATTAACAGGGGATAATATGGCTAATAAAAAAGTTCAAAGCAATCGTTCTAAAAATCAAAATAAAAAGAATAAAAATCAACAACAAATTGCTGATTTCCAAAGAAAAGAAGCTGTAAACCGTGTTGCAAGCATTGTAATTTTCGCATTATCCGTTATTTTCTTTTTCGTCGCTGTTGTCAGCGGTCAGGGTGCTTGGCGTTTTTTGCATAACACTTATGTTGGCTTGTTTGGAATTCTTGCCGCTATTGTTTTTCCTATATTAACTGTTGCAATAACTGTTTTGTATTCTGTTAAAGATAATGAACCGGGCACTCTTGCAATTAAAGGTGTAGAATGCATTATAATGATTTTGCTTATATCGGCTTTGATACATATTGTACAAAATCAACCCGGTGAAATTTTTAAAGACTGCATAGTTGATTCTTTTAAAACTGCTTCTCAAACATTTAACGGCGGTTTTTTCGGAGCTTTAATCGGTTGGTTACTTTTAACATTGGGCAAAGCACCGGCTGTTATTGTTGATATAGTTCTTATTTTTGTTGACTTTATGTTTTTAACAGGTATTACAGTAATCCAATTTCTTAAAGGCGCAGTTTCTCCTGCAAAGGCAACTTATGAAAAGGTAGCTCCTGTTATTGAAGAAAAGCGAGAACAAAGGCGCATGAATAAAAAAACGATAGATGTGCCTCTTGATGATGTTCCGCCTGAAACAGATAAGCCTAAAAAAGCAAAAAAATCAAATCAAACGGTTGATGTTTCAAGCGGCGATGATATTATTGACAATCAGCAAAATAATATTGTTTCAAAAGATATTATTGATGAAATTAATCAGGCAACGGCACGTAATAAAGCATTAAGAGCAGATAATAAAGAAAAGTCTATTGATGAAATTGTTCGTAACGCTTCAAATCAAGAAGAAAAGAAACCTGTTGAAACTTTTGAAGTATCAGAAAGTCAAATGAAGGCAACAGTTGAGGATTATGTTATGCCTCCTGTTGATATTTTAAAAAAAGTTAAGCACGCTTCTACAAAGGATGTCAGCGGAGAGTTAAAAGAAAATGCCGAAAAACTTATTGATACGCTTCATTCTTTTAATGTTGATGCAACTATTACCGACATCAGCCGAGGACCGACTGTAACAAGATATGAATTAAAACCGGCGGCAGGCATAAGAATTTCCAAAATTACAAATCTTGCCGATGATATTGCACTTAATCTTGCTGCTACACATGTTCGTATTGAAGCGCCTATTCCGGGCAAAGCCGCTGTAGGCATTGAGGTTCCAAATGTTGTTAAAAACAGTGTTTCAATGCGTGAAATTGTTGAAACCCCTGAATTTGCACAGCAAAGTTCAAAACTTTCCGCAGGGCTTGGTAAGGATATTGCAGGCAACAGCGTATTTTGCGATATTGCTAAAATGCCTCACCTTCTTATTGCAGGTACAACCGGTTCAGGTAAATCCGTTTGTATGAATTCAATTATCGTTTCTATGCTTTACAGGGCAAAACCCGATGAGGTTAAGTTCCTTATGATTGACCCTAAACAGGTTGAATTTTCAAAATATGTGGGCATTCCGCACCTTCTTGTTCCTGTTGTTACCGACCCAAGAAAAGCCGCAGGCGCATTGGGGTGGGCAGTGTCTGAAATGCTTCAGCGTTATAATAAATTTTCAGAAATCGGTGTAAGAGATATTTCCGGATATAATAAATTTGCCGAAAAACACGATGACATGGAAATTATGCCTAAAATTTGCATTTTTATTGACGAACTTGCCGATTTGATGATGGCTGCACCCAAAGAGGTTGAAGACTCTATTTGCCGTCTTGCTCAAATGGCACGTGCTGCGGGAATGCATCTTGTAATTGCAACACAAAGACCGTCTGTAGATGTAATTACCGGCCTTATTAAAGCCAATATTTCTTCAAGAATTGCACTTACTGTTTCTTCACAAATTGATTCAAGAACTATTTTAGATGCTTCAGGGGCAGAAAAGCTTTTAGGCAACGGTGATATGCTTTACAGCCCTATTGGCGCAACTAAACCCCTTCGTGTTCAAGGTTGCTTTATCAGCGATGAAGAGGTTGAGGAATTGTGTGAATTTATTAAAAATCAGGGCGACACGGAATATGATGAGAATATTCAAAAAGAAATCGAGGCCAAAGCAGTTGTTGACAAAAAGACAAGCCCCTTTGAGGATAGCGGAGAAGATGGCAACAATTATGACGCTTTGTTTGAAAAAGCCGCAGAAATTGTTATGGAAACAGGAACGGCATCAACATCATTTTTACAGCGTAAATTGTCCGTAGGATATGCAAGAGGTGCTAAAATTATTGACCAGCTTCAGGAATACGGCGTTATCGGTCCTGCTGAAGGAAGTAAACCTCGTCAGGTGTTAATGACCAAGCAAATGTGGCTCGAAAAACGAGCTTATGAAAACGGCAGGGAATTTACTGCCGAAAATTCCGAACAAATGGATTTTAACGATGTTGAAAATCCTGTAAATGAAATTGAAGAAAATGATTTTAAGGATTAGTTAATGGCAGATTTTTTACCTATTAATAAAAAAGATATGGAAAAAAGAGGATGGACTCAACCCGATTTTGTTTATATTACGGGAGATTCTTATGTAGACCATCCGTCATTCGGTGTATCAATAATCTCAAGAGTACTTGAAGCTAACGGTTATCGTGTTGCTGTATTGAGCCAGCCTAATTGGCGAGATGAAAATGATTTTACTCAGTTTGGAAAGCCACGCCTTGGCTTTTTAATAACGGCAGGGAATATTGACTCAATGGTTGCACATTATACCGCTTCAAAAAAAATCAGGCGTGATGATGCCTATACTGCCGGCGGTAAGGCAGGCAAAAGACCTGACAGGGCAGTTACCGTTTATTCTAATGTTGTTAAAAGAATTTATCCCGATACACCTGTTATAATAGGCGGTTTAGAGGCTTCATTAAGGCGTTTTGCACATTATGATTATTGGGCAGATGAAATTAAACCTTCCGTTTTAATTGATTCTAAAGCAGACCTGTTAATTTACGGAATGGGTGAAAAACAGGTTGTTGAAATTGCAAATAGGCTTAATGCAGGTGAACAGATTTCCGATTTAACAAATATTAAAGGTACTGTTTATTCGGTAGACGTTGTAAATACGCCGTATATCGGTGTTGAAGTTCCTTCATTGGAAAATTGTATTAATTCTAAAAAAGAATACACAAAGTCTGTTAGGGTCGAGCAGGATGAGCAAGACCATATACGTGGCAGAGTGGTTCGCCAGCGACACGGCTCCAAAATGATTGTTCAAAATGAGCCTATGCCGCCTCTTACAACAAAAGAACTTGACGCTGTTTATGAATTGCCTTATATGCGTACTTATCATCCTATTTATGAAAAATTAGGCGGCGTACCCGGAATTAAAGAAGTTGAATTTTCAATTACACATAACCGAGGTTGTTTTGGTGCTTGTAATTTTTGTTCAATTCAATTTCATCAAGGCAGATACGTTACATCAAGAAGTAAAGAAAGTATCATAAAAGAGGCTAAGTTATTAACAGGTTTAAATAACTTTAAAGGTTATATTCATGATGTGGGCGGTCCTACGGCTAATTTCAGAAAGCCGTCTTGTATGTTCCAGTTAGAACACGGTTTGTGTAAAGGTAAAAAATGTCTTGCACCAAAGCCGTGCCCCAATTTAATTGCAGACCACAGTGAATATTTGGATATTTTAAAAAGTGTTCGTTCCTTGCCTAATATAAAAAAAGTATTTATAAGAAGCGGCATCAGGTATGATTATCTGCTTCAAGATAAAAATGACGAATTCTTTAGGGAACTTGTTGCAAATCATGTTTCAGGTCAGCTTAAAGTTGCTCCGGAACACTGCAGTGCGGCAGTTCTCGATAAAATGGGCAAACCCCATATTGAAGCATACATTGAATTTTCAAAAAGATATTTTAAGTATACAGGTGAGGTGCATAAGGAGCAATATCTTGTTCCGTATTTAATGTCAAGTCATCCCGGTTCTACTCTTGATGATGCAATAGAACTTGCTGTCTTTTTGAAAAAGCATAATATCAGACCGGAACAGGTTCAGGATTTTTATCCTACACCGGGCACAATTTCTACTTGTATGTTTTATACCGAGTTAGACCCATACACAATGGAAAAAGTTTATGTGGCGAAAACGCCTCACGACAAGGCTTTGCAAAGAGCACTTCTTCAGTACTATGATTCAAAAAATTATAAACTTTGTGAAGAGGCTTTAAGGCGTGCACACAGAACAGATTTAATCGGTTCAGGCAAAAATTGTTTAATTAACGGTTCACAGGCTCCGTACTCTAATAATAAAAGAAACGGTAACGGTTATGGAAACAAAAAATACAACTCCAAAAACAAGGGAAAAAGTTTTAAAAAGCGATAAAAATCAGTCTGTTATACTTGTGGGAATTGCTATGATTGCAATAGGAATAATTTTTGTTTTTATTGCTTTAAATCAACCAAAAGTAAGTTTAAATGTTTCTGAAACAGAATCTTCTGTGCCAAGCATTTCCTTTGATTCCACTGCCTCTGAAAATATATCAACAGAAAATGCACCTGCAAATACTGTAATCAATTTAAATACATGCAGTGCAGATGATTTGATACAATTAAAAGGCGTAGGAGAATCAAAGGCGCAATCGATTATTGCGTACAGAAGCGTGCTTGGCAGATATACAAGTACGGAACAAATTAAAGAAATTAACGGAATTAGCGATAATTTGTATGATTCGATAAAAGATTATTTAACAGTATGAGCAGTGTAATTGAAATTTTAAGACAAGCAATTTTTTCAAAGCGTTGTTCCGTTTGCGGAGAAGTTGTTGCTTTTGACGAAGAGCTTTGCCCATTATGTACTGGTGATTTGCCGGTAATTAAACCTCCGCTTTGTTTAAAATGCGGCTGTGAAAAGTCAAATTGTGTATGTAAAAATCATAAACAAAATATTGAGTATAAAGCTGTTATTGCTCCCTTTTATTATGAAAATCAAATTAAAGTCGGCGTTTTAAATTTTAAAATGCACGGATTTAAAAACTTGTATAAAAGTTACGGTAAGTTTATTGCAGATAAGGTTTTGGAATATTATTCCTTAGTTGATTTTGACTGCGTTACATTTATTCCTATGATGAAAAGTGATGAAATCAACAGAGAATTTAATCAGTCCGAACTTCTTGCAAAAACTGTTTCAAATTATACGGGTATTGAATTTTCAAAGTGTTTAATTAAAAAGCGAAAAACTAAGACTCAAAAAAAGCAATCTGCTAAAGAGCGATTTGCAAATATGTATAACGCTTTTGATTTATATAAGAATGCAGATGTTACTGGCAAAACCGTTCTTCTTATTGATGATGTTAAAACCACAGGGGCAACATTATCTTCTGCGGCATTAACATTAAAAGCGTATGGAGCAAAGGCAGTTTATTGTGCTGTTTTTGCAATTGTTAAAAATAATAAAAAAAGAAGCACTCAAACGAGTACTTCTTTAAATGGTGCACCTGACAGGAATTGAACCTGCACATCTCTCGATACCAGATCCTAAATCTGGCGCGTCTGCCAGTTCCGCCACAGGTGCATTGCATACATTGTATCATTTCAATTAAATAAAATCAATATTAAAAAGGGGTTATTATGAAAAAATTTTTTGTTGCTGCAGGAAAGATTTTTTGTGTTTTTTTAGTAGTTGCTTTAGTCATTGGTGCAACTGCCGGAATATATTATTCCGCTTCAAAAACCTGTAATTTGAAAATTAAAATTAACGAAAAGAAAACAGAGCAAAATTTTTACGGTTGGGGCACATCAGATTGTTGGTGGGCTGATGATATTAACGATGAAAATGCAAGAAACGAAATAGCAAATTTACTTTTTTCAACAGATGGGTTAAATCTTAATGTTTACCGCTATTGCATTTATGGCGGATATGACCCAAGTAATAACAGAGTAGATAATGAATGGCGTCTTGGTGAAAGTTTTCTTGTTTACAATGAAAATACAGGCAAATACGAATATGATTGGAACCGTGATGCTGCGTCTGTTGCCATGCTTCAAAAGGCAGTGGATTTAGGGGTTGATACAGTTGTTTTATTTGCAAATTCTCCTCATTATTCTATGTGTATTAATGGTCAATCTTCAGGCTCATTCAGCGGAGACGGTGTTTGTAATATTGATGAAAGCAAGTACAGTGATTATGTTAATTATTTTCTTGATATAACACAGCATTTTATAGATATGGGAATTCCCGTTAAATATATTTCACCCATAAACGAACCTCAATGGGCATGGGGAGGTGATTATGTTACTCAAGAGGGCTGCCATTATGAAAAAGAGCAGGCTACCGCATTAATTAAATTGTTCGCACAAGAAATAATTAATAGGGGAATGGATGTAAAACTTTATGTTCTTGAAAGCGGTAATATAGGCTCAACAGCCAAGGATTATTATAACATGCTCGCCGGCGATGATGAAATAAAATCTGTTATGGGTGCATACAGTTATCATTCCTATTTTAATGATAATGACCAAATTAAGAAAAGTAAATTCGGTAAATGGGCATCTAAAAATGTTAATGTTCGTTTTGATATGAGCGAATGGTGCGAGTTGCCTGCCGCACATGATGCAAAAGATTTGGAAACAGCGTTAATTATAGCCCGTGTAATTGCACAAGACGTTGGTTCAACTGGTGTAAACAGTTGGTCTAACTGGGTCGCAGAAAATCAAATAGGGTATAATGAAGAAGACGGAAAAGACTATTCCGACGGATTACTTGTTACAAATCCGAATGATGAAACAGATTACTACATATCTAAAAGATATTATGGCTATCAGCAGTATTCAAAATTTGTTCCTAACGGTTCAACTTTATTAAAATGCGGCGACGGCGTTTTCACAATAGCCACTTATAAAGATGATGAGGGTACTCATTTTCGTGAATTGGTTAACGAAACGGCATTTAAAACTCCGGACGGAAAAATTGTTCTTGTTGTTGTTAACGAAGGAAAATCCCGAACAGCCTCTATTAAATTAAAAGGCTACGATAACGTTGAAATTTATACTACCGACCAAACAAAAAATTGTGAAAATACTTATTTGGGTACTACACAAAAAAATTATGAAATTAGTGAAAATTCAATCAATACGTTTGTTTTTTCAAAGTAATAAAAACGCCTTTCACAGTTAATTGTGAAAGGCGTTAATTTTTATTTCCAGCTTAATACTATTTCAGGATTTGCAAAAATTTCATCAAGCTTTTTAAAGAACGGCAAGCAATCGCCGTAGTCAAGAGACCTGTGGTCTATAGCGATTGAAATAGGAAGAACCTGCCTGATTTCAATTTTATCATTTCCGTTTTCGTCGGTAACAACCATTGGCTTTTTTTGAATCGCATTAACTGCAAATGCAGTAGTTTGCGGCGGAATGATTTCAAGCAGCATACAAAGTCCTTTTTGTTCTCTGTAAATTGAACCTAAGTTAGAAATGGTTGTTGTACCTTGTTCAATATCATATCTTGTTAATCTTTCGGTTGTAGGAATTGCGTAATATTCTCTTTTCTTTTTACCTGAAAGAGTGTGTACCTTGTGAACGCCCGGTGCTTTTGAACCGATTAATCTGTTAATTGTTTGGCGAATATGACCGTTTTTAAGACCTGTTAATGTGTTTGCCATTGAAACTTCAAACATAACTTCATTCATGTCAGAATTATTAGCACGTCTTATTTTATCGTTAATATGTTCTGTCATTTCAGTTAATGTTTTTGTTCCCATATTATGAATGTTTATTGTCATCATTTCGCCGGTGTTTAAAATTGTGGGCATTGAAACATCAACATCATCATGATATGAAAGTGTGCCTCGAACAAGTCTTTTATTAAAATGAAGTGTGCAGTTCATTTTAGGTGCCGCCATAAGACCTTCGCAAATAACTTTAATCATAACAGTGTTAATAGTGATTTTTTTTGATTTATCTGTAACACCTTCGTTTAACTTTTTGCAGTAAGGCAAAAAGTCTGTAACATCTGCTTCATAGCTCATCATTGCGTGTGGAATATCTTCCCAGCTTTCCGAAGTCATATTGGAAACAATCTTTCTTGCTATGCCGAAATGTTCTTGTTTAATAATTGCCATTAATTTCTTGAACTCCTTAAGTATATATAGTACGTAAAGTATATCATAATAAAAAAAACCGCACAATAGATTTTACTAAAGTGCGACTTTTTTTTGATTAAAATTTGTCATTAAAACGTGATTCGTAAACTTTTATAAGTTCATCTCTGAACTTCGGATGGGCAATATTAATTAAAGCTCTGGCACGTTCTTTCAGCGTTCTGCCTTTAAGCATTGCAATTCCGTATTCGGTAACAACGCAATTAACATCGTTTCTTGTTGTTGTTACTGCTGAGTTTTCTGTAATTGTGGGAACAATTTTTGAAATTGTGTCGTTTTTTGTGGTAGATGTCATAGCGATAATGGACCTGCCGTTTTTACTCATTGTTGCCCCGCGAACAAAGTCAACCTGTCCGCCAACACCTGAAAATTGTTTTAATCCGATTGTATCCGCAACTACCTGACCCATTAAATCAACCTGAATGCATGAATTAATAGAAACAAAATTGTCATTCATTGCAATGTTAGGAGGGTAGTTAACATATTCTATAGGGTACATTTCAACATCTTTGTTGTTGTTAATATAATCAAACAACTTCGTAGTTCCGAAAGCAAATCCTAAAATGGTTTTGCCAACATGTGTTTGTTTTTTGCTGTTGTTGATAACGCCGGATTTCAATAAATCAACAACTCCGTCGCCAACCATTTCCGAATGAAGGCCTAAATCTTTTTTATCTTTAAGCTCTTCGCAAATTGCATTTGGAATACCGCCAATACCAAGCTGCAAACAATCGCCGTCATTAATTAAAGAGGCACAATTTTTACCAATTTGGATTTCTTCTTCGCTTAAAGGAGCAGACGGAACATCAGGTAGCGGCTCATCAATTTCAACAAAATAGTCAAACTCGCTTATGTGTTTAACAGCTTTTCCCATGGTTCTCGGTACATATTTGTTAACTTGAGCTATTTTTAATTTTGTGTAAGAAAGTGTGCTTTCAATGTAATCAACATTTGTTCCCAAAGATACATAACCGTTTTCGTCAGGAGGACAAACTGAAACCAATGAAACCTCAGGCTTAATTACATCTTTTAAAACAGCCGGAATTTCATAAAAATTACATGTTGTAAAGTCTGCAATTCCTTCAGAAATTGCTTTCCTGTTAGAACCCGAAGCAAAAAAAGAATTATATTTAAAATGACCTTTATATTTTTCTTCAACCCAAGGAGTTTCTCTAAGTAAAAGCATGTTATAAATCGTTACATTATGAAACTGCTCAAAATTTTCAGTCATTGCACGTTCAACGCCTATCGGTTCGCAACATCCAAATGAAGTAACAACTTTATAACCGTCTTTAATGTGGCTTACTGCCTCTTTTGCACTTACCTTTTTTTGCTCATATTCATTTCGCCAATCCATAATATCATTCCTTTGAAAAATATAATTACATATTACATTATTTCATCAAATAATTCAAATTATTTTGATTGTTTTCATAAATATTTAATAAGTTACTTTTAAGCCTTCTTCAGCTTCGGCAACCTTTAACATAATTGCACATTCAATTCTTTTTCTGTGCAGTTCGCATCCAAATTCATAAATTCCGTTTACACTTCCTGTAGCGTGATATGCGTTTGCTGCACAGCCTCCGCTGCAATATAATTTTGCAAAACAGTCTTTGCATTCTTTGTGGGAATATACATTGCATTCATTAAATTGATTTAAAATGTTGCTGTTTGTAACGCCGTCCCAAATATTACCTAAAAGGAATTTTTCATCTCCTACAAATTGGTGGCACGGGTATAAATCACCGTCCGGTGTAACTGCCATGTATTCAGTTCCGACCCCACATCCCGAAACTCTTTTAACGATACATGGACCTGCATCTAAATCTATCATATAGTGGTAAAATGTAAATCCGTTTCCTTTTCTGTATCTTCTCAGCATTTCATTGGCAAGAATTTCATATTCATTTTTCAGCTTTGGAAGGTCGGATTCTTTTAATGCATATGGCTCGCTTGGGTCGCAAACAACAGGCTCGATGGATAATTCTTTAAATCCCAAATCCGCCATATGAAGTATGTCTTTTGAAAAATCGGTATTGTAGTGGGTATATGTTCCTCGCATATAGTAGTCGGCTTGATTTCTTGAATCGGCAAATTTTTTGAATTTGTCAACAATTAAATCGTATGAGCCTTTGCCGTTACAGCTTGTTCTCAATCTGTCGTGTGTTTCTTTTCTGCCGTCAAGAGAAAGAACTACATTTCCCATTTCTTTATTACAAAAATTTATAACATCATCATTAATAAGTAAACCGTTGGTGGTTAATGTAAAACGAAAGTTTTTGTTAAATTCTTTTTCTTTACTTCTACCGTATTCAACAAGCTTTTTGCAAACATCCCAATTTAAAAGTGGCTCTCCGCCGAAAAAATCCACTTCAAGATTTTTTCTTGTGCCGCTGTTTTCAATTAAAAAATCAAGTGCTTTTTTACCGGTTTCAAAGCTCATTAATCCTTTTGGACCATCGTATTCGCCTTTACTTGCAAAGCAATATTTGCAAGCAAGGTTGCAGTCATGAGCCACATGCAAACAAATTGCTTTAATAACACCTTGTCTTTTTTTAAATTCTTTTGCCGTTTGTTCAAAAGTATCTTCCGCAAACAGTCTGCCGTCTTTTTTTAATGCTTCAATATCTTCAAAGCAAAGTTCAATGTCTTCGGGTGTAACATCTTCTTTGTCTTTATATTTTTCAAGTATGTATTTTTTTATATCTTCTTTATTTTCATTTTCGTATTTGGTAATAATGTCATAGGCTACTTCGTCAACCGAATGTACGCATCCGCTGTTTTGGTCAATAATAATATTGTAGCCGTTCATTTTATATGCATGAATCATAAATATCTCCAAAGAAAAACGGCGGTAGAGCATACCGCCGCATTTTTAATAAACTTATTTTTTAAGCTGTTCGCATTTTTGGTTTGCAACAGAGCAAGAAGTTTTGCTTGCTGACTGGCAAGATGTTTGGCATTCACCGCATCCGCCTTTTTTTGCAGATTCACAAAGGTTGCGAGAACTTAATGTGTTAATTCTTTTCATTATAAGCACCTCAATTCATTAATGTTGTATTTATTTTATATTATTAATCTGCTTTTGTCAATATAAAGTGGGGCAACAAATTACTTTCACTTATTATATTAATTTTGTTCTTAAAGCAATAATTAATGTATTTTACTGTTTCTTCGGTTATCACTTCACCCTTGTTGATTATCGGAATATCAGGAGGATATGCAAAAACAGTTTCGCCGCAAATTTTGTTTATCGAATTTTCAAAATTTGTTTTAACAGTGTGTTTAATTTCACTTGACTTGCATGCAATAATCGGCATAAGCGGCTTTTTAATGATTTTAACTGGTGAATTAATTAACGATTTGTCTATATCGCAAAGTGCTTTAAATAATCGTTTAAAGCCTTCTTCCGTGTCTCCGACAGAAGATATAAGCGTAATGTAATTAATGCTTTGCGCTTCACATTCTATTAAATATTTGTTTCTTAGTATTTCTGAAAGTTCATAACCGTTAATGTTTGTATTGGCAACAGAAATAATTATTTTACTTTCGTCGTCATTTTTTATCAGCTTTAGATTATTTAATTTTATTGAGTAGAATTGTTTAAGTCGATTTTCAAAATTAATAAATAAATCGGGTTCATTTTTTAATGTTTCAATGCATTTAGAAACAGAACTCATTAAAACATAACTGGGTGAACTTGTTTCAAGAATATCAATATATTTTTTTACCATATAAATGTATTCTTCGTTATACACATTTAATACTGCCGTTTGCGTTAATGCAGGCAATGTTTTGTGCAGACTTGAAACAACAATATCACCTTTAGGGTATTTTGGAAAATTGCCGAATCCAAAATGCGCTCCGTGGGCTGCGTCAACAATTAAAGTAACAGGGCTGATAATATCACTGACAAAGCCTTCATAGGTTGGATTTGTAATAACTACGGCTTTTATATCAGGATTTTCTTTAAAACATTTATTTACGGATTCCTGTGAAATTTTTGTGTAGAATCCGTTTTCACTGTCATATTCGGGTTCGATATAAACAATATTCAATTCATTTAAGAAACAAGCATTAAATACGCTTTGATGGCAGTTTCTGGCAACCGCGATTTTATCGTTTTTGTTTGTAACAGCAAGAATGGCACAAAGAATTCCCAATGTGCTTCCGTTAACCAGCAAAAAAGACTTATTTGAATTGTATAATTTTGCAAGTTCCGATTCAATTTCTTTTATGCATCCTGTAGGGCTGTGCAAATTGTCAAATCCATCAATTTCCGTAATGTCAATATCAGAGCCGCATATGTTAAATTTATCATTTCTTTTATGTCCCGGCATGTGAAACGGATATTTGTTATTGTTTTTAAGTTCGTTGTGTAACATGTTTTTTATCCTTAATTAAGAAATTAAAAATCGGCAAAGTAATAAGTCCAAAAATGATAGGTACTGCCTCAATTAAGCCTGTTTCCTTAAATATAAGCAGTAAAATGAGGTCCGACAGCAAAATAATTCCTATTATAACCGTTGCTATTTTATGTAAAACGCTTTTTTTAAAGTTAATTGCAAACAGAGCAAATACAAGCATTCCTGTAATTATTGAAAACAGCATGGAACCAATGCAATGTAAATAATATTGAACAGTTTTGTTGTAGTCAAAATCGCAACACAGGGTCAAAATCATTCCGATAGCGGAAATAAAAGTTAAAATGTAAACGGGTTTAATTAATCTATCGGCTTTTTTAATTCCTAATATTATGTTTGCATACAGAGCTAAAAAAGTTAAAACACCCCAGCAAGAAAATAAAAACTGGTGTGTTAATCCTATTTTTGATAACGCTCCGGAATTATCAACGGGATTTCCGTAATGCAACATCCAAATTGTCAGTAAAACAGACATCACAGAAATTGTAATTATTAAGTATTTTTTCATAAATAAATTATATCATCACTACATAATTTTATCAATGTTTGATTTATTATTGCATTGCTAAAAAAATAAAAAGCACCTTTTTGGTAAAGGTGCTTTTGGTGCGGACGATGGGACTTGAACCCACAAGGAAGCAATATCCACAGGAGTCTGAGACCTGCGCGTCTGCCAATTCCGCCACATCCGCAAATTACCTGCATATGTTATCATATTGCAGGTGTGTTGTCAATAAATTAAAGTTTAATATCCATTGGCATTCCGTTTGCTTCTCGTGATTTGTCCGCTAAATATACAGAAAGATGACCGGCTACGGAATCAAATATGGATGTGCATGCAAGGCTTGGTTTTTCATCTCTTATAAACTTTACAAAGTCTGCGGCAAGCCTTTCGTCACCGCCGCCATGTCCGCCGTATGCACCTACCATATCGCCGCTAATATTAAGGTCAACTGTTTCAACATCGCACTCTTCGTGGTGCGCATTCGGTGATGGGTCGATTTTTAAAATTGTGTATTTTGATTCTTCAAAATTGCCAAACAGTTCGCCTTTTGTACCTATAATATGTATTTGTCTTCTCGGTTCCGCAGAACCGCCAACCATATTGTGAGTACCTGTTGCGCCGCTTGCAAAGTTTACAAGTACGCTTTGGTGGTCAACAACATTATTGTCGCATTTATAAATGCATCTTGCATATGGGTTGTCGCTTTTCATTAATTCAATTTTGTCTTCAATAGTTGGATTTTTTATACCTTCAAGTGCATCCCAAACGTAAAATGCCCATCTGTCCGGGTGGTCAATATAAAGTCGTTTTGTAGAATAATTACAAGTATTAACAAGTGGGCAGTCTTTCATACAAATTGTTCCGGCATTTTCAGGAGCATTTTCCGGTTTGAATTGAAATTTTCCGCCGAATGAAGAAATTTGCGTAGGTTTTGTATCGCTCATAAACCACATCATTAAATCTATATCGTGGCAGCATTTTGCAAGCAGCATTGAAGTGTGGCATTTGTTTGAATTTGCCCATTTACCTCTAACATAAGATGTTGAAAGATGATGATAACTAACATGCTCTGTCATCTGAATATTAATAATATCTCCTAATTCGCCGTTTGCAATTCTTTCTTTTATGCTGTAATAGAAAGGAGTATATCTTAAAACATGGCAAATCATAACTTTGTTGCCGTTTTCTTTAACACAGTCCACAAGTTTACGCATTTCCTCTTCATTAACTGCAAAAGGTTTTTCAAGTAACATGTCATATCCGACTTTAAGAAGGGGAATGGATGTTTCAACGTGCTGTTCGTCCATTGTGCCGTTAATTATTGCGTCGGCAAGCTTTCCTTCCTTTGCAAGTTCGTTTGCATTTTCAAAGCACATATCTTCACTAAAGCCAAAATATTCGGCACATTTTTTTCTTCTTATCGGGTTGGGATCGGCAACACCCACGATTTTTAAGTCTTCAGGGTTGGTTTTTGCAAGTTCGCTGTAAACAAACGCGCGGTGTCCCGCACCAACTATTATTGCTGCAACTGGTTTTTTGCTCATTTCTTTCATCCTTTGTTTGATTTTTTTACAATTATATACCTAAAATCTTGTAAGTTCAACATTTTATTTGTTGACATACAGATTATAATGTTCTAAAATCTCTTTAATAAAATTTGTCAGGTGAATTATGAAAAGTTTGTTGAAGTATTTAAAAAATTACAAAATTGAATCGGTTTGTGCACCGTTATTTAAAATGCTGGAAGCAATATTTGAACTTATAGTTCCTCTTGTTGTTGCTTCTATAATTGATAACGGTATCGGCACAGGTAATACAAAATTTATTTTTCAGCGTTGCGGCATATTGTTTTTACTTGCCGTTGTCGGTATGGTTGCCGCAATTACAGCACAGTATTTTGCTGCAAAAGCCGCTACCGGTTTCGGCAGGGAATTAAGGCACAGCATTTTTGATAAAATTCAAAGTTTGTCATTTTCAGAGCTTGATGCCGTGGGAACTTCTAAACTTGTTACGATTCTTTCAAACGATTCAAATCAGGTTCAAAACGGAGTAAATATGGTACTTCGTTTGTTTTTACGAAGTCCGTTTATAGTTTTCGGCGCCATGATAATGGCGTTTACGGTTGACGTAAAATGTGCCTTGGTATTTTTGTGTGCAATTCCGATTTTATCGTTAATAGTTTTCGGAATTATGGCTTATACAATGCCGAAGTACAGGCAAGTTCAAAACAGTTTAGACACTATTACATTAAAAACAAGAGAAAACCTGTCAGGTGCAAGAGTTATCCGTGCATTTACACAGGAGAATAACGAAATTAATTCATTCGTAGAAAGTAATAGAGCACTTTCGCACCTTCAAAAAGCAGTTGGCAGAATTTCCGCATTAATGAATCCGGTAACTTACGTAGTTATTAATGTTGCCGTTGTTGTTCTTGTGTATTGCGGTGCATTAAGAGTAAATTCCGGCAATTTAACTCAGGGTCAGGTGGTGGCTCTTTACAACTATATGAGCCAAATACTTGTTGAACTTATCAAACTTGCCAATTTAATAGTTACAATAACAAAAGCTCTTGCATGTGCATCTCGAATTGAAAAAGTTTTAAAACTTGAAAATTCATTGGAACATAACGGTAATACATCGTTAAAAACAAATAATGCCGTTGATTTTTGCAATGTTTCCCTTAGGTATAACGGTGCAGGTGATGATTCTTTAACTAATATAAGTTTTTCGGCACCTAAAGGCAGCACAGTTGGAATAATCGGCTCAACGGGCAGCGGCAAATCAAGTCTTGTTTCTTTAATTCCGCATTTTTATGATGCTACAAACGGTACTGTTTACGTTAACGGCAGGGATGTTAAATCTTTTGATGACGATGAACTTAGAAGCAAAATAGGTGTTGTTTTGCAAAAAGCGGCATTATTTAAGGGTTCTGTCAGAGAAAATCTTAAATGGGGAAATTCAAATGCTACAGACGAGCAAATGGAAAAGGCTCTTGATAAAGCTCAAGTTTTGTCTGTTGTTAATGAAAAAGGCGGTCTTGATGCACAAATATCTCAAAACGGTTCAAATTTGTCAGGCGGACAAAAGCAACGTCTTTCTGTTGCACGTGCTCTTGTGCGTGAACCTGAAATTTTAATTTTGGATGACAGTGCGTCTGCTCTTGATTTTGCAACAGAGGCTAAATTACGAAAAGAAATTTACAATCTTGATTATAATCCTACCGTATTTATTGTCAGTCAAAGGGCGTCGTCCGTTATGACTGCAGATAATATAATAGTTCTTGATGACGGTGAAATTGTCGGTCAGGGAACTCATGCTCAACTTCTTGAAAATTGTGAAGTTTATCAGGAAATTTATAATTCACAGTTTGGAAAGGAGGAAGCATAATGAGTAATAAAACTGTTATCAAAAAAGTATTGTCTTATATCGGAAAATACAAATTTTATTTAATGTTTTCAGTAATATTTGCTGCTGTATCTGTTGCACTTACTCTTTATGTGCCTATTTTGGTGGGCAATGCAATAGATTGTATAATCGGTGCAAATAATGTTGATTTTAATTCAATTACTTCAATATTGATTAATATTGTTATCATTGTTGCCGTAACTGCAGTTCTTCAATGGCTTATGAATGTTTTAAACAACAGAATTACTTTTAATGTTGTTCGTGATATGCGTGATAAAGCGTTCAAGAAAATTGAAGTTTTGCCGTTCAAATATCTTGACTCACATTCAAACGGTGATATAGTAAGCAAAGTTATTTCAGATGCCGACCAATTTGCAGACGGCTTGCTTATGGGATTTACTCAGTTGTTCACAGGCGTTGTAACGATTATTGGCACATTTTGTTTTATGCTTTCAATAAATGTTTGGATTGCTCTTGTGGTTGTTGTTTTAACTCCTTTGTCTTTTGTTATTGCTAAATTTATTGCCAAAAGAACATATTCTATGTTTAAACTTCAAAGTGAAACAAGAGGCGAACAAACTGCTTTTATTGATGAAATGATTAACAATCAAAAAGTAACCGAAGCTTATTCTCATAAAAAGGAAAATCTTGATAAGTTTGATGATATAAATAACAGACTTGCAAATTATTCTCTGCGTGCAACATTCTTTTCATCAATTACAAATCCTGCTACTCGATTTGTAAACAGCATTGTTTATGCAGCTGTTGCACTTTTCGGTGCTCTTCTGGCTGTAAAAGGAAACGGTGGAATTACAGTCGGTATGTTATCGTGTTTTTTGTCTTATGCAAATCAATATACAAAACCTTTTAATGAAATAAGCGGTGTAATTACCGAGCTTCAAAACGCACTTGCCTGTGCCGGCAGACTTATTGAACTTATAGAAGAACAGGAAGTTGAACCCGACACGGAAGATAAGAAAGTTCTTGAAAATCCAAAGGGTAATATTTTGGTTGAAAATGTAGATTTCAGTTATATTCCCGAAAAGAAGCTTATTAAAAATTTAAATTTAGATGTAAAAAGCGGTATGCGTGTTGCTATTGTAGGTCCAACCGGTTGCGGCAAAACAACTCTTATTAATCTTCTTATGAAGTTTTACGATGTAAACAGCGGCAATATTTATGCTGACGGAATTAACTATAACAGCATTAATGTAAATTCTCTTCGTTCTTCATTTGGTATGGTTTTGCAGGATACTTGGCTTAAAACCGGCACAATTAAAGAAAATATTGCAATGGGAAAAGCAAATGCAACAGATGATGAAATAATTGATGCGGCTAAAAAATCTTATGCACATTCATTTATTAAGCGTTTGCCAAACGGCTACGATACTTTTATCGGAAGTGACGGCGGCAACCTTTCCGGCGGTCAAAAACAACTTCTTTGCATAACAAGGTTAATGCTTGTCAATCCGCCAATGTTAATACTTGATGAGGCCACATCCAGCATTGACACAAGAACCGAAATTAAAATTCAAAAAGCATTTAATAATTTAATGCAGGGTAAAACAACATTTATTGTTGCACACCGTTTGTCTACAATTAAAAATGCAGATTTAATTTTGGTTATGAATAACGGCTCGGTAATTGAAACGGGTACTCATAATCAACTTTTAAATGCAAAAGGCTTTTATTATAATTTGTATAACAGCCAATTTGCAAATTTTGAATAATTTTAAGTTCATTTAAGGTTACCGATTTATTGTAGAAGCTGAGGTGATTTTATGAGAATTTTACTTGCCGAAGATGAAATTGAACTTTCAAATGCTCTTGTTACTATTTTAAAGCATAACAATTATTCGGTTGATGCTGTTTATAACGGCAGAGACGCTGTTGATTATATTGAAACAGGCGTTTATGATTGTGCCGTTTTAGATGTTATGATGCCCGTTATGGATGGAATATCGGCACTTAAAGAAATCAGAAATAAAAAAATTGATATTCCCGTACTGATATTAACGGCTAAAAGTGAAATTGACGATAAAGTATACGGCTTAGACAGCGGAGCAAATGATTATTTAACAAAGCCGTTTGCTACAAAAGAATTGCTTGCAAGACTTCGCGTGCTTACCCGTAAATCAAATTCTGATTTAGGTAATGAAATCGTTTTTTCAAATATGCACCTTGACCGTGAAGATTTTAAATTATCAGTAGGTAATAATGTTTTAAGGCTTAATAACAAGGAATTTCAAATGCTTGAAATGTTTATGCAAAATCCCAATAAAGTTATTTCGGTAGACATGTTTATGGAAAAAATATGGGGCTTTGATTCAGATTCTGAAATTAATGTGGTTTGGGTTTATATTTCAAATTTGCGTAAAAAACTTGCTTCAGTTAACGCAAAGTTAAAATTAAAGTTTCTCGTAATTTAGGCTATTATTTGGAGAAAACAGATGATTAAAAAGTTACAAAAGAAAATTATTACTATCACAATGGTGTCTGTTTTAATTGTTCTTTCTGTCATTTTAGGCGTTATTGATATTGTTAATTTTGAAAATGTTAAGTCAAGCAATGACAATGTTATTAAAATAATTGCCGATAATAACGGTGTATTGCCAGATAGTCATCAAGACAAACCCGATAATAATTTACCGCCGGCAGATGACGATACAATTAAAAAAGATAATGTTGAGCATAAAATGCCTTCTCCGGAAACACCGTTTGACACACGATATTTTGTTGTTTTTCTTGACAGCGAAAACAATATAACAAGTGTTAATTTAAGCAAAATCGCATCGGTTTCAGAGGATGAAGCCGAGAAATATGCAGAATCGATTATAAAAACAGGCAAAACAAACGGATTAAAAGACAATTTTAATTATAAATCGGTTAGTGCCGATGATTATAAAATGATTGTTTTTGTTGATTGTTCTAAAGAATTAAATACTTATTATTCGTTTTTAATTTCAGGATTTTCAATTTCAGCCTTGGGTGTTATACTTGTATTTGTTTTATCTGTTTTTCTTTCTAAAATTGCTATTAAGCCAATAGAAACAGGTTACGAGAAACAAAAGCAGTTTATTACAGATGCAAGCCATGAATTGAAAACGCCGCTTACTGTTATAGACGCAAATACTGAAATTATTGAAATGGAAAACGGCGAGTCGCAGTGGACAAAAAGTATAAAAAGTCAAACTTCAAGGCTTGCCAAATTAACCGAAGGCTTGGTAACATTAGCACAAATGGATGAAAGCGGAAACAAATTACAACAAGATACTTTTGATTTATCCGAACTTTGTAATGAAATTTGCTATTCTTTTGAACCTTTGGCAAAATCGGGCGGTAAAACTTTTGATTTTAAAATTCAAAATGATGTGAAATATAAAGGCAATGAAGATTCAATTAACAGAATGTTTTCTGTTTTGCTTGAAAATGCATTTAAATATTCAGATGATAACGGCAAAATTTCATTTATAATGAGTAAATCAAATAAAAAAATAAAAATCAGAGTTTATAATTCTGTTGTTCATATTGAAAAAGGAGAACATAACGAATTTTTTGAGCGGTTTTACAGAGCAGACGGTTCGCGTAATTCAAAAACAGGAGGTTTTGGAATTGGACTTTCTGTAGTATACGAAACAGTAAATGCTCATAAAGGCAAAATCGTTTGTATTAGCAACGATGAAAATTCAGTTGAATTTAACATAACGTTATAAGATTGAGAAACATTTTTGAAAATTTTTCAAAAATGTTTCTTTTTTTAATTTCATTTTAAGTTAACGGTTTATTCTTTCAATCAAGGAGGCAGGGAACATGAATATTAAAAATATTTTTAAACGGTATGAATTAAAATATTTAATTTCAACTTCAACTTATTTGAACCTAATGAATTATATGGAAAGTTATATGTCAGAAGATGAATACGGCAAAACATTAATTTCAAATATTTATTATGACACTTCCGATTTTAGACTGATTAGAAATTCTATTGAAAAACCAGACTACAAAGAAAAATTGCGTTTGCGCTGTTATGGAAATGTAACAAGCGATTCAATCGCTTTTATTGAACTAAAGAAAAAATATGATTCAGTTGTATATAAAAGGCGTGTGTCAATGAACATTAATTTGGCTGAAATTCAGCTTTTAAATAATTTTAGAACAGCAAACAGTCAAATAGAAAAAGAAATTAATTATTTTATGAACTTTTATGATTCATTAGCTCCGAAAATGCTTATAGGATATGAGCGACAGGCATATTTTGATAAATCTAATGAAAACTTCAGAGTAACATTCGATAAAAATATTTGTTACAGAGGCTATGATTTGGACTTGAAGAGTGGTTTGTACGGAACCGGTATTTTGCCGGCAAACACGGTGCTTATGGAAATAAAAACGGCAGATTCTTTGCCTTTGTGGATGACTTCTTTTTTAACTGAAAATAAAATTTATAAAACAACCTTTTCAAAATACGGAAAGGCTTATGAAAATAATTTATATAAAAGTGGGGTAGCAGTATGAGCAATTTATTTGATTCAATATTCAGCAACGGATTTGATGTTAAAACTTTTTTAATTACACCTGCGGTGTCATTATGTATCGGTGTATTTATTTCTTTTATTTATTCGTTTAAAACCCGACACAGTAAAAGCTTTCTTGTAACGCTTTCAATTTTACCTGCCGTAGTAAGCGTTGTAATTATGATGGTTAACGGTAATTTAGGTGTAGGCGTTGCCGTAGCAGGTGCATTCAGTTTGGTAAGGTTTCGTTCAGCACCCGGCACATCAAAAGAAATCGGCACAATATTTTTAGCAATGTGTTCAGGTTTAATTGCAGGAATGGGTTATATAGGATATTCAATACTGTTTACAATTATTTTGGGTATTGCACTTTTAATTTGTAACTATGTAACAAGTAAACAATGCAAAAATTCGTTAAATAAAAAATTAACAATTACTATACCCGAAAATTTAAATTATTCTACGGCATTTAATGATTTGTTTTCTGAATTTTGCATCGACGCTGAATTATTAAGTGCTAAAACAGTAAATTTGGGAAGTATGTTTAAGCTTTCTTACAATGTTACGCTGAAAAACAATGTAAATGAAAAAGAATTAATTGATGCAATCAGGTGCAGAAACGGTAATTTGGAAGTTTCTCTTTGTACTGAAAAGGAGGATATTTATGCGTTGTAAGTTAAAATCTTTTTTGGCTGTTTTAATGTGTTGCGTTTTGGCAATTTCATTGTTTGGATGTTCTCAGTCAAAAAATACGTCAAATGAATCTTCGTCAACTGGTGTAACATCCTTAAATCTTGTTGAAGACGATATGTTTACAAAACGAGATTTAAATTGGGAATATGATGAAAATTCTGCCGCGAAAATTACACTTGAAGATAATAACATTACTTCAAAAGATACTTCAAATGTAACAGTAAATGACAATACCGTTACTATATCAGAAGACGGTGTTTATATAATAAGCGGTTCACTAAATGACGGTCAAATTATAGTTGACGCACAGGATGATGATAAAATCCAGCTTGTTTTAAACGGTGTAAATATTAATTCATCTTCTTCTGCGGCAATATATATTAAACAGGCTGATAAAGTGTTTATAACACTGGCAGATTCAACCGAAAACACACTTACAAACAGCGGAGAATTTGTTGCTGTTGATGATAACAATATTGATTCGGTTATTTTTTCTAAAGATGATTTAACTGTAAACGGTTCCGGCTTATTAACAGTCAGCACAGAGTACGGACACGGAATTGTATCAAAGGATGATATGGTTATTGCTGCAGATATAACCGTTACTGCATCACGTCATGCTCTTTCAGCCAATAATAGTGTAAGAATTGCGTGCGGAAATATCAATTTAACCGCAGGTAAAGACGGTATAAATGTAGACAGCGAAGACGACGATACAACAGGTTTTATCTATGTAAAAGACGGTAATATCACAGAAATTGTTGATGATGACGGCATGCATGCAAATAATGTATTGTTTGTTTCAGGCGGTACTGTTAATATCAAACAATGTTATGAAGGACTTGAAAGTAAAGAAATTTTAATAAATGACGGCAATATCAGCATTGTTGCTTTAGATGATGCATTAAATGCTTCATCAGGAAAAAACAGCACATCCGATTCAAACAGTCAGCAGAATGTTACTGACAGTGAAAGCGGCGGAAATCCTCCTGAAATTCCAAATTCACAGCAAAATAATGAGGATAATACACCGCCGCAAATGCCTAATGAAAATCAAAATAACAATAAACAATCTCCACCGGAAAAACCGAATGATTCTGAAAATTCAAACAATGATGCTAATGGAAATAATACAAATAACGAGTCAAATGCACAATTACCGTCTAACGGCAATCAAAATAAACCGTCCGGCAATGTACCGAATGAACAACAACCCGGTGGCGGACAGGGAACAGATATGGATTATGACGAGTCTTGTTCAATAACCGTTAACGGCGGCGTAATAAATATTAATGCAGATGGCGACGGTATTGATTCCAACGGTGATTTATATGTTAACGGCGGTGAAATTTATGTTTCAGGCCCTTCTAATGACGGAAACGGCGCACTTGATTATTCAGGTACTGCAACAATTACCGGCGGAACAGTTATTGCCGTAGGTGGCAGCGGAATGGCTCAAAACTTTGGTAATGATTCAACACAATGCTCATTACTTATTAATTTAAGTGAATGGACTCAGGATGACGTTGTTGTTAAAAATTCATCAGGAGAAATTATTTTAACTTATGCGGCAAATAAAAAATATGATTCTGTTGTTATCAGCAGCTCTGTTTTAAAGCAAAATGAAACTTACACAGTTAACGGTAAAGAAATAACAATAAGCTCGGTTATTTCAAGTAATTCAACGCAAAACAGTATATCCGATGCTGTTAATAATTCAGATTCTGCCGTAAAAAGCAGTTAACTATATTCGGTTCAGCTTTAATATTCCTGCCTCTAACATAAATTTGTTGACTTTTTATGGGAAACATTATAAAATATACCTTAGTTATTTATAAGGGGTGTTTATATGGCAAGTTGCCCAAATTGCGGTAAAAAGTTGCATTTTTGGAATATTAAAGCTGAATGCAGCGGTTGCGGCGTTTCGATTCCTAACTATAATTGGGTTGAAAGATTGGAAGAAGATAATATAAATGCAGAAAAGTCTTTTGCTGTATTTAACAGAACGCTTAACAGAATTAAGTATTCTTTGTTTGGCACAAAATTAAGAATCGCCAGACTTGTATTAACGTTTCTACCTGCATTAGCATTTATTCTCCCTTGGGCTGCGGTTAAAAGTGATGAAAATGCTTTTGCTTTAACTCTCCTTTCTTTTGACGGTTCTAAATCGGCAATAGATATGTTGCTTCAGTTATTTAAAAAAATGTCATTGCTTTCTGCAAATATGGGGTTTGAAGGCAGTTCAGGTCCTGTTAAATTTATGTTTATAGGATTAATATTCTATTTTGCGTCGGCTTTGTTTATTGTAATTGCTTTTTTCTTAAACATAATTATGTGTAAAAAGCCTAAAACGAAATCAACAGTTGTATTTGATGTATTTTCAATCGTATCTTCAGTTGTCGCTGTTGTAATGTTTTCTTTGGCAGGCGGTTTTAATAAGTCATTTGTTGCTTTTTCATTTGGCGAATTCAGTGCTTACAATTTCTCATCGGGCTTATCTTGGGGTTACATTCCCGGTATTATTTTGCTTTTGATTGCTATGGGAATTAATATTGCTGTTGCAGTTGCACCGGCTAAAACAGATGAGCAGCTTGAAAGTGAACGTGTAGCACAGGTTGAAGCTAAAGAAGCAAAGGAAAGAGAAGACGAACTTCGTAAAATTAAAGAGCGTGAAGAAGCCGCTAAAGCTTACGAAGAAGAGCAAAAACAAATTGTTGCCGAGGCTAAACGTAAAGTTGCTGAAAAGAAAGCAAAGGAAGAAGCCAAGGCTAAAAAGAAAAAATAATTTAAAAGCGCCTTTTAAGGCGCTTTTTTTTGTTGCTAAAATTTAATGTAAATGTTATACTTAATTTATAATTAAATGGGGTAGTTTTTATGGATTATAATATGCTTTTTTCTCCGATGAAAATCGGTAACATAGAAATTAAAAACAGAATTGTTATGGCGCCTATGCTTATGGGATTCGGTAGATTTAACGGCGACCCAACCGAAAAAATGATGAATTATTATGAAGAACGTGCCAAGGGCGGCACAGGTCTTATCATAACTGAAATTACAAGGGTTAACGATTTAAGCGGCGCTTCTTCTTTCGGTCAGCTTTCTGTTTCTAAAGACAGAAATATTAAACCTCTTTCACAGCTTGCTTCAAGAATCCATCGTCACGGTGCAAAAATTTTTGTTGAGCTTCATCATCCCGGCAGGCAAAATGTTAATTTAATGGTTAATACAGTGCCTATTTCCGTTTTGTGCGATAAAATTATGCCAAACAATTCATATTCAAAATTGTTGTATGGCTCTGTTGTTCCTCTTGGTAAAAAAATGGTTGAAAAAGATTTGTTTTTTAAAACCGTAGGACCGAGTAAGTGTAACAGAAGTAAGTTTTCGGAAAGTGCAAACAGGGGACTTTCTGCAAAAGAAATTGAGAAAATCGAAAATCAATTTGCGCAGGGTGCGTTAAGAGTAAAAAAAGCTGGATGCGACGGCGTTGAGCTTCATGCCAGCCACGGTTATTTGATTCAGCAGTTTTTGTCTCCTGAAACTAACCACAGAACCGATAAATACGGCGGTTCTCTTGAAAACAGAATGCGCTTCTTGCTTGAAATAATTGATAAAACACGTGCGCTTTGCGGCAGTGATTTTCCCATTATTGTTCGTTTAACTGTTGACGAAATGTATGATAAAATCGGTAAACCGGGTAATGGTTACAACCTTGATGAAGGCTTAAAAATGGCAAAAATTCTTAACGATAAAGGAATTGATGCTATTGACGTTTCTTCCGCCGGGTACGATACTTTTAACTATTGGCTTGAACCAACCACATTTGAATGCGGCTGGCGCAAAAATTTAGCCGCAGAAGTAAAAAAAGTTGTGGATATTCCGGTAATTGCCGCAAATTTGATTCGTTCACCTGAACAGGCTGAAAAACAGCTTCGGGACGGTATTCAGGATTTTGTTTCCTTGGGCAGACCTCATATTGCAGACCCTCATTGGGCTGAAAAGGTTCAAACTGGTAATGAAAATAAAATTAAACGCTGTATTTGTTGCCTTTATTGTTTTGAAAGTATGATGGAGGGCGCTTATATAGGTGATAACGGTCATTGTTCCGTTAATCCTTTTGTAGGTAAAGAAGATTTTAAGTTTCCGCAAAACGGCAACGGCAGAAACGTTGTTATTGTTGGCACAGGCGTTGCCGGACTAACAGCAGCAGAACTTCTTGCAAAGCGAAATTTTAATGTTACCGTGCTTGAAAAAAATTCTGTTGCCGGCGGTCAAATTAATCTTGCCGATAAGCCCCCTCATAAAGAAAAAATTCATTGGTGTGTTGAAGATTTGCTTGCCAATGTTCTTGATTTGGGTGTTGATATTAAATATAATACTTTTGCAAATAAATCGGTAATTGACGCATATAATCCTGAAATTGTAATTATTGCCACAGGTGGAAACGCAGTTCATCCACAGGCATTTTCAGGTGAAAACGTTGTTACGGTAACTGAAATTTTAAATAAATCCGTTGAACCTAAAAATAAAAATATTTGCGTTATCGGTTCAGGTATGACAGGGCTTGAAACATCGGAACTTCTTTGTTCAAACGGAAATAATGTTACTGTTATTGAAATGGCAGATTCTGTTGCTCCCGGCGCTTGGTTTCAAAATGTTGATGATGTTTTGCCTAAGCTGAAGTCTGCAAATACTCGTTTTTTAACTTCAACAAAGTTGGCTTCTGTATGTGAAAGCGGCATTCATGTTACAAATTTAAAAACAGGTGCAAATTTTAAAATTGATTGCGACCTGGTTGTTCTTTCAATGGGCGTTAAACCCGATAATGTGCTTTATAACGAAATTAAAAACAGTTATAAGCAGGTATTTAATATAGGTGATTCCCAAAAAACCGGCAGAATTCATAATGCCACGGAAGATGCTTTTAATGCAGTAAAAAATATTAAATAGTGACTTGACAGATACCCCTGGGGAGTATATAATTTAAATACACCCCGGGGGTATATTTTTGCCTTAATTCATATGAAAGGAAGATTACTATGTCAGATTGTTGCTGTGAATGTAAAAAAACGAAAAAGCGTGATGAGGCAGAGCATAAAAAATTAATGAATCGTTTAAGCAGAATTGAAGGTCAAATCAGAGGCATTAAAGGTATGGTTGAAAATGACGCCTACTGCACAGATATTATCAATCAGGTGTCTGCCGTTACCGCCGCTTTAAACGCTTTTAATAAAGAATTGCTTTCCGAGCATATTAAAACCTGTGTTGCAAATGATATTAGAGCAGGTAAGGATGAAACTGTGGACGACCTTGTTGCTACTTTGCAAAAATTAATGAAGTAATTATTTATATATTTATACAATTATATTATATGCCCCCTTTATGATATGCCCCCCTTGTCAAAGGGGGGATGTCATCGTAGATGACAGGGGGGATTCATAAAAAAATTGTATTTACCAAAAACAAAGATTCAACATTAAACCTAATTTTAGAAACAGAAAGGTTGTGATTATAAATATGAAAGAGTTTGACATTACCGGTATGAGCTGTGCCGCTTGCAGCGCACGAATTGAAAAAGCCGTTTCAAAAGTGGAAAACGTAAATTCGGTAAGCGTTAATTTGCTAACTAATTCAATGGCTGTTGACGGCACTGCCGATAATCAAACTATTATTGACGCTGTTGTTAACGCCGGTTACGGTGCTTCGGTTAAAGGAACAAAAAATAAATCTTCAGAAAAGGAAAGTATTAAAGACACACAAACACCGCAAATGATTAAACGCCTTGTTGCGTCCGTTGTTCTTCTTATTCCGCTTATGTATGTTTCTATGGGTCATATGATGTGGGGTTGGCGTGTGCCGGAATTTTTAAACGGTAATCATCTTGGCATTGCTTTGTTTGAATTTATTTTAACTGTTGCCGTTATGGTTATTAATCAGCGCTTTTTCGTCAGCGGATTTAAAGGCGTAATTCATAAAGCACCTAATATGGATACTCTTGTGGCTCTCGGTTCAGGTGCGGCATTTGTTTACAGCACTGTTATTATGTTTTTAATGACGGTTGAAATTAAAAACGGCAACACAGCCGCCGCTCATGAATATATGCATGATTTGTATTTTGAGTCTGCCGCTATGATTTTGGCTCTTATAACCGTTGGCAAAACATTAGAAGATTATTCAAAAGGCAAAACAACAAACGCCCTTAAAAGTCTTATGGATTTATCACCAAAAACTGCCGTTGTGCTAAAAAACGGCGTTGAAACAACCGTTCCTGTTGAAGAAGTTGCTCTTGACGACATTGTTGTTATAAAAGCAGGCAGCAGTGTTCCTGTTGATGCAAAAATTATCAGCGGTGATTGCTCGGTAGATGAGTCTGCTTTAACAGGTGAAAGCATTCCTGTTGATAAAACCATTGGTGATAAGGTTTCTGCCGGTACTGTTAATTTAACAGGCTATGCCCGGTGCCGTGCCGTGTCTGTCGGCGAGGATACCGATTTGTCTAAAATCATTAAAATGGTTGCAGACGCTTCTGCAACTAAAGCACCAATCGCTAAAATTGCCGATAAAGTATCGGGCGTGTTTGTTCCTGTTGTTGTTTCAATAGCACTGGTAACTTTTGTTGCTTGGCTTGTTTCAGGCTCAACCGTCGGCTTTGCACTTGCCCGTTCCATTTCTGTTCTTGTAATCAGCTGCCCTTGCGCTTTAGGCTTGGCAACACCGGTTGCAATTATGGTCGGCAGCGGTAAAGGCGCTAAAAACGGCATTTTGTTTAAAACTGCCGAAAGTTTGGAAATTACGGGTAAATCTCAAATTGTTTGTTTTGATAAAACGGGTACTGTTACAAACGGTAATCCTGTTGTAACCGATGTTGTTGCAGATGATGTTGAAAAACTTTTGCACTTTGCTTATTCGGTAGAGGCTAAAAGCGAACATCCCTTGTCTAAAGCCGTAAATAATTATTGTAAAGAAAAAGGTGTAATCCTTGTTGATACTTTAAATTATAAAACGGTTCCGGGCGGGGGAGTTACAGCCGAAATTAACGGCAAAACAGCTGTTGCAGGCAATATAGAACTTGTTTCAAAATATGTTGATATAGAAAATAAATTCATATCCGGCGCCGAAACTCTTGCGCAAAACGGCAAAACTCCGTTATTTTTTGCATATGGCGGCGATTTTCTTGGCATTATTGCCGTTGCTGATACTGTTAGGGAAGACAGCATTGCCGCAGTTAATATGCTTAAAAATTCCGGCGTTTCCGTTGTAATGATTACAGGCGATAATAATAATACCGCCGCCGCAGTTGCAAAACAGGTGGGTATAGATAATGTTATTTCAAAGGTTTTACCCGGCGAAAAACAGGAAAAAGTTGCCGCACTTCAAAAATTCGGTTCTGTTGCCATGGTTGGCGACGGTATTAATGACGCCCCTGCCTTAACTGCCGCAGATACAGGCATTGCAATAGGCGCAGGAACAGATGTTGCCATAGATGCCGCTGATGTTGTGCTTATGAAAAGCAGTCCTCTTGATGTGGCAAAAGCAATTAATCTTTCACGCCGTGTGCTGTTAAATATAAAGGAAAATCTGTTTTGGGCGTTTATTTATAACGTTATCGGCATTCCTGTTGCCGCAGGTGTGCTTTATCCGGCGTTTGGCTTAACATTAAATCCAATGATTGCCGCTGCTGCAATGAGCCTTTCAAGCTTTTGTGTTGTTATGAACGCTTTAAGGCTGAATATTGTTAATATTAACAAAATTACAAACAGTAATAAGAAAGGAATTAAAATTGATATGAGCATTTTTAACAAATCTAAAAACAATAAACCCTATGTGGAAATAGAGGGCATGATGTGCCCAAATTGCGAACACCATGTAACACAGGCACTTGCAGAAATAGGATTGGATGTAACTGCAAACCATTCAGAAAATAAAGCCTATATTAATAGCGGCGAAATTGATGAGGAAAAAATTAAATCAGCCGTAACTTCCGCAGGTTATAAATTTATAAAGGTTGTAAAATAACCACTTTAACCCCCTCATTTAGCCTCCCTTGTCAAAGAACCTTTTAAGCCCCCCTTGTCAAAGGGGGGTGGGTTGCGAAGCAACTCGGGGGGATTCTTCTAATTAGCCCCCCTTGTTAAAGGGGGGATGTCATCAAAGATGACAGGGGGGATTCAATATAAAAATAGAGCGACTCCATTAAATAACATACGCCTCATAAGAATCCCTCCGTCAACACGGCGTGTTGCCACCTCCCTTTCACAAGGGAGGCAAAGATGTTTAAAAATTTAGCCCCCTTGTCAAAGGGCTCGTTTGCGACCGCTGCCGGTGGCAGATAAAGGGAGCAATAAGAGCTTCGTAGCAGTCAAAATTTTTGAGCTAATGAAGTGCGATAAAAATTTTGGTTACTGCACGGCGGATGGTCGTTGTTTATTACAAGTCGTTTGTTTTAGCCCCCCTTGTTAAAGGGGGGAAGTCATCAAAGATGACAGGGGGGATTCTTCTAATTAGCCCCCCTTGTTAAAGGGGGGAAGTCATCAAAGATGACAGGGGGGATTCAACATATAACAGTGGGATTCATCATCTTCAACATTTTTTAACAAATTGTAAATTTTTTCCAACTTTTCCCTCAATTTTATATTGACATATGCACTATATTATAATATACTAACTTCGTAAAATTATGTCGGCTCGTCCGAACGTTTATTAGAGGTGAACGATTTATGGTAAAAAAATCAAAAAAATTACTCTCTGTTTTGCTTTCAGTGCTTATGGCAGTGTCTTGCTTCGCATTGCCTTTCAGCATCAATGCGGCTGGTGCAGTAGCATATGAAGACGAAAACTCTGTTACAGGCTATGTAACAACAGATCCAATTATTTATGTTCATGGCACATTTAACGGAACTTTGCACGATATTTCAGATGTTCATCAGTACGACTATATGATGAATGGCTCTTTTATTGCAGACGGTTCATATGCAGGTGAATGTAAAACAAAAGTAACTGTATCTGAAAAAACAATTTCAAGCGTTACTGCTGTCGGCGTTGATGGTGCAAATGTTTTTGTTGAGAATGGTCTCTTAAAGGGCGACCTTGGTTCCGCTTATTCTGTTGACCCGTCCGATAACAGTAAATCTGTAACATTAAAGTTTACGTTTAGTGATGGTACATTTGAATATCACAAGTTACCTGTTATAGCAAACCCGGTTGCTACTCATGTTGCCGCTTCTACTTTTAATGTTAAGTATAAGTCTGACTCTAAAAAGCGTGCTGTTCCGATTTTTGTTTTGGCTAATGGCTCTTACGGTTCACTCTCCGGTGGCTCAAATTCATCTACAGGCGGTGATGTTATGCAAAACCGATCAGGAAATCAAAATTTTGCACAAATGTATTCACCGTTTAGTTCAACATTTGATGTTAGGGATGACGGTGATTGGGTAATCGCTATTGACTCAATGACCAAAGATGGTCCAAGTGTTGCCTTTAATAAAGTTGCCGGTTATTTTTCTTCCAATTCATATAATTTAAATAATTTATTTGGTACTAAATCTGCTGTTATGACAGTTAATTCGCCAACAGCTGTTTATTATTTAGACAGAAGTTCAGGTAATAACTATGGTGTAGACCATTCAGCAAATTCAGATACATATAAATTAAATATTGATACAAGCAGTTTGTATTTTAGTGGTGATTTGTACAACAGTAGGTGGGACATTGATTCAACCGGTTGCGGCAATAGTATGAGTTCTGCAGGTGACGGTAATTTAACTTGCGGTGCATTAACTCCTAATGCTCTTGATGTACGTACTGAAACAAAAGGCACTACTGTTTTAAACGGTAAAATTTCAGGAACCGGTGAAAAAGATTATTCCTACGAGGAACATTATCAAAGTGATGAACTTGACAAACAGTACATTACTACTAAAGTAATTACAAATATTAAAGTTGTAATTACTAATAAAGACGCAGGCGGTGAACGTACTGCTTATAATAATTGTATCGGTGAAAAACTTAAAGCAAGTGATTATACACCTGATACTTGGAAAACATATCAAGAAGCACTTCTTAATATGGAAGAATGGTTAAATGATAATATTGATACTTCAAGCGGTTCTGCTCTCAAAACAGCTCTTGATAATGCTAAAAACGGACTTTTAGAAAGAGCAACAGACTTAAGTGCTTTTAATGCAGTACGTAATATAATCACTTCATCAACATTTGATTCAAGTGTTTATACAACAGAGGCACAGCAAAAAATTAATGAAGTTTTATCAAACATGAATGCTTGCCTTGACAGTAACGGAAATGCATTAATTTCTGTTAGTCAAAATTATGTTAACAGTTTGGTAACTGAAGCCTTAACTTATATTACTGTTAAAGATAAAAATGATAATCCAAACACAAACCTTCAAAATCAAAAATTCACCTTAACAGTTAATTCAACTGTAGACGGTACAATTGCTACAAATTCTAAATCTTACGCATTTGGTAAGGTTGCAAATATTAACGATGTGTTTGATTTACAGGGTTATTTAAATGATTCACACACTGTAAGCTGTGTAGTTTCTACACCTAATTCAACTAATGCTAAAGATGTTGTTATTGACTTAACTATGTTTGATAAAACATTCTTTATGCAACAGGATATAATCGTTACTCTTGATATTAAAACAAAGGGTGAAGGCGTTGTAATTATTCAAGGTTATGACGGCTCTGTAATTACTTCTTATACAGGCACAGCAGTTCTTAGTGAAGACGGTAAAACATTAACCGTTAACGGCGAAACTGTTTCTCCTATAGAAAGCCCAACATACACATTTACAAAGTGGGTTAAAGTAAGCACTGCAGACGGCACTGTTGTTTACAAGCAGGTTGGTTCAAGAATCAGCCAAGCAAATAACATTACTGTTATTGACGGCTCAATCAGTAACACACCTGAATCTCTTAATGCAGGCTACACAATTAATTACACAGGTTCAGATACATTCCTTGCTTGGGTTAAAATTGTTAGTGATGTAACAGTTGTTGATTCTTATCAAGCAACAGACCTTGTTCGTTATACTTCAACAGAAGGTTCTGTAACTTATATTGCAATAACCGAACAGAATATTGATTCATCCACTTTGGGTCCAAATAATGATATTAAATTAAGTGATGATATTAAGCAAACAATTCAACATAAAGCTCCTGCTACATACAGCACAGGCTATGTTGCAAATGATAAGTTTGTAATCTCAGGCGAATTTACAAACACAGGCATTGATACAAGCAAATACACAATCATAAGCGTTGGTGTTGTTATTTCCAAAACTAATACAGAACCAACAAAGGGCGGCAGTGCTTGTGCAGCTCTTGAAATTAAGAATTATTCTTCAAGCGGCACATTTACAGCTTCTATAAATTCAAGCGTTTCTACACTGTACGGCAGAACATATGTTGCTTATACAGAAAATGTAGAGGGCGTTGGTGAAGTAACAAGAATTGCTTACGGTCCTGTATGCACACTCAATAAGTAAGCAATAGTGGAGGAAAGATAGATGAAAAGAACTTATAAAACACCGGAAATTGAAGTGGAAAAGTTTTCAATTGTTAACATTGCAACAACAAGCGGCGATGGTAACCCTGATAACGGTTTCGATTTTGATGCTGATACATATATTTTGGATGATGAAACCAATCCTGCAATTTTCTAAAATCGCACTAATAAACAAAAACAGTAGGCTCTGCCTACTGTTTTTTTTATGCCAATGTTTACTGATTTAGTCCCCCTTGTTAAAGGGGGATGTCATCGAAGATGACAGGGGGATTCTTCCAACTAAGCCCCCCTTGTCAAAGGGGGGATGTCATCGTAGATGACAGGGGGGATTCTCGTAGTTTAAATAGCTTTTATTGGTATATATTTCAATATACTGCGCCGTAAACACGGCGAGGTTGTGCCATTCTTTCGTGTTGCAAAAGAACGGCACCATAGAATCCCACCACCGCAAGCGGTCCCCCTCCCTTTGACAAGGGAGGCACTACGCAAATCAGGGGGATGCAACAAGTTGCAATTCCCCCTAATAACCCCCTTAACATTCGTAAAACCGCCACGCTTACGCATAATCGGTTTTTTACAAACGTTCTTATATTAAAGCAGAACAAAGTGGTTTAAAAAATAATCCCCCTCTTTAAAGAGGGGGGTGCAACTTAAATATTAATCAATAAAATTATTCATAATATAATTTTCTGCTTCTTCAATTAAAATATGAAGAGAAGAATTTGCAAGGCTGTCGCTTCCGCTTCTTGAATTATCCTCAATAAAAGCAAACTTTGCGTCAAGCACGGCAATGGCGGCAGACGCCAACTCCCTGCCTATATTATTATCAAGCCTAAACAACTCGCTTGGCAAAACACCTGCCTTTGCCAAAGTTAATGCACCGCGGTAAACACAAAGGGTGTAGTAATCGTGCAAATAATCGGCAACATCTGTTTCTGCGGCAACTGCCGTTTCAACAATAATTTTTGTTGCCTGTGTTAATGTTGCCATAGACGAACCGTCATCATCTTTTTCGGAAAGTTTGGAAAGGTAATTTTCGTCCATTCCAAACCTGCTTTCGGAAACGCCAAGCAAATAATCGGTTGTAACGCCGTAATATTCACTGCATTTTATAACAAAATCAAGTCCGCATTCCCTTATGCCTTTTTCATAGTGGCTTAAAAGCGCTTGGCTGATTCCCAAATCTCCGGCAGCTTTTTTTTGGCTGCATCCTCTTTCTTTTCTTAAACTGCTTAATATTTCAGAAAACTTTTTATTTTTACTGTTTTTTTCGCTCATAACAAAACTTTCTTTCCGTTTAACATCACTTTATTATACTTTCAGTATTATACAAATCATAATATCAAAAGTAAAGCAATTTTACTCATTGTAAACAAATTGTAATTTTTCCCATATTTCGGAGGTTTATAAAATGAAAACATACACTATTTACCTGTTTAGGCACGGTTTAACAAAAGGAAATCTAAACGCACAGTATATTGGGCATACAGATTATCCACTCACTACAGATAGTATAAACAGCCTTAAAAGTATAAAAGCGCATTACCATTATCCGCAAGTAAGCGCCGTTTTTTCATCACCGCTGAAACGTTGCCTTGATTCGGCAAATATTATGTTTCCCCAAAACAATCCCCTTGTTATAAATGACCTTATTGAGTATAATTTCGGCGAATTTGAAGAATGTACCGCCAAAGATTTGGAAAATAACGAGGATTTTCAAAATTGGATTAAAGGCGATATTAACGCACGCACTCCTTACGGCGAAAGCAATGCCGAGTTTATTCAGCGTGTTTGCGCCGCCTTTGAAAAAATTGTAGAGGGGTTAATGAAAACCGGCACAACGGAAAGTGCAATCGTAGGTCATGCCGGCGTGCTTATGACAATTTTATCATGCTACGGCTTGCCGGAAGCACCAATGGCACATTGGCAAATGGATGCAGGCTATGGTTATAAACTTCGCATTACTCCGTCCCTTTGGATGCAGGCAAATAAACTTGAAGTGGTGGATACCGCTCCTATTTCAGCCGCAAAAGAAAATTAGACTTTTTTATTTCCCACGATGTGGGAAGATGCCACGCAGTAGCAGAGGTACCGGTTTTTAACTAATTAGCCCCCCTTGTTAAAGGGGGGAAGTTTTTGCTTGCAAAAACAGGGGGGATTCATTTAAATGTTGTTTGATTTACAAGAATCCCCCTGTCATCTGCGATGACATCCCCCTTTAACAAGGGGGACTAAACGAGTATCTTATAATAAATAACGACCGTCCGCCGTGCAGTAACCAAAATTTTTATCGCATTTCATTAGCTCAAAAATTTTGACTGCTACGAAGCTCTTTTTGCTCCCTTTATCTGCCACCGGCAGCGGTCGCAAACGAGCCCTTTAACAAAACAGGCAAAAAGTTATAAAAAATAATCCCCCTTATTAAAGGGGGATTTTTGTATCTACTCGTGGGTGCTGTTTTTCCAGCCGGTAGAAATAATATTTTTATTTGTGCCGATATAAGCAATCACATTTTCAACAAGCTCATTATTTTTAACTTTGGTTGAAATTTCCGCACGAACTTTAACGTTGCCGTCATCCAAATCTGCCATTTCAAGTTTTCTTAACAAAATTCCGTCGGTTTCTCTGATTTTTTTAATCAGCTTTTCCTTAACCTCGGGGGCATTGTCTTCCGAGCAGGCAACGGAAATTCTGTAATACGTTTCCTGCTTATCTTCATTCTTTTTATTGTCGTACCTTTGCTTTTTGCTTATGTATTCGGAAACAGGGTGAAGCACCAAATGGGCAAACAAAATTGCCATTGCAATCATAACGGCAAACCAAATTTTATCAAGGCAGCAAAGTATGCCCACAGCGGCAGACGCCCAAACGGTAGCCGCCGTATTTATGCCTTTAATTTTTGTGCCGTCGCATAAAATAACACCTGCGCCCAAAAAACCTATGCCCGAAACAACCTGAGCGGCAATTCTTGTAACATCGGCGTTAACATCTCCTGAAAGATATGAAAAACTTGTAAAAGCAAACGAGCCCACACAAACAATTATTGTGGTAACTATTCCTGCGTAGTGCCTTGTAAGCTGGCGTTCCGTGCCGATTATTCCGCCTAAAACAACAGCCACAAGCATTCTGATTAAAAATCCGGATATTGTTGTAATTGCCGGCATTTTTATCGTCTCCCTAACTTAATTTATCAAACTTCGGTCTTTTTTCGGCAAGAACCACGTTTGTTTTGCCGTAAATTCTGTTTTGAGTCATTTGAGAATAAAGAGGATAATCTACTTTCCAAACCCAAGCGCCGTAATAAGTTCCGCCCACACAGCCTTTAATTGTGTTGCCCTCTGCGTCGGTTTCAGCGTCGTTGGGAATAGTATATGTTTCAACAGCATATTGCGTCCAGCCGTGCTTTAACGCATATTTTGCTATTGAAATAATTTCATTTTTTGAAATACCTGTCTTAACATAAGGTAAAATTTCTGTTGCAACTTCAACTATTTTAACTGTAGAAGCTGTTTTCATTTTGTTAAACAACTGCATAAGCACCGTTTTTTGCCTGTCTGCACGGGCATTGTCTGAATCTATTTTTCTGATTCTGCAATATGCAACGGCTTCATCACCGCGCAAATGGTGCATTCCTGCCTCGCCCTCAATGCTTACATAATTGTAACGCTTTGGGTGATTGTTAATTTCGTTAATTTCTTTTTGGGTCATTTCAATATCTACACCGCCCAAAGTATCAACAATGCTTTGGAAACTGCTGAAATTAACAACAACGTAGTTATCAATATCAACCTTATACATATTTTCAACGGTTCTGATATAGCAGTCAATACCACCGGTGCTCATTGCACCGTTAATTTTACCGTACTGACCGGTAGATTCATCACCTTCTGTTGTTTCCCAATAACAATAAGCATCTCTAAGAATAGATGTTAAAATAATTTTGCCCGTGTCAATATTAACGCTGGCAATAATTGCAGAGTCTGCTCTTGTATCTTCCTCTGAAATTTCGTCTTCCCTTGTATCTTCCCCGATTAAAAGAATATTCAAAACATGAGTGGAAGATGCAGGAGTTCCGTTTTTATACCATTTTTTCACCATACTTTTGTATGTTGAAATATTTGCGCTTGAGTCTTCATAAATAGGGTTAAAGTTTTCTTCAAGCTTGTCCATTCCGTGCCACTCTTCTGTAGAAGCAAGGGACGGAGTTTCCTTGTCGGTAGTATCATCAAGCAATTTGTTAAAATAACTGTAGGCAAAAACACCACCTGCTACCAATGCGGCAATAAGAATTATAACAACGGTAATAATAATTGTTGCGGTTTTCTTTTTTTTCTTCTTTTTCTTCTCTTCGTTTTTCTTTTTGCTTTTTACAAAAACTTCAGGGTCTTCAAGACTGTCTGAAAGAGAAAAAAGGTCTACCTCGCCGTCTGCCTTTTGAGTTGCCGGCTTTGTTTTTATATCTTTATTTGAAATAAAATTATCTTGATTAAAGCCTTTTTCTTCATTCTCGTTTACAGGCTCTTCAACCGTTTCTTCCTGCGTATCATTATCTGCGGCAACTTCCGTGCTTTCAGTTTCATTTTCACTTTCGTTGCTTTCAGGCTGAAGATTTTCTTCAACAATTTTATTTTCTTCTTTATTTTCAACGGCGTTTTCATTTAATTCAGGCGTTTTTTCGTCCGTTTCGGCTGTAAAAGCCACACCTTTAACGGCAATTTCCTGCTCTTGGCGCCTTTTTCGTACTTCGTTTAATATATCATCAATATCGTAAGATGAGCTACCCACTTATTCATCCCCTTTAAAAAACATCACACAACATTATATATTATAAACGCCGATATTTCAATAAATTTATAAAAAGTTTAAATTTTTAATGTTATGAAAATAAGTTTTCTTTGTTAAAGGGCTTGTTTGCGACCGCTGCCGGTGGCAGATGAAGGGAACAAAAAGAGCTTCGCAGTAATCGAAATTTATAAAATAAAAGCCCCCCTTGTCAAAGGGGAGACGTCATCGAAGATGACAGGGGGGATTCTTGTAAATCAATAATATTTACTAATATATGTTTTTATATATTTCGCCGTAAACACGGCGGGGTTGTGCCATTCTTTCGAGTTGCAAAAGAACGGCACC
>USJL01000007.1 GCA_900555015.1 uncultured Oscillospiraceae bacterium
TAAAAGTTTTATAATTATATTATAGTGAAAAACGGAAAAAATAAACCAAGATTATTTTGTTACTACAATATTAAAAGGACGGAACAGCTAATGAAAATTACTTTTAATGAAAACAAAAAGATTGTGGATGCAATAAGAAAAGGTTTAAAAGCAAAAGACGGTTATTGCCCCTGTAAACTTGATAAAACAGATGACAACATTTGTATGTGCAAGGAATTCAGAGACCAAATAGCCGATGAAAATTTTGAGGGCTACTGCCATTGCAGGCTCTACTACAAATCAAAATAAAGGAGAAAAAATTATGTTATTTCATGCAGATGATTCTGATTTTAAAGAAAAGGTTTTAGATAAAAGCGAAGAAAAAATACTAGTTGATTTTTATGCCGACTGGTGCGGACCGTGCCAAATGTTGGCACCGGCGGTTGAAGAAATTTCCAAAACATATACTGTTTGCAAAGTAAATGTTGACGAATCACCGGAAACAGCGGCAATGTTTTCAATCCACAGTATTCCAACACTTGCCGTTATAGAAAACGGACAAACAAAAAACATTTCCGTAGGATATATGGAAAAAGATGAAATTTTGGAAATGTTGAAATAAACAGATAATAAAAAACGAAAACGGCATAGATATGCCGTTTTTTTATTTTAACAATATTGCAAATTGATTATAACAAACAACACTTACTATTGTTTTTTTACTTATATTACGCCGCTTTATTATGCTGATCATAACAAAAATTAAATTTGCTCATAAAATGTAATAAATAAATTTTAAGGAGTAAATTTATGTTTAACTATATAAAAAAATTACAATACCCAATTAACATAAAGCACTGCGACCCAAAAGCCGCAAGCCTTATTATTTCGCAATACGGCGGTCCTGACGGGGAACTTGGTGCATCTCTCAGATATTTATCACAAAGATACTCAATGCCCACGCCGGAATTAAAGGGTTTGCTGACGGACATTGGCACCGAGGAGCTTGGACATCTTGAAATGATCGGCACTATTGTTCACCAGCTTACAAAAAATTTAACTGAAAAAGAAATTGAAGAAAATCCGGGTTTTGCGCCGTATTTTATTGACCACACAGTTGGCGTTTATCCCACAGCCGCAAGCGGTTTTCCTTGGACGGCGGCTTCAATGCAAAGCACCGGCGACCCTATTGCTGACTTAAACGAAAACCTTGCAGCCGAACAAAAAGCACGTGTAACTTATGACAATATTTTAAGGCTTGTTGACGACCCTGATGTTATTGAGCCTATTAAATTTTTAAGAGAGCGTGAAATTGTGCATTACCAAAGATTTGGCGAAGGATTACGATTACTGACAGACCGAATGAACAGCAAAAACTTTTATGCCTTTAACCCAAGTTTTGATAACAACAAAAAATAAAAACAACCGATTATCCGCTTGCAAATCAGGCGGATAATTTATTTAATCCACCAAGTAAAAATTTTTAAAGGTAAAAATAAAAACTTTATTAACAACGAAGCCATATCAACAGTAAGAAATTTTAAAAGTGCAAGAAAAATCATAAAAAACATCCTTTCTTTTTAATAAAGGTTACCCTTTACAATTAAAACTTAACACAATTAATAAAGCATATCAACAACAATTCAAAATGAGTACATTTTTATGTACAATAAAAAGGAGCCGATGAACAATCATCGACCCCTTTAAATTTTTTATGATGCCACAGTCAGCTGCATAACATTTCGCTGACCTGCCCCCCAAATACGTGAATAAACATTGCGGCATTTATTAAATTTTGCGAAGGTTTTTCTTGCATCACACTCATTGCAATAAACCTTCCAACAGCCTGTGCATTTGCAATTTGCGCCTGAATTTGAAATAAAGCCTTTAACATCACCCAAAGGATAATCTAAAAATACGCCTATTTCATGAGGAAAATCATCGGAATATGCAAGTCTGGACTTAAGCCTTTCTATTGCATAATCGGCATTGTTGCTTTCATAACCATATTCTTCCAAAAACTCCTTAACGCCGTCTTTATTTAAATCTTTTTCAAGCCTGTCTTTGCGGCACACATAAACAAGAGCACCTTTATTATGAACTTTCATTAGTATTAACTGAACACCTTTTGAGCAAAGTTCTTTGTTCCAATAATTTATGCTTTCAAACAGATTTTCTTCATTATCAAAAGAATAATTGAACAAATTTGCCGTTTTAATCGACGCCAATGTAGGCGCACAATGTTCAACCAAATATTTTTCAAGCATAAAGCCACCCCTTAAAAAATTTATTCAACGCCCTTTAACGAGCCAACCATATCAAGCCGTTTAATTCGCTTTGTAAACATTAAGCTTACAAGAGCAGACACACCGAGAGTTACTGCTGCACTTATTAAAAATGAAGGTAAACTTAATTTACCAATTCACCTCGCTGACAGCTTTTGGATGTTCATTAATCTCCACGGATTCGATTTTACCGTTTTTTACGTGAATTACTTTATGTGCCGCCTGTGCTATTGCCGAGTTATGAGTTACAATAATAACCGTTTTATTTTCATTTAAGCTTAAACCTTGAAGCAATGTTAAAATTTGCACACCGGTTTCGCTGTCTAACGCACCTGTAGGTTCATCGCAAAGAAGCATTTTGGGATTTTTGCTTATTGCACGAGCAATGGAAATGCGTTGCTGTTCGCCGCAGGAAAGCTGAGCCGGGAACTGATATTTATGGTCTGCCAAGCCAACCTGTTCCAATACTTTTTGAGCAGGTATAGCATTTTTACAAACATCCGCAACCAATTCAATATTTTCAAGAGCGGTTAAAGTGGGAATTAAATTATAAAACTGAAAAACAAAACCGACTTGCGAAGCCCTGTATTTTGTTAACGCTTTATCGCCCAAACCCACAATATTTTGACCTGCCACATTTATTTCGCCTTTTGTTGCTGTGTCCATTCCCCCAAGCAAATTAAGCAAAGTAGATTTACCTGCACCGCTGGGTCCTAAAATCACAACGAACTCGCCCTCTTCAATTTCAAAAGATACATCATCAAGGGCGTTAATAACGTGCATACCCGTAAAAAATTGCTTTGTAACATTTTTAAATTCTATTAAAGCCAAATAAAAAACCTTCTTTCAAGCAAGTTAGCTTTCACTAACCGACATTTAAAAACAAAGGTTAGTTAAAACTAACCTATATAAAATATAATATAAAAATTAAATTTTGTCAAGAAAAAAATCCGAAGCATTAAACATTACATCAAACAGTAATGCAAAACACTTCGGATTAAATTATTATTATCTGTTCATTGCCGTAGAATTCATAGCATGATTTAAAACATGAACAGCCGTTTGCTGAAGCTCGCCCAATGTAATTCCGCCGCTTTCAAACGACCTTTTAACAGAGCCGTCAGGCCTTCTTTTGCCTGTTCGTGAACCGCCGGGCATTAAAACGTCTATGCCGCCTCTGATTCTGTAAGCATTATCGGTAACATTTTCAAATTCATGGCTTCTTCCTTTTTGCATCCACCAATCCGTAATTACAACGCCTTTGTAATTCCATTCCCTACGCAAAACTGTTGTGCAAAGCTGATAATTATAATGGCTGTAAACAGAATTGATTTTATTATAAGAGGTCATTATTGCTTTAGGACTACTTTCCTTTACACAAATTTCAAAGCCCTTTAAATATATCTCTCTTAATGCTCTTTCAGAAACACGGGAATCATTTTTATTTCGTCTAAACTCTTGGTTATTGCAAGCAAAATGCTTTGGACAGGCAGATACACTGCAAGATTGAATTCCCCTAACTGCTGCTGCGGCAATTTTTCCGGTTACAACAGGGTCTTCTGAATAATATTCAAAGTTTCTGCCGCAAAGCACATTGCGGTGAATATTCATTCCCGGTGCCAAAAGCATATCTGTGCCTTTTTCAACCATTTCACGGCTGACTGCGCCATACACCTCTTCCACAAGCGATTCATCAAACGAGCATGCTAAAAGTGTGCCGATTGGAATTAACGAACATGAGCTGTAAAGCCTGATACCCGACGGACCGTCTGTAGTAATAACGGCAGGAACACCTTTACTGCGAAGAGATGGCAAAACGCCGCCGAAAGCACCTGCGTTGCCCTTTGCACCTAAAGGACTGTTCATAGTATAATCGCCACGGGTAATTGCCTCAAGCTCATCAAAATCAAGTTGAGCAACAAACTGTTCCATAGTTGCTGTGCCGTTTTTAACATCAGCCAATTTTATACCCTTATCACCGGTTTGCGGAATTTCGGCAGGCATATTTTTTTCAATTACCGCTTTTAAATCCACAAAATCGGTAGGCACACTGCGCTTTGCCAAAATATATCCGTTCTCGCCTTTTTTGGCGTCAAAAACATCAAAACTTTTCTTTGGAGCCATTACCTGTGAATACTCTTGAATTAAAATATTATCTTCAACATCATATTCAAAAACCGAACATGCATCACGCACATTATCGCCGACATACAAAACATATTTTCCTTTTTCAATAACATATGAATAAGGATTACCTGTTGCACCGACCGAATCGTAAGAAGCAAAATCACTCACAGGAATTTCAAATAAAAGTTTTTCCTTATCACCCGGTTTAAGCAATGATGTTTTTTTGAAAGCAACAAGAGCTTTTGCAGGGTTTCCTATAGGAGCACACGGTTTTTGCACATAAACCTGCACAACCTGTTTTCCGCTATACTCACCGCTGTTCTTAACTTTAACTTCAATAAATACTTTATCGTCTTTAACTTTTGCCTTTTCAAACTTAATTTCAAATTCGGTATAAGACAAACCAAAGCCAAAGGGGAACAACACCCTATCTTTATAAAAAGTTTCAAAATAACGATAACCTACATATATATCTTCTTCATAATTATTAAAAAATCTGCCGCCGAAATTATTTGCGGAAGGATAATCTTCATAATAACGTGCCACTGTATCCGTTAACTTACCGCTTGGCGTAACATTGCCGCAAAGCAAATCGCAAACAGCGTTTCCACTTTCCATGCCGCCCTGCCAAACAATTAAAACAGCGCCCACATTATATTTTTCCACCCAAGACAAATCCATAATTCCGCCGATATTAAGAAGTACAACCGTTTTATCAAACTTTTCGGTTACAAGGGAAAGCATATTTTCTTCTTCATCAGTTAAATAATAGCTGCCTTTTTCAAGAGCATTTTCCCTGTCTTCTCCCGATGACCTGCCGATAGTTATTACTGCGGCGTCAGACAGAGAATTTGCGTTATTAACAATTTCTGCGGTAAGAGGCATTTCATCATAACACCTTGGCCAATGCCCCCAATAACCATAGTCAATGGGATTTGAATCATTCCAAGTTTTATAAATATCTGCCAAATTTTCATTTAAAAGAAGACTGTTGCAGTTTCTAACTCCGTCTGCAAGATTAACGGCATAAGGATTTACTACCTCGCCGCCTGAACCGTAACCTGTATAAAACCATTCAAGCTGCACCCTGCCGAACAAAGAAACAGAAGTATTTTCTTTAAAAGGTAAAACAGAATCATTTTTTAATAAAACAGCGCCTTCTGCCGCCGCTTTTCTTAAAATTTTCGGCATACCGGGAGTAACTGTTTTATCGGTTATGTTTTTTTGTGCCTCTTCCTGAGAAAGTCCGTTAAACAACTTTACACCGGCGGACACTATTTTGTTAACAATTTTGCTCATATTCTTACCCCTTAAAAACACTACTGCATATTTTTATATTCTTTTGCCAATTCAACATAATGAACGGCATTTTCGGTTATCATTTTAACGGCATTTTCATCAACAACGCCAACTGCTTTTGCGGGAACGCCCACAATAAGCGTATTATCCGAAAAAACCTTATTTTCCGTAACAAGAGCGCCGGCACCCACAACACAATTATTTCCTATAACCGCACCGTTCATTACCGTGCTGCCCATTCCGATAAGGCAGTTATTGCCGATTGTACACCCATGAACAACTGCATTATGACCGACTGTGACATTATTGCCTATACTAACAGGGCAACCCGTTGAAGAATGCACAGTACAATTATCCTGAATATTTGAATTTTCGCCCACAGTTATAGGTTCACTGTCGCCTCTTATAACTGCGCCAAACCAAACAGAAGCGTTATTTTTAATTTCGACACTGCCGATTATTGTTGAATTTTCTGCAACGAACGCCGTGTTTGAAATTACAGAAACAAAATTTTTATATTTCAAAATCAATTTAAACACCCTTATAAACAAAAAAGCAAAAGGGGACTGTTAATCCCCTTTTTGCCAAAAAAATCAGTCGTTATGCTCACTTAAAGTAGTTTGCGGAATTTCATGAACTTCTTTCATAGGAACATATTCGCTTGTATCGGAATTATAGCTTAAAATTGTTTTACCGTCATAGCTGATATAATACTGGCCGTACTGTTCTATACTAACACTGCCGTTTGCATCAGGTTCTGAAATTTTTGCGGCAATTACTTTAACATAATAATCATTATCTATTTTTTCGCCGCTACTGCCAACCATAATTTTATAATCATCTACAGAACCGTCAAGTCCCAATTCATCGGCAGAATAAGTTTTAATAAGCGCAATGGCGTCTGCATCTTTAATTTTTGCCTTATCTGTTGTAATTTGTTTTGTTGTATCACCGCTGTTATCCGCACTTGATGAGCAACCTGCAAATGCTGTTGCCAAAACAAAAACACAACAAACAACGGCAAGTATTTTCTTTAAAGTTTCAGGCATAAACCAAACCCCCAAACACTGTTAAGTAAACACATTATATATTTAAAAATCGATTTCGTCAAGAAGCTTGGCAATTTCGCTTTCGCCAAACACCAAAACGCCGTTATCAAGCAGCATTTGTGCCGTTATTCCATTGCCGGGTGTTAATGTTGATGTAAATGTGCCGTCATAAATAACACCGTGACCGCAAGATGGACTTTTTTCTTTTAAAACAGCATAAACTGCATTGCTTTCGTTTGCAATATATAACGTTTTTTCTGCGCCGTCAATATACTGCTTTGTAAAATCTTCGCCGTTTTTTGAAATTGCCCTGCCGTTTATAATCTCATTAGGCACACGGGGAATCGGCAATCCGCCGAAAGTTTCCGGGCAAACGGGAATAATTTCAAACTTATTTTCAAGTTCAACAACATCTTTATTATAGTTGTTTTTGCCGTTATATTTACAATTATGCCCAAGCAAGCAGGCAGAAACAAGCAATTTGGGTTTAATGTTTTTAAGCACATATTTTTCAACGCTTACTGCAACGCCGTCGTTTGCATTTGATGGAGCAATATACTTTGCCGATTTTTTACAAACATCGCTTCCGTTTTCCATTGCAAAGCCGTATTCGGCATATTGAAGCATTTCAATATCGTTATTTGCATCACCAAACGCCATAACCTGCGATTGAGAAATACCGTATTTTTTACAAATTCCGTCAAGCGCTTTGCCCTTATTTACTCCGCCGAATGTCATTTCAATATCGCCTGAAACGGGAGAAGTACACTCTATATCGTCAACAGAAAACAAGAAATTTTTTATTTCTTCATAATGTTCACCCTGAAAATAATAAACATTAATTTTTTCAACATCGTTGTTTTTAGCAAAGTCGGCAACATCATCGTGAGAAACTATATTTTTCATATATTCGTCAAGAAATTCCTGGGGCAAATCTTTATTTTGAAAATAACCTGCTTTATCAGGCTGAGCATGCTGTGTGCCGCCTGAATAAACCTCATAATAAACAGGATATTTTTCCAAGAAATCAACAATAGTTTCCACAATATCACGCGGCATAAAACGGCTGTAAATTGTTTTTTCATTATCGCAATCATAAACTGCCGCACCGTTTGAATAAATAATATAATCAACAAAAGGTATTTGCTCTCTTACGCTGTTGATTACAGATAAGGTTCTGCCTGTAGCTATTGCAATTTTCACACCATATGAATGTGCTTTTTCCAATGCATTTCTTGTTTTTTCGGTTACCGTTATATGGTCGGGAGCCATTAAAGTTCCGTCCAAATCCGTTGCAATAATTTTTATGCTTATTTTAACCACCTCTTAATACACAAGCAGGGAAAGCAAATTTGCTTTCCCTAAAATTATAAATATGTTAAATTTCGTGCCTGTTTTTAACTTTAATTCTTTCCATAGCTCTGGCAAGATTAGCCTTTGTTGCATTATATTCCATTTGGCTTAATTTTTGGCGAAGTTCCTCTTCTGCACGTTCTTTCGCTTCCTGTGCACGCTTTTCGTCAATTTCCTCTGGCAATTCGGCAGAAACACAAACAATTTTACAAGTATTGTTTAAAAATTCCAAAAAACCGCTGCCGATTAAAGCAAATATTTTTTCGCCGTTTGCCGTTTTGATTGTTAATTCACCTACATCAATAGGCATAACGGTGTTTGCATGGTGTGCCAAAAAACACTGACCGCCGCCGTCACAATAAGGAACGGTAATGCTTTCACATTCGCCGTCAAAAAAGACCTTATTTGATGCAACAACATTTAACTTAAATGTATCCATAAAATCACCCGTTTACTCTAATGTTTTTGCCTTTGCAAGAACATCATCAACAGTGCCTACATTGAAGAATGCTGCTTCCGGCACATCGTCAAGTTCGCCGTCAATAATAGACTTAAAGCCTTTAACGGTTTCGCTGACCGGAACATAAACACCTTTTAAGCCTGTAAACATTTCGGCTACATGGAACGGCTGTGAAAGATACTTTTCGATTTTTCTTGCACGATAAACGGTTAACTTATCTTCTTCTGAAAGTTCTTCCATACCTAAAATAGCAATAATATCCTGTAATTCCTTATACTTTTGCAAATATTCCTGAACACGCCTTGCAACATTGTAATGCTCTTCGCCTACTACATCGGGTTCAAGAATACGGCTGTTTGACTCAAGAGGGTCAACAGCAGGATAAATACCTTTTTCGGTAATTTTTCTTGAAAGAACCGTTGTAGCGTCCAAATGAGCGAATGTTGTTGCCGGAGCAGGGTCTGTTAAGTCATCGGCAGGAACATAAACAGCCTGAACCGATGTAATTGAACCGTTTTTGGTTGAAGCGATTCTTTCTTGAAGCTGACCCATTTCTGTAGCCAAAGTAGGCTGATAACCTACTGCTGACGGCATTCTGCCCAAAAGTGCCGAAACCTCTGAACCTGCCTGAACGAAACGGAAAATATTATCTATAAAGAGAAGCACATCCTGATGGTCTACATCACGGAAATATTCTGCCATTGTTAAACCTGTTTCGGCAACACGCATACGTGCTCCGGGGGGTTCGTTCATTTGACCGAACACAAGTGCTGTTTTTTCAATAACGCCGGATTCTTTCATTTCGTTCCAAAGGTCGTTACCTTCTCTTGAACGTTCACCTACACCGGTAAAAATAGAATAACCGCCGTGCTGATTTGCGATATTTGTAATAAGTTCCTGAATAAGTACCGTTTTACCTACACCTGCACCGCCGAACAAACCGATTTTACCGCCCTTTGAATAAGGTGTTAAAAGGTCTATAACTTTAATGCCGGTTTCAAGTATTTCTACATTTGCAGACTGCTCTTCAAAACTTGGCGGATCACGGTGAATTTCCCAATGCTCTTGACTGCCTAAGTCTTCAAGGCCGTCAATAGTATCACCTGTAACATTAAAAAGTCTGCCAAGACATTTTTTACCTACGGGAACGGAAATTGCCTTTCCTGTTGCAGTAACCGTCATATCTTTGTAAAGGCCTTCGGAAGCGGAAAGCATTATGCATCTTACCACATTGTTACCGATTTGCTGTGCAACCTCCATAACAAGTTTTTTACCGTCGGATTCTACTACAAGGGCGTCTTTTAATGACGGAAGGTCTCTTTCAAACTCAACGTCAATAACAGGACCCATTACCTGAACAATTTTGCCTATATTCATTTAGGATTCCTCCTACCGTAAATTTTGCGTTAACAAAATTATGATTTATTCTTTTGTGCCTTTGAACCTGCAATTACCTCTGTAATTTCCTGAGTAATTGCCGCCTGCCTTGCACGGTTATACATAATATCAAGCTGTTTTATCATATCTGTTGCGGCATCTGTTGCGGTTTGCATAGCCATCATTCTTGAATTATGCTCGCTGCAATAAGATTCCGTAAGTGCACCGTAAATAAAGCCTGCAACATAGTTTGGCACAATCTTATTAAACACCGTTTGTGCATCCGGCAAAAATTCTGCCAAATCATAACGGTTATCATTTACCTTATCTTCTAATCTTTCTTTAGAAAGAGGAAGAATTTTACGTTTTTCAACTTCAACGGTAATTGAATTTACCATTTTTGTATAAATAACATAAACTTCATCAATTTTGCCGCTGTAAAACAAATCAACAAGCAAATCAGCAATGTGCCTTGCCCTATTCATTGTTGGATTTTGAGCGGTGTAATTAAAATGCATTGCAACAGGAATATCTTTTTTTTCAAAATAATGCCTGCCCACCTGACCTACAACAAAAAGCAAATCTTCCTCTTCGTTTTTAATAAGCTCTTCGGTTTCTTTAATAACATTATGGTTATAAGCGCCTGCAAGACCCTTATCGGCAGTTATTACAAGATAACCGATTTTACGCTTACTGCCTTTTTTTTCCGGACGCTGGTCAAAAAACTCATTACCTACATCAGGAGAAATTGCAAGAATTCTTGCAAGGCTGTCTTGAATCATATAGAAATAAGGCTCTGTATTTTTTAAATCTCTTCTTGCCTTTTGAAGTTTTGAAGAAGACACCATATACATTGCGTTTGTAATTTTCATAGTGTCTTTAATAGACTTCATTCGGCTTTGAATTTCTCTTGCGTTAGCCATTATTTACCTTCTTAAATTCATTAACGGCGCTTAAAATTTGCTGCTTAATATCATCGTCCAAATCCTTGCCCTTTTCAATCATTGAAGGAATTTGAGGATATGAAGAAGCCACAAAATTAAGCATATCTGCCTGATAAGCCTTTATTTTTTCAACAGGTACATCAACAAAGCACTTATTGATTGCAGCCACAAGTGTAATAACCATATCTGAAAGAGAAAGCGGATTACCGAGAGGCTGTTTTAACAATTCCATAAGTCCTTTACCGTAAACAAGACCTGCTTTTGTTTCTTCATCCAAATCAGAAGAGAACTGTGTGAACACTTCCATTTCTCTGTACTGAGCCAAATCAACACGAAGTGAACCGGCAGCTTTTTTCATTGCTTTTGTTTGAGCCGCACCGCCTACACGTGAAACAGAAAGACCTACGTTAACAGCCGGACGTTGACCGCTGAAGAACAAATCGCTTTCAAGGAAAATCTGACCGTCTGTAATTGAAATTACGTTTGTAGGTATGTAAGCAGAAACGTCGCCTGCCTGCGTTTCAATAATAGGCAAAGCAGTAATTGAACCGCCTCCCAATTCATCAGAAAGACGGCTTGAACGTTCAAGAAGTCTTGAATGAAGATAGAAAACGTCGCCGGGGTAAGCTTCACGTCCCGGAGAACGCTCAAGAAGTAATGACAATGCACGGTAAGCAACTGCGTGCTTACTTAAATCATCATATACTATAAGGCAATCTTTGCCTTTAAACATAAAATATTCTGCAATAGCTGTTGCCGAATACGGGGAAATATACTGAAGTGATGCCGGGTCTGCAGCAGTAGAGCAAACAACGATTGTGTAATCCATTGCGCCGTGTTTTTCAAGGGTGTTAACAAGTTTTGCAACCGTTGAAGCCTTTTGACCGATAGCATTGTAAATGCAAATACAATTTTTTCCTTTTTGGTTTAAAATTGTATCAATGGCAATAGATGTTTTACCTGTTTGACGGTCGCCTATAATAAGCTCACGCTGACCTCTGCCTATTGGGAACATAGAATCAATGGCAAGAATACCTGTTGCAAGAGGTTCGCAAACAGACTTTCTGTCTACGATTGGCGGAGCGCTGTTTTCAACAAGCCTATAATCGTCTGCCTCTATATCGCCTTTACCGTCAATAGGTTCGCCAAGAGCGTTAACGACTCTGCCGATAAAACCTTCGCCGCACGGAACACCTGCTTTTTTATGTGTTCTTTTAACTTTTGTATTTTGATGAATTCCCACATCGGAACCAAAGATAATAACACCGATTTGGTATTTTTTAATATCTTGAACCATGCCCTTTACGCCGTTTTCAAAAACAACGATTTCACCGTACATTGCATGGTCAAGTCCGTTAATTGTGGCAATACTGTCACCTACACGAACAACTGTGCCGATTTCTTCAACGTCTGTGCGTTCTTCAAAATCTTTAACATCCTGCCTTAAAACTGCAATAACGGAGGCTTGGTCCACACTTGTGTCCTTAGCGGATTTCATAATTTTGTTTTTAATGGAATCAAACTTACTTTTTAAGCTAAAGTCATATTCCTTATCGTTTACACGAATAACAAAACCGCCTACAAGGTTTTCGTCTTTAACAATTTTAACATTTGCATCGGAAGTACCTTCCTGCCTGCAAATATATTCTTTAATACCTTTAATTTGGTTTTCATCAGGCGGAGTTACACAATAAATAACCGCATCTACCACATTATTTTGTTTGTTAATTTCTGTATTATAAGCGTCAATAATTCCTTCCAAATTATAAACGTTGCAATCTGTGGCAAGTTTAATGATGAAAGGCTTAACCGACGGAACGAAAATATCGTTTATAACACTTTCTTTTTCAACATGAGAAACATTTGGATTATCAAGAATTTTTTCAAGTTCTTTGTTTGAACGCAAAATTCTTAATGCATCCTCTAAGCTTGACACACTTACCTGTGAAGAAAGCAGTGCGCCGATATAACTATCCATACTCATTACTTTTCACTGCCTTCACTTAAAAATTTGTCATAGATTTCCTTATCGGTTTTTGCCGAAGCACTTTCACCGATAACCTTTTGTGCTGTTTCCATAGCAAGTGTTGCAATCTCTTCTTTAACTGCAAGTCTTGCATTTTCACATTCAATGTCGGATGCTTTTTTAGCATCTGCCTTAATTTTTTCGGCATCCTTTTCTGCACGGTCAAGGATATTATCATACTCTGTTTTTGCAGATGTTCTGGCATCTACAATAATTTGATTTTTTTCATCCTCAACGCCGGCAAGCTGTGCCTCATACTGAGTTTTAAGCTCATCTGCCTGCTTTTGTGCGTCTTGAGCATCCTGAAATTGTTTATTAATCAATTCATTACGCTGATCAATAACTTTTTTAATGGGTTTGAAAAGAAACAACCTCATTAAAATGAAGAAGAGAATTAAGTTAATCAGCGTAAACACAATATTAAAGTCAAATTTTAACATTAACTGCGTTTCCTTTCATTAAAGAATTTAACAGTATTTTCTGAAATATACGCCGAAAAAACTTATTTAAGCATGAAGATAACAAGAATACTTACAACGAAACCGTAAATAGCTGTTGCTTCTGCAAGTGCACAACCAAGAATAAGAGTTGTTCTGATTTGACCTGCTGCTTCCGGCTGACGTGCAATACCTTCAACTGCTTTACCTGTTGCGATACCGATACCGATACCTGCGCCAATACCTGCCAATACAGCGATTGCTGCTCCTAATGCGATTCCCATAACTTTTTCTCCTTTAACATAAATTAAAATTTTTGTTAGTTAACTGTTTTACTTTATTCCACAGCCTCTTTAATATAAAGACCTGTAAGAAATACAAAAATGTATGCTTGAAGCAAACCGTCGAAAATATCAAAATACAAACTGAACACTGTTGGCAATGCCACAGGAACAACTGCTTTGATAAGTTCCATAATAATGAAAGCACCGATTACATTACCGAATAAACGAAGGCAAAGTGAAAGGGGCTTTGTAACAATTTCCATTAAATTAATGGGTGTTACAATCCAAACCGGTTTTGTAAATGCCTTTAACCTGCCGCCAACGCCTTTGCTTTTATAAGCGGCAAACTCAACAATAACAATGCTTGTAAGTGCCATTGCTGCCGTTACCTGCATGCTTTTTGTGGGCGGTTTAAAACCAAACAAGCCTATAATGTTTGAAACGCCGATAAACAGCGCCATGCTCATAAGCCACGGTATGTAACCTTTTCCTTCTTTTCCGACTATTCCCATAAAGAAGTCTACAGATTTTTCATAAGCTGTTTCCAGCAAAATTTGACGTTTTGAAAGCTTACCTGTTACTTTTAAATTTCGTGTTAAAAAGAAGGCGGCAACTGCCAACACTGCCATAATTATCCACGAAACAACAGTTGTTTCATCAACGCTGATTTCAAGGCTGCCTATGTGAAAACTAAAAACTTCTTCGATTTCCAGTTGCTCTAACAATTCTTGTTGCAAATCAAGTTTCATTGCTACCGGAACGAACAATATCACACACCTCCTGTTCCTTAAATCATCTTAATTATATTACTTCTATTTTACCTTTTCAACACTTTTAAGAAATATGTAATAACCAAAACATAAAAAAAAGCTGCGTTTTGTTCAAAAAATTTAGCAAAAAATAATATTTACTTATGGCAAACATTGGTTTATAATGTTTTAGGCAACTATTATAAGTATAAAATTATAATATAGTAAAACACTGCGGAAAGGCAAGGAATTATGGCACAAAATCAAAAGAAAATGGTTGACAACATTACATCTATGGATGAAGATTTTGCAAAGTGGTACACCGACATTTGCAAAAAAGCAGAACTTGTGGAATACACAAGCGTTAAAGGATGTATGGTTATTCGACCTTACGGATATGCAATTTGGGAAAATATTCAAAAAATACTGGACGGAATGTTTAAAGAAACAGGTCATGAAAATGTTTGCATGCCCATGTTTATTCCGGAAAGTCTTTTGCAAAAAGAAAAAGACCATGTTGAAGGTTTTGCACCTGAATGTGCTTGGGTAACTTACGGCGGAAGCGAAAAACTTGAAGAAAGACTTTGTGTTCGCCCCACTTCCGAAACACTTTTCTGCGAACACTTTAAAAATATTGTTCAATCTTACAGAGATTTACCGAAACTTTATAACCAATGGGTTTCTGTTGTAAGATGGGAAAAAACCACAAGGCCGTTTCTTCGTTCCCGTGAATTTTTATGGCAGGAAGGCCACACATTGCATGCAACAGCCAAGGAAGCTATTGAAGAAACAGAAAGAATGCTTAATGTTTATACCGAATTTTGCCAAAAATATTTGGCAATACCTGTTGTTCAGGGCATGAAAACAGAAAGCGACAAATTTGCAGGTGCCGAAAGAACATATTGCATTGAAGCCCTTATGCACGACGGCAAGGCTCTTCAGGCAGGCACATCACACTATTTCGGCGACGGATTTGCAAAAGCATTTGAAATTCAATTTTCAGATAAAGAAAACAAACTTAAATACCCATTCCAAACATCTTGGGGCATGACTACAAGACTTATAGGTGCAATTATTATGACCCACGGCGATGATAACGGTCTTGTTTTACCGCCTGCAGTTGCTCCTATTCAGGCAGTTGTTATTCCTGTTGCACAACACAAAGAAGGTGTTATAGAAAAAGCAACCGAACTTACAAACAGACTTAAAAATGTTTGCCGTGTTAAAATGGATGATTCAAACAACACACCCGGCTGGAAATTTGCGGAATACGAAATGAAAGGCGTTCCCGTAAGAATTGAAATAGGACCTAAAGATATTGAAAACAACCAGTGTGTTATTGTTACACGCCACAACCGTGAAAAAACTTTTGTTTCACTTGATAATCTTGAAGAAGCTGTAACGCAAAAACTTCAGGAAGTAAGAGACGGAATTTACCAAGCCGCTCTTGAAAACAGAGAACGCAGAACATATGCCTGCAAAACAACAGATGAAATTACAAAAGCGCTTGAAGAAAACGGCGACGGATTTGTTAAGGCTATGTGGTGCGGAAGCGAAGAATGCGAAAACAAAGTTAAAGAACTTACCGGCGTAGGTTCACGTTGCATTCCGCTTGAACAAGAAACAATTTCAGATACATGCGTTTGCTGCGGAAAGCCTGCAAAACAAATGCTTTTCTGGGGTAAGGCATATTAATGACACTTTAATAAAAATCGGAGGAAAAAGTTATGTCTATTTTAGTTACCGGCGGCGCAGGATACATTGGCAGCCACACTTGCGTTGAACTTATTAACGCAGGCTACGATGTTGTTATTGTAGATAATTTTTACAACTGCAAAAAATCAAGCATAGACCGAATTCGTGCTCTTGTTAACAAAGATTTTCGCTACTACGAATGCGATATAAGAGATAGAGAAGGAATGGATAAAATCTTCAAGCAGGAAAAAATTGATTCGGTTATTCATTTTGCCGGTCTTAAAGCTGTTGGTGAAAGCGTTCACAAGCCGCTTGAATATTTTGACAACAATATAAACGGCACACTTGTTTTGCTTGATGTTATGAGAAATAACGGATGCAAAAAAATTGTGTTCAGTTCATCTGCAACAGTTTACGGAATGAACAATATTTCCCCTCTTACAGAAGATATGGAAATCGGCGGAGTTACAAACCCATATGGCAGAACAAAATATATGATTGAATGTATTTTGCAGGATTTATATGTTTCCGACAACAGCTGGTCAATTTGTTTGCTTCGCTACTTCAACCCAATCGGCGCACATAAAAGCGGCACTATGGGTGAAGACCCTAACGGAATTCCAAACAACCTTATGCCTTATATTACACAGGTTGCCATTGGCAAATTACCATATCTTAATGTTTTTGGAAATGATTATGACACACCGGACGGAACAGGAGTTCGTGATTACATTCACGTTGTTGATTTGGCACTTGGTCATGTTAAAGCAGTAGAAAAAGTTGCTAAGGATGACGGCATTTTCATTTACAACTTGGGCACAGGTGTTGGTTATTCTGTACTTGATGTTGTTAAGGCATTTGAAAAAGCATCCGGCAAAGAAATTCCTTATGAAATTAAGCCACGCAGAGAAGGCGATATTGCAACTTGCTATTCAAGCCCTGAAAAAGCACTTAAAGAGCTTGGCTGGAAGGCAGAAAGAGGAATTGAAGAAATGTGTGAAGACAGTTGGCGTTGGCAAAGCCAAAACCCAAACGGTTACCCCGACTGATAAAAACAATTATCCCCGTTACAAAAGTAACGGGGACTTTTTATTATTTAATATACAATTTAAAACCAGCCTAATTTGGAATGAGCAAAACAAATTAGTCCTATATCAATAACAAACATTACAAGAGATGCAATGCCCAAAATAATTGACTTTTTATTTTTATCTTTAACTTCTTCACTCATAGGCACATTTTTTGATTTTAAAACGCAGGGAATAACAATGCCCATTATGCCAAGCGCCGGGCATATTCCTATTGTGCAAGCGCCTATTGCAGAAAAAATAAATGCACGGGTTGCTAACTTTTCAACAATATCTTTATCATTTTTATTATTAGCCATTTTAAAATCACAGCCTTTCATATAACAAGTTTATCATTTTCAAATTATGCCACAAGTTAAAATTGAAGTCAATACACTGTTATGCTTTATTTGCGATTATGCCGTATTTTATATTAATACGGTTAATTTTTTTTATAAAATCCTCTCCAAATAAAAAGAGAAACAAAGCCGTTGCCCCGCCGAAAACAGCAGAAAAAGGCACTCCTGCGGCATATATTGCCAAAACCGAAGCAAGACTGTAATCGGTTGCCATAGTTAAAACAGAGCTTAAATCTACAATTAAGCCATAAAGAGCAAAAGTTAACAAAAAGCCGACTAAAGCAAGATTTACTCTGTTTGGCTTTATTTTTTTAAATATCAAACCTGCAACAAAGCCTACCATACCCAATGCAGCCATTTGAAACGGAGTCCATATACCCTGCCCAAAAATAAAGTTTGAAACAAAAGCCGAAAATGCGCCTATTACATAACCACGCTCTGCGCCCAAACAAACTGCGCAAGCAATAACAACAGCGCCGATTGGTTTAAACTGGGGAATTAAATAAAACACAGCCCTTGAAGCAACCGCCAATGCAATTAATATTGCAATTAGAGACATTTCACGGGCACTTGGCTTTGATTTTTCAAATCCCATAAAAAACGGCAAAGTTGAAGCGAGCAAAATAACTGCCGCCACAAAATAATATGAAGTTTTTTGAGAAAAAAACATTTGCCAAACAACTGTAAAAACACAGGCAAATATTATTAAAGCAACATATATATTTTTTTTTGTTTTACTCATTACTACCCTTTAAATCTGCCAATGATACAGCCTTTCCGTTTGTTAAACGTGCCAGTGCCGTTGTGTAAATACTTAAATTTGAAAAAAATTCAAAAGCAGGTGCTCCGGAAATTATATTTTTATCAAATAAAAACGAAACATAATCGGCGCAATCTGCCGCAAATTCCAAATCGTGAGTAACTAAAACAACAGTTTTGCCACGACTGCATAAATCTTTTAACATAGCGGAAAACTTATTTTTAAACACACAATCCACACTTTTTGTAGGCTCGTCCAATAAAATAACATCGGCGCCGGTCAGCACAATTTTTGCAAGAGCCAAACGCTGTTCCTCGCCGCCGCTTAAATCAAAAGGATTTCTGCCTGCAAGATTTTCCAATTCAAAATACTTAATAATTTCGGCGTTATTTTCAAGTTCCTCTGCAACAGTATCTTTTAGAAACATTGTTTTAACATTTTGAGGCATATAGCAAACCTTGCCCTTTGACTTAACCTTGCCGCTATAACATTTAACAATGCCTGCCAAGGCTTTTAGCAATGTTGTTTTGCCGCAACCGTTTGAACCGACAATGCAGTTAATTTTACCGCTATAGGCATTATAATTTAAATCAAAAATAACATCCGGCAAGCCTTTTCCGTAAGCAAAGGCAAGATTTTTTACCTTTAATGCAATATCGTCAAATTTTGGAGCAAGCTGATTATCTGTGTATTCAAGCTTACCGACTTCTGACTTTGCAGATATAAAATCAACGGGCATATCTTTAAATGCACGTGTATAAGCAGGCAAAACAGACTGAAATTCATCATTATTTTCAATAAGATAAGCAGCGAATTCCGAAGGGCTTTCAAAAAGTCTTGCGTTGCCGCTTTCAAGATAAATAATCTTATTGGCAAACGGCAACAATTTTTCGCACTTATGCTCACTGATTAACACGGTTATACCCTGTTCTCTGTTTAGTTTAACAACTGTATTAATAAAGTTTTCAGCCGCAGTTGGGTCAAGCTGAGAAACAGGCTCATCAAGCACCAAAACGCTTGGATTAACTGTTACGGAAGCGGCAAGAGAAAGCATTTGCTTTGAGCCGCCTGAAAGATTTTCTGTTTTTTCGCCGAAAATTCCGTTTAAATCAAAATAGCTTGCCACCTCGGCAATTTTAAGTCCTATTTCGCCACTGCTTTTACCCTGATTTTCAAGAGGAAAAGCAAGCTCGCCGTAAACTGTATCTGTAACAATATTACTTTCAACATTTTGACCCACAAAAGAAATTTCATTTGCATTGATTTTCAAATTTCCGCTTAATTCTCCGTTAGGCGCAATTTCTTTTTTCAAAAGGCGCAAAAGAGTTGATTTACCACTGCCGGATTTGCCTAAAAACAAGCAAAAATCGCCTGCTTTTACACTTAAAGAAATTTTGTTTAACGCATTATCATTGCTCAAAGGATATTTAAAACTTAAATTTTCGATTTCAAATAAAGCCATTTTAAATCCTCCACGGCATCAATAATTACAGGAACTGCACACATAACAAAAAATAAAATGTAAAAAACATAATTTGTTTTTGAAAACACCAACCCGTTTTCACAGGAAAAGCCGTTTATTTTAATAATTTGAGATATAATTATTAAAGAAAACAAGCAAATTAATAATGCAAGCAGCAAGCCGTCTTTATAATTGAAAGAAAAGCGGTTATAGCTTGTGCGCTTTTTTTCACCAAATCCACGGCTTTTCATAGCGTCTGCCGTTTCTATACTTTTTTCAAGAGAAATTGATACCAATGCAGAAAATCTTGTAATTGCATTTTTTACACCTTTGATTTCTTTACCCATTCCCAGTGCCGAATCCTTTATATCTTCGGATGTTTTAACCATTAAAGGAATGAATCGTAAAACCATTGAAAAAAGAAGTGTTAAATTAGGGGCAAAATTACCAAAAAGAGCCATAAATTTTTCACTTGTTATTACGCGGCTGTAAGACGAAAACCAAAGTATAACAGCCGACAGCATTACGCCGTTTAAAATGCCGTAAAAAAAGCATTCAAATGTAAAATCATAATCAAAAGCAGTAAAAACAACCATACTGCCGTAATGACAAAAAATAAAATTAAACACGCCGGCAAACAAAACAAGCAAAGCTAAATACTTTAAGTTAGTAAAAGTGCTTTTGCCGGCAATTTTTAAATTATAAATAAAAGAGAGCAAAAAAGAAGAAATCAAATAAACGGGATTTTTTATGCAAACGGTTAAAATTATAATAAAAATAAAAAAGGAGAAACCAACAACAGGGTGAAATTTTGAAAATCTGTCCATCCGGGTCCTCCTAATTAAAATTCTATTCCTTTTCTTGCGGGCACGCCCCTGTCATAAGGGTGTTTTACTTTTTCAAAACGGGTAATATAATCTGCCTTATCAAACAAAGCATCATTAACGGTATGACCTGTAATGATATATTCTTTATCCGGTGAAAACACCATTGAACTAACAAATTCATCACTTAAAAGGCTTAACACATCAAGAAATTCATCAAGCACAATCACATCGTAATCGGCACAAAAAGCCTCGTTAACGGCGTTTTTGCACCACAAAGCATATTTTTGCTTTTCATCATCTGTCATTTGGAATAAAAACGGAATTGAATTTGGGTTTTTATAAAAACAAATATCACAGTTTGCAAAACGCTCACTTGATGAATTATCTTTTAAAAATGAAACAAAAAGCACTTTTTTGCCTGCACCCAATGCACGCAATCCGCTGCCCAAAGCCGCAGTCGTTTTGCCCTTGCCGTAGCCATAATAAATTTGAATCATCTTATTCTTACATCCTGTTTTGTTTTAAAGCGATAGCCGTATTCATCTAATATATGCATTTTATTAAGAGCAATCATAGTACCTTTTGCCACACACAATTCAGCCCTTGGTGCAATTGTTACATCAACACCCAAAGCATTTTTAAACATTTTGTCTACACCGTATATAGCAGAACAGCCGCCTGTTAAAATTACAGCCTCATTTGATATATCTGCAACAAGCTGAGGTGTTGTTCTTTCAAACAAATCAACTGCTGTTTGCGTTATAACCTCGAACAACGGCTTTAAACATTCATAAATATCGTTGCCCTTAATTTCAATGCTGTCCGGCAAGCCGGTTTGACTGTTTCTGCCTTTAACCTGCATTATAACATCCTCTTCTCTCGGAACGGCGCATGCAATGCTGTTTTTTATATCTTCAGCCGTGCGTTTTCCCACAAGAATAGAATAATTTTCTTTTAAATATTTAATTATTTCTTCATCGAATCTGTTGCCTGCAATTTTAAGAGTTTCATTTTGACTCATACTGCCTTGGCTTATTACAGCCATATCTGTTGTGCCGGCACCCATATCAATAATAAACACGCCTGTAGGCAATGTTGGGTCAACACCTGCTCCGAAAGCTGCACAAAGCGGTTCTTCCACAAGGCAAACCGAACGTGCACCTGCGGAAATCAGAACTGAAATTAACGTTCTTCTTTCAACATCTGTGCTAAGTGCAGAAACGGCGGCAACAACCCTTGGTTTAAACAAACTTTTGCCTATAACTTTATCTACAAAAAACTTTACCATTTGATGAGCTACGGAATAATTTGCCACGGCACCGTTTTCAATAGGCTGAATTACTTCTATACCGGCAGGTTCCCTGCCTTGAAGATAATAAGCCCTTCTGCCTGCATATAAAACTTTTTCTTTATCAATATCATAAGCAACATAAGAAGGCTCATTAATAACAACGCCTTTTCCGGGAACGGATATAACTATTGAATTTGAACCTAAATCAATGCCTAAATCATAACCAAACATAATTTCAACCCTTAAAATTAATATAAATAAATGTTACTTTATAAAATCATTATTGTCAACCGTTAAAAAGTGATTTAATGCACTGTAGCGGCGGCTTTTTTTATCATTATCAACCATTGCTTTAATTGACTGTTCATTACCAACAAGAACAATTAATTTTTTTGCTCTTGTAAGAGCAGTGTAAAATAAATTTCTGTAGGAAAGCTTTGGCGGAACAGAAAGAACAGGCATAACTACGGCATCAAATTCACTGCCTTGACTTTTATGAACCGTCATAGCGTAGGCAAGCTCTAATTCTTTTGCATTTTCAAGGGAATACATTGCTTCCCTGTCATCAAACTTAACATTTAAAATATCGTTTGCTTTATCTATTTTTGTTAAAATTCCTATATCGCCGTTAAACACGCCTGTACCGTTCTCGGCACTTTTAAACCAAGGAACATCATAATTGTTTTTAATTTGCATAACTTTGTCTCCCTCACGGAGAACATAGCCTTTATAACGCAATTCTTTTTTCGATTTATCCGGCGGGTTTAATTTTTGCTGAAGCAAAATATTTAAATTTTCTGTACCAACTTCTCCACGTCTTGATGGGCAAAGAACCTGAATGTCATTAAAACTGTTAAAACCGTAAAACGACGGCAAGCGATTAACAACCAAATCACATATTTTTTTGGGAGCATTATACCTTGAATTTTCTTTCAATAAAAAGAAATCTGAATCTGCATCTTTTCGATTTAATACAGGCATTTCTCCTTTAACTACACGGTGAGCGTTTGTTACAATCAAACTTTCCATAGCCTGACGAAAAACCTTATCAAGAGATACAACGGGAATCATGCCGCTTTGGGTTAAATCTTTAAGAACATTGCCTGCACCCACAGGCGGCAGCTGGTCTTTATCGCCCACCATTATCAAACGTGCATGAAGCGGCAACGCCTCAAGCAAACTGTCAAAAACAGTAATATCAACCATTGAAAGTTCATCAATAATAACGGCATCAACATCAAGAGGATTTTTTCTATTATATACAAAAGACGGTTCTTCCGCACCTTCTTTATATTCAACCTCAAGCAACCTGTGAATTGTTTTGGCTTCATAGCCGGTAAGCTCCGTCATTCGTTTGGCAGCCCTGCCTGTAGGTGCAGCCAAAGCAACGTTAAATCCCCTGTTTTTCATTAAAGCAATAATACCTTTAACAGTGGTGGTTTTACCGGTACCGGGTCCGCCGGTAAGTATAAGCAAGCCCTTGTTAACAGCTATTTCAACAGCACTTCGCTGTTTATCGTCAAACTCAATATCATTTGCTTTTTCAAATGCATAAATTTCGGCAGCGTTAATTTCACTTTGCGCAGGAGGATATCCGACCATTATTTTAATTCTGTCTGCCACAGCTTTTTCGGCATTGTAAATTTCAGGCAAAAACAAAAATGTTTTATCGTCTATATCTTCGGCAAACAACTGTTTTGCATTTAAAGCGGAATCAACAGCGTCTTCAACATCAGCAGAACTGCAATTTAAGTAATTTTGTGCCACTTTTTCCACAGCACTTCGAGGAACACAAGTATGACCGTTTAAAAGATTATGACGAACCGCATAAACAACCATTGCCTGACTTCTGTAATCAAAAAGCGGCGGAGTTTTAAAACCTGAAGCAATTTCATCTGCACGGTCAAATGTAAACCCTGTTGAACAAACAAAAGCATACGGATTTTCACTGATAATATCATATGCGGCAGAATGATACATATTGTAAGCGTTAAACGCTTCTCCGGGGGTTAAACCCAATTCGGTTAAGCCTGCCATAGTATCTCTTGCGGCAAATTGCTTTTTAAATTCTTCCTGTATTTTTTTTGCCTTGGTTTTGCTTATTCCGTCAACAGAAGCAAGGCGCGTAACATCATTTTCAATAACGTTAAATGAATCTGCGCCGAAAGCCTCTACAATTTTAAGAGCAGTTGCATCCCTAACACCTTTAATTATTCCGCTTGAAAGGTAACGCAATATTCCGCCAACATCTGCCGGCATAGTTCTTTCAACGAGCTTTGCCTTAAACTGCCTGCCAAATGAAGGGTGAATAATCCATTCGCCCATAAGCAACAATTCTTCACCTTCGGCAACAGGAGGAAATTCGCCCACAACAGTAACAACTTCGCCGTCGGAAGTTAAAACTTCCATAACAGTGAAGCCGTTATTTTCATTATAAAACGTAACATCTTCAACGGTGCACGCCAATTTTTCCTGTTCGTTTTTCATAGCAAATACCTGTTAAAAATTGATAAATACAGTATAACACAAATTATAATTCTTCTCAACAACAAGAGGGCACAAAAGGCAAAAAAAGAGCAAGTCCCGAAAGACTTGCTCTAAAATAATCAGTAATTCAGAAATTACTCGTTGATAGCTGTAACAACGCCTGAACCAACTGTTCTACCGCCTTCACGGATAGCGAAACGAAGACCTTCTTCGATAGCGATAGGAGTGATAAGTTCAACGTTCATAACAACGTTATCGCCAGGCATACACATTTCTGTTCCTTCAGGAAGAGTGATAACACCTGTAACGTCTGTTGTTCTGAAGTAGAACTGAGGACGATAGTTATTGAAGAAAGGAGTATGACGACCGCCTTCATCCTTGCTCAATACGTATACTTGACCAGCGAATTTTGTGTGTGGGTGAATTGAACCCGGTTTAGCAAGAACTTGACCACGTTCAATGTCTGATCTCTGAACACCACGAAGAAGACAACCGATGTTGTCGCCGGCTTCAGCATAATCAAGAAGTTTACGGAACATTTCAATACCTGTGCAAACTGTCTTGTCGATTTCATCTTTAAGACCAACGATTTCGATTTCTTCACCCATGTTAAGCCTACCACGTTCTACACGGCCTGTAGCAACAGTACCACGACCTGTGATTGTGAATACGTCTTCAACAGGCATAAGGAAAGGAAGGTCAGCTTTACGGTCAGGTGTTGGGATGTATTCGTCAACAGCGTCCATAAGTTCCTGGATGCAAGCACAAGCAGGATCATCATTTGAAGAAGCCTCAAGAGCTTTAAGAGCAGAACCCTTAATGATTGGGCATTCATCATCAAATTCATATTCAGCAAGTGTTTCACGAATTTCCATTTCAACGAGTTCAAGAAGTTCTTCATCGTCAACCTGGTCGCACTTATTCATAAATACGATGATTGCAGGAACGCCTACCTGACGAGCAAGAAGCAAATGTTCCTTTGTTTGAGCCATAGGACCGTCAGTAGCAGCGATAACAAGGATAGCACCGTCCATCTGAGCAGCACCTGTGATCATGTTTTTGATATAGTCAGCGTGGCCCGGGCAGTCAACGTGAGCATAGTGACGCTTTTCTGTTTCATATTCAACGTGAGCTGTGTTGATTGTGATACCACGTTCTCTCTCTTCAGGAGCCTTATCGATATCAGCATAGTCCTCAAACTTAGCAAAGCCTTTGTTTGCAAGGTACTTTGTGATAGCAGCTGTAAGAGTTGTTTTACCGTGGTCAACGTGACCGATTGTACCAATGTTTACATGTGGCTTGGTACGATTAAAATGTTCTTTTGCCATTGGAATTTCCTCCTTAAAATTTTCAATAGTAAAATTGTTAATGTTATTTTAGCAAAGCACAGATAAAATATCAAGTGCTTTTATAAAATTAATAATTTAAATTAGTCCTTTTTAGCTCTGTCAGCAATAATGCTTTCAGAAATTGACTTAGGAACTGGTTCGTAGCCGTCCGGTTCCATTGTGTATTGACCTCTGCCCTGAGTTTTAGAACGAAGATCGTTAACATAACCGAACATTTCTGAAAGAGGAACACGAGCATTGATTTGCTTTGCACCTGTTCTGTCTTCCATACCCTGGATTTGACCACGACGAGAGTTAAGGTCGCCGATAACATCACCCATGTAATCTTCAGGAACAATAACAGTTACCTTCATCATAGGTTCAAGAATAATCGGGTTAGCCTTCTTTGCAGCATCTTTGAATGCCATAGAACCGGCAATCTTAAATGCCATTTCAGAAGAGTCGACTTCATGATAAGATCCATCATAAAGTTCAACCTTAATGTCTACCATTGGGTAGCCTGCAAGGATACCGCTCTTCATAGCGCCTTGGATACCTGCATCTACAGCCGGAATGTATTCCTTAGGAATAGCACCGCCGACAACAGAGTTAACAAATTCGTAACCCTTGCCGATTCCGTTTTCATCAAGGTTAGGAGACATACGGATTTTAACATGACCGTACTGACCTGAACCACCTGACTGACGCTTATATTTAGTATCGGACATAGATTCCTGCTGGATTGTTTCTTTATAAGCAACCTGAGGAGCACCTACGTTAGCCTCTACCTTAAATTCACGAAGCATACGGTCTACAATGATTTCAAGGTGAAGTTCACCCATACCTGCAATGATTGTTTGACCGGTTTCTTCATCTGTATAAGCCTTGAATGTTGGGTCTTCTTCTGCAAGTTTTGCAAGAGCAATACCCATCTTTTCCTGGCCTGCCTTTGTTTTAGGCTCAATAGCAACACGGATAACAGGTTCAGGGAAGTTCATAGATTCAAGAATGATTGGGTGATCTTCATCGCAAAGAGTATCACCTGTTGTTGTATCCTTCAAACCAACTGCAGCGGCAATATCGCCTGCGTAAACAGTTTCAATATCTTCTCTGTGGTTAGCATGCATTTGAAGAATACGGCCCATTCTTTCTCTGTGGCCCTTAACTGAGTTATAAACCTGTGTGCCGGCATTAAGTGTACCTGAATATACACGGAAGAAGCAAATCTTACCAACAAATGGGTCTGTAGCAATTTTAAATGCAAGAGCTGCAAACGGTTCATCATCTGATGAATGACGAGCTTCCTCTTCATCTGTATCAGGATTAATACCTTTAATAGATTCAACATCTGTAGGAGCAGGCATATAATCTACGATAGCATCAAGAAGAGGCTGAACGCCCTTGTTTCTGTAAGAAGTACCGCAAGTGATTGGAACCATTTGACCTTCACATGTTGCTTTTCTGATTGTTTTTTTGATTTCTGCTTCGGTAAGTTCTTCACCCTCGAAGTATTTTTCCATAAGAGCTTCATCTTGTTCTGCAACAGCTTCGATGAGTTCATCATGGTATTTTTGAGCAAGTTCCTTCATATCTTCAGGAATTTCTTCACGACGAATATCGTTACCCAAGTCATCGTAGTAAATTTCTGCATCCATAGCAATAAGGTCTACGATGCCTCTGAAGGTATCTTCTGCGCCGATAGGAAGCTGAATCGGAACTGCATTACATTTAAATCTTTCTTTTACCATGTTAAGAACATTATAGAAATCAGCACCCATAATATCCATTTTATTAACGTAAATCATACGTGGTACATGGTAATCGTCTGCCTGACGCCATACGGTTTCAGACTGTGGTTCTACACCGCCTTTTGCGCAAAGAACGGTAACAGAACCGTCAAGAACACGAAGTGAACGTTGAACTTCAACAGTAAAGTCTACGTGTCCCGGGGTATCAATAATATTAATTCTATGTTTCTTCCAGAAGCATGTTGTAGCAGCAGAGGTGATTGTAATACCTCTTTCCTGTTCTTGCTCCATCCAGTCCATAGTAGCGGCACCATCATGTGTTTCACCGATTTTATGGTTAATACCGGTGTAATAAAGGATACGCTCGGTAGTTGTTGTTTTACCTGCGTCGATGTGCGCCATGATACCAATATTTCTTGTCATTTCAAGAGATACTTTTCTTGGCATAATATCCTCCTAAAAACTTTAAACGGATTAATATCTGAAATGAGCAAATGCTTTGTTTGCTTCTGCCATTTTATGTGTATCATCACATTTCTTAACTGCACCGCCTGTTTTATTAACAGCGTCTAATATTTCAGCAGCAAGACGCTCCTTCATAGTTCTTTCGGAACGCTGACGTGAATATAAAGTAATCCAACGTAAGCCGAGAGTTTGTCTTCTTTCCGGACGAACTTCAAGAGGAACTTGGTAAGTTGCACCGCCGATACGACGAGCTTTTACCTCAAGAACAGGCATAACATTTTCCATAGCAGCTTCAAAAGTTTCTAATGGGTCGTTACCTGTTTTTTCTTTAATGATGTCAAATGCACCGTAAACGATTTTCTGTGCGACACCCTTTTTTCCATCATACATAACGTTATTGATCAAACGAGTTACAAGCTTTGAATTGTAAAGCGGATCAGGTAAAACGTCACGCTTAGCGATTTGGCCTCTTCTTGGCATCTTCGCTTCCCTCCTTCATAAATAATAATGAGTTCATAGGTACTCGGTTTTTCCCGTGGAGTCAACAAGTAGGCTACACGCTTATATAAAATAAGGTATAAACTATTGTTTTTCCAAAAGAATAGTTACTGCTTATTTCTTAGCAGCCTTTGGCTTTTTAGCGCCATACTTTGAACGGCTTTGCATTCTTCCGTTAACGCCCTGAGTATCAAGTGTGCCACGGATGATGTGATAACGTACACCGGGAAGGTCTTTTACACGTCCGCCGCGAACCATAACTACAGAGTGTTCCTGAAGGTTATGACCTACACCCGGAATATAAGCAGAAACCTCCATGCCGTTTGTTAAACGAACACGGGCAATCTTACGAAGTGCAGAGTTAGGCTTCTTAGGTGTTGCAGTTTTAACAGCTGTGCAAACGCCACGCTTTTGAGGAGAATTGTTATCATTCATAACATTCTTCTTGGTGTTAAGGCTCTTTAAAAGAGCAGGTGCTTTAGCCTTCTTTTCAAGGGACTTACGTCCTGTTCTTACTAATTGGTTAAAGGTAGGCAATAGTTTATCTCCTTTCTGTAAAATTTTCTGCGCAATACACGCATAAATCATAACTTTTAATATAAAAGTTATCATTTAAACGCACATTGCAGGGCGGCAATAAAACCGCCCTGTAAAATTATGTGCAATTTAACTAATATAATTAAACGATTTTGTGGATAATACCGAATTGTTCACCCACACAAGTTAAAATTATATCACTCATCAACACTGTTTGTCAACAATTTTTGTAATTGTTCTAAATTTAATATTTCCTCGGCACCTTCCTGAGAGAAATAACTTGGAACAACATCAACATCACGGAAAACTTCCATACCTGTGCCGGCAGGAACAAGTTTACCGATAATAACGTTTTCTTTAAGACCGATAAGCGGGTCAACCTTGCCCCTGATAGCGGCATCGGTAAGAACTCTTGTTGTTTCCTGGAATGAAGCGGCAGAAAGGAATGAATCTGTAGCAAGAGATGCTTTTGTAATACCCATAAGAATAGGAATATATGTTGCATGCTTAAGATTTGCTTCGCCTTCTGCAATTCTTTTGTCAATTTCTTCGTTTGCTGCGTCAACATCGGAAACGTCAACCATTGTGCCTGAAACAAGATTTGTATCGCCCTCTTCGTCAACAGTGCATTTTTTAAGCATTTGACGAACGATTACTTCAATGTGTTTATCGTTAATATCAACACCCTGTGTACGGTAAGCAAACTGTACTTCACGGATAAGATAGTTATAAACAGCTTCTTCACCGAGAATTGCAAGAACATCGTGAGGGTTCTTTGAACCGTAGGTCAATTCCTGACCTTTAACAACTCTTGCGCCGTCCACAATATCTTCATGAAGTCTGAAGCCGTAAGGAATAAGATATTTCTTTTCTTCCAAAGTATCAGGATTTGTAACGATTGCGTGATTTGATTTTTTGATTTCTTCAAATCTGACAACACCGTCAATTTCAGAAAGAATTGCATACTGCTTAGGTTTTCTTGCTTCAAACAATTCTTCTACACGAGGAAGACCCTGTGTAATATCTTCACCGCCTGCAATACCGCCGGTGTGGAATGTTCTCATTGTAAGCTGAGTACCCGGTTCACCGATTGACTGAGCAGCAATAATACCTACTGCCTCACCAACCTGAACAGGTTCGTTAAACGCAAGGTTTGAACCGTAGCACTTACGGCAAACACCGTGACGTGATTTACAAGTGATAAGAGAACGAATTTTAACTTCGGTAATACCTGCATTAACAATCTTATCTGCAATTTCATTTGTCATCATTTCGTCAGGAGAAGCAAGAACTTCGCCTGTTTTTTCATCAATAACAGGTTCAAGTGGGAATCTGCCAACAAGACGTTCGTGAAGAGATTCAAGTTCACGGTTACCGTCCATAATTGCCTTAACAACAATGCCTTCATGACATCCGCAGTCATCATCACGAATAATAACATCCTGAGAAACGTCTACAAGACGACGTGTAAGGTAACCGGAGTCGGCAGTACGAAGAGCTGTATCGGCAAGACCTTTACGAGCACCACGTGAAGAAATAAAGTATTCCAAAATATTAAGACCTTCACGGTAGTTTGCCTTAATAGGAATTTCAATGGTTTTACCTGCTGTGTTTGCAATAAGACCTCTCATGCCGGCAAGCTGACGAAGCTGTGCTGTACTACCACGGGCACCTGAGTCTACCATCATGTGAATTGGGTTGTGAGTACCGTCAAAGTTAGAAGTAAGTTCATTTGTAACTTTGTTTGTACAATCTTCCCAAGCCTTAATTACAGCAGATGAACGTTCGTCATTTGTAATAAGACCGTAATTGTAATTAAGTGTAATTTCGTCAACCTTTTTCTCTGCTTCGTCAAGGAAGTTCTTCTTAGCTTCAGGAATGAGAGCGTCGCAAACGGCAACGGTTGTACCTGATACTGTTGAATATTTATATCCCTGTGCCTTAATAGCATCAAGAGCGATGGAAGCAACAGAAACTCCGTGAACGGAAATAAGCTTATCGGCAATCTGACCGAGTTGCTTTTTCTTAACAACAAAGCTGATTTCAAGTTGAAATTCATTTTCGGGAACAGAACGGTCAACAAATCCCAAATCCTGAGGAATAGGATTGTTAAAGATAATTCTGCCGATTGTTGTTACGATAATTGCGGTTTTTGTTTCGCCGTTAACAGTTTTTGAAACACGAATTCTTGCAGGAGAGTGCATACCGAGAGAGCCCTCTTGATAAGCCATCATTGCTTCATCCTTATCTCTGAACAATCTGTATGAACGGTAAATACCGTAATTTTCTGCCAATTTATCGTCGCTGTAATCGCAAAGGATTTCAGAATCTGAAATTTCGCCGTTTACAAGTGCTTTAACAACTTCAAAAGAAACTTCCTCTGTTCTGTCTTCATTCTTATAGAATTTAGGCTGACCCGGCTCGCCTTCTTTAATCATTGTAAGATAGTAAGAACCGATAACCATGTCCTGTGTAGGAACTGCAACCGGCTTACCGTCAGACGGTTTAAGAAGGTTATTTGCGGCAAGCATAAGCATACGTGCTTCTGCCTGTGCTTCTGCCGAAAGAGGAACGTGAACAGCCATTTGGTCGCCGTCAAAGTCGGCGTTAAATGCTGTACAAGCAAGAGGATGAAGTTTAATTGCCCTACCTTCAACAAGAACAGGTTCAAATGCCTGAATACCAAGACGGTGAAGTGTGGGGGCACGGTTTAACATAACAGGATGGTCTTTAATTACAACTTCAAGAGCATCCCAAACAGCAGGGTTTGTAGCCCTTTCAACCATCTTTCTTGCAGATTTAATATTAGAAGCTGCGCCTGTTGCAACAAGACGTTTCATAACGAAAGGCTTAAACAATTCAATAGCCATTTCTTTAGGAAGACCGCATTGGTGCATTTTAAGTTCCGGACCTACAACGATAACGGAACGACCTGAATAGTCAACACGTTTACCGAGAAGGTTTTGACGGAAACGACCCTGCTTACCTTTAAGCATATCGGAAAGAGATTTAAGAGGACGGTTGTTTGGACCTGTTACAGGACGACCTCTTCTGCCGTTATCAATAAGAGAGTCTACAGCTTCCTGAAGCATTCTCTTTTCATTTCTTACGATAATATCGGGTGCACCGAGTTCAAGAAGTCTTTTAAGACGATTATTTCTGTTAATAACCCTTCTGTATAAATCGTTTAAGTCTGATGTTGCAAATCTGCCGCCGTCAAGCTGCACCATAGGACGAATATCCGGAGGAATTACCGGAATAACATCAAGAATCATCCATTCAAGCTTATTTCCGCTCTTACAAAAAGCGTCTACAACATCAAGTCTTTTAAGAAGTCTTACTCTTTTTTGACCTGTTGCGCCGTCAAGTTCTTCTGTAAGTTCATCACGAAGTTTTTCAACATCAATATCCTGAAGAAGCTTTTTGATTGCTTCGGCACCCATGCCTGCTTCAAAATCATCTTCATATCTTTCACGCATTTCTGCATATTCTTTTTCATTAAGAATTTGCATTTTTTCAAGCGGGGTATCGCCCGGGTCCGTTACAATGTAAAGTGCAAAGTAAAGAACCTTTTCAAGATACCTTGGGCTTATATCAAGAACAAGACCCAAGCGACTTGGGATGCCCTTGAAATACCAAATGTGAGAAACAGGTGCTGCAAGCTCGATATGACCCATACGTTCACGACGAACCTTTGAACGGGTAATTTCAACTCCGCAGCGTTCGCACACTTTGCCCTTATAACGAACTCTTTTATATTTTCCGCAATGACATTCCCAGTCCTTCATAGGTCCAAAAATTCTTTCGCAGAAAAGACCGTCTCTTTCAGGTTTAAGAGTTCTGTAATTTATAGTTTCCGGCTTTGTAACTTCACCGTAAGACCATGAACGGATTTGTTCCGGTGAGGCAAGACCAATTTTTATTGAACTGAATTCGTTTTCATTTTCCATGTGGAAGCACTCCTTTATATATAATGTATCATTGGTTAATCAGTCTGCCGATTATTCATCGTCTGAATCTGCGTCTGCAAATAAATCTCCGAACAAATCAGGCTGACCTGCTTCCTCGCCTTCACCTTCGGCATTTTCGATTGAGAAGCCTTCGCTTGCTCCGTCAAAATCATTTACCTCGGTAAATGCGTTATCATCAAGCGGCTGAATACCTGTGCCGTCATCAAGATCCTGTTTAAGTTCAACTTCGTTGCCGTTCTTATCATAAAGACGGGTATCAAGGCCAAGAGCCTGAAGTTCTTTAAACAATACCTTAAATGATTCCGGTGTGCCGGAATTAGGAATATTTTCGCCCTTAACGATTGCTTCGTAAGTTTTAACACGGCCTACAACGTCATCCGACTTAACGGTTATGATTTCCTGAAGTGTGTAAGCTGCACCGTAAGCTTCAAGTGCCCAAACTTCCATTTCACCGAAACGCTGACCGCCGAACTGTGCTTTACCGCCGAGAGGCTGTTGAGTAACAAGGCTGTAAGGACCTGTTGAACGAGCGTGGATTTTATCATCAACAAGATGGTGAAGTTTAAGATAATACATATAACCTACTGTAATAGGATTATCAAATTTTTCACCGGTTCTGCCATCTGTTAAAACAGTTTTACCGTCTTCGGACAAGCCTGCAAGTTTAAGACATTCACGAATATCATCTTCATGTGCGCCGTCAAATACAGGTGTGCACATTTTCCAACCGAGTGCCATTGCGGCATAACCGAGATGAACTTCAAGTACCTGACCGATATTCATACGTGAAGGTACGCCCAACGGGTTAAGAACAATATCCAAAGGACGACCGTCCGGAAGGAACGGCATATCTTCCTGAGGAAGAACCCTTGAAACAACACCCTTGTTACCGTGACGACCTGCCATTTTATCGCCGACTTGAATTTTTCTCTTTTGAGCAATATAAACTCTTACAACTTTATTAACACCCGGGTTAAGCTCATCGCTGTTTGCACGGGTAAATACCTTAACATCAACAACAATGCCGTATTCACCGTGAGGAACACGCATTGAAGTATCTCTTACTTCCCTTGCTTTTTCACCGAAAATAGCACGAAGAAGTCTTTCTTCAGCTGTAAGCTCGGTTTCGCCCTTAGGTGTAACCTTACCAACAAGAATATCACCGCTGTGAACTTCTGCGCCCACACGAATAATACCGTCTTCATCAAGGTCTTTAAGAGCATCCTCACCAACATTTGGAATATCTCTTGTTATTTCTTCAGGTCCGAGTTTTGTATCTCTTGCTTCTACTTCATGTTCTTCAATATGAATTGAAGTATAAACATCATCACGAACCATTTTTTCGTTAATAAGAACAGCGTCTTCGTAGTTATAACCTTCCCAAGTCATAAATCCGATAAGAGCGTTTTTACCAAGTGAAATTTCACCGTTGCAGGTTGCAGGACCGTCGGCAATTACCTGACCGTCTTCAACCTTTTGATGAAGTGAAACTATAGGACGCTGATTAATGCAAGTACCTTGGTTTGAACCGCTGAACTTAACAAGTTCATACCTGTCAACGTCGCCTGTGCTTACGGTAATTTCAATAGAATCTGCATCTACAGCCGTTACCGTACCGCCACGTTTTGCAATAACAACAACACCTGAGTCGTATGCTGCTTTATATTCCATACCGGTTCCTACGACCGGAGCCTGTGTTTTAAGAAGCGGAACTGCCTGACGCTGCATGTTAGCACCCATAAGAGCACGGTTCGCATCATCGTTTTCAAGGAAAGGAATCATTGCTGTAGCAACTGAAACAACCATCTTAGGTGAAACGTCCATATAATCAACCTTTTCAGGTTCGCAAGTAATGAACTCATCTCTATGACGGCATGTAACACGCTTATTTGCAAATCTGCCGTTTTCATCAAGGGGTTCGTTTGCCTGAGCAACAACATAATTATCTTCCACATCTGCAGTCATATAAACAACTTCGGATGTAACTACGCCTGTTTCTTTGTCAACCTTACGGTAAGGAGCTTCAATAAAGCCGTATTCGTTAAGGCGGCTGTAGCAAGCAAGGTAAGAGATAAGACCGATGTTAGGACCTTCGGGAGTTTCAATAGGACACATACGGCCATAGTGGGTATAGTGAACGTCACGAACCTCAAATCCGGCACGGTCTCTTGAAAGACCGCCGGGACCAAGTGCGGAAAGACGTCTTTTATGAGTAAGTTCTGCAAGCGGGTTATTTTGGTCCATAAACTGTGAAAGCGGTGATGAACCGAAAAATTCTTTAATTGCCGCAACTACCGGACGAATATTAATAAGAGCTTGCGGAGTGATTGATTCTTCGTCATCCTGAACCTGAAGAGTCATTCTTTCACGGATAACTCTTTCCATACGGGTAAAGCCGATACGGAACTGATTTTGAAGAAGTTCGCCGACTGCACGAATACGACGGTTGCCCAAATGGTCAATATCATCTGTTGTGCCAACATCAAATGCAAGGTTAATAAGGTATGAAACAGTTGCAAAAATATCATCTGTAACAATGTGCTTTGGAACAAGGTCATCTTGATGAAGTTTAATCTCTTCTTTAAGCATTTCTTCATCATCGCCGCATTTTTCCAAAATCTCTGCAAGTGCACGGTAAGAAACCTTTTCGTGAATACCAAGCGGCTTACAATCAAAATCAACATATTTGTAAATATCAACCATACCGTTTGATACAATTTTGATTTCTCTGCCGTCAACATCAATAAATGCGTTCATAACGCCGGCATTTTCAATTTCAAGTGCTTTTTCAGCTGAAATAACTTCGCCTGCATCTGCAAGGAATTCACCCATAGGTGAAATAATCGGCTGAGTTAACTTTCTGCCTGTAAGACGGTCGCTTATAGCAAGCTTTTTATTATATTTATAACGTCCTACACGGGAAAGGTCATATCTGTGAGCGTCAAAGAAAAGACCGTCCAAATGAGCCTGTGCAGTATCAAGTGTAGGAGGTTCGCCGGGACGAAGTTTTTTGTAAACCTCAAGCAATGCCTCTTCCTGATTCTTTGTTGTATCCTTTTCTATAGTAGCTTCGATTCTTTCATCGTTGCCGAAAAATTCACGAATTTCATCATCACTGCCAAGGCCTAACGCACGAAGGAAGGTGGTAATGAAAATCTTTCTGTTTTTATCTATACGAACATAAAACAAATCGTTGGCGTCTGTTTCGTATTCAAGCCAAGCGCCTCTGTTAGGAATAACAGTGTTTGTAAAAAGTTCTTTACCTGTTTTATCGTGTTCCATATGATAATAAACACCGGGAGAACGAACAAGCTGAGAAACAATACATCTTTCTGCGCCGTTAATAACGAATGTGCCTGCGTCTGTCATCAACGGAAAATCGCCCATATAAATAACATTTTCTTTAACTTCGCCTGTTTCTTTATTTTGAAGACGAGCCCTAACCTTTAAAGGTTTTGCATAAGTAACGTCCCTTGCTTTACACTGAGCAATAGAGTACTTTGGCTTTTCATCCATGGTGTAATCAATAAAATCAAGAACAAGATTTCCAGAGTAATCGGTTATAGAGCCGATGTCGTGAAAAACCTCTTCAAGACCTTCATCAAGGAACCACTGGTAAGATTGTTTTTGCACTTCAATAAGGTTTGGCATTTGCATAACCTCATTGATTTTAGCAAAGCTTTTGCGTGTAGTTGTACCCATTTGTACATCCTTCACATTTACCATATCGGTAATCACTCCGTTTCTTAAAGATTTACTGAAAAATGGATTATTGCACCGACACGAAAATCGCTGATTTTCAGTTTCGTATGTAGTTGAAATAAATCATCACACGCATAAAATTCCATTTTAAATGTGGGTATATAATAATCACTTTATAATAAGATGTCAATAAAAATTTTTAAGTTTTAGCAAATTATACAAAAAGTTTTTGTTACACTGCCCCGTGCGTTTTAATATATTTTACAAAATTTGTCAAAAACGAGAGTATAAGTACCACCTTTAAACAAAATGTGCAAAACAAAAAATATTATAAAATTACGCCTATTTCAAAAATCTATTTGCAAACACAATATAATCTGTTATAATATTATAATTAAAAATACAGGTGAGCCATAATGAAATTTAAAAAAGTTATTTCTGTTTTACTTTGCATGCTGCTTACAGCCGTAATTTTCAGCGGATGCAGCAGTAAAGAAAGCAATATTGATTTAATTTACCCTTTCAGCGGAAACATAAACAGCTACGACCCTCAAATTGCATCTACAACAGATGAATTTTTAATTGCGGAAAACTGCTTTGAAGGTCTTGTACGAAGCGATGACAGCGGCAATATTACACCGGGCTGTGCAACAAAATGGGATGTGGAAGACAGCGGATTAAAGTATACATTCCATTTGCAAAAAGGATTGCATTGGTACATTTTTAAATCCGTAAAAGAAAAAATGGGAGAAAATTATAATCCGGAAATCACGGCAAACGACTTTGTTTTTGCACTTAGGCGTGCTGTTGACCCCAACACGGAAAGCCCGTTGTACTCAACTGTTTCCTGCATAGAAAACGCAAAAGAAATAAACAGCGGAGCGGCAAGTACAGAAAGTTTGGGCGTAAAGGCTATTGATAATTATACGCTTGAAATAACACTTTCATCGGCAAATGATGAATTTTTGCAAACATTATCAACGGCAGTGGCAATGCCTTGCAACGAAGAATTTTTTAACAGCACAAACGGAAGATACGGTTTAGACCTTATGTACACCATGTTTAACGGTCAATTTATTGTTACAAACCAGCTTGAAGCATCTTACATATTAAAAAACAATTCGTCATACGAAGGACCAACACCTGCAAAAGCATACAACTTAACCCTTAAAATCGTTGAACCTACAGATGAATTGGCACCGCAGGTACTCAGCGGATATTACGACGCCGCATATTTAAGAGGCTATGAAGTAACAAACATAGGTGAAAAAAGCGGTGTAACCCTTGTGCCGTACAGCGAAATAACATGGGCGCTTACAATTAACGGAAATAACGGAATTTTTGCAAATGATAAAGCACGGGAGGCAATTTGCATTTCAACATCGGAGCTTGATTACGATAAATTTCCTTACTTAACAAAAGCAAAGGGATTTATACCGCCGTCATGCACGGCAAACGGAAAAAGTTATACAGAGCAGTGCCAAACAATTACCCCGCAAAAAGACGAAAGCCAAGCTGTTAACCTGTGGAAAAAAGCAATTAGTGAAGAAAAAATTTACAACATTGAATTAACTGTTATTGCGCCGAACACAATGGAAGACGCAACAAAGAAAATTTTGCAGGGAATTCAAAGCAGCATCGGCAGCGTTTCAAATGTTAACGATAATAAGGTTAAAACAACAATTAAACTTGAAACCATGACCGAAGCGGAACTGAAATCAAAAGTTGCGTCGGGAGAATATGACATAGCGGTTTACCCGTACGAAGCAACATCGTCAAGCCCTGTTGCATTTTTAAACAATTTCAGCCAAACAAACACAACAGGATTTAATGCCGATGATTTTAACGAAAAATTAAACGAAGCAAATTCAGCCGATGCAGCAGACCTTGTTAATGCCTGCGGAGAATGCGAAGCACAGCTTGCGGAAAGTTACTGCTACTCTCCCCTGTTTTATGAATCAAACTACTATGCACAGGCAAAAGGCGTTACCGGAGTGCAATTTCACCCGGGTTCCGGCAGAGTTTCATTTATTAACGCAGACAGAAAATAGCAATTAAAAAAAATATTTGACAGGCACAATAATTGGTTTATAATATTTAAAGTATTTTTATTATAAAAAATTAATGTAATCAGAGGAGATATACTATGAACGTACTTATTTATGATACCGAAGAACAAATCGGAATTGCGGCAGGCAACTATATGTGCGGCCAGGTTTTACAAAAACCTGATTCTGTTTTGGGTCTTGCTACCGGCTCTACACCGCTTAAACCGTACAAACAAATGATTGACCTTTGCAAAAAGGGCGTTGTTGATTTTTCAAACGTAACAACATTTAACCTTGACGAATATGTTAATCTTGATGTTAAAGACAAAAACTCTTACCACACATTTATGCATGAAAATCTTTTTGACCATATTAATATTCCGGAAGAAAACATTAACTTCCTTAACGGTAATGCAGAAGATTTGGACGCTGAATGTGAAGCATACGAAAAGAAAATTAAAGCAGCCGGCGGAATTGACATTCAGCTTTTAGGCATAGGCTCAAACGGTCATATTGCATTTAACGAACCAAGCGATTGTTTTCAGCGTTGGAGCCACGTTGTTAAACTTAAAGAGAGCACTGTTAAAGACAACAGCCGCTTCTTTGAATCTATTGACGAAGTGCCTACTCAAGCGGTAACAATGGGTATAGGCTCAATTATGCAAGCTAAAAAAATTCTTATTATAGCCCTTGGCGAAAACAAAGCAAAAGCAATTAAACAGCTTATTGACGGTAATGTTACACCGCAATGCCCTGCTTCTGTTTTACAATTCCACACAGACGTTACGCTTATGCTTGACAGAGGCGCTGCATCATTACTTTAATACCATGAAAAATAAAAAAATAACTTTTTTAATTGTTGCGGCAGTTATAATAATTGCCGTTGTTGCCTTTGTTATTTACGGCGGCACAAAAGAAAGCAACAAAGAAACGCAAAGTAATCAAACAACAATTTCTTCCACAACAAAAAGCGACAGCGAAACAACCGAAAATACAACCGTTTTACAAACAACAACCGAAAGCATAAAAAGCAGCAGTGAAAACAACCAAAACAATATAGCATTGCCTCTTACGGTTAACGATGCCATGGATTTACTTCAAGAGCGTTATGGAAAATCATACACTGTTAACAGCACGGTTGAAGAAAACGGAATAAATTATTTTGCAATTTACAAAAATAATGTAAAATACGCTTCCGTTGGAATTAATCTTGCCACAGGTGAGGCAACGGAAACGATTACTGAAACAAATGTAAAAACAGATTTTTATCTTAACTGATAAATAACAGCCGTTTGCCGACGTAAAACACGGCAAAGGCAGAAAGGTATGTAAAAATTATGGAACAAAAAGAAAAGTTTTATATTACAACACCGATTTATTACCCATCAGGCAACCCACACATAGGTCATTGCTACACAACCGTTGCATGTGATTCAATAGCAAGGTATAAAAGATTGCAGGGTAAAGAAGTTATGTTCTTAACAGGAACAGACGAGCACGGCCTTAAAATTGAGCAAAAAGCCGCTGAAAAAGGCATTACCCCAAAAGAATATGTTGACGAAGTAGTTGCCGTTTTCAAAAAGCTTTGGGAATATATGAATATCAGCTATGACAGATATATCAGAACAACTGATGATTACCACGTAGAAGCGGTTCAAAAAATATTTAAAGAACTTTATGACAAAGGATATATTTACAAAGGAAAGTACACAGGAAAATACTGTACTCCTTGCGAAAGCTTTTGGACAGACAGTCAGCTTGTTGACGGCAAATGCCCTGACTGCGGCAGAGAAGTTGTAGAAGCTTCGGAAGAAGCATACTTTTTCAAAATGGCTCCTTTTGCAGACAGAATTGAAAAATTATTAACAGAAACAGATTATTTACAGCCGAAAACAAGAGCTGTTGAACTTGTTAATAACTTTATTAAACCGGGTCTTGAAGACCTTTGCGTATCAAGAACATCATTTACATGGGGTATTCCCGTAACATTTGATGAAAAACACGTAGTTTATGTTTGGATTGACGCACTTTCAAACTATATTACCGCACTTGGTTACAAAAACAATGCATATAACGATTACGACAAATTTTGGCCTGCCGATGTTCATATGGTTGCAAAAGACATTATGCGTTTTCACGCTATTATTTGGCCTGCAATGCTTATGGCACTTGACTTACCGTTACCTAAGCACCTTGCAGTTCACGGCTGGATTACATTTAACGGTCAAAAAATGAGTAAATCCATAGGCAATGTTGTTGACCCGTTTGTTTTAGGTGAAAGATACGGCTGTGATGCGATAAGATACCATATTTTAAGGGAAATGGCACTTGGTGCAGACAGTTCTTTCTCTAATGAAATTATGATTAACAGAATCAACTCTGATTTAGCAAACGATTTAGGCAACCTTGTTTCAAGAACCGTTGCAATGGTTGAAAAATATTTTGGCGGCACTTTACCTGTTGAAAGAGAAGCTGAAGAAATTGACAATGAACTTCTTAATATGGTAACAGGCTTAAGAGCTAAAACAGATTATTTTATTGATGAAACACAACTTAACAATGCACTTGCAGAAATATTTAAAGTTATTTCAAGAGCAAATAAATATATTGACGAAACAACACCTTGGATTTTAGGCAAAGACGAAAGCAAAAAAGCACGTTTGGCAACTGTTTTATATAATCTTTTGGAAGCAATTCGTGTAAGCACAACTCTTCTTTCATGCTTTATGCCAACAACAATGCCAAAAGTTTGGGAACAAATAGGCGCAAGCCAAGACATTATAACATATGAAAACGCAGGTAAAATCGGCGTTCTTCCGGCAGATGTTACTGTTAAAAAAGGACCTGCCCTTTTCCCAAGAATTGATGTTGAAAAGGAAATCGACGAGCTTAACGCTTTAATTCAAAAGCAAATGGAAAAAGCACAGGCAAAAGAAGAAAAGAAAGAAATTGAAGGCTTGGCAGAAATTAAATTTGACGATTTTGCAAAAGTTGAATTGCGTGTTGCAAAAATTGTTGAATGCGAACCAATTAAAAAAGCAAAAAAATTATTAAAATTACAGGTTAATGACGGCACAAAAGATTTAAGACAAATCGTTTCGGGAATTGCACCTTGGTACAAACCTGAAGATTTAATAGGCAAATCTGTTGTTATTGTTGCAAACCTTAAACCGGCAAAACTTTGCGGTGAAATGAGTAACGGCATGCTTCTTGCCGGCGACACGACAGACGGCGACGTAAAAGTATTGTTTGTAGACGGTATTGAGCCGGGCACACAGCTTAGATAATATGAATAATATTTTTGACACACACAGCCACTATGATGACGAAAAATTTAACAGCGACCGTGATGAACTTTTAAATTCACTTAAAAGCTGCGGTGTTTCAAACGTTGTAACCTGCGGCTGTGATATTAAATCAACGGAATTTAATAAAAATCTTGCCGAAAAATATGATTATATTTATTTTGCCGCAGGATTTCATCCTGAAAATTTAAACGGTGTAACCGTTAACGACATTAATATAATTGAAAAATATGCAAGCCACAAAAAATGCGTTGCCATAGGCGAAATAGGACTTGACTATTATTGGATGGACTCATCTAAAGAAGTTCAAAAAGACTTTTTTATTCGTCAAATACAGCTTGCAAAAAAGCTTGATATGCCTGTTATAGTTCACGACAGAGACGCTCACGGCGATACATTGGAAATTTTGAAAGCAGAAAAGCCAAAAGGTGTTGTTCACTGCTTTTCAGGCTCGGCACAAATGGCTGAAGAAATAATTAAAATGGGCATGTATATCGGTTTAAACGGCGTTGCTACATTTAAAAACGCACGCAAAAGTTTGGAAGTTGTTAAATCAATTCCAATTGAAAGGCTTGTGCTTGAAACAGACTGCCCGTACCTTGCCCCCGAGCCTTGCCGGGGCAAGCGTAACGACTCTTCCCTGATTCCACACATTGCGGCAAGAATAGGTGAAGTTTTGAGTATGGACGCACAAGAAATTTTAAATATTACAAATGTAAATGCACACAAACTATATAACTTGGAGGGTGATTAATGGAAACGTTAAAATCAATAATAGACTCAATAAGTAATTTTGTGTGGGGACCTGTTATGTTGGTTTTTCTTGTAGGAACAGGTATTTTTCTTACAATTAAACTTAACTTTTTACCTTGGCGCAATTTAGGTTCTTCACTTAAAAGACTTTTCAGCAAAGAATCAAGAAAAAAAACAGAAGGCACAGGCGATATATCTCCGTTTTCGGCACTTATGACAGCCCTTGCCTCTACAGTAGGCACAGGCAACATTGTTGGCGTTGCCACAGCAATGGTTATGGGCGGACCCGGTGCTCTTGTTTGGATGTGGATTTCTGCCGCTTTCGGTATTTCCACAAAATATGCGGAATGCGCCCTTGCCGGCAAATACCGTGAAATAAATGCAAAAGGTGAAATGTGCGGCGGACCTATGTACACGCTTAAAAACGGATTAAAAAACAAAAAATTAGGAAAATTTCTTGCCGTTTTATTTGCAATATTTACATTACTGGCATCATTTGGAATAGGTAACGCTTCACAAGCTAATTCTATTGCAGGTGCAGTATATTCAACATTTCAAATTCCAAAATGGATTATTGGCATTATTTTGGCTGTTATGGTAGGAATAGTTGTTATAGGCGGTATTCAGTCTATTTCAAAAGTTTCAACTGTTCTTGTGCCGTTTATGGCTATATTTTACATAATTACCGGTTTAACGGTTGTTATTATTAACGGCAAAAATTTGCCTGACGGAATTGCAAATATTTTTTCAATGGCATTTGGATTTAAACCTGTAGCCGGCGGACTTGTAGGCACAATAACCGCTTCTGTTATGAGTTCCATGCGATACGGAATTGCACGTGGCGTATTTTCAAACGAAGCCGGATTGGGAAGCGCTGCAATTACGGCAGCTTCTGCCACATCCGATAACCACGTTAAACAAGGCTACATTAACATGTGCGGCACATTTATAGATACAATTATTGTTTGCACAATAACAGGGCTTGCAATAGCATCAAGCGGCATGTTAGGTCAAACAGACGGCGACGGAAAACTTTTTGAAGGCGCTGCATTAACTATTGCGGCATTTGAAACAGCCCTTGGCCAAGCAGGCGCAGTATTTGTTACCGTAGGTATTATATTGTTTGCATTTTCAACCATTTTGGGTTGGGAATACAACGGTGAAAAAGCACTTGAATTTTTATTTGGTAAACCGATTATTTGTTATATATACAGAGTTATATTTTCAATACTTACATTCGTAGGTGCTACAGCAGCATTAGACATTGTTTGGTCATTCTCAGACATAGCAAACGGTTTGATGGCAATACCTAACCTAATAAGTTTAATTGCCCTGTCAGGCGTTTTGGCTAAAGACACCAAAGAATACCAAAAAACACTGAAAAAAGAAAAACTTGAAAAGAAAAGTAAATAAGCAGTCGAAATCAAGTCAGACTGTTAAACAAAATAAAAAAACGGCTTAGGTTTTAAAACCTAAGCCGTTTTTCCAATCATTAAAGTTCGTTAAGATACTGAAGCAACGCCGCAAGTTGAACTTCATCCAGTGAACGTACTCTGTTTAAAATAAGCAATTCAAAATTTGAAAGTTTGTTACCGTCATTATCCGAATTGTTACCGCAAGCAACTTTCAACTCATCTTCCTCTGTAGTATTACCAATAAGGTAATCAACAGAAACGCCAAAGTATTCCGCAAGTTTAATAAAAGTAACACCTTTTGGATTTGTGTCGATTTCGTATCTTCTGTAAGTTGCTCCCTTAACGCCGATAGCCTCAGCCACCTCAGCAGAAGTTACGCCCTTTTCACGCCTTAATTTTTTTAATCTTAACGCAAGTTCTGATTTTTCTTTCATAATATTGTCCCCTCTTTCCCTTTGTGATAATTATACACAGAGGAACATAATTAGTCAATAAAAATCAAGATTTTTTCATAAAGAATTAATTTTTTTGTCATATATCATAAAAAATCACTGATTATCGCTGTTTTCATCGTCATAATATGCCTGTTCTCGGCGCTTTTTACGCTCTTTTTTCTTTTTATAATTGTTAATAACAAGTAAAATATAAACCAAAACAAACAAAACAGCGGCAACAAAAATAATTTTAACCACCGTTAAAGAAAAGAAATGCTTAATTGCATTTATTACTTTTAAAAACGTTGAAAGTTCAACTGTATTGGCTGCCACCAAATCCACCGTGGCTATAACCTCGTCACCGTAAATTATATTTGCCTTGCAAACATAATCGCCTTGTTCAACCGGTGCGGAAATTTCGGCAGGTTTATCAACCGACTCAACAATAATTGCCGATTTATCAAGACTTGTAGGCACAATAACGGTTACATCTGTTTTAGCAACAAGCTGAACGGAATCGGTGTCTTTACCGTTTTTAACCGGAATTTCATCAAGTATTTCATTTTTTTCAGCCAAAGTTGAATATTTCAAGCTGTTAAATGCCCAATTAAAAAGTGTTGCGGCGTCGATAAAAGAACATTTTTCTTTATATCCGTCTTTGTTGTAATCAATAACCGGAGCACCCATAACCACGGCAAGATAATTATAACCGTCTTTACTTGCTTTAGTTATTACGCAATAACCGGCTTCTTCAGTTGAACCTGTTTTAATACCCTGGGCATATTTATAATAATACGAAACATAACCGGAACGAAGCATTAAATTAGTGTGGTAATAATTCATTCCGTTATATTCATACTGAACGGTAGTTGCCATTTTCATAAAAGTTTCGTTTTGAATGGCGTCAAGCGCTATTGTTGCCATATCCGACGCTGTTGTGTAATGATTTTCGCTGTGCAATCCGTCAGGATTTTCAAAATGCGTATTCATACATCCTAAAGACTGGGCATAATCATTCATCATATCAACAAAACCTGAACGTGTTTTGCCCACATATTCCGCCAAAACTTCTGTTGCATCACAGGCAGAATGCACCATTGTAAGATAAAGCAACTGCTCAATAGTTAAAACATCGCCTTTTTTTAGTCCTGCCACCTGTGCGCCTGAACCTGCAAGAACATCTATGGCACTTGAAGAAACTTCTGTTTGAGCAGATAAATCGGAAACATTATTAAGCGTTACCATAGCGGTAACTATTTTTGTTAATGATGCAGGATACATTTTTTCGTCTGCATTTTTTTCTGCCACAACAGGATATGTTTCATCATCCAAATTAATAAGCATATACGCTTTTGAATAAAGTTCCGCATCCGGCGTATAAGTTGCGGCGTTTGCCGAAAAAGCAAACGTAAAAGATGATATTAAAATTAAAAAAGATAAAAATATTGAAACGGTTTTTCTCATACTCTTGACACCCAATTAAATAAAATATATTATATTGTAAAGCAAATTTTTAAGTGCTTATATTCTAACATTTTTATTTTATTTTTAAAAGATGTAATTTAATTTTTTTAGGTGAAATTATGATTTATATTACCGGTGATACCCACGGAGATATTTCCTTTTTTAAAAACCCAAAATTAAAAAAATTGGGCGAGAAAGATATTTTAATAATATGCGGCGATTTTGGATTTATTTGGAACCCGAAAGACGAAAAAGAAAAGAAAAATTTGGAAATATTAAAAAGCAAAAAATATACAATTTGCTTTTTAGACGGTGCACACGAAAATTTTGACATTTTAAACAGTTATACACCTTATCGCTGGAAGGGCGGAAACGCACACAAAATAGCAAACAATATTTTTCATCTTATGCGTGGAGAAATTTTCACCTTTGAAAATAAATCATTTTTTGTTATGGGCGGCGGAGAAAGCGAAGACAGAGATATGCGTGAAGAAGGCGTTTCATGGTGGAAAGAAGAAATGCCGAATGAAGAAGAAATTAAAAATGCAGAAGACAACTTGGACGCTGCCGAAAAGTCTGTTAACTACATATTAACATACGAAGCACCTGCCATTGCGAAAGACTTTTTAAAACTGCATACAAACCAATATGTTAATATTTCGTCTTTAAACACATATTTGCAAATATTAACAAAAGATATTGATTATTACCATTGGTACTTCGGTTCATTACACACAGATTTGGAAATAAGTAAAAAAATGACAGCTGTATTTAACAACATATATGAAATAAAATAAAAAACAGCCTTGTTAATAAACAAGGCTGTTTTTTTACGTTTTTTTACGAAAATCTTTATTAACAATAAATATACCCACACAAACAAGAAGAAGAGAAATCAAGTTTTTAAAGCTAAATGCCTCTGCCGTTTCACCTAAAATAGCAGCAGAAAGCAGAACGCCGAAAACAGGATTCATAAAGCCCATAACCGCCACATTTGAAACGGGATTATACTTTAACAAAATGCCCCAAACGGTATAAGCCACAGCTGAAATAAAAGCAAGGTAAAATAAAATCAAAAGGGATTTTGCCGTTTCAGACGGTTCTACAATAAATTTTCCACCGGCAATTAAACCGAAAACAATCATAAACACTCCGCCTGCAAAAAATTGCCAACCGGAAAGCATAACAGGATTGTCTGTTTGAGAATATTTTTTAATTAACACACTTGAAACGGAATATGCAAAAGCAGACAGCAAAATAGCTCCCTCGCCTTTAATCGAGAATCCGCCCAGCGATGATGCGGAAGTTAAATTAATAATTACAACACCTGCAAATCCCAACACAACACCGGCTGTTTTTTGAAAGGTTAGTTTTTCCATTTTAAAAACAAGTGCCGATATAATAAGTGACATAAACACATTTACAGCAACAAGTATACTTGATTTTACGCCGCTTGTATGTGCCAAACCGATATAAAACATTATGTATTGCAAAACCGTTTGAAACAATCCCAGCACGGCAATATGTCCTATTTGGGTTTTGTTTTTGGGAAGCAATAATTTTTTTGACATTAAGCAGCCGATAACAAGCACCAAAATTCCTGCCAAAGCAAAGCGAACGCCGGCAAAAAGAATTTGAGAAAAACTGTCATCAGCACCTATATTAAACAGTGCATAGCCTGCTTTTACGGTTGGAAAAGCAGAGCCCCATAAAAAGCAACAAAGCATTGCCAACGGAACAAACGCTATCGACTTTGAAAATTTACTTTTATTCATTATTAAATCCAAACACTTTTCTGTATATTTTCAGCACATCATCCGAATTAAGCACAGTAGGATTATTAAGCAATCTGGCAGGGTTAACACTTTGTGCAAAACCGTTTACAAGTGTTTCATCTGCAACGGGAGTATAAAGTTCAAATTCATTTACAAGGTTTTCAAATATTTCGGCACCGTCATTTGAATTTTTACCGCCAAGCATAACACCCAATTCATCAAGAGTTTTTAAAACATATTCTCTGCCACGTGAATCGTTAATTTTATCATTATGAATATTCATATACTTCCATATTTCTTTTAAATTAACGCTTACGGAATGACCGTGTGCCGTGTGGCAATTAACAGTAATGTTATAGCACATTGCATGAGCGGAAGTGGTTGAAGTTATATCAATAGCCTTACCTGCATAATAGGATGCCATCATCATTCCTTTATTACCGCTGTCTGTATTATTAATATATCCGTCTTTATTATCCACAAAAAGTTTTATTGCTTTTGCCGCAATCGCCTTGCTTTCTTCAGTGCTTTTAACATTCCAATAACTTTCAATACTGTGGCAAAGGGCGTCCATTGCCGTGCAACGCCTTTGATAAGGCGGAACTGTTTTTAAAAACGAAGAATCAAGCAAAACAAAATCAGGTAAAAATCCACTGTGAGTAATTGAATGTTTTTCGTTTTCATTAACATAAAAAATAGAATAACGTGTTGCTTCCGAACCGGTGCCGGATGTTGTGGGAATTGCAAAAAATTTAATTTCATTATCCTTCATAGGTTCGCTTAATGCTGTTTTTGCATTATTTGTTACAAGAAGCTTTATCATTTTTGCAGAGTCAAGAACCGAGCCGCCTCCTGCGCCGATAATAAAATCACAGCCGCTTTTGCGGAATAAATCAGCTGCCTCAGCCATATCTTCAAATCGAGGATTAGGACGAACCTTATCCCAAACAGTTAAATCAAAATTATTTATAAGATATTCAAACGCTGCTGTTTTTTTAAAACTGCCCGAACAGCAAAGAAAAGGTTTCTTAAAATAAGAAACCTTTTTCAATTCGCTTAAATTCTTAATAAGAACGCCTTTAGTCTGCATTTGCAAGCCATTCATATTCAGGAACATAAATTCTTGTTTTATCCCAAGGGTCCCCGTCTAAGTGGCGAATAAGCCAAACATAATACATCTCATAGCCGGGAGCAGTAACCTGCTGATGAGCATTGCCTCCTCTTATACAAAGGCATGTACCGTTTTCTGTTTTATAAGGGGTATTGCCTTCAAAACCTGCGCCAAAGCCTTCGGGGCGGTCAAATTGATAATAATAAAGTTCAGGCTGCGGATGATGATGCGGCGGATAAGAAGACCATTTACCCGGCTGATTAAACACTTCACCCATTACCATATTTGAATAAGGTGCATTATCAAGATCAAACATAGTAGAAACTATTCTGTGGCCTGCGCCTCCCCACTGACCTTTACCGAATTCCTGGTAAAGGCAATTTTCAGGATTGTAAAAAACAGGTTCCCAAGTTTTTTCATTATCTGTTTGCTGAACCAAAACCTCACTGTTTTCAACAGCTGTAACAACTGCTTTTGTACCTTTTGAAAAATGAATTGCATAAGGTTTTTTCTCAAAAGGATTCTTTCTTGTGCAAGTTTCATTAATTACATTTGCAACCTTAAAATTAACACAACCTGCAAGAAGAAGAACTGCACACTCATTATTATCTTCTTCAATAACAAGTTCTTCCCCTTTTTGCAATTTTTTAACATAAATATCCATAAGCATTTCAGAATTTACGCCATTCATTTCGCAAAGAATCTTTTTTCCGTTTTCATCGTATTCAGGTTTAAATAACATTTTCAGTCCCCCAAAACTTCTGTATTTATCCAATTTAAAATATCGGAATAAACAACATCCTTATCATTTTCATTAAGAATTTCATGTCTGTCGTTTTCATAAAGTTTCATTGTAACTTTTGTATGACCGGAAGCGGCAAGCCTATCGTTAATTTCATTAATGCCCTTGCCGTAAGCACCAACCGGGTCTTTTTCTCCGGCAATAAGGAAAATCGGCAAATCTTTTCTTACCTTTTCATACCATTGACTGCTGTTTGAGGCAATATTTAAATCCACTAAATCACGCATACCTGCAACAGAGAAAAGGAAGCCGCATTTATCATCGGCAATATATTTATCAACAATTTCATTATCTTTTGTCAGCCAATCAAAAGCCGTTCTTTTTTCCGTTTGATTGCCATAACTGCCAAAGGTTAATTTATCAATAAATTTTGATTTATAAATTGAACCTCTAGCCTTAGCAACAATATCTGCACACGCTCTTCCCACGCCTGCGGCAGAATTTGAACCGCCGGTACCGATAAAAATTGCACCGGCAAAGGATTCATCTGCAAACTGTGCAACAAAACATCTTGCAATAAATGAACCCATTGAATGGCCGCAAATAATTATTTTTTTTTCAGGATATTCCCTTTTGGCATAATCATACACCGTTTTAAAATCTTTAATCAATGCCTTATAACCGTCTGTTTCACCAAAGTAGCCGGTTAAATCGGGATTTTGGTTTGATTTACCGTGATTAGCCATATCATGCATATAAACGGCTACTTTATTTGAAGTTAAATACTCAAAGAAGCTGCGATACCTTTCACTGTGTTCAGCCATGCCGTGGTGCATAACAACAACAGCATTTACCACACCGTCATCAGGTGCATAACTTGCACCGCTGACAGTGCACACGCCTGTAGCCGAATCAAATTTAAACTCTTTAACTAACATAATTATTACCCCTTTTGAAAATTAAAGTTTTATAAAAATTTATTCAACATCTGATGTGCAATGTGCACATTTTGTTGCGTCTGCCGGTATTTCACTTTTACAATAAGGGCAGATTTTAGTTGCCGGAGCCTCTTCAACAGGCTCTTCATGCTTTTTACCGAGGCTCATTGCCTTATTAACTGCTTTAACAATGCAGAAAATAATAAGTGCCATAATCAAAAAATTAACAACTGCAGATAAAAATGCACCGTAATCTATGTAATTATCACCAAGCAAGTGAATTTTACCTTGAATTTCCGCACCGCCTATGCAATTTAAAATAGGCTTAATAATATTATCCGTAAGTGCCGTTACTATAGATGAAAATGCACCGCCTATGATAACGCCTACTGCCAAATCAAGCACATTGCCTTTAGAGATAAACTCCTTAAATTCTTTTAAAAACTTTTTCATTTAAAATCTCCTTTTCATCTTAAATATTTTCAACGCCTGTTAAATCAAACTTGGGTATATACTCATCAGTTGCAGAAGACAACTGCTGAACAAACACATTTTCCAAATTAATTTCAATAGCGTGATTTACCACCTTTTCATATTCCCTTTTACTTATTTTTCTGTTAATTTCAGGATATTTTTTTAAATCAGTAACAGGCACATACTGTGCCATTAAACTTAAATAAGCGCCGGGGAAGTTTTTTGCAACATAATCAATTATTTCCGTTGCCGAATTTGTGTTTTGCGGCAATATTAAATGGCGAATTATAACGCCCTTCTTCATTATTCCGTTTTCATCAAACACGCATTTCGGAACCTGACGAAGCATTTCTGCGATTGCCTTTTCCGCAACCTGCGGATAATCGGGTGCAAAGCTGTATTTTTTTGCCTTGTCCTGCCTTATGTATTTAAAATCAGGCAAATAAATATCCACAATTCCGTTAAGCAATTTTAAAGTTTCAACACTTTCATAACCGCCTGAATTATAAACTACAGGTACAGGGCATTGCCACTTTTTAAAAAGTTTTGCCAAACTAACGGCATAATGAGTAGGATTAACCAAATTAATATTTTCTGCGCCGCTGTTTATTAAATTTTCAAATATTTTAATTAATTCATCTTCACTTACTGTTTTGCCGAAATCATCAAAACTGATACTGTGATTTTGACAATAAACACATTTTAAATTACAACCGCTGAAGAAAACCGTGCCGCTGCCTTTTTTGCCGCTTATGCAAGGCTCTTCCCAAAAATGAAGCGCAGCCCTTGCCACTTTAAAATCGTTAGGGCTGTGGCAATAACCAAAATCTTTTTCCCTGTCAACACTGCATTTTCTTGGACAAATTGAACAAATCATATTAACGCCTTATAAATATCGCCTTTTTTAAACGGAGTTTTTGCCGCAATTTCTTTTGAAGCGGAATTTATACTCATTCCCTTATCAATAAGTTTTTTTGCCTGCGCCACAGCATCTTCCAAAGTTATTTCAACCTGCTGTTCTTCTTTTTTACCCTCAATTATTAAAACAATTTCACCTTTAAGAGAATTGTCGCCGTATTTCTCACAGGCTTCCTTAAAATCGGTTTTTATAACCTGCTCGTGAATTTTTGTTATTTCACGCACAATAGCAATTTTTCGATTTCCCAGAGCCTTATACAAATCACGCAACGTATTGCCTAATTTATGAGGTGCTTCATAAAAAACAAGCGTTCTTTTTTCATCCTTAATTTCATCAAGATGCTCAAAACGTGATTTTTTGGAAACGCTTAAAAAGCCTTCAAAAGTAAACCTGCCTGTAGGCATACCCGAAATTGCCAACGCCGTGGCAAATGCAGTGGGTCCCGGTACGGAAACAACCTGAATGCCCAAATGATGACAAAGGTAAACCAAATCTTCACCCGGGTCTGAAATTGCAGGCATACCTGCGTCTGTAACTATTGCACAATCCTCTCCGTCTAAAATACGAGCGCAAATAATTTCCCCACGCTCACGCTTATTATGTTCGTAATAACTTACCATTTCTTTTTTTATTCCGAAATGATTAAGTATTTTTAAAGTAACTCTGGTATCCTCTGCCGCTATAAAATCAACAGTTTCAAGCGTGCTTACCGCACGTGGTGAAAAATCGGAAAGATTACCTATAGGTGTTCCGACAACATATAATTTTCCGCTCATTTATCATACCCATCGGCATAAGAGCCGTAAACCTTTAACATTTCATCTGTAAATTTACCGTTTTCTTTTTTTATTGAAAGCAGCGGTTCTACCCTTAAAAACGGCTTTGCATTTTTTTTGCCCTCAATTAAAAACAAAAAAGGTTCTTCCCCCTGCTTGTCAACAACAAAACGCAATCGCTTTGGTTCAAGACTGTATTTACGCATTGTACAAACAGTATCCACAAGCCTTTCAGGGCGGTGGCAAAGGCAAAATCTGCCTCCGTATTTTAAAAGATATGCCGCGGCAGAAACAGCGTCTTCAATATTACAGCAAACCTCGTGGCGTGCTATTCTGGCACTTTCATTTAACGATTCAATACCGGTATTCAGCGGTTTATACGGTGGATTCATTGTTACAAGAGTAAAAGTTTCCGCTGTAAAGTGCTTATTTATTTCGCGCAAATCACAAAGATGAGGAATAAGACGGTTTTGAAAACCGTTATATTTAATACTTTCCTGCACCTGATTTATTGCATTTTCCTGAATGTCAAGGCAATGAACCGTTTGAGGTTTATCTTTTCTTAACCACAAAAGCGGAATAATTCCGCACCCGGTACCCATATCAACGGCAATATCTTTTCCTTTTGGATTTGCAAAATCGGCAAGCAAAAGAGCGTCTGTGCCGAAAGTGTGATATTCACTTGTTGCAATATGCACATTGTCTGCAAGTCTTTCAAAATTATACATAAATTATTCATCATCGGAGGATAACTTAAGAATTGCCATAAACGCCTCCTGCGGAACTTCAACAGAACCGAATTGACGCATACGCTTTTTACCCTCTTTTTGCTTTTCAAGTAATTTTTTCTTTCTTGTAACGTCGCCGCCATAGCACTTTGCAAGCACATCCTTACGCAACGCTTTAACCGTTTCACGGGCAATAACCTTGCCGCCTATTGCCACCTGAATAGGAATTTCAAATAAATGGCGCGGTATATGCTCTTTAAGCTTTTCGGCAATTTTTCTCGCTCTGCCGTATGCTTTATCGGCATGAATAATAAACGAAAGAGCATCAATAACATCACCGTTTAACAAAACATCAACCTTAACAAGTTTGCTTTGCCTGTATTCTGAAATTTCATAATCAAATGAAGCGTAGCCCCTTGTGCGTGATTTAAGTGCATCAAAGAAATCATATATAATTTCATTAAGCGGCAATTCATAATTAATATCAACCCTGTCGGGAGTAATATAATTCATTGTTTTAAAAATTCCACGCCTGTCCTGACACATATCCATAATTGCGCCCACAAATTCGGACGGAGCATAAATATGAGCATCACAAAACGGCTCTTCACAATAATCTATATACGCCGGGTCGGGATAATTGGTTGGATTATCAATTTCAACCATTGTGCCGTCTGTTAAATGAATTTTATAAATAACACTTGGCACCGTTGTTACCAAATCAAGGTTATACTCACGTTCCAAACGTTCTTGAATAATTTCAAGATGAAGCAATCCCAAAAAGCCGCATCTGAATCCGAATCCCAACGCACCGGATGTTTCCGGCTCGTAAGACAATGAAGCGTCATTTAACTGTAATTTTTCAAGTGCATCCCTTAACGCTTCATAATCCGCACCGTCGGCAGGGTAAACGCCGCAGAACACCATGGGATTAACCTTGCGGTAACCCGGCAAAGCTTCCTGTGCAGGATTTGCGGCAGTAGTAACAGTATCGCCCACATGTGCGTCATGCACCGTTTTAATTGAAGCGGTAATATAACCTACCTCACCGGAAGTAAGCTCCTTTGCTTTTTCCATTGAAGTAGCACGCATATATCCAACTTCAACAACAGTAAATTCAGCGCCTGTTGCCATCATTCGCATAGTATCGCCGGCTTTGATTTTGCCTTCCATTACACGAACATAAACTATTACGCCCCTGTAAGAATCATAAACAGAGTCAAAAATAAGTGCCTTTAACGGCTTATCGTCACAATCCTCAGGAGGTCTTATTTCATTCACTATATATTCAAGCACATCGCCCACGTTTTCACCTGTTTTAGCAGAAACACGAGGTGCCTCCATACAAGGAATACCTACAACCTCTTCAACCTCTTCGGCAACTCTGTCAGGGTCTGCCGCAGGCAAATCAATTTTATTTATAACCGGTAAAATATCTAAATCATGGTCAAGCGCAAGGTAAGTGTTTGCAAGAGTTTGCGCTTCTACGCCCTGAGAGGCGTCAACAATAAGTATTGCGCCCTCACAAGCCGCCAATGAACGGGAAACCTCATAATTAAAGTCTACATGCCCAGGTGTATCAATAAGATTAAAAACATAATCCTCGCCATTCTTTGCCCTATAATCAAGTTTAACGGCATGAGCCTTAATTGTAATGCCACGCTCACGTTCCAAATCCATATCATCAAGAATTTGCTCTTGCATATCACGCTTTTCAACAGAACTTGTTAATTCCAAAAGTCTGTCTGCCAAAGTGGATTTACCGTGGTCAATATGTGCAATTATTGAAAAATTTCTTATATGGTCTTTATTTACTGACAATTATTTTTCCTCAATTTCATTTATATTTTTTAATTCGGCAACTGTTTCTTTTTTATTTATCAGCGCTTTAAACAATCTGTAAATATAGTAAGCAGGTAAAAGCCATGGCTTTTTTTGAAGCGTTATATAATCTGCCTTCATTTTCTTGGCACTTGGGAAAATTCTTTTCCAAATGTATTTTCTTTTTGCAGATTTAAAATTTTCTGAAGTTGAAAGCTTTTTCAAATCTTTTTCCAATTTGATTTTTCCGCTTCCGTATATGCCGAAATTTATATATGTTTCAAGTAAAGCAATATCATCGTTATCAAGGGGCTTTTCATCAAATAATTTTAAAGCAAGCTCCCTTGATTTTTTTTCATAATCCAAAATGCCAAACTCGTTTAATTTTGAATCTATATAATCTCGGTTTAAAACATTGCCCTCTTTTTTCAAAATCAAATAAATATCTGCCAAAAAGCGAATGCCGCAACCTGCCGTTGAATAATGCTTATACATATGACAAACCGAATAAATGTAATTATCTTCAGGACTCATGTGATACATATATTTGTCTTCACTGTCTACTGCCGCATTGCCCCAAACATAATTAAAATTAGGGCAAAAATCTTTTTCGTTAAAAAACAAATCTCTGTGAAATTCAAATGTACAATACGGAGGCTTTACAAAATCATCGCTGTTTTCACCCGTAGCAACTGTTTTAAACCCTCTTTTTTTCATTATTTCAAAAAGAGTTTCACGCTTTTTGGGGTCATACATAATATCATTATCGCTCATTTGGCGCATTGATTCTTTAGGATAATAATTTTTAAGAATTAAACCTTTAAGAGGCATATGCTTTATTTTATTTTGAGAAAGCAAGGCATAAATTTCTTTTCTTTCATTATTAACGGCAACCATTTTAGCCGTTTCCATCATTTTAATTTTATGCCATTGTGCCTTTTGCTCTGCCGTTATTTCAGGATTATTTTCTATAAGCGGATAAATCATATTGTAAATTTGGTGTTTTTTTGCCAAATCAAACAAATTATCATAATTGATTTTATCCGCATATTCACCGCAAGGCTTTTCATTTAAAGCGCAGGCAAGCAAATGAACCAAATAATTTACTTCGTTATTAACGGAATTCATATATTCACCTTAAAATTATTTATCTAAAATTCCAAGTTTATCCATTTGTTGAATGAACTCTGCGGCGTCTGCCTTTAAAACATCCTTGGGAGCGTCATACTTTTCGGCAAGAGCATCAACCACTGAATCAAGAGTTTGCTCTGTTTTAAGAAGTTCAAAAATATAACCTGCTGTTTTATTATTATTTATTATGCCGTTAAATTTGGCGGTTAATTTTCCTGTTGCAATGGCAAAGTCATTTCCGTCTATATTTCCTGTTACAATTTCATTTTTAAGTTTCATAAAATTATATAACCTTCCTATTACAAATAGCTGATTTTATTGTGAAAACACTTTTTATTTTTCTATTAAAGCCACACACTCCACATGAGTGGTTCGAGGGAAAAGGTCTACCGCTTTAAGGCGTTTAAGTTTATAACCCTTTTCATTTAAAATGTTTAAATCCCTTGCCAAGGTTGCGCTGTCGCATGAAACATAAACGATTTTGTTTATTTCAAGATTTTCAATAATATCAAACAATTCTTTTTGGCAGCCCTTGCGTGGAGGGTCTAAAACAACGGTGTTGATTTTAATATTTTCTTTTTGAATTTGCTTTGCGCCCTCAAAAGCATCGGCACAAATGAAGCGAGCATTTTTTATTTCGTTTAATTCTGCATTTTCTTTTGCATTTTCTATAGCGGAAGGCACAGTTTCTATGCCGATAAGATTTTTGCAATTTTGCGCCATTGTTAAACCGATTGTGCCTGTGCCGCAATACAAATCAAGCAATGTTTCATCCTTGTTTAAATTTGCAAATTCGGCAGCAATCTTATAAAGTTTTTCACACTGATTATGATTAACCTGATAAAAACTTTCGGGGGAAATAACAAATTGTTTGCCCAGCAACTCGTCGGTTATTTTTTCACTGCCCCACAAAATCTTTGTTTCATTACCCAAAATAACGTTTGTTTTGCTTTTATTAATATTTAAAACAACACTTTTAAGTCCCGGTAATTCGGATTTAAGACAATCAACAAGCATTTCGCTGTTTGGTATGCTGTTTCCGTTTATTACGGCACAAGCCATAATTTCACCGGTTACATATGCTTTTCTGAAATAAATATGGCGAAGCAAACCCTTACCCGTTTTTTCGTCATACGAAGTAACGCTGTTTGCAAGCGCCCATTTTTCAAATGCGTTTAACCCGTTTTCAAATTCCTTTGGCTGAAGAAGACAGGAGCGGCAAGGAATAATTCTGTGGCTTTTATACGCATAAAAACCTGCATAAAACTTGCCGTTTTCAATTAAAGCAGGATATTGTGCTTTATTCCTGTAATGTTTTATTTTATCCGCGCCTATAATTTCTTCACAAGAAAAATCAATTTTGCCGATTCGCTTTACGGCATCGTTAACCCGTGCAAGTTTATATTTTAACTCTTCTTCATAAGTCATTGACCAAAAAGAACAGCCGCCGCACTTTTGAAAAACAGAACATTCGCTTTCAATTCTTGACAACGACGGAACAATTAATTCATCGGTTATGGCAACGGCATAATTTTTAGAAGTTTTAATAATATGTGCAACTATTTTATCACCGGGAACTGTGTTCCTTACAAACACAGCCATGCCGTTATACCTGCCGACTCCGCTGCCCTCGGACGTAACGGAATCTATGCATAATTCAATTTTGTCGTTCTTTTTAAGAGTCAACATAAATCACCAACATTATAATAGCATATATAATTTTAAATATAAAGAGAAAAAAAGAAAAAAGCCAAAGGTTTTTGAAACCTTTGGCTGATTATTATTTTACTTTTCAACCTTGCGCTGAATAAGCTTAACAATTTCAACAATAGGAATTACGGAAATTGCAAGTGCCATTGAAACCAAATATTCGGCAAATGAAATAGAAGCAAAATCAAAAGCGTTTGCAAGGAACGGAACGTAAATTACAACAGTTGAAAGAACAAGACTTATAATCATTGCGCCATAAAGGAATTTATTGTGATTTTTCATTTTGAAAATAGATTCTCTTCTTGAGCGCATATTAAATGAATGGAAAATTTCTGCCATTGACAATGTTAAGAAAGCCATTGTCATTCCGTTTTGATGAATAAGATCCTGCGTGCCGGCTGCCATGTGCATTCCGCAAAAATAAGCGGCAAGTGTTACAACCGTTACCATTATACCCTGCCATGCAATGTCAATGCCCATACCGTTTGCAAAAATACCGTCCTTACTGCTTCGTGGAGCACGTTTCATAATATTGCCCTCTCCGCTTTCCATGCCTAATGCAAGAGCCGGGAAACAGTCTGTTATAAGGTTAATCCACAGCAAATGAACAGGCTCTAAAATTGTAAAGCCCAAAAGTGTGGCAATGAAAATAGTTAACACTTCAGACAAATTAGAAGAAAGCAAAAACTGAATTGATTTTCTTATGTTATCGTAAATTCTTCTGCCCTCTTCAACAGCGGAAACTATTGTAGCAAAATTGTCATCTGCAAGCACCATATCGGCAACGTTTTTAGTTACATCGGTGCCTGTAATTCCCATACCTATACCAATATCCGCACTTTTAATTGACGGTGCGTCGTTAACGCCGTCGCCTGTCATAGCGGTAACCATGCCTTTATTTTTCCAAGCATTCACAATTCTAACCTTATGTTCTGGCTGAACACGGGCATAAACGCTGTAATTTTCTATTTGGTTGTTAAGTTCTTCATCTGAAAGTTTATCAAGCTCTGCGCCTGTTATTGCCGCATCTGCGCTGTCTGCAATACCAAGTTGTTTGGCAATGGCAACTGCCGTATCCTTATGGTCGCCGGTTATCATTACAGGGCGAATACCTGCTTCCTTTGCCTCAACAATAGCGTCTACAACTTCGGGACGAACAGGGTCAATCATACCTGCAATGCCAATGTAGCACAAATCTTTTTCAAGGAATGATGGTTCCTGACTTTCCGGCATTTCGTTATAAACACGCATTGCAACGCAAAGAACACGAAGTGCCTCATCTGCCATTGCTTTGTTATCGGATAAAACAGAATTAAATATTTTCTCTGTCATAGGCACTTGTTTTCCGTTAACAAGTGCCGTTGTGCATCTGCTTAAAACGACATCAGGCGCACCCTTTGTATATTGCACAAATCCATTATTTGCACTGTGAACGGTACTCATCATTTTTCTTGAAGAATCAAACGGTGCTTCACCTACACGAGGAAATTCGGATTCAAGTTCATATTTTAACAAATCTTGCTTTTTTGCCCATTCAACAAGAGCCGCTTCTGTAGGCTCGCCTTTAACTTCACCGTCTTCAAGAACAGCATCGGAGCAAAGTGCCATAGCTTGTGCCGCAAGTTTTTCGTTATCGCCGCTGAAATTAACAACAGTCATTTTATTTTGTGTTAATGTGCCTGTTTTATCTGAACAAATAACCTGAGTACAACCCAAAGTTTCAACAGCGGTAAGTTTTCTTATTACGGCATTGCGTTTACTCATTTTTGTAACACCAATTGAAAGAACAATAGTTACAACAGCTGCAAGTCCCTCAGGAATAGCGGCAACAGCAAGAGAAACGGCAACCATAAATGTGTCAAGCACGGTATCAAAAGTAACACCTGCGCCGCTTATAAGCCCTCTTACAACATCAAGAACAAATATGAAAACGCAAATTCCGAGAACGATGAAAGACAATACTTTTGAAAGCTGATTGAGTTTAAGCTGAAGCGGAGTTTCGCCGTCTTTTGATTCATTTAATGCGTCGGCAATTTTACCCATTTCGGTATCCATACCGGTTGCAACAACAACAGCTTCACCTCTGCCGTATACAACGTTTGAACCCATATAACACATATTTTTTCTGTCGCCCAAAGGAACATCCTCTGAACCTAAAGAATCAATAACATCATCTGTTTTATTAACCGGCACAGATTCACCGGTAAGCGCCGCTTCTTCAATTTTCATAGATGCGGATTTTAAAATTCTGCAATCGGCAGGCACACTGTCGCCAGCTTCAAGAACAATAACATCACCGACTGTTAAATCTTCCGCCGCAACGGTTTCGATTTTTCCGTTTCTTTTAACCTTACTTGTTGCGGCGGCAATTTCCTGCAACGCTTCTATTGCTTTTTCTGCTTTTGATTCCTGATAAACACCTAAAACAGCATTTATAATAACAACAATCATAATAATGATAACATCCGAAGGAAATTCCTTGTTATAAACAGATGTTATGGCAGAAACAACAGCAGCAACAATTAAAATAATAATCATTGGGTCGGCAAGCTGCATAAGAAATTTATGAATTATGCTTTCTTTTTTACCCTCTGCCAATTTGTTTTTACCGTTTTTTTCCAAACGGATTTTTGCTTCTTCTGCCGTTAATCCGGTTTCGGCGGAAGCAACGTTTTCCAAAACAGATTGTTTTGTGCTAAGATACTCTTTCATAGCCACAACTCCTTCATACTTGGGAACAACAAACACTGTAACTTTAATTATAAAAAAGACTTATACATAGTATTGCAACTATGTATAAGTCTCATTCTGAAAAGTTAAACCAGCCTATTGGCATGAATGTTGATTTAACCCACGCAAAAAACGCGGAATTACTCCCCTATACTGTAGTGAAATTTTAACATATACCCATATAATTGTCAACATTTTTACAATTCAATTTACCGATTGTTAATAATTTGAATAAAAAAATAACCGGACCTTTCAGCCCGGTTAAATAATTATTTTTCGTCAATTTGCTTTGAATATTTAGCAAGATAAACTGTTCTCATAAGGAAGCATTCTGCTTTTGGAACATAGTGAGCACGGTTAAAGATGTCTACATCAATAACTGCGGCACAGCCTTTATCCATAATAATTTCAAGAGCCTGCATATCACCGTCATTATTGCCTGTTACAAGAGCACCGTTGCCGTTAATAAGAACTGCGTTTCTGCCATCAATAGCTTTGCCGATTTTCTTTGCGCAATCGTCTGTATCGCCGTCAATCCAATCACAGCATTTAACATCAAGTCCAACGATTTGAGCAAAGTCATCAATCATAGGAACCATTGTTTCGCCTGTGCATGAAACGGCAACAACATCAGGGTCTGTAAGATGTTTAATAATTGTAACATCTTCTGTTTCATAAATTGCCTTATGAATTTTAGCGCATTTAGGGGCAATTCCGTTAACACCAAGACCTGTTTCAAGGTCAACATCAACACTTTCGCCGCCAACTGTTAAAGTAAACATATTACCGTTTCTTACAGATGAACCTAAATCGCAAATTGATGACGGCATAGCACCGCAATCATTTTTCTTAAGGAAGTAGTTTCTTTTATCGTCTTCATCATATTTTTTTGCCCAAGAATGACGAAGATAGTTATCTTTAATAACCTTTTCACAACACTTTTCAAGTGAATCGGCAATATTGAAAGCGTCTTCATAAGTGTCGCCCATACAAAGAGTGCCGTGGTGCATAAGCATAATTGCACGTGCGCCCGGATTCATCATTATGCACATTTCAACCTTTTTGCGAAGAGAATTTGTGGTTGACATTGCATAATCGGCACAAGGAACTTTATCGCCCAAAACAGGTTTAAATTCATCATAAACATTTCTGATTTCCATGCCTGTAATGCTGACGATTGTTGCAGCCTTTTGATGAGTATGAATAACAAAATCAACTGTTGGATGATGTCTGTAAGCAGCGGCATGAACGCCTTTTTCGGATGACGGCTTAATGTCGCCTTCATATGAACAGTCATCAATATTAACAACAACGATTTCTTCAGGAGTTAAATCTTCATAAGCTCTGCCAGACGGAGTAATAACAAACTGAGTATCTGAAATACGTGCAGAAACATTGCCCCATGTGCGAGCGATAAGACCTGTTTCAACAAGCTTTTTGCCTGCCTCAACGACTAATCTTTTAGCCTCTTCAATTTCGTATGCCATTGTAATATCCTTTCTGAATATCCTTATCTAAGCAGACAAAGGGCGGTGAAAAAACCGCCCTAAATCGACTTAATTAATAATCAATTTTTTCGCACTTTGAAAGAACTTTATCAAAACGACGAATACATTCATCAATGTCTTCTTCAGTGTAAGCGCTTGATGTATAAAGACGAGAACCTGCAAGTGTTACAAGACCTTCAGCCATGTAAGCAGCGCCCATGTACTGCATTTCTGTTTGACGAATGCCTGTTTGTTTAAGAACTGAAGGAATAGTCCAAATCTTTGTCCAGTCAATTCTAAACTGCATTGTAGCAACAGTATGTAAGTGGCAAATTGAACCAACGTTGTAGCAAACGAAAGGAAGATCGTACTTCTTAATTGATTCGTTAATACCCTTTGTAAGTCTGTCTGCCATATGACCTGCAACTTGGCAAGCATTTCTCTTTTCAATTTCGTTGATTACTGTGTAACCTGCGCAGCAAGAAATAGGTGTTGCAGCCATTGTACCGCCGCACATTGCCTTATGAATCTTTTTGCCTTCAGCCTTATCAAGACCTGCGCCAAGATATTTCATAACTTCTTTATGGCCGCCGATGCCGCCTGCACCCGGATAACCGCCTGCAATAATTTTACCGAAGATTGTGATATCAGGGTCAATACCATAGTAACCCTGTGCACCTGAAAGACCGATACGGAAGCCTGTAACAACTTCATCGCAAACAAGAAGAGCGCCATATTTACGGCAAAGAGCCTGAACACCCTTAGGGAAGTCTTTATCTACAGGACGGGTTGCTGATTCAGGACCGCATGGTTCAATAAATACAGCAGCTGTGCCGCCACGGAACTTATTAAGGATAAGTTTTCTTTCAAGACTCTTCAAATCATTTGGGAAGAATTCCTGTGTGTGCTTAAATACAAACATAGGAACACCGTGAGATTGAAGGTTAAGTGTACCAGGAACACGCATACCCCAAGCAAGCTGATCTGACCAGCCGTGGTAAGCGCCGCCCATTTTAATTACATTCTTATGACCTGTTGCAAGACGAGCAACACGAACTGCGCACATACAAGCTTCTGTACCTGAACCGAGCATACGGAACATTTCTACTGAAGGAACGCATTCGCTGATTTTCTTTGCAAGTTTGTATTCATAAGGATGGAAAAGACCTGTTGAAGGACCGCAGTCATCAAGAAGCTTTTTAACTTCTTCTTTAACAACATCATCGTTTGAACCGATGATTGTAGGACCGCCTGCCTGAAGGAAATCGAAGTATTCATTTCCGTCGATATCATAAAGTCTGTTGCCTTTAGCCTTTGTCATAACAATCGGGAAAGGATAGTTAAACGCAAGGTTATGCTGAACACCGCCCGGAATGATTTCTCTTGCTTCGGTAATCATTTCCTTTGATTTTGCACACTTTTTATTGAAATATTCTTCTTCATATTCCTTTAAAGCGTTTCTGTTAATTGAATAAATTGGTTTCTTGATGAGCGCATCAAGCTGAGCAGTAATTACACCTGCGTCAGGATACTCTGAAATTGCAAATCTTGTATCCATAATTAATTTCCTCCTTAAGATTGGTGAGCCGTTGCTCACCTTTATTGATGTGAGCGGGCACTCACTAAATTTACAGTTTAAGTATATCACTTTTCTACGATTTGTCAAATCACTTTCTGAAAATTTTTGGTTAAAATTGTTACAAAATATTGAAGTTATTATTAATTTGTGATAAGATATTGAATATTACTAACAACACAAGTAAGGGGATTTGTTAGTGTTGCACAAAAAGGATTTTTTTGCTTTGTGCAATGCTACAAAATTTAAAAAAATGTCAAATATTCACTACAAAGAAGCGTTTGAAAGAATTCCCGATGAACGAAAAGAATTGATTCTTGAAGTAGGCATTGAAGAGTTTTCATCTAAAGGATACGAAAAGGCAAATATTAACGTTATTGCCCAAAAAGCAGGCATAAGCATTGGGCTGATGTACAAATACTTTGCCACTAAAGAGGATTTATTTTTAACCTGCATAAGCAGAGGAATGATGATTCTTAACAATGCATTAACGGAAATTATGGCTTCTGAGGATAAGCTGCTTGTTAAAGCAGAAAAACTTATCAGAGCTACATGTAAGCTTTCAAAAGAAAATTCAAAGTACATAAAACTTTATAACGAAATCACAGCGGAAAAAGACGGAGAACGTGCAGTGGCGCTTGCACGTGAAATTGAAGTAAGAACAAGCAGGGTTTACATAACCGTTATTGCCCAGGCACTTGCCGGCGGCGACGTAAGAAACGATTTAGACCCTCGCCTGTTTGCTTTTTTTCTTGATAATTTGCTTCTTATGCTTCAATTTTCATTTACCTGTGAATATTATAAAGAAAGATTGAAAATTTACACAGGCGTTGACACAGACGAAATGGACGACGAGCAAATTGTTAAACAGCTGCTGAAATTTATTGAATCGGCATTTACATTTGAAAAATAACAACTGCTTTGTTGTTTTAGGAGGATAAAAAATGAGCAAATACGTTATCACTTACGATATTGGCACAACAGGCATTAAAACCTGCCTTATCGAAATTGATGAATCAATGAAAATTCTGGCTTCTTCCACTGCCGGCTACAACCTTTACGTTGACGATGAAACAGGCGTTAAAGGCGGTGCCGAACAGGATGCAGACGAATGGTGGGACGCAATGTGCATTACCACAAAAACCGTTTTGGGCAAAGTTCAAAATGTTGCAAAAGAACAAATTGAAGGCATCAGTTTCTGCTCGGCAATGCAAGGTCTTGTTCTTGTTGACAGAGAAGGCAACTGTATTCGCCGTCCTATGACATATATGGACCAAAGAGCAAGAGAAGAACTTAAAAAAGGCATGGCTCACGGCATTCAGGTTGCCGGTGCAGAAGTTACAAAACTCCTTAAATATCTTAGGTATACAGGCGCTGTTTCTTCTTCCGTTAAAGACCCTATCTGGAAATACAAATGGGTTGAGGCTCATGAACCTGAAAACTTTAAGAAAATATACAAGTGGCTTGATATAAAAGAATACCTTATTCTTCGTGCAAGCGGAGAATTTGTTATGACACAGGATTCTGCATTCGGCACACTTCTTTATGACACAAGAAAAGGCCATGAAGGTTGGTGTAAACCTGTTTGCAAAATGGTTGGCGTTAACATTGAACATATGCCTCCTATCAAAAAAAGCACTGAAAAAGTGGGCGAAATAACAGAAAAAGCTGCAAGAGAATTAGGTCTTGCACCGGGTACTGCCGTTTACGGCGGCGGCGGCGACGCTTCACTTATAGGTGTTGGTGCAGGTGCTGTTGAGGTTGGCGATACTCATATTTATTCAGGCACATCAGGTTGGGTAGGAACAGTTGTTCCGGAACAGCTTGTTGACGCCGGTGCAATGATGGCAGCTATTGTAGGTGTTGACCCTGAAGCATATAACTATTTTGGTGAGCTTGAAACATCAAACAAGTGTGTAAGCTGGGTTAAAGACCACTTGGCACTTGACGAAATAGGTGTATTTCTTAAAAAATACGGCAATGCGTCTGACAGTTTTGAACAGGTTGAATTTAATATGTACGACTACCTTGAAGAAGTTATAGACACTATTCCGGCAGGCTCCAACGGCGTTATATTTACCCCTTGGCTTCATGGCAACAGATGCCCGTTTGAAGACCCTAACTCTGCCGGCATGTTCTTTAACATTCGCATTGAAACAGGTAAAACTGAGCTTATTCGTTCTGTTGTTGAAGGTATTTGCTTCCACATGAGGTGGATGCTTGAAAGGCAGGAGCAAAAGGTAAGCAAGTTCAAAAAGGAAGACACTGTTCGTTTTTGCGGCGGCGGTGCTTTAGGTGAAACAACCTGCCAAATTTTATCCGATATTCTTCAAAGAGATGTTGTTGTTGTTGAATCACCGCAAAACATCGGTGCAGTAGGCGCTGCTGCTTGTATTGCAGTTGGTATGGGAATTATTCCTAAAATGAAAGATGTTAAAAAACTTATTCCGGTTAAAACAACATACCATCCAAACAAAGCCAATAAAGCAGTTTATGATAAAAACTTTAAAGTTTTCCAAAACCTTTACAAATGCAACAAAGAAAACTTTGCCATTCTTAACGGCTGATAAAATACATAGCAAACAACAAAACAAAAGCGTTCTTGATATAAAAATCAAGAACGCTTTTTTATTATGTAAAATTACTGCAAATCAACATAATAAGTTAATTTATCATCGCTAAAAGAAATTAATTCTTTAATTTCAACTTCAAGCTGTGTTGAATCATCACGAAGAAGATATACCTTTGACACTTCTTTTGTTGCACCGGGCTTAATTTTAACATCAAAACCCCATTCATCACTGCCGCCATCAACAACCGTAGTTTCCAACCCTATTCCGTCCTGAAAAACTTCATCTGAAAAAGCACAGTCAAAACTTTGCACTTCACTTGATTTGTTTGTAAATTCATAAGTGATTTTAACCGAATCTCTATCAAGTAAATCTCTGCAAATTTCTGCCGATTTTATTGTGCAAACATAATCGCCAAGCTGTCCCTCTACTCTGTCAGGCTTTTCAGCCGAAACAGAACTTGTTGTACTTAAATTATCCGTTGCGCCTGAATTATTTCCGTTTGATGAATCATTCCCACTGCCTAAAGATGAAATTACAATCAACAAAACAATTATTGCGACTATTACGCCTATAATTATTAACCGTTTTTTCTTTTTCTTTTGCTTTTGTTCATTCAGGGCTTGATTAACAGCCTGCTGCACTTCAGCATTGTTGTTAAATTCATCTGCCATAAATTTTACACCTCTTTCATAAATATACCGTATTGGGATATTTTAATAATACCATTTTGGTATATTGTTGTCAAGGTGATTTTTATGAGATTAAAAGAATTGCGAAAAGAAAAAGGCATTTCGCAACTAAAATTAGCCATTGACCTTTCTGTAAACCAAAACACTATAAGTCGATATGAAACCGGTGAAAGACAGGCTGATTACAATATGCTGATTAAAATAGCTGATTATTTTAACGTTTCGGTAGACTATTTATTGGAACGAACAAACAACAGAACATTTTACAAATAAAAGCCGTGATTTTTTAATCACGGCTTTACTTATTATAATTTATGCACGGGCAACCATTTCGCCGTACTTTTCTTTACTTTCTTTAATAAACTGCTCTACCTGAGTTGCAGACGGCATTGCGTCGGAGCAGCTGTGAGCAGAAATAAGAATTGATGCAGACGCAGAACCGAATTCAAGACAATCAATTATTTCTTTACCTTGAAGAAGGCTGTAAAGAAACGATGAACCGTATCCGTCGCCACCGCCGAATCCTTTAAGTTTAACTGCCGGGAAAGGCTTAATTGTGTAATACTTACCGTCGTTTGTATAAGCGGTTGAACCTTCTTTACCGTGCTTAATAACACAAATTGAAGCACCGAAAGATTGCCAATATTTTGCAGATTCCGGGTCTGAAGACTTAACGCCTACAATGCCCTCTGTTAAATCAAATTCTTCGCGAGAACCCATAATAATATCTGCGTTTTGAGCAACAAGGCTGTAATAAACAGCAATTTCATCTTTAGATTTCCATGTATATTCGCGGTAATCAATATCAAAAATAATTCTTACATTATTTTTCTTTGCAAGCATCATTGCTTTTAAACAAGCTTCTCTGCTTGGACTTTTTGCAAGTGCAGTGCCGCTGATAACAATAGCTTTTGCGGAGGCAATATAACTCTCATCCACATCTTCCGGGGCAAGGCAAAAATCTGCCACATTATCACGGTACATCAAAATTGATGATTCTTCTTTTGAAAGAATTTCAGTAAACGTTAAACCAATGCATTCGCCGTTTTTTGCACGTGTTACATGGCTTGTGTCTATTCCCTCTTTTTCAAAATAATTAACAACAAAATCCCCAAATTGGTCATTTGAAACACAGCCGATAAAACCTACTTTACAGCCAAGTCTTGCAAGACCAACGGCAATATTTGCAGGTGAACCGCCTACATACTTATTAAAATTAGCCGATTCGGAAAGAGGCATATACATATCCGTAGGATTAAAATCAATGGCAATTCTGCCGATTGGTATAAAATCAAGGGGCTTGCTCATATCAAACTCAACATAATTCATAAAATTTTACACACCTTTCTTACTGCAAAAAACAATAATACCGACCGTGGAATTCCCCGTTGCAGCACCGAGGCACGTTAAAAGCCGTAAAGCCGCAAATACAGCCGAGTGTTTACGCCTTATTATCTGTGCCGAAAATTAAAATGTGCTTTTTTGCATTTTCATAAGCACCCTGAACTTCAGCACCTTGAAGGTCATAATAACCTTTAATTTCATTATTATTATAGCAACTGCGAACAGAATTTTCAACAGAATCAAAAGTTGCCGTTGCAATGTTAATTTTTTTAATGCCTGTTTTTGAACATTTTACAAAATCGTTTGGGCTGATGCCTGTACCCCCGTGAAGAACAAGAGGCGCATTAACCGTTTGCGCACATTTTTCAAGAATATCAAACCTAAGTTTAGGTGTTGATTTATAATTGCCGTGAGCATTACCTATTGCTATTGCCAAAGCATCCACACCTGTTTCAGCTTCAAATCTTACGGCGTCTTCAGGTTTTGTGCAATTAATTGCAATATCCTCACTGCCGTCTTCACTGCCGCCAACGCAACCGATTTCAGCCTCTACAGCCGCATCATATTCATTTGCCATAGAAATTATTTTTTTAGTTTGAGCAATATTTTCATCAAGAGGAAGATGACTGCCGTCAAACATAACCGAAGTAAAGCCCAAATCAAGAGCTTGAGCAATTTTTTCCTCAGTTTTGCCGTGGTCAAAATGAACGGCAACAGGAGTATTTGCATTCTCTGCCGCAGCAACCATTAAAGGTCCTATTATTTCCAAAGGAGATTGTTTCAACCTAACCTCGGCAATTTGAAGAATTACAGGGGCATTAAGCTCCTCTGCCGCTTTTAAAACGCCAAGAACCATTTCCATATTTGCAACTGAAAAAGAGCCTACGGCATAATTACCGTTCACGGCATCTTTTAACAAATCACGCATATTAACAAGCATAACTGTTTAAAAGTCCTTTCAATAGAAAAATGCGAGTTGATCTGTAAGCCGAGTTCTGTCGTGGGCAATTATCTATCTCGACGCACCGTTGCCGGGGCGCTCAAGCCACATTTCGGGATTATGTGTCGAGCAAACAGCTTCCCATTCTGTGTTGCAGCGGATAGAGTTTACATGGCAGCAGGTGTCTCCATCTGCTCGGTGAGCTCTTACCTCGCCTTTCCATCCTTACCGTTTAAAAACGGCGGTTTATTTCTGTTGCACTGTTCCTAAGGTTACCCTCGGCGGCCGTTAGCCGTTATCCTGCTCTGTGCTGCTCGGACTTTCCTCATATTATAAAAATAATACGCAACTGCCCAATCAACTCGCTACCTTATATTGTAAAATATTATAAACACAGTGTCAACATTTTTATTTAATAGTTGAAAATAATAATTTGTTATAGTAAAATTTCATTGAGGTGATGAAATTGGCAAACAATGATTTCAGAGACAGAACAGTTCCGCCTGACGAAAACTATTATTCAGACCAAAACAGAACTAAAGATGTTATAGACCGCCAAAGCGGTTTTAATCCAACTGAAAATTACAATAATGATTTTGGAGCAAACAACACCCAAAGCATTAATATAAATAATGTGCAAAGCAGCCAACTGCCGCCGGATTACGGAAATTTTAATAACAGGCAGCCAAATCGCAACAAAAACAAAAGCAAGCACAAAAAGAAAAAAATTAAAGCTTGGCAAATTATTGTTGCTGTTTTGCTTGCGGTTGTGCTTTTAGTTACCGGCTTAACAGTGCCCGTTTTAAATAAAATAAACTATGACGATAAGATTAACAACGGTTACGTTAATGAAAGTGAGCTGAAAAGTGATTCTGCCGTTACAAATATTTTGCTTTTAGGGGTAGACGCAAGAGCGGATGAAGAAGACAGCACCAGCCGTTCGGATTCTATGATGCTTGTTTCCATAGACAGTGCCCACCATTGCATAAAACTTGTTTCATTTTTAAGAGACACTTGGGTTTATATACCGGGTGCAGACAAAAATCAACGTTTAAATGCCGCCTGCTCCCTTGGAGGATACCAAGGAGTTGTTGACACAATAGAATACAACTTTGGCATAAAAATAGACGGATATGTTGTTACAGACTTTGAAATGTTTAAAGTTATGGTAGACAGTATTGGCGGTGTAGAAGTAGATGTTACAGAGAAAGAAGCAAATGAAGTAACAAACCACCAAAAAAGATATGACCATGTTAATTTGGAACCCGGCAAGCAAATACTTACAGGTGAACAAGCCCTGGCATATTGCCGCATAAGAAAAATTGATACCGACTGGAAACGCACAGAACGCCAAAGAACAGTTATGCAGGAAATTTTAAAGGGTGTTCTTCATTCAGGACCTATAAAAGATTACAAAATGCTGAAAAATGTGGCGCCTTACATTGAAACCAACCTTTCAAAAACCCAGCTGATTAAAGCAGGTTTTAAAGGTTTAAACTGTATTAAAGGCGGATTTGACCAAACCCATTTGCCGTTTGACGACACATGGAAATACGCAAACAAAGGCGGCGCATCTGTTATTTCAATAGATAAAGACGCAAACAAAGACAAGTTAATTGATTATATTTATAATCAAGACAAGCCGTCAGATGATGAAAATTAAACATAAAAGTCCCCTTTTGTTAGGGGACTTATTTATGCTCCTTTTTGAAAGGATGTTTTGTTATCTCCTTTGCCCCCCTTGTTAAAGGGGGGTGTCATCGAATATGACGGGGGGATTCAGTTAAATAATGTTCGGCTTATAAGAATCCCTCCGTCAACACTGCGTGTTGCCACCTCCCTTTAACAAGGGAGGCTAATTAGAAAACCAAAAAAACCGCCTATGCGTAATGCTGAGGTTTTATAAGGCAGTATGATAAAACTTAATAAAATTAAGGCATTGCAATGGCAGAATGAGGCTTTGACTGTAAAAGGTCAGAGCCTTTTTCTGTTTCTTAAATCTGCACATTCGTCTTTAGATTTTATATCAAGTATAATGAACCTACCAAATACAAGGAGGTTCTGGTATGGGAACAATTTATGATGAAAACGGTGGAAGATACGAAGTTAATGGTAATTATTTATTACCTTGTTTGACAACTGGAAGTACTGGCAAAAATAAAATTGGGGTGTGGGGACAAAGACATAAACGCTATCTGAAATCACATCATCGAGTGCTTTATTACAATCTTCTTACATCGGGTAAGCTTTACAATTACCTTGCCGAAGTAGATAAACGAGCACAAACAACTTATGCAAGAGGTAGAAGAAAATGAAAAAACACTCATTGAACTTCAAAAGCAAACTGTCGATATGAAGATGCTCTATCAGGGACTTATGGCATTTACAGAGATGAAACAGCTTACTCCAACTGTTGTAAACAAGCTTATTGAGCGTATAGAAATCCATAACAACGAAAAGAAACATTCTCACAACAATGTTAAAGTGGATATTTACTTTACGGCAGTCGGATTATTTGACATCCCGACAGAGCAACAGCTTATTGACACAATGGCAAAAGTAAAACAGAAAAAAGCGGAGAAATCCGCTTAAACAAAGGAAAAGGTGTAACCCTGCTATTGGGATTACACCATAATTCCTTAATACTGCCTTATTAGCCCGTGGCTAAGCGTGGCGGTTTTATGAATGTTAAGGGGGTTATTAGGGGGAATTGCAACTTGTTGCATCCCCCTGATTTG
>USJL01000008.1 GCA_900555015.1 uncultured Oscillospiraceae bacterium
AGTCCCCCTTGTTAAAGGGGGATGTCATCGAAGATGACAGGGGGATTCAATATAATACGTATTTAATGATTAATTCTACCTTTCACAGTATAATCTATATAGTCGCAAACGCCTTCAAAGTTATTGTTAATTTCGTTATTTGGTATTCTTAAAATCTCTAAATTATATTTTTCTAAATGTTTTGTTCTTATTTGGTCTTTTATCAAACCGTCATTTTCAAAGTGTTGTGAGCCGTCAATTTCAATCACTAATTTTGCTTTTGCACAATAAAAATCAGCAATGTAATTTTCAATAACCTTTTGTCTTAAAAATCTTATAGGATAATTTCTTAAAAAATCATACCATAAATGCCGTTCTTCTTTTGTCATATTTTTTCTTAAATCTTTAGCATTTTTTGTTAAATTCGGATTGTGCTTATACATTTTTCCTTATTCAGCCTTTCCCATAAAAAAGTATTTAAGTCCCCCTTGTTAAAGGAGGATTTTATTAAATAACGTACGGCTAACAAGAATCCCTCCGTTAACACTGCGTGTTGCCACCTCCCTTTGACAAGGGAGGCGAAAATGTAAAAAAGTTTAGTCCCCCTTGTTAAAGGGGGATGTCATCGAAGATGACAGGGGGATTCAATATAAAAGGATTGATTAACTTATAAAATCAACAAACTTTTATCAACCTTAGAAATATTTTCACATCCGTTTTCTTTAACAACGCACACATCTTCAATTCTTATTCCAAACTTATTTGGCAAATAAATTCCAGGTTCAACGGATGTAACATTATTAATTTTAAAAACATCATTGCTCCTCGGCGAAGCGTTGTATCCCTCGTGAATATCCAAGCCCACTCCATGACCTAAAGAATGTCTGAAATACTTGCCCATATTTTTTTCCTCAAGCACGTCATACGCCGCTTTGTAAACATCTGCACATTTAATTCCTGCTTTTAACGCATTAATGCCTGCAAGCTGTGCACGCAAAACCAAATCGTACATCTCTTTCATTTCATCTGTGGCCAAACCAACGGCAACCGTTCTTGTCATATCAGAGTGATAACCTTTATAAGTTGCTCCAAAATCAAACAGTACAAAATCTCCCTTTTGAATTATTTTTTCGCTCGAAACACCGTGTGGCAATGAAGTATGAGCGCCTGTAAGCAAAATTGTGTCAAAAGAAACACCGTCAGAGCCGTTTTTAGCCATAATATAATCAAATTCTGCTTGCAGTTCTTTTTCGCTTTTACCGGCTTTAACACTGTTTAATAATTCAACAAAGCTTTTTTCCGCAATTTCATTTGCTTTTTTCATTAAAACAATTTCATCATCAGTTTTTATGTTACGAATTTCTGTCATCATATTGTTAATGCCCACAAAATCGCAGTTTGTTGCATTTTTATAAAGTTCGTACTCTTTAAGTGTAATTGTTTCGTTTTCAAATGCTATTTTGCCCACATTGTGTTTACTGCAAAGCTCTTTTATTTCATCACTGAATCTTGTTTTAATTTCAATAACTTTTAAGCCCGTGTTTTTTGCGTGGTTTTCGGCAGTTTCTGTGTATCTTGAATCAACAATGTGATAACCTGTACCGTCTTTTAGTAAAAAAACAACGCCTTCACTTGGTGAAAAACCGCAAAAATAGTGCATATTGCTTTCATTTAAAAGCAATAAGGCGTCTGCACCTGTATTTTTTAAAATTTCCAAATATTTTGTATTCATATAATCACCCCAAAATATTATAAAATTATATTTAAATTCTGTCAATTATTGACATTGTTTTTTTGATATGATACCTTTTATGTATAAATGTTGAGAGGTAAATATATGGAAAAATATTTAATTAATCCAAATCAAAAAATAAGCAAAATTAATAAAGATATTTACGGCCATTTCTCCGAACATTTGGGCAGATGTATTTATAACGGCATCTTTGTCGGAGAGAATTCCGATATTCCGAATGTAAACGGTATGCGCTGTGATGTTGTTAATGCCCTTAAAGAAATGGGAATACCTGTTCTTCGTTGGCCGGGCGGTTGCTTTGCAGATGAATATCATTGGAAAGACGGCATAGGCCCTAAAGAAAGCAGAAAGAAAATGATTAATACTCATTGGGGCGGAGTTGTTGAAGATAATTCTTTTGGCACACACGAATATTTTGAACTTTGCCGTCAACTTGGCTGTGATGCATATATTAACGGCAACGTTGGTTCAGGCACAGTTAATGAAATGAATGAATGGGTTGAATATATGACCTTTGACGGCGTTTCACCAATGGCTGAACTTCGTAAGAAAAACGGCAGTGAAAAGCCTTGGAAAGTTAAATATTTCGGCGTTGGCAACGAGTCTTGGGGTTGTGGCGGTCATATGGACCCTGAATTTTACGGTTGCCTTTATAAGCAATATAATACATATGTTCGTGATTATGACGGCAACAATAAAATCAGCCGTATTGCCTGCGGACCTAACAGCGGCGATTATCATTGGACAAAGGTTGTTATGGATAAGGTAAAGCATCAGGCGCAAGGCATTTCTCTTCATTATTATACCTTGCCGGGTGATTCTTGGGATGATAAGGGTTCTTCTACAGAATTTGACACTAAAGAATACTACAAAACCGTTACCAAAGCTTATAAAATGGAAGAGCTTATAACAAATCATTTGGCTATGATGGATAGCGTTAATCCAGAAAAGTGGGTTAAACTTGTTATTGATGAATGGGGTACATGGTACGAGGTTGAACCCGGCACAAATCCCGGATTTTTATATCAACAAAACACAATGCGTGATGCTATTGTTGCAGGTTTAACGCTTAACGTTTTTAATAAGCACGCTGACAGAATTATGATGGCAAATATTGCCCAAACGGTTAATGTTTTGCAAGCTGTAATTTTAACCGAAGGCAATAAAATGGTTTTAACACCAACTTATCACGTATTTAAAATGTATAAAGAACATCAAAATAACACCCTAATCGGTTCTTATTTAACATCCGATACAGTGGAATCAAAAGAGGCCGGCAGAAGCTGCCCACAGCTTATTGAATCAGCTTCTATTGATGAAAACGGTGTAATTTTTTCAACTGTTACAAATGTTTCTGCTACCAAAAAATCAAAAATTAAATGCCAGGTTGCCGATACAAAGGTAAAAAACATTTCCGCTGAAATTATTACCGGCGACATTCACGATAAAAATGATTTTGAAAACGGAAATGTTGTTGAAATAAAAGAATTTTCCGATTTCCGAAAAACATCAGATGGTTTTGTGGCAAATATTCCGCCTTGCTCTGTTGTTAAATTTGTAATAGAATAATGAATCACACTTGCAAAAAATGCCTTCTCCTCGAAGCAGGGGAGAAGGCTTCTTACAACACCGTCAAAGAGTATTTGGCAAATTTAAACGGTGATTTAAAAGTTAATGATGATGAATATTTAAGGCGGCTTGAATTATGCAAGGGCTGTAATGATTTAATTGCCGGCATGTGCCTTAAATGCGGCTGTTATGTTGAAATAAGGGCAGCTTTAAAATTAAAATCATGCCCAAGCGAAAACAGTAAATGGTAAACACTTCGTTAGAAGTGTTTATTTTTTTACAAATTTGCGCATTATTGAATTATGAAAAAGTATTTAAATTTATTATGTATTGAGCCTGAAAAAATCAAAACACCTATTATAATATTGTGTGCGGCGTCTTTGATTTCATATGTTTTTTCTTTATTTGGCATTAAATTCATAAAATCTCTGTTTTTTATTGTTGTTGTATGTGTGTTTATTTATATTTTTATTAAAAACACAAAAAAGTTTAAATTTATGTTCTTTTTTCTAATTTCACTTTTTATTTTATATTTTATTTTTAAAAATAAAATTATTTATATACTGAGTGATTTTGTTAATCATTCAAGCATAAAATTTGCTTTAACCGATTATATATTTAAAACCTTCGGCATATATGATTTTAACGATTTGTTTCTTTATAAATCACCGGGTGGTGCTATATACAGCGGCAATTTAATAGTAACGGGCGCCGCAAATATTTTTAAAATATATCCTCAATATGAAAATGTTTCAAAGTATTTAACGTTTCAATATTTTCTGCTTTTTTCATCGCTTGCATTGTGTACATTACTATGTATAAAACAACGAAATACGACACTCTGCGTGGTTATGGCAGCATCATTTTTAACAGGCAATATAACGCTTATGTTAGTTTATTTATTGTTTACGCAACCTATAAATTATTTAATATTAATGCTTTTTGGCTGTGTTTTAAATATCGCTGCTGTTGTTTTAAATGTAAAAATCGGCTTTGTAAATAATCCTTCAATTTTTGAATTATTGATTTTAAATGAAAATAAAATTTATTCGTTTTTTGTTTGTCTTCTTGTTTATTGCGTATCTTTATATGTGTTTTTTGTTGTAAATAAACGCAAATTGTGATAATATCACTTTGGTGATATTATGGATGTCAGGCAAAAATTGTTTGAAAACCAAGATTTAAAATATCTTGATTTTCATGCAAAATTAGTACCTAATGTAGATAAAAACAGAATTATTGGTGTTAGAATACCCGTTTTGCGAAAAATCGGTAAAAATTTAGAATCAAATGATTTTGATTGGTATTATTATGAGGAATTAATGCTTCACGGTTTTTATATCGGCTACTCAAAGCTTGATTTTAAAGAAAAGCTTACTTTGTTAGATGAGTTTGTACCCAGAATTAACAGTTGGGGAATATGCGATTGCGTCTGTTCTACCTTGAAGTTTGTTAAAAATAATCAACAGGATTTTCTTAATTATCTAAGTAAATTTATGAACAGTACAAATGAATATGAACTTCGTTTTGCTGTTGTAATGCTTATGGATTATTTTTTAGATGATAAATATATTGATTTTTGTGTTGATTATTTTTCTAATATTTCAAGCGATTATTATTACGTAAATATGGCAGTTGCTTGGGCGTTATCCGCGGTGTATGTTAAGTATCCTCAAAAGGTTATTAAAATTCTTGAAAGCAAATGCCTTTCAAAATTTGTGCAAAATAGAACTATATCAAAAATTTGCGACAGTTATCGTGTTTCAAAATATGATAAAGAAAAAATTAAAATGTATAAAATAAATTAAAAAACGGTGCGGTTAAAACGCACCGTTTATTTTTTATTCACTTAGTTTTTTTACTAACATTCTTGAAACTTTATAAACATCTCCGCAGCCAAGTGTAATCACCAAATCACCGTCTTCACAATGTTTGGAAAGGTAATCGGCAATATCTTCTAATTTATCAATTTGAATTGCACCTGGTATTTTCTCGCTTAAATCTGTTGCTTTAATGCCAGTTGTATTAATCTCTCTGCTTCCCATAATTTCTGAAATAACGCATTTGTCTGCTTTTTGTAATACTTCTGCAAATTCGTTAAGAAATTTTTCTGTTCTTGTAAACGTAAACGGTTGGTGAACTGCCCAAACACGTTTATAACCCATTTTTTTTGCAGCATCAAGCGTAACGCTGATTTCTTTTGGATGGTGAGCATAGTCATCTGCAATCGTTATACCTTTATATGTTCCTTTTAATTCGAAACGGCGTCCTGCACCGTGAAACTCTTTAAGGCCTTTGCAAATTTTGTCTGTTTCACCACCGCTTAAATATGCTGCAATAAAGGCTGCCAAAGAATTTAAAACATTATGTTCACCCGGCACGGAAAGTTCAATATGTGTAACAAATTCATTATTATGGTAAATATCATATTCAATATGAAATCCGCCGGGAACATTAATGTTTTTGGCTATCCATTCATTTCCATCTTTTGTTCCGAAGGAAACGAGTTTTTTGCCTTCTATTCCTTGTAACATATCAACGGTGTTTTTGTCATCACCGTTATAAATGATTGTTTTTGTTGTGTTATCGCAAAATTTTCTGAATGACTTTTTAATATTGTCTAAATTTTTGAAAAAGTCAAGGTGGTCTTCATCAATATTTAAAACAACTGCCATATCTGCATTCATATGATGAAAAGTATTATTAAATTCGCAGGATTCGCAAACAAAGTTTTGACTGTGTCCATATCTTCCGTAAGCGTCAATTATAGGCAGTTTTCCGCCGATTACTGCGCTTGGGTCAAGACCGGCTTCAAGTAATGCTTGAGTGGTCATTGAGGATGTTGTGGTTTTTCCGTGGGTACCGCATACACCTATACAATTTGAAAAAATTCTGCTGACTGCACCTAACAATTCCGCACGTTCAAATGTGGGGAAATTCTTTTTTGCAAATTCAAGTTCTTCGTTTCCGGCAAGAATGGCATTTGTGTAAATTACTACATCGGTATTTTCAGCAATATTTTCCTTTTTTTGCCCTAAAAAAACTTTTGCACCTTCATTTTCAATGCGTCTGAAGGTTTCCGTGTCATTGTTATCGGAACCGGTAACATTATATCCGAGTGAAATAAAAATTTCTGCAAGTGGGCACATTCCTGCACCGCCAATGCCTATAAAGTGTAAATTTTTTGATTTTTTTAATAATTCATCTATATTTGTCAAGAGTTAAGCCTCCAAAATTTTTCTTTACTTTATTATACAACTTTTGTTATTAAAAATAAACACCCAAGTTTAGAACAACAAAAATTTTTACGCATATTATGAAATTAACAGGGGTGTTATTATGAAATTTAGTACATTTGCAATACCTTATGCAGATGATTTAAGAATGAAATATGTTTGTGATTATTTAACAAACAATAATTATACTTACAGTGATGAAGTAAAAAAAGCCGATTTTGTTATTTTACCTGTTTTAACAAAACCTTATATGTTTGAAGATTTAGATGAAAAAGTTATTTTCCACGGCATGTCAAAAATAAATAAAGGTTTCAATTATTTTGAAAATGAAAATTATGTTTTAAAAAATGCCATTTTAACTGCTGAAGGTGCAGTTACTCTGCTTGAAGAAGAAACTGATTTTTCACTTTCCAATTCAAAAATTTTGATTTTAGGATATGGCCGTATCGGAAAAGCACTTCATAAAATATTAAACGGTTACGGTGCAGATGTTACAATTTGTTCAAGAAGTAACGAATCGAAAACAGCGGCTGTTTTTAACAAAGCAAAGCACATATATTTTGACGAATTAAAAAGTAAATCAAACTATGATTTTGTTATTAACACAGTGCCTCATATAGTTTTAACAAAGCAAGAATTAAAGGCATTGAACAAAAATACAATAATACTTGATTTGGCATCTTTTCCCGGCGGAGTTGACACTTTGGTTGCCGACAGTTTAGGAATTAAAGTTTTAAGCGGAAAAGGCATGCCGTCAAAATACACGGCAAAAACTGCAGGATATATTATCGGCGAAACGGTTCAAGAAATAATAGAGGAGGGGATATAATGAAATTAGGCTATGCTTTAACCGGTTCATTTTGTACATTTTCTAAATCAATAAACGCTTTAAAAGACCTTGTTTTAAACGGATATGATGTATATCCGATTATGAGCGAAAATGCATATAATACTGATACCAGATTTGGTGATGCGAAGGATTTTCAAAATGAAATAATTTCTGTTACAGGTCATTCAATTATTCATAAAATTGAGCAGGCAGAACCAATCGGTCCGCAAAAAATGCTTGATATTTTGTGTATAGTTCCTTGTACAGGAAACACTCTTGCCAAACTTTCTAACGGTATTGCAGACACTGCGGTTACTATGGCTGCTAAAAGCCACTTGCGCAATTCAAGACCTGTTATTTTAGGCGTTTCAACTAATGATGCTTTGGGCGCTGCGGCTAAAAACATCGGCTTATTGATGAACAGTAAAAATTATTATTTTGTTCCGTTCGGCATGGATGATTGCGTTCACAAAACAAAATCAATGGTATGCGATTTTTCACTTGTGACCGACACGGTAAATAAAGTGGCAAACGGTGAAGAAATTTTGAAAAAAATCTTCTAAAATTGTTGACTTTTGTATATATTTTGTTATATTAATTCTGTTAATGATTTTTATTAATAATCGGGTTACAAAGAGGAAGTGCATAATTGGAAAAAATTATTGATCTTAAGGATATAACCGTTAAATACGGTGATAATGTTGTATTAGATAAACTGAATTTATCAATTAACGAAAAAGAGTTTATAACGCTGTTAGGTTCATCAGGTTGCGGAAAAACCACAACTCTTCGTTGTATTGCCGGATTTATTGAGCCGGATGAGGGAGAAGTGGTTTTTGAAGGCAAGGTTATTAACAATCTTCCCCCTCATAAACGCAAGGTTAACACTATCTTTCAGCGCTATGCTCTTTTTTCTCATTTAAACGTATATGAAAATATTGCGTTTGGACCTGAATTGCAAAAAATGCCAAAAAATGAAATAAGAAAAACAGTTGCAGAAATGTTGGAACTTGTTAACTTAAAAGGCTTTGAAAAAAGAACTGTAGACAGCTTGTCCGGCGGTCAGCAACAGCGAGTTGCAATTGCCCGTGCGTTGGCAAATAAACCGCATGTTCTTTTATTGGATGAGCCTTTAGGCGCACTGGACCTTAAACTGCGTAAAGATATGCAAAAAGAGTTAAAAGCAATTCAAAAAAGGCTTGGCATTACGTTTATATATGTTACTCACGACCAGGAGGAAGCTCTTTCAATGAGCGACCGTGTTGTTGTTATGGACAAGGGTAAAATTCAACAAATAGGAACTCCTGAGGATATTTATAATGAACCTGTTAATGCGTTTGTTGCCGATTTTATCGGTGAATCTAATATTGTTGACGCCGTAATGATTAAAGATTATCTTGTCAGCTTTGCAGGAGTTACTTTTGAATGCCTTGATAAAGGATTTGAACCAAACGAATTAACCGAAGCGGTTATCAGACCCGAGGATATTACTTTTTGTGAAATCGGAAAAAAAGACTCACTAACCGGTGTTATTACGGACGTTGTGTTTAAGGGTACTTTTTTTGAAACGTTTGTTGATGTTAACGGCTTTATTTGGATGGTTCAAACTACAGAATACCATCCTGTTGGTGAAACAGTTGCAATGTATATTGACGCTGATTCTATTCATGTTATGAAAAGAAGCGAATACAGCGGTGAATTTGGCGATTATTCAAACTTTTCAGATGAATTTGACCATATCAATGACGCCGATTATGATTGGGAGGCTGAAAATGAAAGGTAAGTTTTCTCAAAAATTGCTTGATAAGCCTTACTTTATTTGGGCAATTCTTTTTATTATTGCACCTCTGATTATGGTTTTGTATTATTCATTAACAGATGCCACAGGAGCATTCACTTTTAAAAATTTTACTGCCTTACCTGATTTTACGGCAACAATTTTATTGTCTGTATTGTATGGAGTTGTTGCAACTGTTATATGCTTGTTAATCGGTTATCCCTTTGCCTATTTTTTAACGAAATTGCATCTAAACACTCAAAAAATCTTTTTCCTCTTGGTAATGATTCCTATGTGGATGAATTTTTTAATAAGAACATATTCTTGGATGACGATTTTAGGCGATACAGGCATTATCAACAGTTTTTTGAACCTTATCGGCTTACCTTCATTAAAACTTATAAATACAGGCGGAGCTGTTATTTTAGGCATGGTTTATAATTTTTTGCCATATATGATTTTGCCTATTTATTCCATTCTTAATAAAATGGACCGTTCACTTGTTGAAGCAGCACAAGATTTAGGCTCAAGCAAGGCACAGGTTTTCAGAAAAGTTATTTTGCCTTTGTCTTTACCGGGTGTTATCAGCGGAATAACAATGGTTTTTGTTCCTTGCGTTTCAACATTTTACATTACACAAAAATTAGGCGGCGGTCAAATTGTTTTAATCGGTGATGTTATCGAAACACAGTTTCAAAGTGCCAATAATTATAATTTGGGAGCAAGCCTTTCATTTGTTCTGATGATATTAATTTTAATTTGCCTTGGCGTTATGAATTACTTTGGCGCAGATGACGACAGTGAGGGAGGAGTAGTAATATGAAAAAGAAAAAGCTTTCTCCCGGTGCTAAAATCTATATGTTTTTGATTTTTATATTTCTTTATGCACCTATTGTTGTTATGGCAATGTTTTCGTTTAATGAATCATCAAGCACTTATATTTTTACCGGATTTTCCACAAAATGGTGGAATGAAATGTTTCACAATTCATCTTCAATGAGTGCTTTAAAAAACACTTTAATTCTTGCCGTGGTTTCATCAATTTTAGCAACATTGTTGGGCACAGCCGCTGCTGTCGGTATTTTTAACGGTAAAAATAAAATATATAAAAACACACTAATGACAGTAACAAATGTACCGATGATGAATCCTGAAATAGTAACCGGTATATCAATGATGCTTTTGTTTGTTTTTGCAGGAACTCTTGTTAATAAATCAAATGTTTTAGGCTTTGGAACTTTATTAATTGCGCACATTACTTTTTGTTTGCCTTATGTAATTTTAAATGTATTACCCAAATTAAAACAGTTTGATTATAATGTTTATGAAGCGGCTGTTGATTTGGGATGTAAGCCTGTTCACGCCTTTTTTAAAGTAGTTTTTCCAAATATCACAAGTGGAATATTTACAGGTCTTATTATGAGTTTTACGCTTTCTCTTGATGATTTTATCATTTCTTATTTTACTAACGGTCCGAGTTTCCAAACCTTGCCTATTTACATCTTTTCAATGACTAAAAAGCGTGTTAAACCCGATATGTATGCACTTTCAACGTTAATTTTTGTTGTTATATTGGTTTTGTTGGTGTCAATGAATCTTCTTCAGTTTAGGGCTGAAAAAAAGAATAGGGGTGAGCATAAATGAAAAAAATATTAAGTTTTTTATTAACATTTGTTTTAGTTATTGCTCCAACCTATTTAATTGCTTATGCCGATGATGAAGTTTTCACCGACGAACAAATTGAATATTATAAGAACTTAGGGCTTCAGGGAACAACAATTAATGTTTACAACTGGGGTGAATATATTTCCGACGGCGGCGACGGATCTATGGATGTTGTTTCGGAGTTTGAACGGCTTACAGGCGCAAAGGTTAATTATACTAATTTTGAATCAAATGAAAATATGTATTCAAAACTTGCCGGCGGCGGAGTTTCTTATGATGTTATTGTTCCAAGCGATTATATGATTTCAAGATTGGTTAATGAAGATATGTTGCTTGAAATTGATTGGGACAATGTGCCTAATATTAATTTAATTAGTGATGAATATAAAAATTTATATTTTGACCCGGAACAAAAGTATTCTATTTGCTATAATGTAGGTACAACCGTACTTATTTATAACACAAAGCTTGTTAAAGAAAAACCAAAAAGTTGGTCTGTTTTGTGGGATGAACAATATAAAAATCAAGTTTTAATGTTTAATAATTCTCGTGATGCCTTTGCCATTGCACAAGCTATGTTAGGTCAAAGTTTAAACACAACAAATGAACAGGATTGGCAGGATGCCGCCGAATTGCTCGCAAAACAAAAAGACGCAGTTTCTCCTGTTTATGTTATGGATGAAGTGTTTAATTTAATGGAAAGCGGTGAATACGCTTTTGCAACTTATTACGCCGGCGATTATGTTTTAATGTGTGAAAATAATGAGGATTTGGATTATTGTTTTCCTGAAGAAGGCGTAAATATATTTTATGATGCTTTTTGTATTCCAAAATGTTCGCAAAACAAGAGAGGTGCCGAAGCGTTTATTAACTTTATGCAGGAACCTCAGGTTGCCTTGGAAAATTCAGAATATATTTATTATGCATCGCCTAATATAAGCGTGCGTAATAATGAAGAAAGCTCATTATATATGAATGAAGCCGTATATCCGGAAATTATGCCAAACGGTCAGTATTTTGATAATTTGCCGCAAAACATTTTGGAATTGCAGTCTAATTTATGGACTAAAGTTAAAAGTGGAAATTTATCAAATGAAAGCGAATCACAAAAAAGAAAAATATATACAGAATCCGCTGTGTTAGGCGGAGTAATTATAATTTTTGTTATATCAAAAATTATTAGCAACGCAAAAAAAAGAAAAATAGAGGATTTAAGTGATTTATATGATTAAATGTATTATTTTTGATTTAGACGGAACGCTTGTTGAAACTATTGATGATTTAGGACTTGCTTGTGATTATTTACTAAAAGAAAAGGGAATTAAGCCTAAATGGACTAAAGCAGATTATAAACAATTTGTTGGAAATGGGGCGAAATTACTTGTTGAGCGAGCTTTTGAAGGTAAACTCAGCCCCGAAGAGTTAGAAGAACAGTACGAGTTATTTAAGATTAAATATAATGAAATTAAGCTTGATAACGCATATGCTTACGAAGGCATGAAAGATGTAGTTAATACATTTAAACAAAATGGGTTTAAAGTAGCCGTTTGTACAAATAAACCAAATACAGCAGCTGTTGATATGGTTAAAACATTGTACGGTAAAGATACTTTTGATTACATATTAGGCGCAACGGACGATGTTGCCAAAAAGCCAAACACAGAAATGCCGAATGTTATATTGAAACATTTAAACATTAAACCAAATGAGTGCGTATGGGTAGGCGACAGCAGTGTAGATATTGAAACTGCAAAAAATTTAGGCTGTGAAAGCATAGCCGTTACTTGGGGATTTAGACCTTTTTCCGAGCTTTTCAAATGCTATCCGACGGTAATTGTTGATAAACCAAAAGAAATTTTAAATTTTTTCAATTTAGTTATTGACAAACAGTGATTCATCTGTTATAATCCATATCGTTGTAAGCGAGAGTGGCGGAATCGGCAGACGCGCACGTTTGAGGGGCGTGTGGGGCGACTCGTACGGGTTCAAGTCCCGTCTCTCGCACCAAGAGTAGCTATTTCCATTTGGATTTAGCTACTTTTTTTATTATTTTTTGCTTGAAGGTGATTTTTTGAATTTAATAACGCCTGTATTTTATAAAAATTTTAAGTGCATAGCGGGTGCTTGCCCCGATTCCTGTTGCCAAGGTTGGGAAGTAGACGCCGATAGTGAATCCCTTAAGTATTACGAAACGTTGACAGGGGATATTTCAAACAGAATTAAAAGGGTTCTTGATAAAGATGAATTTGGAAATACTGTTTTCAGGTTAACAAGTAAAAAAAGATGTCCGTTTTTAAATAATGATAATCTTTGTGATATGCATATTGCAATCGGCGGCGAGCATACGCCTTTTACTTGCAGAACTTTTCCTCGTTTTATTAATTACTACGGCTCAAATAAAGAAATGGGTATTTCTTTTTCTTGCCCCGTTGCTGCTGAAATGATGTGGAATTTTAAAGATGATTTTACTTTTGATTCAGTACAAATAGATGAACCGCCTCAACTAAATGATATTGACGGTTTGCTGTATTTAAAATTAATTGATGCAAGAAAAAAAGCATATAATATTGTAACTGATAAATCTGTTGATATAAAAATACGTTTGCTTAAACTTCTTGAAAATGCAGTTCTTTTGCAAAATGAAATAGAGGCTTATACAGACGGTTTTGATAATATTTCATTTAAAGAAGCGTTTACTAACCCTGAGGTTATAAATAACGAGTGGGTTCAAAAAGTGAACAGTTCTCAATTCGTTCCTAATATTAAAAATAATAAATCTAATGAAAATATCGCTATGTATTTCTTGTTTAGATATTTTTTAACTGCTGTTTATGATTATGATGTTCTTTCAAAAGTTAAAATGGCAATTGTAGGCACTTTGATTCCCGGATTTTTCGGTGAGGATGATTGGACAATACATCTTTGGAGTAAAGAAACCGAACACAGTGATGTTAATATGAACAGATATAATGATCTTTTAAAAAGTGCCTATTGTTTTTCTGTTAAAAATTTAAAAAGTATATTAAAAAAAGGAGAGTAATTACTCTCCTTTTTCTTTATAATTTTGACGCTTCGTAAGCAACGCCCATTAAACCGGCATCATTTCCCAATTTTGTTTTAACTATATTTACTTTTCTGAAATTGTCCATTAACTGCTTATAAATTTTTCTGTCAATCAAATCAATAATGTAGTCTTCATTTAATATTCCGCCTCCCAAAACAATAAGCGGGGGATTGAAGCAGTATATTAAACTGATTAATCCGAGTATTATTTCATCAATCCACGAATCAATTACATGACGAATTTCAATATTATTAAAATTTTCTTCGTTGAATATTTCAAATCCGTTCAGCTTTTTGCCCGTAACTTTTTCCACTGCGTTAACAAGTGCTTTAGCTGAAGCATATTGTTCAAAGCAACCCTCTCCGCCGCAGGTACATGCTCTGCCTCCGGCATGGGTTATAATATGCCCGAATTCGCCGGCAGATGAGTCTGCACCCTTGTAAAGTTTATTGTTTAAATAAATTGCACCGCCGATTCCGGTACCAAACGTTAATTCAATAAAATCGCTTGCTTCTTTTGCAGCGCCGAATTTTGCTTCACCAATAGCTGCAGCATTAACATCGTTTTCAACAAATGTTTTAATTCCGGTTTTTGATTCAACAATTTTTTTAACCATCATTCCGGTGTAATACGGAATATTGTCTGTAGAATAAACAACTATTCCGTTTTCTGAATCAACTTGACCTGCCGTACTTATGGCAACTCTGTCTATATCATTATACGATTCAATAATTTCAATTACCTTATTGATTATGTGCTGACCTCCTTGCTTGGCGTCAGTAGGAATCGATTTTTTATCTGATAATTCAAAGTTTTCATTGCATATAGCGTATTTTATATTTGTTCCGCCTATATCAAAAGTCAAAATTTGCATATTTTCAACTCCTTAATTCACTTAATATCTAAATTATATCAACGGGGTATTTGAATTTCAATATTTATTGAAAAAAAGTTTATTTTATGTTAGTATATAATAAAATTATTGATTGAAGACGGAGAATATGAAATGTCTGAAGAATTAGAACAAAAATTAGACAGTCCTTTGGTTGTTCATAAACCTAATGATGCTTCATTTCAAGACAGTACAAATGAAGTTGATGTAAATATTACACATATTGAAGAGGATTCTGCTACTCTTGAAAGGCACAGATTTAAAAAAGTTAAGAAAAAGAAAAAGTTTCCCTACGGTGTTATCATTGTTGTAATAATAGTTGCTGTTGTTGCCGCACTTTACTATAAGGGTATTATTCCTAATTTTATTAAAAAAGAAAGTACCACGGCCGCGGATAATGATGTTTCGCAGTCTTCTACCGAAGTTAATAAATTTGAAGGAATTATTACTGTAAAGGGAACGTATTTGTTTTACGAAGGTCAAGAAATAAGTGGTTCTGAGGCATTAATTGATAAGATTAAATACCTTGATACTTCTAAAAAATTTATTGTTCAAGACGAAAACGCAGACAGCACATTTTTAAATAACGAAATTTTGCCTGTTTTGGCAGAATACGGTATTAATTATGAAGTTAAACACATTATTTCAAGCGGTTTGATGAGTGCCGAAGAAACGACAACATCTACAACTGCTGTTCCTTCAGAAACAACAACTCAGCCTGTAAATGAAAATACCGATTCGGAATAATATTATGAATTTTGAATTGCTTAACCATATTGATTTAGACGAATATTTAGTAAAAGAAATTACTGACCTTGCCGCTAATGACGAGGTCGGTATTTTGCATTGCCGGGATTTATTGCTTAACGGTGATTTAAATAAGTTGGCTAAAAAATCTTCCGCAATGAAGCTTGCCGCTACGCTTAAAGCCGCAGAAATTACGCATAAAAAATATAAGGAAAAGCAAATAAGTGATGAAATATTTTATGACACATTCAGCGACATAAAAATTTGGTGTGAAAATTGCAATAATAAAGGGTTGGAAAACATTAATTGGCTGAAAAATCATATAAATTTTGAATTGTTTAAAATCGGAAGACTTCAGTATCAATTATTTAAATTGAATAACCCTCGTTTAAATTATAATAAGCTTCCCGTATCTTACGGTGAAAACGTAATTTACGTTCATATTCCTCAAGGAGAAAAATTAGATTATAACGCTTGTTTAAATTCATTATCTTTTGCAAATAATTTTTTTGAAAAATACTTTTCCGAATTTAATTACAGCTATTATTTTTGCGAAAGTTGGCTTTTGTTTGACGGTAATAAACTTTTTATGGATAAAGATTCAAATATATTAAAATTTGCAGATTTATTTAATGTTCATTACTCCATAAATGACGAAAAACAGGAATTTGAAAGAATATTCGGCTTTGATAAAAATATATGTAAAATTGCAAAACGCAGGCGTTTTTATAAAAATAAAAGCGATATAAACAGGTTACCCGAGTTTACATCGCTTCAAAAAAATGCAAAAGAATATTTAATTAATAACGGCAGGTTCGGTGAGGGAATAGGAACAATTCCCAAATCAAAGTATATTAAATGATTTTATTGTATTCGCCTACTGCCAATTCATCACAGCGTTCATTGTATTTGTGCCCGTTATGGCCTTTTACCCAAACAAACTCAACGTTGTGTTTATCTAAAATATCTAAAAGTTGTTCCCACAAATCAACATTTAAGGCAGGCTTTTTGTCTGCCTTTTTCCATCCGTTTTTTTCCCAAGAAAATACCCAACGCTTATTGATAGCATCGCAAACATATTTTGAATCAGTTGTAAGAGTTACATTACAAGGTTCTTTAAGGCATTTAAGTGCTTCAATAACGGCTGTTAGCTCCATTCTGTTGTTTGTGGTTTCTTTTTCACCGCCGCTTATTTCTTTTTCGGTACCTTTGTAAACAAGAACTGCTGCCCAGCCGCCTTTGCCGGGGTTTCCGCTGCAGGCACCGTCTGTATAAATTTCTACATTTTTCATAATCATTACCTCAATGTGGTATATTTTATCATCATTTATGGCAATAATCAATACAGTTAAATTATTTCTGTTCAACTTGACTTTTGCATAATAATAATATAATATATATTTACTTTTATTGTTCGGAAAAAATAATTAATTAAGGAGATAAATTTAATGGCAAAACAGAATAACCAGCGTGATAAGGTTGCTGACGGAAAACGGAATTCCAAAAAGCGCTACTATACTTATCGCAAGGTAAATAAAAGGCAAGCTTTAAAGGCTCCCCAGGAAGTAGAGTCTGTTAAAGTTTCATTTTTGGGCGGTATGAACGAAATCGGAAAAAATATGACCGTTTATGAGTATAAAAACGATATGTTTATTGTTGATTGCGGTCTTGCTTTTCCGGGTGCAGAATTACCCGGCGTAGATTTGGTTATACCGGATTTTACTTATATTGAGGATAATATCAGCAAAATCAGAGGCTTGATAGTTACTCACGGTCATGAGGACCATATCGGCGGTATTGCGTACCTTTTGAAAAAATATAATATTCCGATTTATGCTACAAAACTCACCATTGGATTAATTAAGGGTAAATTACAAGAGCACAATTTACTTTCGGGAGCAAAACTTGTTGAAGTAAATCCCAGAGATAATATTACATTAGGCTCTTTTAATATTGAACTTATTCACGTTAATCATTCAATTCCCGATGCAGTTGGATTGGCAATAAGATGTCCTGCCGGTGTTATTATTCACACAGGAGACTTTAAGATTGATACAACCCCTGTTGACGGTGATATGATTGATTTAAACAGATTTGCAGACTACGGTAAAAAAGGTGTTCTTGCCCTGTTTCAGGATTCTACAAACGCTGAACGTCCGGGTTACACCATGAGTGAACGAACGGTTGGAGAATCATTTGAAAATTTATTCAGAAAAGCCGGCAAAAGAAGAATTGTTGTTGCAACGTTTGCTTCAAACATTCACAGAGTTCAGCAAATTATTGATGTTGCAAAACAGTTAAAAAGAAAAGTTGCCGTTCTTGGCAGAAGCCTTGAAAACCTTGTTCAGGTTGGAGAAGAATTAGGTTATTTAAATGTTCCCAAAAACCTATTAATAAAAATTGAAGAAATCAACAGCTACCCGGATGATAAGCTTGTTATTATAACAACAGGTTCTCAAGGTGAACCAATGAGCGCATTAACAAAAATGGCTTTTGGTGAGCATAGAAAAGTAAGTGTTACACCAAATGATTATGTAATCATTTCAGCTACCCCTATTCCGGGTAATGAAAAAATGGTGGGAAATGTTGTTAATGAGCTTATGAAGCGTGGAATCGAAGTTATTTACGAAAAAATGTACGAAGTTCATGTTTCAGGTCATGCTTGTCAAGAAGAATTAAAATTAATGATGGGAATCGTTAAGCCTAAATATTTTATTCCTGTTCACGGTGAACAGAAGCATTTGCAAAAGCACGCAATGCTTGCTGAAGCTATGGGAATCAAGAAAAAAGATATTTATATTGGCAGTATAGGAAAAAGCATTGAGATAAGTGAAAACGGTATTAAGGAGCTTGCAGATGTTCCAAGCGGTGAAGTTTATGTTGACGGATTGGGCGTAGGTGATGTTGGAAATATCGTTCTTAACGATAGAAAAAGATTATCTGAAGACGGCTTAATTATTGTTGTTGCAACAATAGATACGGCTTCAGGTGCTGTTATCAGCGGCCCGGATATCGTAAGTCGTGGCTTTGTTTATGTTCGTGAAAGCGAGGAATTAATGAATTCAGCCCGTGATTTGGCGTGTCATGTTATTGATGAAACATACGACAGCAGATACCATGATTGGAATTCAGTTAAAACAAAATTGCGTGATGAATTATCGCATTTAATGTATGAAAAAACGAAACGCACTCCTATGGTTCTTCCGATATTAATGGAAATTTAACTTTAATTGAAAGGTGATAAATATGAAAGTTATTTTAAAACAGGATGTTAAGGCTCTTGGCAAAAAAGGTGAGCTTGTTAATGCGTCAGACGGATACGCACGAAATTTTCTTATTCCGAAAGGATTGGCAACTGAAGCCAATTCTTCGGCAATGAATGATTTTAATAATAAAGAATCAGCAAAAAAATTTCATAAAGCAGAAGAAATTAAAGCAGCCAAAGAAGACGCTGCAAAAATTGAGGGTAAAACATTTAAACTCTCTGCAAAAGCAGGTGCAAACGGAAAATTGTTTGGCTCTGTAACCTCTAAAGATATTTCTGAACAAATAAAAAAAGACTTAAATTTAGATATTGATAAAAGAAAAATCAATATTAAAGATATTAAGCAGTTTGGTACTTATGAAGCAGAGGTTAAAATTTATCAAGGCATAAGTGCTAAAATTTTTGTTCAGGTAAATGAAGCGTAATTTTTTAGATAGACGGTGATTGTTATGGCAGATGTAAACAGTTCAAATTCAATAACTCTTCCTTACAGTTTAGAAGCTGAACAGGCTGTTTTAGGCAGCGTTCTTATTGACCCCGATTGTATGGAAGATGTTGTAAATATTATTAAACAAGAGTATTTTTATCTGCCTCAGCATCGTGTAATTTTTTCTTCAATGATGTCTATGTATTCCGGCTCTAAAGCTAAAATTGACCCGGTAGTAATTGCTGACGTTCTTGCGAAAGAAGGTCAATATGATGTTTCCGGCGGCAGAGAATATCTTGTTGCCTTAAGAGACAGTGTTCCGTCAACGGCAAACGTTGAAACCTACGCTAAAATCGTTGAAGAACAATATTTTTTACGTTCTTTAATTGTTACTTCCCAAGAAATTATTGAATCTGCATCCGGCGGCGGTGTAGATGCAAGCTTACTTCTTGATTCTGCCGAGCAAAAAATTTACGATATTCGACAGGGTAGAGATGTAAGCGGTCCAAAAAAAGTTTCCGACGTTATCATAAATGGTGTGTATGATAGACTTTATAAATTAACAGGGGAAGATAAAGAACAGTTTAAAGCAATTCCGTCAGGTTTCGGAATGCTTGATAAATACATAACCGGTTTAAATAAATCAGACTTTATTTTAATCGGTGCCCGTCCTGCAATGGGTAAAACTTCTTTTGCGTTAAACCTTGCTCAAAACGTTACAATGATGGCTAAAAAGAAATGTATATTCTTTAGTCTTGAAATGACTAAAGAGCAGCTTGCAGAAAGATTGCTTGCCGCAAGAGCAGGTGTTCCAAGTCAAAAACTCAGAACAGGCGAGCTTTCTGATGATGAGTGGGTTCGTTTGGGAAACGCTGCCGGCGATTATGATAAAGTTGAGTTGTATCTTGACGATACTGCCTCCATTACCGTTCCTGAAATAAAATCAAGAGTTCGCAGACTGAAAAATGTTGATATTATCATTATTGACTATTTAGGATTAATTCAGTCTGCAACAAGAAAAGAAAACAGGGTTCAGGAAGTTTCGGAAATTACCAGGAACTTAAAAATGCTTGCAAAAGATTTAAACATACCTGTTGTTTGCTGTGCACAGCTCTCCCGTGGTACAGAAGGCAGAGGAAAAAGTCATAAACCACAGCTTTCAGACCTTCGTGAATCTGGTTCCATTGAACAGGATGCCGATATTGTTATGTTCCTTTACCGTGAGGATTACTATAGAAATGAAGTGGATGAAGATAAACAGGATGAAATTGACGCAAATTTAACAGAGCTCATTGTTGCTAAAAACAGGCACGGTGCAGTAGGTACAATCGAAATGACATTTGATAAAGAATTTACAAGATTCAAGAGCATTGAAAAGAAATATGAAGAATAAAATTAATGAATTTGTAAATAAACACAATCTTATTGAAGATAACGATTGTATTTTAATTGCTTTTTCCGGCGGCGCTGATTCTGTTTTTCTTTCCGAATATCTTTTAAGCATAAGGGATGAAAAAAAACTTACTTTAAAAATTGCCCACGTCGAACATGGCATAAGAGGCGATGATAGTCTGCACGACTGTGAATTTTCAAAAAAATTTGCAAAACGTAATAAAATAGAGTTTTTTGAATTGCATATCAACGCTGTTGAAGAAGCCAAAAAAGCAGGTTTAGGTGTTGAAGAATACAGCAGAATTAAAAGATATGAATTTTTTAATACTATTTGTTGCGATAAAATTGCCACAGCACATAATTTAACAGATAATGTTGAAACTTTTTTATTTCGATGTGCACGTGGAACATCTTTAAACGGTTTGTGCTCTATTCCGATAAAAAGAGGAAAAATTATAAGACCTTTACTTTGTATTTCATCATCGGAAATCAGAAATTTTTTAAACGATAATGATTTAGATTACTGTATTGATAATACAAATAGCAATAACGATTATTCAAGAAACAGAATAAGAAATTCCGTTTTACCTGAATTTCAAAAAATTAATTCTGAATATGAAAAAAATATTGCCCGTTTAATTAATTCTTTAAATGAAGATAGTTCTTTTATCAATGCTCAGGTTGAAAACGCCTATCTAAGCGTCAAAAATAAACATGGCGTTGATATAAATAAAATCACTCACCTTGATTTATCCGTTCAAAAGCGAATTTTAATTAAATTTGCTTCTGAAAACGATATTAATTTAGATGAATTTCATTTAAATTTATTAATAAATTTGTTGTATAACAATGGAAAATGCCAATTAAAAGGCGATACATTTGCAATTTCATCTGCCGGCTTTTTAAGAATTATTGATTTTAATTGCAATAATAATGATTTGTCACAATTAATTGTTAACAAAACGGTGTTGCCTTTTAACGAATTTTTAAATAAATGTGAATTGTTAAATAAAAAGTTTGATTTTTATTGCGACTGTGATAAAATAAGTGGAAAAGTTTTTGTAAGATACAGAAAAAGCGGTGATTACATTACTCCTGCTAAAAGAAATTGCAAAAAAACTTTAAAAAAACTATATAATGAATATCATATACCTGTTGAACAACGAAACAAAATACCTGTTATATGCGATGATATCGGTGTTATAGGCATCTATGGCTATTGCGTTGATGCTCGTGTTGCCTGTGATAATTCAACTCGTGATATATTGTTATTGGAAATTCCCGGTTTTACGGAGGAAAATATTTGATGAAAAATATAGCTAAAAATTGGAAAACAATAGTAATTTATTTGTTAATTCCTATTGTGCTTGTCAGTTTTGCATTCTATTTTGCAAGCATACAAAATAAAACAGAATTAACATACAGTCAAGTAGTTAATTTGTTTAAAACTGACCAGGTTACAGAGTATAATTTGGATTTAACATCAGGCTCTCTTACTTACAAAACCAAAGATAAACCTGATGAAACTCAAAAATATTCCGTTCCAAGCGTTACTTATTTTGTTGATGACATTAGAGACAGCGTAAATGAGTATAATGACGAAAACCCTGATAATCAAATTTCGTATAATTACACAGCAAGCAGTTCAAAAAGTTGGATTTTAAGTTTATTGCCTACTTTGTTGCTTGTAGTTATTATTTCAATATTGTCGTATTATTTCATTAAAAAAATGGGCGACACCATGAGCAGTGAAAGCAACAGAACACTTGGCTTCGGAAAGATTAAAGCTAAAACACTTGAAGATGCTTCTGCTAAAGGTATAACTTTCAAAGATGTTGCCGGATGTGATGAAGAAAAATCCGAATTAGAAGAACTTGTTGAATTTTTGAAAAATCCTAAAAAATTTACCGAATTAGGCGCACGTATTCCTAAAGGCGTTCTTCTTGTGGGGCCTCCGGGTACAGGTAAAACACTTCTTGCAAAAGCAGTTGCAGGTGAAGCCGGTGCTCCGTTTCTATCAATTTCGGGTTCCGACTTTGTTGAAATGTACGTTGGCGTAGGTGCTTCCCGTGTAAGAGATCTTTTTTCCCAGGCTATTAAAAAAAGCCCTGCTATTGTTTTTATTGATGAAATTGATGCAGTCGGCAGACATAGAGGTGCAGGTACAGGCGGCGGAAATGATGAAAGAGAACAAACGCTTAACCAATTGCTTGTTGAAATGGACGGATTTGGCACAAACAGCGGTGTAATTGTTATTGCCGCTACTAACAGACCGGATGTACTTGACCCGGCTCTTTTACGTCCCGGCAGATTTGACCGACAAATTACCGTTAACAGACCTGACGCACAGGGAAGGGAAGATATATTAAAAGTACACTCAAGAAATAAACCTCTTGCACCGGATGTTAATCTTAAAGAAATTGCAAAAGATACAATGGGATTTACTGGTGCCGATCTTGAAAATCTTATGAATGAAGCAGCATTGCTTGCCGCTAAAAGGCATAAGAAAGCAATTTCAAACGCAGAAATTGTTGATGCTACATCAAGAGTTGAAATGGGCGTTGAAAAGAAATCACACAAATATTCCGAAAGGTCATTAAAACTTACCGCTTATCATGAAGCCGGTCATGCCGTAACTTCATATTATGTTGAAGGTCATGACCCTGTTAAGGAAATCTCCATTGTTCCACGCGGTATGGGTGCCGGCGGTTATACTTGGTATACTCCTCAAGAAGAAAATTATAATTCTAAACAAGAAATGCTTAATGATTTAAATTCTCTTCTTGGCGGACGTGTTGCCGAAGCATTGGCTCTTAAAGATATTTCAACAGGTGCTTCAAATGATTTGCAGCGTGCGTCAAAAATTTGTCGCGATATGGTTGCAAAATACGGCATGAGCGACAGTGTTGGCCCTGTAGTTTACAGTGATGAAAATGACGAAGTATTTTTAGGTAAAGATTACGGTCATGTAAATAACTACAGTGAGGCAACTTCTGCTAAAATTGACGCCGAAATTGAAAAAATGATGCGTAAAGCTTATGCAGATACAGAAAACATTCTTAAAGAGCACTATGATAAACTTGTTCTTATTGCCGAAACACTTATTAAGAATGAAAAAATTTCAGGCGAAGAATTTGAATCTTTAATGAAAACAGGCTTATTGCCGGTTAAAGATGAAGCAGTTGTTGATGAAGTTATAACTTCAAATACAGAAGAAATCAACAATGTTGAAGAAACATCTGAAAATAGTGAAAATCCATCTTCTGAAATTGAATCAGAAGAAAACAAAAGCAGTGTTTCTAACGAAACAAATAATGATGATTTATCTTAAAATGAATAGATTAGAGGAGCAGTTTTTACTGCTCCTTTTTCATTATATTGTAACAATTATTACAAAATCTTGACAAAACTACAATATATTGTATAATATTAAGCTGTATAAATTTATTTGGAGGGTAAAATGGCAAGTAAAAAGCAATACGGCAACGAAAGCATTAAGTCATTAAAAGGTGCAGACCGTGTAAGAAAAAGACCTGCCGTAATCTTCGGTTCGGACGGTATTGAGGGATGCGAACATTCTATATTTGAAATTATGTCTAACTCTATTGATGAAGCAAGAGAAGGACGAGGAAATAAAATTGTTGTAACAAAATTTGAAGACGGCTCTGTTGAAGTGCAAGACTTTGGTGCAGGTATACCCGTTGATTATAACCAAGCGGAAAAAGAAGAAAACTGGAAGCTTCTTTTTTGCGAAATGTACGCAGGCGGCAAATATGACAATGGTGCCGATAATTATGAGTTTTCTTTGGGTTTAAACGGTCTTGGACTTTGTGCTACTCAATATGCTTCTGAATACATGGATGCGGAAATTCACAGAGACGGATTTTGTTATAAACTTCATTTTGAACACGGAGAAAATATAGGTGGACTTGATAAACAGCCTTACGATAAGAAAGATACAGGCTCGAGAATTAAATGGAAACCTGATTTAAAAGTTTTTACAGATATTAATGTTCCTATTGAGTATTTTAAAGAAACAATAAAAAGACAGGCAATAGTTAATGACGGCGTTCTTTTTATTCTTAAAAATCAGGTCGGTTCACGATTTGAAACGTTTGAATATCACTATAAAAACGGTATTAAAGATTATGTTGAAGAACTTGCCGGTGATACCGCATTTACAACTCCCCAATATTGGGAATGTGAACGTATAGGCAGAGACCGTGAAGATTTAAAGGATTATAAATTAAAAATTAAAGCGGCATTATGCTTTTCACAAAAAACACAAATTAAAGAATTTTATCATAACTCAAGTTTTCTTGAACACGGCGGTTCACCGGATAAAGCATTTAAAAGTGCTTTTGTTAATGAAATTAATGCTTATCTTAAAGCAAATAATAAATATAATAAAACAGACAGTCAGATTAATGTTCAAGACGTAGAAGATATTTTAATTCTTGTAATTTCTTCGTTTTCAACACAAACTTCCTATGAGAACCAGACCAAAAAGGCTATTACAAATAAGTTCATTCAAGAAGCAATGACAGAATTTTTCAGAAAACAGTTAGAAGTTTATTTTATTGAAAATAAAATGGAGGCAGATAAAATTGCCGACCAGGTTATTATCAATATGCGCAGCAGAATTAAAGCAGAAAACACAAGAAAAACTTTAAAGAAAACTCTGCAAACAAAAATGGATATGACAAACAGAGTACAAAAGTTTGTAGATTGCCGTTCAAAAGACGTTAACGAAAGAGAAATCTTTATTGTTGAGGGTGATTCCGCATTAGGTGCATGTAAACAAGCAAGAGATGCAAATTTCCAAGCAATTATGCCTATAAGAGGTAAAATTTTAAACTGTTTGAAATGCGAATACGATAAAATATTTAAAAGCGAAATTATTACCGATTTAATTAAGGTTCTTGGTTGCGGTGTAGAGGTTCGCTCAAAGGCTGCAAAAGATTTATCTGCCTTTGATATGAATAATTTAAGATGGAACAAAATTCTTATTTGTACCGATGCCGATGTTGACGGATTTCAAATCAGAACGCTTGTTTTAACAATGATTTACCGTTTAATGCCAAAACTTATTGAAGAGGGAAAGGTTTTCATTGATGAATCTCCTCTTTATGAAGTCACCTGCAAAGACCAAACTTATTTTGCTTATAACGAAATAGAGATGGATAAAATCAAAAATGAAATAGGTAATCAAAAGTACACCGTTCAGCGTTCAAAAGGTCTTGGTGAAAACGAAGCTGAAATGATGGCTTTAACAACAATGAATCCTGCTACAAGAAGATTAATTAAAGTTACTCCCGATGAAGCAGAAAAAACATCTCAAATGTTTGATTTGTTACTTGGTGATAATTTAGACGGCAGAAAGCAATATATTACTGATTTCGGCCATTTGTATATTGATGCCGCAGATGTAAGTTAAGGAGGTTTATAAAATTGGCAAAAAGAAAAAAGAATACAGACAACAGTAAACCTATTAACGAAAATGTTCATATTGAGGACGCCGGCACTATAAAAAACGAAGTTATAACAGATACTTTAACAACAAACTACATGCCCTATGCCATGAGCGTTATTTTAAGCCGTGCAATTCCTGAAATAGACGGTTTGAAACCTTCGCACAGAAAACTATTGTACACAATGTATAATATGGGATTGCTTAAAGGCTCTACAATTAAAAGTGCAAATATTGTAGGAAGAACAATGCAGCTTAATCCTCACGGCGACGCTTCTATTTATGATACTATGGTTCGTCTTTCAAGGGGCAACGAAACTCTTTTATATCCTTATGTTGAGTCAAAAGGTAACTTTGGTAAAGCTTATTCAAAAAATATGATGTATGCTGCTTCCCGTTATACAGAAGCAAAACTTGCACCTATTTGCCGTGAACTTTTTGATGATATTGATAAAGATACTGTAGATTTTGTAGATAACTATGACAATACAATGAAAGAGCCAAAACTTCTTCCTGTAACATTTCCTACAATTCTTTGTAATGTTACTACCGGTATTGCTGTAGGTATGGCTTCATCAATAGCTTCTTTTAATCTTAAAGAAGTTTGTGAAACAACAATAGCATTAATGAAAAATCCCGACCATGTCATTTCGGATACTTTAGTTGCTCCTGATTTTGTGGGCGGCGGTTTTGTGATTTATAATAAATCTGAATTAGATAAAATTTACGAAACAGGCAGAGGTTCTGTTAAGGTTCGTTCAAAATACACATATGATAAATCATATAATTGCATTGACATTACCGAAATTCCGCCTACAACAACTTCCGAAGCGATTATTGATAAAATAATTGAACTTGTAAAAGCCAATAAAATTCGTGAAATTTCAGATATTCGAGATGAGACTGATTTAAGCGGTTTAAAAATTACCATTGATTTAAAACGCGGTACAGACCCAGATAAATTAATGACCCGTTTATATAAAATGACTCCTCTTGAAGACACTTTCTCTTGTAATTTTAATGTTTTAATTAACGGTAACCCCGGTGTCAGGGGAGTTCGTGAATTACTTAATGAATGGATTAATTTCAGACTTAATTGCGTTACAAGAAGAATTAATTTCAGTTTAAATAAGAAAAGAAAACAACTTCATCTTTTAAAAGGTCTTTCAAAAATCTTGCTTGATATTGATAAAGCAATTAAAATTGTAAGAGAAACAGAAAGCGAAGCAGATGTTGTTCCAAATCTTATGATTGGATTCGGAATAGATGAAATTCAAGCTGAATATGTAGCTGAAATTAAACTTCGTCATTTAAACAGAGAGTATATTTTAAAACGTATTGCCGATATTGAAAGCTTGGAAAATGAAATTGCCGAGCTTGAACAAACCGTTTCAAGTGAAACTAAAAAGAAAAAAATTATTATTGCCGAGCTTGATGCGGTAGTTAAAAAATATGATAACGGCAGAAAATCTCAGGTTTTATATGATTTACCTGATGAAGAAGAAGAACTTAATGCAGAGGTTCCCGATTATCCGGTAACTGTATTTATTTCTAAGGAAGGTTACGTTAAAAAAATTAAAACTGCCAATTTGAGAATGAGCGGTGAACAAAAAGTTAAGGAAGGCGATAAAATTGTTGCTGAAATAGAATGCTCAAATAAGGATGAACTTATGGCATTTACTAATAAGCAACAGGTTTATAAGGCAAAACTTGATGATTTTATTGACACAAAAGCCTCTGTTTTGGGTGAATATATTCCTGCTAAACTTTCAATGGATGAAGGAGAAGAGGCAGTTTATATTACCGTATTTAACAGTTATAAGGGTTATATGATTTTTGTTTTTGAAAACGGAAAACTTGCAAAAGTAGATATGTCTGCTTACGAAACAAAAACAAACAGGAAAAAGCTTATTAATGCTTACAGTGATAAGTCGGTTCTTGCATCTGCTTTGTATTTGCAAGAAGATACTGACATAGTTTTGTGTGCTGAAAACGGACGGCAATTATTGGTTAACACAGCCACAATTATGCCTAAAACAACTAAAAACACTCAAGGCGTTCAAGTTTTAAAACTTAAAAAGAAGAACGATAAAGTTTCTTCCGTTCATATTTACAGTGAAGGCGAGTTTGAAAAAGAATGGCGTTTTAGGGCAAAAAATTTGCCGGCTGCAGGTGCATTGCCTTCTGCCAATGATGTTGGTGAGCAGTTAACGTTTTAAACATATACTTTAAATTTTTATAAAATAAAAAAACTCTTGCATATTATATCTTCTTATGATATAATCCATTAGTATTAAATTTTCTTTGGAGGATTTTCAGATGCTTTGGTATCATTATGTATTTGGCGCAATCCTTATTGTCGCTTCAATTATTATTACAGCCGTAGTTTTAATGCAGGAAGGCAGATCACAAAACCTTTCAGGTGCAATCGCAGGCGGTGCCGATACTTTTCTCGGAAAGTCTAAAGCACGCACAATAGAAGCAAAACTTGAAAAAGTCACAAAATGGTTAATCATTGCTTTCTTTGTTATTGTGCTTGCTGCATTTTTGGTTTTCCTTTTTGTAAAATAAAAAAGGCAAATAACCTTGCGCTATGCAAGGTTATTTTTTTTGGAGTAATAATGAATTATATTATATTTGATTTAGAATGGAATAACGCCTATAATTACAAAACTAAAAAAGGAATGAATGAAATTATTGAAATCGGCGCTGTTAAGTTAGACCGACATTTCAATGTTATTGATACTTTTAAACAGCTTATTTATCCTAAGTTGTCTAAAAAACTTTCTTCTCGTTTTAAAAATTTAACTCATATTACTGTTGAAGAAATTAAAGAAAACGGCATTCCTTTTGAACAGGCGATTAACGATTTTTCAAGATGGGCTGATAAAGAAAACAGTATTTATATGAGTTGGTCAAACAGCGACTTATACGTTTTAATAGATAACTTTAAACATTTTTTCGGCAAAACTTCCATTGATTTTATAAAAAAATATGTTGACGTTCAAAAATTTTGCCAACGTAATATAAAATCAGAAAATTCAAACCAAATCAGTTTAAGCAACTGCGCCGAAATTATGAATATTTCAGTTGATAATGAAAATTTACACCGTGCTCTTGAAGACTGTTATTTGGCAGCAAAATGTTTTGAAAAATCTTACAATGAATCGGATTTAAAAAATTATATAGTTAATTGTGATAAAGAATTTTTTGAGCGCTTGGTATATAAGCCGTTTAACATAACCCAAAGAAAATATGGCGATTTTAATGTTGATAACGTTAAATTTAACTGTCCTATTTGCAATTCACAGCTTTTAAATGTTACAGAATATGAATATAAGTACAATGCTTTTAAAAATTTAAGCGAATGTAAAGAATGTAATAAAAAATTTTGGGTTCTTTTCAGAGCAAAAAAGACTTATGACGGCATTGAAATTCATGAAAAAATAACACCTGTGAGCAAAAAACGTATTAATAAAATAAATAAAACAGTAAATAAATAATGCAAATTATTAATTTTTATAAAATATTCTTTATTTAATTTTATTTATATAGTATAATATCCGGTGTAAACTACTTGTTTAGGAGGTATGAACATATGGCAAACAAAGATTATGATGATTTGTTAGAATCCTTTATGAATAATTCCGCCAAAGTTTATAACGAAGACAAGAAAAATTTAAATAAATCAAACGATGTGCCAACTGCGTACAGCAAAGCCGGCGAAAAGAAAAATACCCCTGTAAAAAGAGGCAGAGATATTGAAAAAGAAATTGCCGACAAAAAGAAAAATTCGGCTAAAAACAAACCTAAAAAGCAAAAAGCTTCAACCGGTTCCAAAATCGGCAAAGTTCTTTTGGGTATTCTTTTGGTGTGTGTTGTTGTTGGCGTTGTGTGTTTTTCAGTAATTTCAATTTACGGCTACAGCGTTGTTCACGGCGATCCTGTTTTTAATCTTACAGAAGAAAAGTACAGTCAAAATCAAACTTCGTTTATTTACGGAACAGATTCAGACGGTAATGATGTTGAAATTACACGTCTTCACGGCGAAGAAAACCGAATTTGGGTTAATCTGTCTGATATGAACGAATATATGCCAAAAGCATTTATAGCAGCTGAAGACCAACGATTTGACAGGCACCACGGCGTTGACTGGACAAGACTTGTTGGCATCATCGTTAAGCGTTCCAATAGGGGACAGGGCGGTTCAACTATTACTCAACAGCTAATTAAAAATTTAACCGATGAAAATGATGTTACCCTTGTTCGTAAATTTAATGAAATACTTTCAGCTTTAAATATTGAAAAAAATTATTCTAAAAACGAAATTATAGAAGCATATTTAAATACTATTTATCTTTCAAGCGGCTGTTACGGCGTTAAAACAGCATCTGAAAAGTATTTTGGCAAAAATGTTTCAGATTTAAATATTGCCGAATGCGCTTGCATCGCTGCAATTACGCAGTTTCCAAGTCAATATGACCCATTAAGACATCCGGAAAAAAATAAAAAACGCCAAACTTGGATTTTAGGTCAAATGCTTAAACAGGGTTATATTTCCCAAGAACAGTACGATGAAGCCATTAATTATGAAATGGTATTTACCAACAGCGAAAATTACCAGGGAAGTCAGGTTTCAGGTGAAGAAAGCAGCGTAAACGATAATATTATTGAAAATTATTATGTTGACTGTGTTATTAAAACTGTTCTTGAAGATTTGCAAAAAATGGGCTATACCGAAAAGAAAGCAAAATCATTGCTTTACGGCGGTGGCTTAAAAGTTTATACGGCTATTGATTTTGACGTTCAGGAAGCATTGGAAGATGTTTATGAAAATTATCGTAAAATGCCTGATGAATCGGTTCAGGGTGCGATGGTTGTAATGAACTATGAAGGTAGGATTTTGGGACTTGTAGGCGGCACCGGCGAATATGACGGTACATTGGGACTTAACCGAGCAATCCAATCAAAAAGGCAGCCCGGTTCAACTATTAAGCCTCTTTCAGTTTACGGTCCGGCTATTGAAAAAAGCTTAACTGACGATAACTGTAATATTTATTGGTCAACCTTGTTGCCGGATAAACCGCTTAAAAAAGTTAACGGTAAAATGTGGCCTACAAACCAAGGCGGTTCCTATTCAGGTAATAATGTTACTTTACAATATGGTCTTTCTAAATCATTAAATACAATTTCAGCTCAAACATTAGATATTATCGGTGTCGACTATTCATTTGATTTTATAACGGAAAGATTTCATATTTCTACTTTGGATTCTGTCAGGGACTGCGATTACGCACCAATGGCAACAGGTTCTGTTACAAACGGTGTTATTCCACTTGAAATGACTGCCGCATTTGCTGCATTCGGTAACGGCGGTCAGTATTATGCACCGTATTGTTATTACAAAATTGAGGACAGTTTGGGTAATGTTATTATTCAAACAGATGCAGAGGCAACAAAAGAGCAAGCATTAACCGAAGGTTCAGCTTGGGTAATGAACAAAATGCTTCAAACGGTTATGACAAGCGGTACAGGTACTTCTTACCGACTTTCAGGCATTGAATGCTTTGGTAAAACCGGTACAACTACTGACGATAAAGACCGTTGGTTTGTTGGCGGCACTCCCGAATATGTTGCTGCTGTTTGGTACGGATACGACCAACCTAAAGAAATTGTTTATCGTTTATCTGCAAACCCGTCAGGAACTATTTGGAAAACTGTTATGTCTGAAATTTATGATAAAAAAGGCACTAATAAAAAATCTTTCCCGGAATTTGACGGTATTGTTCAAAAATCTTATGATTCTTCAAACGGAAAGCTTGCCCGCTATTCCTCAGGTAACAGCGGTTGGTATGATGTAAATAATCTTCCCGGCTATTCGTCAAACTCTTATTCCGAAACTAAAGGTTCCAATACAAAAGAATCCGAAAATTCCAACACAGCTGAAACAACTGCTTCTAATGAATAAATTAAAAAGGGCATCATTTACAGATGCCCTTAATTTATAGGTGATATATGAAAATAATGTCTGTTGATTACGGTGATTCAAGAACCGGTATTGCTTTTTGTGATAAAAATGAAACACTTGCTTTTCCTTTTACAGTTGTAAACGAAAAATATTTACCGAAATTAATAAATAAATTAGTCGAAATTGTTAATTCGGAAAAACCTGAAAAAATTGTTATCGGTCTTCCGAGAAATATGGACGGTTCGTACGGCTATCGCTGTGATGCATGTAAAGAGCTTGGAAACGAATTGGCTAATTTTGTTAAGATTCCTATTGATTATCAAGATGAACGTTTAACAACAGTCATTGCACACAACGTGCTTTCAGCGAATAATGTTAAAGGTAAGAAAAGAAAAGAAAATGTAGATGCTGTTTCTGCCGTAATGATTTTACAGTCATATATTGATAAGAATAAATCTTTGTAAAACAACGTATTATTTTACGGTGATTTTTTGATTTTCTCTGTTAAGCAAACAAAAATAATTATAGATTATTCTTTTTTTCTTTTATTGTCGTTTGCTGTTTTTTACGGATATAAAAACGCTGTAATGATAATATTGTTTTCATGTTTACATGAATTAGGCCATTTAACCGCATTATTGCTATTTAACGCTAAGCCAAATTATATTAAGCTGTCATTTTACGGAATTTCATTAAATTATTGTAATAAACTTGGCAGAATTAAAGAGTTAATTGTTATACTTTGCGGTCCCGCAGTTAATTTATTACTTTATTTGATTTTAAAAGATGAAATTAATTTGTTTCTTTTTATAATTAATATGTATCCGGTGCTTCCGCTTGACGGCGGCAGAGCATTAAATACCGTTTTTCAGAATAATGGGAAATTTATTTCGTTATTCTTTTTAGTGTTGCTTATTGGGTTATCACTGTATTTATTGGTAATTTATAAAATTTGGTCACTGATTTTAATAGTTATTTATTTACTGATTTTTAATATAAAACAAATGAGGTTCATATGAAAAAGAATGTTGAAAAAATACTTCAATATGTGCAAAAGCCAGCACGTTATGTTGGAGGGGAATTAAACAGCGTACAAAAGGATTTAAATAAAATCAGCTTAAGATATGCTTTTTGCTTTCCGGATTTATATGAAATAGGAATGAGTCATCTTGGAATGAAAATAATTTATTCTCTTGTTAATGACAGAGATGATTCTTGGTGTGAACGTGTTTTTGCTCCTGATTTAGATATGGAAGAGCAAATGCGAAAAAATAATATTCCTTTATTTGCACTTGAAAGCGGAGATTATATTAAAGATTTTGATATAATCGGTTTCACGCTTATGTATGAACTTTCTTATACAAACGTGCTGAATATGCTTGACTTAGCTCAAATACCTCTCAAATCCAAAGACAGAACGGATTTAACGCCTATAATTTGTTGCGGCGGACCTTGTGCCTGTAATCCAGAGCCGATTGTTGATTTTATGGATATCGTTTTTTTAGGCGATGGGGAAGAATCAACCGTTCAGGTGCTTGATTTATTAAAAAAATGCATAGAAGAAGAAAAAAGCAAAAAAGAATTTTTACTTTTGGCAAAAGACATCAAAGGCGTTTACGTTCCTTCGTTTTATGAAGACAGCTATAACGAAGACGGTACATTAAAAGAATTGAAACCGTTAAATAACGCACCTGCTAAAGTCAAAAAATCCGTTGTTTCGGATATGAATAAATGTTTTTATCCAAAAAGTTTTGTTGTTCCGTTTATAAGCATTGTTCACGACAGAGCGGTGGAAGAAATATTTCGCGGCTGCATTAGAGGCTGTCGTTTTTGTCAGGCAGGCTTTATATACAGACCCATTCGTGAAAAATCTGTTGAAACTATAAACAAACAGGCAAAAACGTTAATTGATTCAACAGGCTATGATGAGTTATCATTGTGTTCTCTTTCTACTTCCGACCACAGTAACGTTAATGAAATGTTAACGTCGCTCATTGATTGGACAGTTAAAGATAAAATTAATTTATCATTACCGTCATTGCGTGTTGATAATTTTTCCGATGAACTGGCAGATAAACTTAATAAAGTTCGTAAAAGCGGGTTAACATTTGCTCCTGAAGCAGGCACACAGCGTTTGCGTGATGTAATTAATAAAAATGTAACCGAGGAAGAAGTTTTACGCACTTGCACAAAAGCATTTGATAACGGTTGGACTTCTGTTAAACTTTATTTTATGATGGGATTGCCTACGGAAACCATGGAAGATATTGAAGGCATCGCCGATTTGGGAATGAAAGTAATTCATGCTTTTTATAATAATCCGCAAAGGCAAAAAGGAAGCGGTGTGCAAGTTTCTATAAGCTGTGCGTCATTTATTCCAAAACCTTTTACACCGTTTCAGTGGGAACCTGAAGACTCAATGGAAAATCTTCAGGCTAAACAAGCACATTTGCTGGAGTCAATTCCAACGAAAAAAATTAAAGTGTCTTATCATCAAACACCTACTTCTTTACTTGAAGGTGTTCTTGCCCGTGGCGACAGACGGCTTAACAACGTTATTTATGATGCTTGGAAATTAGGATGTAAATTCGATTCATGGGATGACAGATTTGATTTTAACGCTTGGACAAAGGCTTTTAAATTAAACGGCATCGACCCATTTTTCTATACTAAAAGAAAAAGACCTTTTGATGAAATATTACCTTGGGATCACCTTGATTACGGCGTTTCAAGAAAATTTCTTGAAAATGAAAATAAAAAAGCGCATGAAAATAAAACGACGCCTCATTGTCGCATAAAATGTGCCGGTTGCGGAGCTAATATGATTAACGGGGGTAACTGTGATGCGAGAGGTTAGATTAAAATTTTCTAAAACTGACAGATGTAAATACATAAGTCATCTTGATATTAACAGATGTATGTCTCGTGCATTAACAAGGGCTCAAATTCCATTATGGTATACAGAAGGATTTAATCCACATCCATATATGTGCTTTTCTTTGCCTCTTCCGTTAGGCGTTGAAAGCCTAAATGAAAGTATGGATATACGAATCACTGCCGATATTTCAAATGAAGAAATTAAGTCTAAAATGAATAATGTTTTACCCACCGGAATACGTATTTTAGATGTTTATGACGATTTCAGACCCGATAAAGATATAGCTTACGCAGATTACGTTATAAAAATACAATTTAAAGATAATAAAAATGCTTTTGAAAAAATCGCTTCTGTTCTTAACGGCGATGAAATTACAGCAGTAAAAAAAGCTAAAAAGGGTAAAAGAAAAGTTTTTAAAGAAGTTAATATAAAACCGCTAATTTACAGCAGTAACGCATCAATAAGAAACGATGAAATAGTACTTAATTTGAGGCTTTGTGCAGGTATTGAAAAAAATCTTAATCCATGCTTGTTATTTGATACAATAATTAAATTGATAGATATGGATTATGAATGGAAAAGTATTTCAAAAATTTCTTTGTTAGATAAGGATTTTAAGAAATTTAAGTAAAAAACACTTGCATTTATTTACAACTTGTGATATATTATTTGAGCATTTGTTCCGTTGCTTCCTTGCAACGAGTTAAATGAATTGCATTATGCATTTAAGTGGATGGTCCTCTTTCAATTATTTGTTATGAACATCTATAAATTAAAAAGGAGGAAATTTTAATGGACGCATTAAAGATTATCGAAGCATCCAGCATGAAAAAAGAACTTCCGGAATTTTCAGTAGGTGATACTGTAAGAGTCGGCGTTCGTATTCGTGAAGGTAAAAACGAAAGAGTTCAAATGTTTGAAGGAACAGTAATCGCAATCAAAGGCTCCGGCATTTCAAAAACTTTCACTGTTCGTCGTTTATCATACGGCGTTGGTATCGAAAGAGTTTTCCCAATGCATTCAGCTAATGTTGATTCGGTTAAAGTTATTCGTAAAGGTAAAGTTCGTCGTGCTAAACTTTACTACCTCAGAGACAGAGTTGGTAAAGCAGCAAAAGTTAAGGAAGACATTTAACTTGAATTTACAACCGTCTTTTTTAAGACGGTTGTTTTTTTTATGTTTTTTTGTTATTATAATAATATTAAGTTGCGGAGGTGTGCGCATGCCTGATTTTCAAAAGCAATATGTTCAGTGGTTTCCGGGCCATATGGCAAAAACAAGGCGCCTTATAAAGGAAAGCTTAAATTTAGTTGACGGCGTTATTGAAATTGTTGATGCCAGAATTCCGGAATCAAGTTCTAATCCGGAATTAAGCGAAATTATTAAGAAAAAGCCAAAAATAATTCTTTTAAACAAATGCGATGTTGCAGATGAAAACGCAACTAAAATGTGGATAAATTATTATAAATCAAAAGGAATTTATGCTCTTGCCGTAGATTGCAGAACAGGCAAGGGATTAAATCAATTTATTCCTACTTGCAAAAAAGCTTTAAAAGATGTTATTAACAAAAATGAAGCCCGTGGAATGGCAGGTAAATCGTTAAGGTTTATGGTTGTCGGAATACCAAACACAGGTAAATCATCGTTTATAAATCGAATGGCAGGAAAGAATAAAGCCGTTGTTGCAGACAGGGCCGGAGTTACAAGAAATAATCAATGGTTTAATGTAGGAAACGGCATCGAACTTTTAGATACTCCCGGCGTTTTATGGCCGAAATTTGAAGACCCGTCTGTTGGAGACAAACTTGCGTTTATTGGTTCGGTTAAAGATGAAGTTACAGATTTGGAAAGTTTATCTTGCAGATTATTGAATGTTTTAAAAACAACAAATCCCCAAATGATTGAAAACAGATATAAAATATCAGATTTTGAAAATCTGGAAGGTTGGGAAATTTTAGAATTAATTGGAAAAAAACGTGGCTTTTTAATAAAAGGTGGAGAAATCAATTATGAACGTGCCGCCGCGATAGTTTGTGATGAATTCAGAGGAGGAAAACTTGGCAGAATCAGCCTTGAATTACCGGAATAATGGATTGGTTATTATATGAAAATGAAATGATAAATAAAGGTTACGATATAATTTGCGGCGTTGATGAAGCCGGTAGGGGACCGCTTGCCGGACCTGTTTATGCTGCCGCTGTTATATTGCCGAAAGGACATATAATTGAAGGTGTTAACGACTCAAAAAAGATATCGGAAAAAAAGCGAGAGTATCTTTACGATAAGATTATTGACGAATGTATTTGTTATTCAATAGCATCTGCAAATGAAAAAGAAATAGACGAAATCAATATATTACAGGCAACATTTCTTGCTATGAAGCGTGCTGTTGACGGATTGAAAATACAACCGCAAATCGCTTTAATTGACGGAAATCAAAAACCGCCGCTTGATATTGATGCTTTAACTGTAGTTAAAGGAGATGCCAAATCTGCGTCTATTGCCGCCGCATCTATATTAGCCAAAGTTTCGAGAGACAGATATATGATTGAAATGGCAAAAAAATATCCTGAATACCAATTTGAAAAGCACAAAGGATACGGCACGAAATTACATTACGAAATGATTAACGAACACGGTATCTGCGATATTCACAGAAAAACTTTTTTAAAAAAGGTACTAAACAAATGAATTCATTGGGCAAACTTGCTGAATTAAAAGCTTGTGATTACCTTGAAAAAAGGCATTACAAACTTTTAAGCGCCAATTATCGGTCAAGATTCGGTGAAATAGATTTAATTATGAAAAAAGGCAAATATATCTGTTTTATCGAAGTAAAAATGCGAAACGAAAAATCAATTGCTTCGCCAAAGGAGTTTGTTACTCAAAGCAAACAAAACAAAATTGTAAAAACTGCACAGTGCTATTTAATGTCTAATAACACAAAATTACAGCCAAGATTTGACGTTGTAGAGGTTTTTTGCGAAAATAACGTGATAAAATCAATAAAACACCTTGAAAATGCCTTTCAGTTATATTAAAATGTTACAGTATAAATTATAGGAGAGTGAGATTATGCTTTACACATCAACTCGAGATAAATCAATAAAGGTAACCGCAGCGCAAGCTATTGCACAGGGAATAAGCGAAGAAGGCGGCCTTTTTGTTCCTTGTGAATTACCAAAATTCACTGTTGAACAAATAAGCAATATGGTTTCAATGTCTTACATTGATAGGGCAAAAACCATTTTAAAAGAATTTTTAACTGATTTTACGGAAGATGAAATTAATTATTGCGTAGAAGGTGCATACAAGGAAGATAAGTTTTCTTCTAAAGCAGTTGCTCCTACCGTTAATATTAACAAAAATGAAAATATTCTTGAATTATGGCACGGTCCTACTTGTGCGTTTAAGGATATGGCACTTCAGCTTTTGCCTTATCTTATGACTGTTTCGGCAAAAAAGACGGCGGAAGGCAAAACAATAGTAATTCTTGTTGCTACTTCCGGCGATACCGGTAAAGCCGCTCTTGAAGGATTTAAAGATGTGGATAAAACCAAAATCCTTGTTTTTTATCCTGTAGATGGCGTTTCACCTATGCAAAAGCTTCAAATGACCACTCAAGAAGGAAATAACGTTTCCGTTTGTGCAATTAACGGAAATTTTGACGATGCTCAAAGTGCTGTTAAATCCATTTTTACAAACAGCGATATTAAAAATGAGCTTGCAAAGAAAAATATGATGTTTTCTTCTGCAAATTCAATCAACTGGGGTCGACTTGTGCCTCAAATCGTTTATTACTTTTCAACTTATTGCGATATGATTTCTCTTGGTCAGATTAAAGCCGGAGATGAAATTAATGTTGTTGTTCCTACAGGTAATTTTGGTAATATCCTTGCAGGTTACTACGCAAAACTTATGGGTGTTCCGATTAAAAAACTTGTTTGCGCTTCAAACTCAAACAATGTTTTAACAGATTTTCTTAAAACAGGAACTTATAATAAAAACAGAGCATTTTACACAACAACTTCTCCAAGTATGGATATTCTTATTTCATCAAACCTTGAAAGACTGTTATATCACATGAGCGGGGAAGACGACAAACTTGTTTCTTCTTTAATGGCAGAACTTTCATCAAACGGAAAATATTCTGTTTCCGAAGAACTAATTAACAAGATTCAATCTGTATTTGATGCAGGCTTTACTGCAGAAAAAGATGTTGATAAAACCATTAAAGAACATTTTGATAATTACAAATATCTTTGCGACACTCATACTGCTGTTGCAGTTAATGTGTATGAACAATATGTAAACTCAACAGGCGATGATATTCCAACAGTTATTGATTCAACAGCGTCACCTTACAAATTCTCAAAAAGTGTTCTTACAGCTGTATTAGACGGAAAAGAACCGGAACTTGATGAGTTTGACATGGTAGATGAACTTAATAAAGTTACAGGTGCGGATGTACCGAAGCCGCTTGCAAATTTAAAAAACAAAACTGTTAGATTTAATAATGTTTGCAACAAAGAAGATATGAGTAAAATGGTTTTCAGTTTACTTGATTTATAAAAATAAACGGCTCTGTTGTAACAGAGCCGTTTTGTTGTTTTATTGGCAACTGCAATTTTCGTCGCACTTAAATGTTTCACACTTTGTTTCTGCTGTTTTTGTTGCTGAACTGTTACCTACCGTAATATGACCGGCTGTACAACAGTTTGCCATATCATGGTAAACACAATTCTTTACTTCGCAAGAGATTCCTTTAATTTCGTCCATTTTGTTCACTCCCTTCTTTTATATCATTAGCGAAATGCTGTTTTTTATTCAAAGTAAAATTTTTTCTATTTGGTGATTATATGTCTTTATTTGCTATAGCAGACACTCATTTATCGTTCGGAACAAATAAACCGATGGATACATTTGAGGGTTGGCAAAATTATACTGAAAAATTAAAAAAGAATTGGAATAAAGTTGTTGATTCAGATGATGACGTAATAATTGCAGGCGATATAAGTTGGGCGATGAATTTTGAAGAATTAAAACCTGATTTTGATTTTATTGAAAATTTAAACGGCAATAAAATTATACTAAAGGGAAACCATGATTATTGGTGGAATACGCTGTCAAAAATGAATCGGTTTTTAGCAGATAATCAGTATAAAACAATTAAATTTTTACATAATAATTCGTTTATTGCAGGGAATATATCTGTTTGCGGTTCAAGAGGCTGGATGTTTGAAAGTGATGATGAATTTGACGAAAAAGTTTTAAATCGTGAAGTTATGAGAATAAGAAGAAGTTTAGAATCGGCAACTTGCAATGAAAAATTTGTTTTTCTGCATTATCCCCCTGTTACAACTAATTCTGTTTGTAAAGAAATTATCGATTTGTTAAAGGAATTCGGTATAAAAAAATGTTATTTTGGGCATCTTCACGGAGAAGCGGCAAAATATGTTAAAGAGGGAAATATTGAAGAAATTGACTTTAAATTGATTTCGTGCGACAGATTAAATTTTGCACCCTATTTAATTAATAAATATTAACTTGAAAAAGTTATATGTATATGTTATAATGCCTATTCGGTGATTAATAAAAAATTTTAAGGAGGTCATATTATGGCACTTAAATCATCTAATAAAGTAGATACAAATACTTACGAAATTGAAGTAACCGTTGACAGCGAAACTTTCAACGACGCTTGTAAAAAAGCTTATTTAAAAGGCAGAAAAGACATTCAGATTCCCGGCTTTAGAAAAGGTAAAGCAACTCAGGGAATGATTGAAAAAATGTACGGTGAAGGCGCTTTCTTTGAAGAAGCTCTTGACATTGTATATCCCGATGCTGTTTCTTCAGCTATTGAAGAAGCAGAACTTAAGGTTGTTGACGCTCCGTTTGACCTTGAAATTCCTGTAATGAGCAAAGCCGAAGGTGTAGAAATGAAAATGAAAGTTACTACATACCCGGAAGTTAAGCTTGGTAAGTACAAAGAGTTGGAAGCTACAAAACTTTCTACAGAAGCTACAGATGAAGATGTAGAAAACGAACTTAAGCAAATGCAAGAAAGAAATTCTCGCCTTATTGATGTAACCGATAGGGCTGCAAAAATGGGTGATACTGCAACTATTGATTTTGAAGGATTTACAGACGGTGTTGCATTTGACGGCGGCAAAGGTGAAAATTATCCTCTTGAACTCGGTTCGGGTTCATTTATTCCGGGCTTCGAAGAACAAGTTGCAGGTCATAAGGTAGATGAAGAATTTGATGTTAATGTAACATTCCCGGAAGAATATGCAGAAGAACTTGCAGGCAAAGAAGCAGTATTTAAATGCAAAATTCATGAAATCAAATCAAAGGAATTGCCGGAGCTTGATGATGAATTTGCAAAGGATGTTTCTGAATTTGATACTCTTGACGAAGTTAAAGAAGATCTTAAAAAGCAAATCAGCGAGAAAAAAGAAAATGACGCTAAATATGACCTTGAAAACCAACTTTTAGAACAAGTTGTTGAAGGTATGGAAGCAGAAATTCCAGAATGTATGTTTGCAAAAAGAACTGATGAAATGATTCAAGATTATGCATACAGACTTCAAATGCAAGGTCTTGACCTTGAAACATATCTTAAATATATGGGTCAGGATATGGATGCATTTAAGGCTTCATTTAAAGACGGTGCAGAAAAGCAAGTTAAGGTTTCAATCGCACTTGCAGCTATTATTGATGCAGAAAATATTGAAGTAACCGATGAAGAAATTGACGCTGAAGCAGCTAAAATCGGCGAACAATACGGAATGGATGCAGAACAAGTTAAAAAGGCTGTTCCTGCAGAACAATTAGTTGAAGATATTAAGCGTAACAAGGCTGTTGATTTAATTGTTGAATCTGCAGTTATTAAATAATTATTTTATTAAAAGGTAGTGATTTTATGGCATTAGTACCATATGTTCTTGAACAAACCGGCAACGGCGAACGTTCAATGGATATTTTTTCAAGACTCTTAAACGACAGAATTATTGTTCTTTCAGATGAAGTTAATTCTCAAACAGCTTCTTTAGTTGTGGCACAGTTGCTTTTTCTTGAAAGCCAAGACAGTGAAAAAGACATTAGTCTTTACATCAATTCACCGGGTGGTTCTGTAACAGACGGTATGGCAATTTACGATACAATGCAGTACATTAAATGTGATGTATCAACAATATGCATCGGTATGGCAGCATCTATGGGTGCGTTCTTACTTTCAAGCGGTGCAAAAGGCAAAAGAATTTGCCTTCCTAATGCAGAAGTAATGATTCATCAACCGTTAGGTCAAACAAAGGGTCAGGCAACAGAAATTGAAATTGCTGCAAAACATATTTTGAAAACAAAAGAAAAATTAAATCAAATTCTTGCAAACAACTGCGGAAAAACAGTTGAAGAACTTGCAAAAGACACAGACAGAGATAATTGGCTTTCAGCACAAGAAGCACTTGAATACGGCCTTGTTGATAAGGTTATTGACAAAAGATAATAATTCGGAGTTGTAACTATGGCACGAGATGAAGGAAGAAATCATATTGCAAGATGTTCGTTTTGCGGAAAATCCGAATCTATGGTTCACAAGTTAATAGAGGGTCCGGGCGTTTTTATTTGCGACGAATGTATAAGTCTTTGCAATAATCTTATTGCCGATTCATCAAGAGGTACAAAACCGTCAGGTAACAATGAAAAAGACGTTGTTCTTCCTACACCGGAAGAAATCAAGGCAAAACTTGATGAATACGTAATCGGTCAGGATAAAGCAAAAATTGCTTTATCCGTGGCTGTTTATAATCATTATAAACGTATTTATTCAAATACAAACAATGATGTTGAACTTCAAAAAAGTAACATTTTGCTTTTAGGTCCAACCGGTGTAGGCAAAACTATGCTTGCACAAACTCTTGCCAAAATATTAAACGTACCTTTTGCAATTGCTGATGCTACAACATTAACTGAAGCAGGCTATGTTGGCGAAGATGTTGAAAACATTCTTTTAAGATTAATTCAAGCTGCCGATTTTGATGTTGAAAAGGCACAAAAAGGCATTATTTATGTTGATGAAATTGATAAAATTTCACGTAAGTCCGAAAACCGTTCAATTACAAGAGATGTAAGCGGTGAAGGCGTTCAGCAAGCGTTATTAAAAATTTTGGAAGGCACTGTTTCAAACGTTCCTCCGGGAGGCGGCAGAAAACATCCTCAACAAGAGTTTATTCAAATTGATACATCTAATATTTTATTTATTTGCGGCGGCGCATTTGACGGAATAGATAAAATCATTGAAAAACGCATTGGTTCTAAATCAATGGGCTTTGGTGCCGATATTGAAACTGAAAAATTAGATGAAAATCAAATTTTAAAAAAAGCAGTTCAACACGACCTTGTTAAGTACGGACTTATTCCTGAACTTATAGGTCGTATTCCGGTTATTACAGTTCTTGATAATCTTGATAAAGACGCATTGGTTAAAATAATGACTGAGCCTAAAAACTCAATTGTTAAGCAATATAAAAAATTGTTTGAATTTGACGATGTTGAACTTGAGTTTAAAAAAGAAGCATTAGAGGCAGTAGCGGATATAACTCTTGAGAGAAAAACCGGGGCACGTGGATTAAGAAGTGTTCTTGAAGGTGTTTTAACAGATTTAATGTATAAAATTCCCAGCGACCCAACTGTTGAAAAGGTAATAATTACCGAAGATACGGTAAAATTCGGTAAAGAGCCTATAATTTTAAAAAATCCGTCAAAAGAAAAGAAAGTATTAACTTCCTCTTCTATTAAAAACGCATAATTTATAATAAAAGGTAAGCAGTTGCTTGCCTTTTTATTATTTTTATTATATAATATTTGCAACTTTGTTTAGGTGATGCTATGGATAATTTTGAATATATTAATGAATTAATTGAAATACCTGTAATTCCGTTAAGAGGAATCGTAATTTTTCCTAATATGGTTCTTCATTTTGATGTCGGAAGAAAGAAAAGTGTTGCTGCTTTAAAGTCAGCAATGAAAAATAATCAAAAAGTTTTACTTGTTACACAAAGAAATCCTTTAACAGATGACCCTAATATTGATGATTTATATGAAATGGGTGTTATTTGTTCTATTAAACAAATGATAAAAATTCCGAATTCCGAAAATTTGAGAGTTATTGTTGAAGGTGAAGATCGTGCTTCTCTTGTTGCGTTTAATCAATTTAAACCGTATATAAGTGCTTCGGTAAATATTATTGATTACAGACCTCTTGCCCAAAGCAAAGAAGAACCCGCTTACGCCCGTGCAATTAAAAAAGAATTTGAAAAGTATTCTTCATATATTACAAAAATCAGCAATGACGTTAAAGTAAAAGTTATTTCAATTACAGATAGCGGTGAATTGTGCGATTATATATGCTCAAATTCATTTCTTGAATATGATGATAAGCAAAAAGTTTTAGAGGCTGTTCCGTATATTGACAGACTTTCAAAATTGCTTGTTTTATTAAAAAAAGAAAATTCAACTTTGGAAATCGAAACCGAAATTCACGACAGAGTTCAGGAAAATGTTGATAAAAATCAAAAAGAATATTATCTGCGTGAAGAAATGAAAGTTATTGCAGATGTTCTTGGCGAAACAGATAATCCGATTGAGGAAGCAGATGAATACAGAAAAAGAATTGACGCTCTTGATTGCAACGATGAAGTAAAAATCAAACTTTATAAAGAATGCAATAAATTAATGAAAATGCCGTCAGGTTCTCATGAAGGCACAGTTGTGCGCACATATCTTGATAAGTGCCTTGAAATACCTTTCGGTAAATATACTAAAAATTCTATTAATTTGGAAAAAAGCAGAAAAATTCTTGATAAAGAACATTATTCGTTAGATAAAGTTAAGGAAAGAATAATTGAATCTTTGGCTGTTTATAAAAGAAATCCAAATTATAACGGTCAAATAATTTGTTTATACGGTCCTCCTGGGGTGGGAAAAACATCTATTGTAAAAAGTCTTGCCAAAAGTATGAACAGGAAATATGTTCGTGTTGCGCTTGGCGGTGTTCACGACGAAGCGGAAATCAGGGGGCATAGAAAAACATATATCGGTGCAATGCCCGGCAGAATAATTGAAGCTATTATAAAAAGCGGTGTAATGAATCCGATTATCTTACTTGATGAAATTGATAAAGTCGGAAACGATTATAAAGGCGACCCATCATCAGCTTTGTTAGAGGCGTTAGACCCAGAACAAAATTTCAGTTTTAATGACCATTACATTGATTTTCCTGTAGATTTAAGTAAAGTATTATTTATAACAACTGCAAATGATGTTTCAACTATAAGTCCGCCTTTGTATGACAGAATGGATGTTATCGAGTTGAATTCATACACTGCGGAAGAAAAGTTCTACATAGCAAAAAAACACTTGCTGAAAAAAGAACTTGCAAAGCATAATTTAACATCAAAAGAATTTAAAATTTCCGATGAGGCAATTAATGAAATAATTGAATGTTACACAAGCGAAGCCGGTGTGAGAAAACTTGAAAAAACTATTGCCGAACTTTGCAGAAAAGCATCTGTTTACCTTGAAAGTAATGATGCACCATTTAAAGTAACAGTTAAAACCATTCAGGACTTACTTGGTCCAAAGAAATTTACAAAAGAAACTGTTACAAAAAAGAATAAAGTAGGAACTGTTAACGGCCTTGCATGGACAAAAGTCGGCGGAACACTTCTTCCTATTGAAATAAGTGCGTTGGAAGGAACCGGTAAAATTGAATTAACCGGTAATTTGGGCAACGTTATGAAAGAAAGCGCAAAAATCGCTGTTTCTTATGTACGTTCGGTTGCAAATAATTACAATATTGATTCTGATTTTTATAAAAATAAAGATATACACATTCATGCTCCTGAAGGTGCAATTCCTAAAGACGGTCCTTCAGCCGGATTGGCAATAACAACTGCTTTAATTTCCGAATTAAGCGGAATCCCTATCAAACACAATGTTGCAATGACAGGCGAAATCAGTTTAAAAGGGAATGCACTTGCAATCGGCGGTTTAAAAGAAAAAAGCATGGCTGCTTATAAAGCAGGCTGTACAACTGTTATTATTCCAAAAGATAATGTTAAAGACTTGCAGGAAATTTCTAAAGAAGTAAAAGATAACATTGAATTTATTCCTGTCGAAAGTTTTGAAGACGTTATTCCTGTTGCCCTTGAATACATACCAAAACCCGTTAAAAGTCAAAAACATATAATAACCGATAAAAACAGTGAAAGCAGCGCAACGGTTACACAGTGAGGTTTATATGAATTTTAATAAAGCAGAATTTGATTCGGCATATGGTGTTTCAAAACAGTTACCGGAATCAAATCAACCTGAAATTGCTTTTGCAGGCAGATCGAATGTAGGTAAAAGTTCGTTGCTGAATAAATTATTTAACAGAAAAAATTTAGCAAGAGTTAGTTCTGTTCCGGGAAAAACCGTTACAATTAACTTTTACAATGTTGATTCAAACAGATTTGTCGATTTACCCGGTTACGGATATGCCAAAATATCAAAACAAGAACGAGACAGATTCGGCGAACTTATGGAAGGATATTTTCAAAGCGGCAGGCAAATTAAACTGGTTGTTCAGCTGATAGATATGAGACATCCTCCCACTAAAGATGATTTTAATATGATTTCTTTTTTACAGCAAATGAACATTCCGTTTATTGTTGTTTTAACTAAAGCAGATAAATTAAAAAAGAAAGAATATGAAAATCGCAATAAGTTAATTTTTGAGGAACTTAATAATCCTAATTACCCTGTTATCCCTTTTTCTGCAATAACAGGGCAGGGCGTTGATGAAATTAAGAATATATTAGAAAATGTTTTCACAGGAGAATAAAATAATGAATAAAACACCTTTTTTAAGCAAAGAAAAAGCACAAGAAATTATTAAAGAATTTCCAACTCCTTTTCATATTTATGATGAAAAAGGAATTAGAGAAAATGCGCAAAAATTAAAAGATGCATTTGCATGGAATAAAGGTTTTAAGGAATATTTTGCCGTTAAAGCTACACCAAATCCGTTTTTAATTAATATTCTTCGTGAATACGGCTGCGGATGCGACTGCTCATCAAAAACAGAACTTATGCTTTCAAAAGCAATAGGTGCGGTAGGTGATGATATTATGTTTTCATCTAACGATACTCCTATTGAAGAATTTAAATACTGCAATGATTTAGGAGGAATTATTAACCTTGATGATATTACTCATATCGAGGCAGTAGAAAAAGCTTGCGGCAAATTACCTAAAAAAATGAGCTGCCGTTATAATCCCGGCGGTGTAATTACTATGAGCAACGGAATTATGGACAATCCCGGCGACGCAAAATACGGTATGACCACAGAGCAAATTTTTGAAGCATTCAAAATTATGAAAGAAAAAGGTGTTGAAGAATTCGGAATTCACTCTTTCCTTTGTTCAAATACTGTTACAAATGAATATTATCCAATGCTCGCAAAGATTCTTTTTGAACTTGCAGTAGAGCTTAAAAACAAACTTGATGTAAATATTAAATTCATTAACTTGTCCGGTGGCGTAGGTATTCCTTACACACCCGACCAAGAACCTAATGACATAACAGTTATCGGCGAACTTGTACATAAGGTTTATGATGAAGTTCTTGTACCTGCCGGAATGGATGATATTGCCATTTACACTGAAATGGGCAGATTTATGATGGGACCGTACGGTGCACTTGTAACAACTGCAATTAACGAAAAACACACACATAAAGAATATATAGGGGTAGACGCTTGTGCCGTTAACCTTATGCGTCCTGCAATTTACGGTGCATATCATCATATTACTGTTTTAGGTAAAGAAAATATGGCTTGCGACCATAAATATGACGTAACAGGCTCTCTTTGCGAAAATTGTGATAAATTTGCTGTTGACAGAATGCTTCCTGAAATTGAAAAAGGCGATATAATTTATATCCATGATACAGGTGCCCACGGATTTTCAATGGGTTATAACTATAACGGTAAACTTAAATCAGCAGAAATCCTTCTTTGCGAAGACGGAAGCGCAAAATTAATCAGAAGAGCAGAAACACCTAAAGATTATTTTGCAACATTTGATTGCTTTGACTTCTACAATAAGGTTCTGGAAGATTAATAATTAAATCCCCGAAAAATTCGGGGATTTTCTCTTTACTTTCAAACTTTAATGTGTTAAAATATTATTAAATTAAGGTTGGGGGTAAAGTTATGCCTTTAAAAAGAGACGATAAAAATCTTGAGTTTTTATTTAAAGCTGTATTAGAACTTGAAGATATTGAAGAATGTTACGACTTTTTTGAAGATTTATGCACTGTTCAAGAGCTTAAATCGTTAAGTCAGCGACTTGTTGTTGCAAAAATGCTTTCGGAAAAATGCGTTTACACCGACATTGTTAACGAAACAGGTGCTTCAACTGCAACAATCAGCAGAGTTAACAGAAGTTTGCAATACGGCTGTGACGGATATGATAAAATCTTTAAAAGATTAAAAGAAAACGATGAAGATGAAGTCTTATAATTTTTTTGCAAAAGTTTATGATGATTTAACTGATAATGTTAATTATAAAGTCAGAAGTGATTACATTTCTGACTTTTTTAATAAATATAATGTTCATTCGGGTGACACAATACTTGATTTAGCCTGCGGCACAGGCAGTATATCCGCTGAATTAATTAATCTCGGATATAAAGTAATAGGAATGGATTTAAGCAGTGAAATGCTTTCAGTAGCCGCTTCTAAATTAAACGGTTCCGCTGTACTTTTAAACGGTAATATGAAAAATTTTAAATTACCGCAAAAAGTAAAGGGCGTTGTGTGCTCGCTTGATTCTTTAAATCATTTAGCTGATATTCAAGAAGTAAAACAATGCTTTAATTCCGTTTATAATTGTCTTGATAATAACGGTATATTCATATTTGATGTTAATACAATATTTAAACATAATAATGTATTGGCAAATAATACTTTTGTTTTTGATGAAGAAAATTATTTTTTATCGTGGGATAATGAATTAGCAGAAAATAATAAAGTAAGAATTTTAATAGATATTTTTTATTATAACGGAACAAATTATGACAGATACAGTGAGGAGTTTATTGAAACAGCTTTTTCAACTGATGAGTTAAAAAGCGTTTTAACGCCTTATTTTAATGTTTTAGGGATTTATGATGAATTAACCGATAAACCGCCTAAAAACGACAGTCAGAGACTTTATTTTATATGTGAAAGGAAAAATAATGGGTAAAATTGTAAGATATATAACTGAAGACGGCAGTGCTTTTGTTGTAGCTGCAGATACAACAGATATGATTTCCAAAATGGAACAAATTCACAAAACATCGGCAGTTGTCAGCGCCGCACTTGGACGTCTTATAACCGCAGCATCAATGATGGGGGATTTGCTCAAAGGAAAAGATGATTCTATTACCTTAAAACTTAACGGAAACGGCCCTGCAGGCTCTTTAATCGCAGTTTCTGACAGTGATGGCAACGCAAGAGGCTATGTTCAAAACAATGTTGTTGAAATTCCTTTAAATGATAAAGGTAAATTAGATGTTAAAGGAGCAGTAGGAACTGACGGTTATCTCTATGTAATTAAAGATATAGGACTAAAAGAACCGTTTATGGGTGCAACGCAAATTGTAAGCGGCGAAATTGCAGAAGATATTACAAATTATTATGCAGTTTCCGAACAAACACCGTCTGTTTGCGCTTTAGGTGTTTTGGTTAATCCTGATTTAACTATTAACTGTTCCGGTGGCTTTATAATTCAACTTCTTCCCGGTTGTCCGGAAGAAACGATATCAGCAATAGAAAAATCTGTTTCTGAAATTCCTTCTGTTACGGAAATGCTTAAAGAAGGCATGAGTGCAGATGATATTGCAAAAAAAGCCATGAACGGTATAAAAATTGATAAATTGGATGAATCGCACATAGAATATAAGTGTAATTGCTCAAAAGAAAAAGTTGAACAGGCTTTAATATCTACCGGAATCGATTCTTTAAAAGAAATGGCAGACAGTGATGAGGCTACAACAGTTGAATGTCATTTTTGCGACAAGGTTTATTCCTTTACTCCTGATGACATAAAAAAATTAATTGAAAGATTATAAAAAAAGTTAAAAAAAGGTATTGACTTTTATATTGTTTTATAGTATTATAATCACCGTTGCGGATGCAACGTTTGGGAGCATAGCTCAGCTGGGAGAGCATCTGCCTTACAAGCAGAGGGTCACAGGTTCGAGCCCTGTTGTTCCCACCACTTTGGCCCGGTAGTTCAGCTGGTTAGAACGCCTGCCTGTCACGCAGGAGGTCGACGGTTCAAGTCCGTTCCGGGTCGCCATTATGTGCTTCTGTAGCTCAGTCGGTAGAGCAGGGGACTGAAAATCCCCGTGTCGATGGTTCGATTCCGTCCGGAAGCACCATAATTTGCGGATTTAGCTCATCCGGTAGAGCGCCACCTTGCCAAGGTGGAGGTAGCGAGTTCGAGTCTCGTAATCCGCTCCAAAATCGGGCACTATTTATAGTGCCCATTATATTCTCGGCACCATAGCCAAGTGGTAAGGCAGAGCTCTGCAAAAGCTTTATGCCCCAGTTCAAATCTGGGTGGTGCCTCCAATTAAGCAAGTCCACAGTGACTTGCTTTTATTTTTATTAAATTTGTTGATTTTTTTACATATTGTTCAAAATATTTCAATATTTTTTTAATTTTTTTATTGAAATTTATTCTTATAGATGTTATAATACCTTCAGTTATATAAGGAGGGTACTGCCTTGAGTAAAGAAACTAAATTAGAAAAAAAAGAAGCTAAGGCTGCAAAAAAAGCAGCAAAGGCTGAAAAAGCAGCACAAAAGATGGCAGCTAAAGCTGAAAAACAACACGCAAAAGCATACGAAAAATTTGTTAAAGAAACAACAAAGAAAAATGCTAAAGGTGAGAAAAAAGCTGCATCAAAGGGAATTGCATTTACTGCAGCAGCAATCCCTTCTATTGATGAATTTCAATCTAAATCTGAAATCAAAGCTATAAAAGCCGCAGACAAGGCTTATGCAAGCACAGTTAAAAAGATTGAAAAGAAAAATGTAAAACTTGAAAAGAAATGCGCTAAAAAGGGTAAACCGTTTGTTCCTGTTGAAATTCCTGCAAGGGAAGAATTCGATGTTCAACAAAGCAAAAAGAATCAAGTTGTGAAAACAATTATTCTTATTTTACTTTTATGGCTTGTTATTTATTTAATTGTAATGTGGTTTATGTATGTTGCTCCAACAAAGCCGGCTGTTGCCGATGAAACAACTGCTGCCGTTTCATACGATTATGAAACATATTCTAATCCTCATGAAATTACAACCACACCTGATTACAGCATTGCAGATGCAAAATTGTTCTTAAAACAAGTTATTAAAGATAACTGGAAGACAATCGGCTATTCTTCAGATGTAAGCAACACAACAATTTCTTATTCAAATAAAATTGTTGTTGTAAACAATGCGGATTGTTATGTATTTACTTGCTCGGGTAAAACATATGCAGTTCCGATTAAGCTTTCTGCATGTTATGTTGAACAAGGTGGAAAATACATTCCGTTAACATTCAACAACACAGACGTAATTTTTGATTAATTTACATAAAATTAAAAGCACGGTTATAAACCGTGCTTTTTTATTTTCCAAATCCGTTCCATTCATCTATAAATTCATTAACAAAATGCTTCATAAATTCTGTTCGCCTTTTTGCAATTTGTTTACCTGTTTCAGTATTCATCATACCTTCCAGCAAAAATAATTTTTCATAAAAATGATTAATTGATGTTGATTTACAGTCCAAATATTCATTTTTATTCATTGTTATATTTGGCGGTATATTAGGGTCATAAATCGTGCGATTGTGGCTTCCTCCATAGGCAAACGTACGAGCAATACCAATTGCACCCAACGCATCAATTCGGTCTGCATCCTGAACACATTTACCTTCAATAGTTGAACAACTAACTGTATCTGTGCCTGCAAATGATACCTCGTTTATAATATTGATTATTGCATCTATTTCAGTATCATGTACGAGATTTTTGCGTAAAAATTCAACAGTTCGTTCTTTTTTTATTGAGGTTTCAGGCGATATTTTTACATCGTCAACATCATGAAGTAATGCTGCCAAGGATACTGTTTTCAAGTCAGCGTTTTCTGTTTTTGCAATTTCAACGGCAGTTTTATATACACGCATGGAATGATAGAAATCATGTCCGCTAAAATCATCTTTAAAAATTTCTTTAGCAAAATTAATTGCTTCTTCAATAATTTTATCCAAAATTTATTGCACGCCCATACGCAAATATTATTTATAATAAATTATAATTAAAATATTTAAGCATTTCAATATTATATAAATAAAAAAACGGAGAAGCTGTAAAGCATCTCCGTTAAATATTTTATTTATCAGTTTTTAAGGCTATGAAGCGGAGCAGGAATTTTTCCGCCTCTGTTAATAAATTTTGCGGGCGATTTAGTGTTTACTTTCATAACCGGACCCGAACCTAAAAGTCCGCCAAATTCAAGTTCTTCACCGATATTCTTACCAACGGCAGGAATAACTCTTACAGCTGTTGTTTTGCCGTTAACCATACCTATTGCTGCTTCATCGGCTATTATACCGCTTATAACCTCTGCTGTTGTATCTCCGGGAATAACAATCATATCAAGACCTACAGAGCATACAGCGGTCATTGCTTCAAGCTTTTCAATAGATAATGCACCACTTTTAGCGGCGGCAATCATTCCGGCATCTTCGGAAACAGGTATAAATGCACCGGAAAGTCCGCCAACACTTGAAGAAGCCATAACGCCGCCTTTTTTTACTGCGTCATTAAGCATTGCAAGGCAAGCAGTTGTTCCTGCGGCACCACACTGTTCAAGACCGATTTCTTCAAGTATATGAGCAACCGAATCGCCGACTGCAGGAGTAGGGGCAAGAGATAAGTCAACTATTCCGAACGGAACACCTAATCTTTCCGAAGCTTCAACACCAACAAGCTGACCCATTCTTGTAACTTTAAATGCCGTCTTTTTAATTAATTCGGCAATTTCATTAATGCTGTAATCAGGATATTTTGCTACAGCGGCTCTTACCACACCCGGTCCGGATACACCAACATTAATAACGCAATCAGGCTCTGAAACGCCGTGAAAAGCACCTGCCATAAACGGATTATCTTCAGGTGCATTACAAAATACAACTAATTTACCCGGTCCGATACAGTTAACATCTTTTGTAAGTTCAGCAGCTTCTTTAACTTTTTGACCCATAATTTTAACAGCGTCCATATTAATTCCGGCTTTTGTAGAACCGATATTAACAGATGAACAAATATGTTGAGTTTCTGCAAGTGCTCTCGGAATAGAATTAATAAGTTCCAAATCTCCTGCAGAAAATCCTTTTTGCACAAGTGCAGAATATCCGCCTATAAAGTTAACACCGATAGTTCTCGCAGCTTTCTCAAGCGTTAATGCGTATTTAACAGGGTCTCCGCCGCTGATACCTGCAAGCATTGCAATCGGCGTAACAGAAACGCGCTTATTTATAATAGGAATACCGTAGTGTTTTTCAATATCTTCACCTGTTGAAACAAGCTTTTCTGCTTTTCTGCAAATTTTCTCGTAGATATTATTACAAGCTTTGTCAATATTTTTATCAGCACAGTCAAGCAAAGAAATACCCATAGTGATTGTTCTTATATCAAGGCATTCATCTTGAATCATGTGTATTGTTTCAAGTATGTCATAAGTATTTATCATTGTTTATCTCCTAAATTCTGTGCATAGAGTTAAAAATATCTTCATTCATAACATGAATTGAAAGTCCGTTATCTTCACCGTACTTAGTTAAGATATCACTAAACTGTGAAAATTCAACAGAACACTTTGAAATGTCAGCCATCATAATCATGCAAAACATATCTTGTAAAATAGATTGAGTAACTTCAACTATATTTACATCGTTTTCTGCACAAATTGCTGAAACCTTTGCAAGAATACCAACCATATCCTTGCCTACAACTGTAATTACTGCTCTCATTTAACATTACCTCCGCATTTAATAGTAAAATTATAACAAACAGGTAAACTTTTTTCAATAAAAACAAGAATTTTATTTAAATTTATTACATAATGTGATAAAATATATCTCCATACGGAGGCGATTATGTGTTATATTCAAAAAAAATAGATTTTCACACCCATTCAATACATTCTTTTGACGGCAATCACACTTGCAAAGATATTTGCGAATGCGCCATTAACAACAATGTTAAATATTTGGCGATAACAGACCACTGTGAAATAGATTCTAAAGATTTAAATTTTGAAGAATTTTGCAAAAATCAATTTGCGGATGTTGCAAATATGAAAAAAGAATTTTATCCAAAACTAAACGTGTATAACGGAATAGAATTAGGTCAGGCGATTTACAACAAACCACTTGCCGAAAAGATTTTAAGCGATTACGATTATGATTTTGTTTTAGGTTCAATACATAATCTTGAAAATATGGATGACTTTTATTATCTTGATTACACAAAATTTAATGTTACTGAGCTTTTAACAAGATATTTTGACGCTTTAATTGAATTGTGCGAGTGGGGCAATTTTGATTCATTGGCACATTTAACATATCCACTTAGATATATTTACGGAAACTATAAAATCAATGTTGATTTATGTAAATTTTCTGATAAAATAGAAAACATACTTAAAATTCTTGTAAAAAAAGAAAAAGCACTTGAAATCAACACATCAGGATTAGGTATGGAAATTCATGATTTTTTGCCGAGTGTTGAAGTTATAAAACAATTTAAAAAGCTCGGTGGAAAATATATTACTATCGGCTCGGATTCTCATTATAAAGAAAAAATGGGTAACTTTGTAAATGAAGGCCTTGATGCAATTAAAGAATGCGGATTTGAATTTGTAACTATATATGAAAAGCGACAACCAAAGCTTATAAAAATTGATGATTTGGTTTAAATCTTATTAGGAAAGGACTTATTTTAATGAACAAATTACTTGATTTACTTTCTCAAGATGCAAGAATTTCAAACAGTGAAATTGCTGTTATGCTTGGAATTTCAGAAGATGAAGTAAAAGAAAAAATTGCACTTTATGAAGACACGGGTGTTATTAAAGGCTACAAAGCAATTATTGATAAAAACAAAGCTCATATATCAACCACATCGGCAATTATTGAAATTACCGTTCAGCCGAAATTTATTCACGGATTTGATGAACTTGCCGAAAAAATTTCTAATTTTGAAGAAGTAGAATCAATTTATCTTATGAGCGGTGGATTTGACTTTGCGGTTATGGTTACAGACAAATCATTTGAAGAAGTTGCTATGTTTGTTGCAAACAGATTAGCACCGCTTGACGGCGTAATTTCAACTGCAACTCACTTTATCTTGAAGAAGTATAAGGAACAAGGAGTTCAATTTACCGAATTAAACGGCGACGATAGGGGGAACATTTCCCTTTGATTAATTACGATGATTTTTTAAACCAAAGATTGGTAGAAGTTAAACCCAGCGGAATAAGAAAATTCTTTGCCATTGCCGAGGAAATGGACAATGTTATATCTTTAGGCGTAGGCGAACCCGATTTTAAAACACCTTGGCATATCAGAGATAAAGCTATAGAATATCTTGAACAAGGCAAAACAAGATATACTGCTAATGCAGGATTAATTCAATTAAGAGATGCCATTTCTGAATTTTATAACAGAAAATATAAAGTAACTTATGACCCAAATAGTGAAATTCTTGTAACTGTAGGCGGTTCAGAAGGCATTGATATGGCAATAAGAAGCTTAATATCACCGGGTGATGATGTTCTTATTGTAGAGCCTTCATTTGTTTGCTACAGACCTATTGTAGAAACCTGCGGAGGTAATGTAATTACAGTTACCACTAAAGAAGAAGATAATTTTAAGCTTACACCGGAAGCATTAAGTTCTGCAATTACCCCAAACACAAAATTACTTGTTTTTCCATATCCAAACAATCCTACAGGTGCAATTATGCGTAGGGAAGATATAGAAAAAATTACAGATATTATAATTAAAAATAATATCCTTGTTTTGTCAGATGAAATTTACAGTGAATTAACATACGGCGATAAAAAGCATTACACAATAGCAGCTGCCGATGGCATGAAAAAAAGAACCATAGTAATTAACGGTTTTTCAAAAACTTATTCAATGACAGGCTGGCGTTTAGGTTATGCATTAGCTCCTGCACCCATTATTAAACAAATGACTAAATTGCATCAATTTGCAATTATGAGTGCACCAACAAATTCACAATACGCTGCTATTGACGCTTTGGAAAAAGGCGATACGGATATTCAAAAAATGCGTGATGACTACGATATGAGAAGACGTTTTACAGTAAAAGCATTTAACGATATTGGCTTAAAATGCTTTGAACCTGAGGGCGCTTTCTACGTTTTTCCGTGTATTAAATCAACCGGTCTTTCAAGTGAAGAATTTTGTGAAAAATTAATTATGTCAAAACGCGTTGCAGTTGTTCCCGGAAATGCATTCGGTGAATGCGGTGAAGGTTATATAAGAGTTTCATATTGCTATTCTATAGACAATATAAGAAAAGCAATAGAGAAAATTAAAGAGTTTATTGATGAAATCAAGGAGTAATATGGAAGTAAAAGTAAACGGATATGCAAAAATTAATTTAATGCTTGATATTATAAATAAACGAACAGACGGTTATCATGATTTATTTATGATTATGCAAAGCATAAATCTGTATGATACCGTTACAGTTACGGAAAATAATTCTAAAAAGATTTCAATTACCTGTAATATAAAAGATATACCTTTAAACAATAAAAATATTGCATGGAAAGCCGCAGAAGCTTTTTTTACTTATACACGTAAGAAAAACAAAGGAATAAACATAAATATTGAAAAAAGGATTCCGCACGCTGCAGGACTTGCAGGCGGAAGTGCAGACGGCGCCGCAGTTATTACTGCATTAAATAAAATTTATTCAACTGATTTAACCGATTCTCAACTGTGTGAAATAGGTGTAAAAGTTGGTGCCGACTTGCCGTTTTGCTTAACAGGAGGAACACTTCTTGCACAAGGCATTGGTGACAAGCTTAGTAAAATAAAGCCGTTAAAGCAATGCCATATATTACTTATAAAACCCGAATATGATATAAATACAGGATATGCGTACAGTCAATTTGATAATTTCGGAAAAACTCATACCCCTGATAAATTCGGTATGTTATGTGCAATGCAAAACAGAAACTTAATTGAAATTAGTTCAAAAATGGAAAACGTATTTGAACAGTTTATTGAAGTTCCGGGAAGATATGAAATTAAAGACATAATGAAACAAAACGGAGCTCTTGGTGTTTGTACGAGCGGTAGCGGACCGTCTGTATTCGGAATTTATACCGATAAAAACAAGGCATCCGTTGCAAAAAAAGAATTAGAAAAATTTTCAAAAGATGTTTATCTCATTAAACCTGTTTCATCCGGATGTAAAATAATTGAATAAAAACAAACAAACCTGCCCAAAATTTCATTGAAAGGCAGGTTTATTTTATGTCAAAAACTATTAAATTGTTTGTACCGATATTTTTAATAATACTGATTATCGGCAGTTATGTTTCTCCATTCATAAAAACAAGTGAAAACATAAGTAATCAAATTTTTAGGCTCCATATTTTAGCAAATTCGGACAGCGCAGAAGATCAACAATTAAAATTGAAGGTAAGAGATAATATCTTAGTAAGCGGCGAAGAGCTGTTTAAGAATTGCAAAACTCTTGAAGAAATAATTAACGTTTCCAACCAAAATATTAAATATTTTCAAAAAATCGCCGAAAACACAATTAAAGAAAACGGTTATACTTACCCTGTTAAAGTTTATGTTGATAAAGAGTATTTTAATACACGACATTATGATAAAATAACATTGCCAAGCGGTATCTATAATGCTTTAAAAATTGAAATAGGCGCAGCAAAGGGTCATAATTGGTGGTGTGTTATGTTTCCTGCAATATGCTTACCGGCGGTTTCAGATGATGAAATCAATAAAATTTTAAGTGATGATGAAATAGAACTAATCAACAGTAACGATAAATATGAAATAAGATTTAAGATTGTTGAAATATACGAAAAAATTAAAAGTAATATAAAAAGCAAATAAAAAAGGTTGTGCATTGCACAACCTTTTTTGGTGCCGGCGGCGGGGGTCGAACCCGCACCCTGTTGCCAGGACTGGATTTTGAGTCCAGCACGTCTGCCAATTCCATCACGCCGGCTTTTAAAAACGGGATACCTAAAAGGTATCCCTTGGTGCTGGTGACCGGACTTGAACCGGTACGGTATTGCTACCGAGGGATTTTAAGTCCCTTGCGTCTGCCGATTTCGCCACACCAGCGAACACTCAATATAATACATTAAAAGGAACGAATTGTCAATAAAAATTTAATGAAATTGAGTTAAAATAACAAAATAATTTAATTAACCTGATTTTGAGGACTGCCTTTTAAAAATTTTGCTATGTTCTCATCAAGCACATTAATTAACCGTTCACGTGTTTCTTTTGCTGCCCATGCAATATGAGGTGTAATGTAACAGTTTTTTGCGCATAAAAGTGGATTTTCCGCTTTTGGCGGCTCTATACTTAACACGTCGACGCCTGCACCTGCAATTAACTTATTGTTTAGTGCATATGCTAAATCTTTTTCATTAACAACCGGTCCTCTTGATGTGTTTATTAAGTATGCAGTTTTTTTCATTTTCTTTAAATTAGCTAAATTAATTAAGCCAAAAGTTTTCATTGTTAATGGACAATGGCAAGTTACAAAATCAGACTCTTTAAGTAAAGTGTCAAGGTCAACTTGTTTTGCAGTTTTAAATCCTGAAGTATCTTTTTCAGACCTTGAATTAAATACAACATTCATGCCAAACGCTTCGCCTATTTCAGCAACCTTCTGTCCTATAGAACCAAATCCTATAATGCCTAAAACTTTTCCGTTAAGTTCTGAAAGAGGGGATTTCCAATAACAAAAATCAGGGCATTTAACCCAATCGCCGTTATGAACCGATTCTGAATGTAAATTTATTTTATTTGTGAATTGTAAAATAAATGCAAAAACCTGTTGTGCAACAGCGTTTGTAGAATATTCCGGAATATTACAAACAGTTATTCCGAGTTCTGTAGCTGCCTTTAAATCTACAACATTGTATCCGGTAGACTGTAAACCTATGTACATTAATTCAGGAGAAAGTTTTGTTAATTCATCTTTTGTCAATATAGTTTTATTAATTATCAAAATGTTTGCGCCTTTTGCTCTTTTTACAACATCGTTTTGAGCAGTTCGTTCATAAATTGAAACATCTCTTGAATATTCGTTTAAAAAGTCCCAACTTAAATCTCCGGGATTTGTTGTATAAGAATCAAGAACTACTATTTTCATATCACTTACCTCCGTATATGTTCAAATTATATCCCTTATTCATTTGATTTGCAATAAATTTATTGATAAAGAATGCAATATATTATATAATTATTTCATAAATATTATCGGTGATAATATGAAAAAATCATTAACGGTAATTTTAGCTTTTTGTTTAACACTGACTTTTTCATTTTGCTTTAATTTAACTTTGAATAAAGTAAAATATGTAGAATCAAAAAAACAATTTCAAAAGCCGACTGTTGTTTTAGATGCCGGACACGGCGGCAAAGACTGCGGAACCGTATCATCAAGCGGAACATTGGAAAAAGATATAAATCTTGCAATTGTTAATAAGTTATATGACTTTTTGTGTTTTTCAGGCATAAAAACAGTAAGAATAAGAAGCGAAGACACAGAATATTACCCACCGAAAAGCAACAAAAATAAATCTGATTTGTATAACCGTCTTGATTTTGTAAACAGCATTGAAAACTCTGTTCTCGTTTCCGTACATCAAAACCATTATGAAGACGAAAGTCAATGGGGAATGCAGGTATGGTACACCGCAAATGAAAAATCAAGCAAAATTTTAGCCGATAATATACTTAATTTCACAAAATCACTTATCCAACCCGATAATCAAAGAGAAAATAAGGTTTCAGACAGCAGTTATTACATATTGTATAAAGCAACCGTTCCGTCTGTAATGGTAGAATGCGGCTTTATGAGTAATACGGAAGAAAATTTAAAATTACAGGATTCCGGCTATCAAAATAAACTGTCTTATTCAATTATGCTGGGAATTGAAAAATATTTGTCCGAAAATTAAATTACAAGCAAAGGAAGGCTTAAAAAATATGGCTAAAGTTAAATCGGTTTATGTTTGCAGCGAATGCGGATTTGAAAGTCCGAAATGGTATGGAAAATGCCCTCAATGTAATCAGTGGAACACATTAAATGAAGAAATGCCAATTTCAACAAAATCCTTAAAAAGCAGTTCAAGAATCGCATCACCGGCGGCAAATACATATAAATTAAGCGAAATTACCAATGATATAGAAACAAGAATTTCCACAGGAATCAAAGAGTTTGACAGGGTACTCGGAGGCGGAATCGTTTCAGGAAGCTTGGTTTTATTAAGCGGCGACCCCGGTATCGGCAAATCAACAATTCTTTTGCAAATTTGTGAGCATTTAGGAAAAAACAATGTTGTACTGTACGTCAGCGGTGAAGAATCAGCTTCGCAAATTAAATTAAGAGCCAACAGATTAGGCGTTTTTACTGAAAATTTATTTGTTTTATCTCAAACAGATGTTTCAACAATAATCGAAACAATAAAATCAACTAAACCGGATGTGGTGATTATAGACTCAATCCAAACAATGATTTATGATGAATGTTCCTCTTCTGCAGGTTCGGTTACACAGGTTAGAGAATGCACAAATATTTTTATGCATACAGCTAAATCATTCGGTATACCGATTATTGTTGTAGGTCACGTTAACAAAGACGGTGCAATCGCAGGGCCTAAAGTTCTCGAACATATAGTTGACACCGTGCTTTATTTTGAAGGTGAACGTAACTACTCTTACAGAATTTTACGAGGAGTTAAAAACAGATTTGGTTCAACTAACGAAATAGGCGTTTTTGAAATGATGCAAAGCGGCTTACGGGAAGTAGAAAACCCATCGCTTCTTATGCTTTCTGGCAGACCTAAAAACACAAGTGGAACATGTATTGCCTGTGTTATGGAAGGCTCCAGACCTATTTTAGCCGAAGTACAAGGTCTTGTAACAGCTACCGGATTCGGTACACCGAGAAGAATGAGCACAGGATTTGATTACAACAGAATGGCAATGATTTTAGCCGTACTTGAAAAAAGGGCAGGATATTTTTTTAACAATATGGATGCCTATATTAACGTTGTAGGCGGTTTAAAATTAGATGAACCGTCAGCTGATTTAACAGTTGCAATGGCGCTTGTTTCATCATTAAAAGATATGGCAGTAAGTGACGATGTAATTGCATTTGGTGAAATAGGACTTGCCGGTGAAATTCGTGCAGTAAGTAATTGCGAGCAAAGAATTGCCGAAGCTCATCGTCTCGGCTTCAATAAATGTATAATTCCGTTTCACAACTATAAAGGGCTTTCAAAAGATTTAAAAGTAAATGTAGATATAGTTCCTGTAAGAACTGTAAGACAGGCTTTTTTAGCATTAACAGAGGATTAATGTAAATCATTTTGTACAAAATAGACAAAATTTAGAATTTGTTTATTGCAAAAAATGTGTAATTAAGTTATAATAAATTTTACGCTTAACGCAACATAATTATTAATTCGAGGGATTTTTATGAGTAAAGGTAAATTTAAAGCCGGCGTTCATCCTTATGAAGGCAAAGAATTTGCGGCTGATAAAAAAATAACTTCACTACCTGCCGAAGAAGTCATGGTTTTTCCTATGTCACAACATATCGGTGCGCCTGCAATACCTTGCGTCAAAGTAGGGGACAGGGTATTAAAAGGAATGAAAATCGGCGAAGCAAGTTCTTTTGTCTCGAGCCCTGTATATTCGTCAGTTTCAGGCACTGTAAAAGCTATTGAAGACAGACTTATGTTAAACGGTAAACCGTCAAAATGTGTTGTTGTAAATAATGATTTTAATGATGAATGTACCGAAACATTCGGAAAAGAGAGAGATGTTAATACACTTTCAAATGAAGAAATTATTCAAATCATTTCAAACAGTGGCATTGTAGGCATGGGCGGTGCCGGATTTCCAACAGGTGTAAAACTTTCTCCTAAAAACAAAAATATTGATTACATAGTTATTAACGGTTCCGAATGCGAACCTTATCTTACATCTGATTACAGACTTATGATTGAAAAGAGTAAAGAAATCATTGAAGGCATTGCTATTGTTCTTCGTATGTTTGAAAAAGCAACGGCAGTAATCGGAATTGAAGATAACAAACCTAAAGCTATTGACGCCCTGTCTTATGAATGCAACGGCAATAACAGAATCGATGTAATGGCGCTTTCCACACGTTATCCGCAAGGCGGTGAAAGAAGACTAATTTCCTCTGTTACAGGCAGGCAAATTAATTCTCACATTCTTCCTGCCGACGCAGGCGTAATAGTTTTAAACATTGCAACAGTCATTGCCATATATGAAGCGGTAAAGTTGAACATGCCTATTGTACACCGAGTTGTTACTTTAACAGGAGACGGAGTTAATAATCCGGGTAACATAGATGTACCACTTGGTATTTCGCATAAATTCCTTGCCGAAAAATGCGGAGGATTAAAAGATTCGGTTATAAAAATTATTTCCGGCGGTCCTATGATGGGCATGGCTATGGACACTCTTGATTATCCGATTACAAAAACATCATCTTCAATTTTAGCAATAACTAAAGACGATGTTGAAAAAATGGAAACTACTACTTGCATAAGATGCGGCAGATGTGTAAATGCTTGCCCTGAAACGCTTGTTCCGCAATTAATGGCACAAGCAGCTATAAGTAAAAATTACGAACGTTTTGAAGAACTTTACGGTATGGAATGTATCGAATGCGGCTGTTGCACATATGTTTGTCCTGCCAAAAGACCTCTTACACAAACATTTAAACTTGCTAAAATTAAAGTAAGAGAAAGCAAATCTGCTAAATAAGGAGGAGTAAGTAATGTATAATGTTTCTGTTTCACCGCATATCAGAGATAAAAGCTCAACACAAAAAATAATGATAGACGTTTGCATTGCCCTTATTCCTACTTTGGCATTCGGCGTTTGGCATTTCGGAAGCAATGCACTTATAGTTATTATTTCTTCTGTTGTAAGTTGTGTTCTCAGTGAACTTATTTTTGAATTAATTTATAAAAAGCCCATTACCGTTTTTGATTTCAGTGCAGTGGTAACAGGCTTAATCATTGCACTCAATATGCCGCCGCAGGTTTCTTGGTGGGTGCCTGCAGTAGGAGGCGTTTTTGCAATTATTGTTGTAAAAATGTTGTTTGGCGGTATTGGTCAAAACATCATGAACCCTGCTCTTGCTGCAAGATGTTTTCTTCTTATTTCCTTTACTTCAAGAATGACCGACTTTGCTACAACTGACGGCATATCTTCCGCCACACCATTAGCACAGGTTAAAGCAGGGGAGTTAATTAATTTAAAGAATGCATTTTTTGGCTTGCAAAACGGATGCATAGGTGAAGTATGTTGTGCCGCTATTTTAATCGGATTTGTTTATCTTCTTATCAGAAAAATAATTTCACCGAGAATCCCCTTAATTTACATGGGCTCTGCACTTGTATTTATTGTTATTTTTGCCGCAATTAAGGGAAAACATATAGGTTTTGATTATGAAACGTTAAATTTCATTCTCGGAAATTTGCTTACCGGCGGTCTTATGAGCGGTGCGGTATTTATGGCAACCGATTATACAACAAGTCCAATCACAAAATCAGGTCAAGTAATTTTTGCATTATTAATCGGATTTTTAACAGCAATTTTCCGTGTACTGGGCTCAAGCTCAGAAGGCGTTTCTTATGCAATAATCATCAGCAACTTGCTTGTTCCTCTTATTGAAAAAATAACTGTTCCGAAAGCATTTGGAATGCGTAAAAAAGAGGAGGTATAATAATATGAAAAACAAATTTTTAAAAAATTGCCTCGCTCTGTTCTTAATAACTTTAATTGCAGGTATTTCTCTTGCAACTGTTAATGAAATCACAAAAGAGCCTATTGCAAAAGCCCAGGACAAAGCAAGACTTGAAGCATATGAAGCAGTGTATCAAGACGCAAATTTTGTTGCGCTTGATAATACAGATGAAATTCTTAACAATTCATCAGCTTCTCTTTCAAATTCAGGACTTTCAAATTGCACAGTAGACGATGTATTAAAAGCAACCGATAATAACGGAAATACTATTGGTTATGTATTTTCGGCAACATCGCCTTCAGGCTATGGCGGAGATATTAAAATAGCAGTAGGAGTATCCACAATTACAAACAAAATTACAGGATTTACTGTTTTATCTCACAGTGAAACTGCCGGTTTGGGTGCAAAGGCAACAAATGAAGACTTTAAGTCTCAATTTGAAGGGAAATCGGCAGATGGTATTTCATACACAAAAACAGGTGCCGCAGATGACACTGAAATTGACGCTATCAGCGGTGCAACAATTACTTCAAATGCTGTTTGCGAAGCAGTTAACAGCGCACTTGCTGTTTATAATCAGCAATTAAAGGAGGTTGATTAAATTGAAACAACCGATTGAAAGATTATATAACGGTATTGTAAAAGAAAATCCTACATTTGTACTTATGCTCGGTATGTGTCCTACTCTTGCAGTTACTACTTCTGCAATAAACGGACTTGGAATGGGTCTTGCTACAACTGTTGTTCTTGTAATGAGTAATATGTTGATTTCTCTTTTACGCAAAGTTATTCCAGATGGCGTTCGTATGCCTGCATATATTGTTATTGTAGCTTCATTTGTAACAATAGTTCAAATGTTACTGCAAGCATACGTAACCTCATTATATGACGCTTTAGGGCTTTATATTCCGCTTATTGTTGTAAACTGTATTATTTTAGGCAGAGCTGAAAGTTTTGCCTCTAAAAACAAAGTTATTCCGTCAATTTTTGACGGTTTGGGAATGGGACTTGGTTTTACAATCGGTTTAACTTCAATAGGCATTGTGCGTGAACTTATAGGAACAGGTAAAATATTTAATCTTCAAATTTTACCTTCTTCATACGAAGGCGTTTCAATATTCATTTTAGCACCCGGTGCCTTTCTTGTTCTTGCATTTTTATGTGCTCTTCAAAACAAATTCGGCGCAAAAGGTGCAAACAGACACGTTAAAGAGGAAACCGCTTGCGGCGGTGATTGTGCACATTGTATGTCATTGTGCAAAGAAAGTGAAAATAAGGAGGAAAGCAAATAATGTTTAAAACCTTATTTTTAGTATTAATGACCACGGCACTTATTAACAACGTTGTTTTAAGCCAATTTTTAGGTATTTGTCCGTTTTTAGGCGTTTCTAAAAATGTTAAAACTGCTGCCGGAATGGGCGGAGCTGTAATATTTGTAATTACAATTGCAAGCGCAGTAACAAATTTGCTTTACACGTTTGTAATTCAAAAATTAAATATTACATATTTAAATACAATTATATTTATCCTTGTAATCGCAGCTCTTGTTCAACTTATAGAATTATTCTTAAAAAAGTATGTTCCGAAGTTATATCAAGCATTAGGTGTTTATCTTCCTTTAATAACAACAAACTGTGCCGTATTAGGCGTTGCTTTAACTAATGTACAAGACAACAATAACTTTATTACATCTGTTGTAACCGGATTCGGCACTGCCGTTGGTTTTGCCATTGCAATAATTATAATGGCAGGTTTGAGAGAAAGAACAGAAAATAACGACTTTCCAAAGGCTTTTAAAGGAACACCGTCTGTACTTTTAACTGCTTGCCTTATGGCCATTGCATTCTATGGGTTTAGTTCACTTAAATAACGGAGGGGTTATAAATGAATTTTAAAAATATTATTATTGCCGCTTTAGTTATTGCTGTTGTTGGTTTAATTATTGCAATATTATTAAGCATTGCAGAAAAAATTTTTCACGTTGAAGTTGATGAAAAAGAAATTAAAGTAAGGGAAGCACTTGCAGGAAATAACTGTGGTGCTTGCGGATATGCAGGTTGTGATGCTTTGGCTAAAGCTATTGTTAAAGGCGAAGCACCTGTTAATGCATGCCCTCCGTCCGGAAAAGCCGGAGCAGAAAAAATCTCTGCAATTATGGGAGTACAGGCAGGAGAATTTGTAAGACAAACAGCTTTTGTAAAATGCTCCGGTACTTGTGATGTAAGACACCAAAAGTTTAATTATTACGGAACAAGAACATGTACTTCTGCTGCAGTAACTCCGGGAGGCAGTGAAAGAAGCTGCCAATACGGATGTATAGGCTACGGTTCTTGCGCAGATGTCTGTGATAATCAGGCAATAAGAATAATTAACGGCAAAGCAGTTGTTGATAAAGAACTTTGTGTTGCTTGCGGTAAGTGTGTAAAAGCATGTCCCATGAAATTAATAGAAATCGTGCCATACGATTCTAAATATAGAGTTCAATGCTCAAATAAACAAAAGGGTAAAGTCGTTAAAGATAACTGCCAAGCAGGCTGTTTAGGATGTGGTATGTGTGAACGTAACTGCCCAAATGATGCTGTTCACGTAACAGACAATATTGCTAAAATCGATTACACTAAATGCACAGAATGCGGTTTATGTGCAGAAAAATGCCCAACAAAAGTAATTAAGCAATTTTTAAATTAAAATATTTCACGAGAGAGGAGGGGACTTATGAAAAAAATTATTTCACTTGTCCTTTCCTTTTTTATTGCTATAAATTTGGTAGGATGCAGCAAAGAAATAAATTTAAAAAAATATTCTGCAAGTTTTCTTGAATTATTTGATACCGCTTCAAGCATCACTGCTTACGATGTTTCGCAAAAAGATTTTAACTATAAATATAATCAATTATATTCATTCATCGAAAAATATTCTAAATTATTTGATATTTATAATAATTATGATGGTTTAAATAATTTAAAATACATTAATGATAATGCGGCAAATTCACCTGTTAAAACAGATGCGGAAATTATAGAACTGCTAAAATATTCAAAAGATATATATTTTTTAACTGACGGATATGTAAATATCGCTATGGGCAGTGTCTTATCAATATGGCATGAATATCGTGAAAACGGTATTTCAAATCCGAAAACCGCGTCTTTACCGGGTGAAAACGAATTAAAGAATGCATCGCTGCATACAAATATAAATAATTTAGTTATAGATGAAAAGAATAACACAGTATATTTTAAAGACGAATACTTAAAACTGGATGTAGGAGCAGTTGCCAAAGGTTATGTTTGCAACAAAATTAAAGAATATATTACAGATAACCAGTTATGGAACAGCGCTGTAATTTCTCTTGGCGGAAACATAATTACAGTAGGAGAAAAAACTAACAAAACGCCCTTTATAATTGGGATTGAAAATCCCAATTCAACCGATTATTTAACAAAAATTAAGGCAAGCAACGGATTAAGCGTAGTAACAAGCGGTTCTTACCAAAGATACTACACAGTCAATAATAAAAACTATAATCATATTATAAACAAAAACACATTGTTTCCGGCTGATTATTTTCAATCGGTAACAGTTATTTCTAACAACAGTTTTCTTGCAGATGCTTTTTCAACAGCATTATTTTGTATGCCTTTGCAAGAAGGTTTAAAGATAGTGGAAAATAATAAAGATATTGAGGCAATTTGGCTTGACAATAACAATAAAATTACAGAATCAAGCGGAATTAAGGCATTAAAAGAATGAATAAAAAATTTTTAAAAAATGATTTAATTTTAATATTTTCAATTATTGTTATATCATTACTATCAGTAACAATTATTTTGCTTACCTCAAAACACGGGAATTATGTTACTATAGAACAAAATGGCACAATAACTGCCGTATTACAAATTAATAAAAACCAAAAATATAATATTTACAACGAAGATAATGAAATTGAAAATACGATTTTAATTGAAAATGGACAAGTTAGTATGATTTATGCAGATTGCCCGGATAAAATATGTGAAAAACATAGGGCAATAAAAAACAATAATGAATCAATTATTTGCCTTCCAAACAAAGTTATTGTAACCGTAACCAATGGCCTTGAGAACGAAGTTGACGGAGTAGCAAAATGATAAATTCAAAAACTAAACATATTTGTATATTAGGCTTAATGATTTCGTTGGCTTTTGCATTTTCATATTTAGAATCATTAATTCCTCTATCTGTCGGAATACCGGGTGTTAAATTAGGCATTGCAAATTTGGTTGTTATAATTACGCTATATGTTTTAAATGAGAAAGATGCTTTTGCAATTTCAGTCATCAGAATATTAATGAACGGTCTGTTTTTTTCAGGCTTTTTTTCAATGCTGTTCAGCTTATCAGGTGGCATATTATCATTTTTAGCAATGGTTATTGCAAAAAGAACTAACAAATTTTCTCCAATAGGCGTTTCTGCACTTGGAGGGGTAATTCATAATTTAGGTCAAATTATTATTGCCGGTTTTGTTATGAATACATATCGAATTATTTATTATTTTCCGATTCTTATGTTTTCCGGTTTAATAACTGGAATCATCAACGGAATTATTGCAAGCATTATCACCAATCGACTTAACAAAACAGGAGAAATCAAATGTCAATAGGACTAAAAAGGGGAGAAGTAGCAGTTGAAAATCACCAAACAGAATGGGAAATATCTGCTCAAAAGATAATTGACTTACTCAAAACAACATTAAAAAATGACATTGTTGACGCCCAACATATCGGCAGTACATCAATTAAAAATATTTGTGCTAAACCGATTATCGATATAGTTGTCGGCGTTAACGATTTTAACGATATTTTTAAGCATAATGAAGAACTTGAAAAATTTGGTGTAATTTACAAGCGTCAAGACCACGAAAACCAACATTTATATGTTTGTGCCGATTTTCAAAATAATATTCAAACCCATTATATTCATGTAGTAATTTTCAACAGTAAAGAGTGGAACGATTATGTTAATATGCGTGATTATTTAAATGAAAATAAGGAAAAAGCAAAAGAATATTCTGACCTCAAAAAACAGCTCGCAAATAAATATCCAAACGACAGAATTGCTTACACAAACGGCAAAAGCAAGCTTATTGAAGAAATATTAAAAAGTGCAAATATACGGAGAAAAGCAAATGATAAATAACAATACTAATCTCAAAATAAAAATATCAATTGCAACTGATAAAAACATAGATGATATTGTAAATTTAAGAGTTGAAATGCAAATTAAAGATTGAAAAAAAACACTAAATACAGATTATACATTCTATTCAAAAGAATTTGCACAAGTAACCAAAAATTTTTAGTTAATAATTTAAACCAAACTATTTTCTTTTCAATACTTTATATCGAGAACGAACCTATCGCTATGGCAGCAATAGAACAACAAAATGAACTGCCACAAATTACTATCTGCACCAACAAAAACGGTAAACACTGCTCATTAGTAAGTGTATATACAGTACCTAACTATCGTGGTAACGGCTATCAGCAAAAAGTAATTACTTATTTGCTTGAATTTGCAAAATCAAAGGGGTTTACGGATATTACACTTACAACAAATACACCTGATGCGATACATATTTATGAGAAATTTGGTTTTAAATACATTCCGAAAAAATATTTTTTATCTTTATAATAGAAAATTTTATGAACGTAATAAGTAATAAAAACGCCCTCTACAAGCCGTAGGGGGCAAACTTGACAACACATTAAAAAAATGATACAATTATACAAAATAAATATTTTATCTAATTAAGGGGAGAAAAAAACAATTAATAGGTAATACGATAATTTATTGTACTGTACTGATAATTAGGCATTACACATAGAAATCAATAAATAATGATTAACTAAAATTTAAAATAAAACTATACAACATATGTTTTTATATAACACAAATTATTTGCAAATAAAAAATCGATTTAAAAAATTATAATTAAGTATTTATTGCAAATATAAGTAATTTATAAATCAATAAAAACCTATAACACATTAATTCCAATAAAAAATATATAAAAACATTGTAAATAATACTATTTATTCATTATTCCCTAATAAAAATACAAATCTTAATTTTATGAAACTGTTTCACAAAAGAGAAGAGGTCATCATGAAACATAACGAATTTAATGAACTTCCTGTTTTAGTTCAACAATATCTTCAATATATAGAAGTTGTTAAAGGACATTCTACGCAAACTGTTGATGAATACGCATCTGATTTACGAACTTTTTTTAGATTCTTGGCTAAAAACAAAGGTTTATGCAATATTAATGAGGATGATGAAAACATCGACTTATCCCCTATTGATATTAATTTTATAAAAAAAATTACTTTAAATGATGCGTATCAATTTTTAATATATTTAAAAAACACAAGAGATAATAACGAATCAACTCGTGCACGAAAAGTAATTTCCATTCGCAGATTTTTTACCTATTTAAGCGATAATTTAGGTATTATCGAAAATAATCCAATGAAAAATCTGGATATTCCAAAAACAAAAAAAGCTCTTCCTAAATATTTAACATTGGAAGAAGCCGAAAAACTTTTGTCTGTTATTGACGGACCTTATAAAGAGCGTGATTATGCAATAATTACATTATTTTTAAATTGCGGAATGCGTCTGTCGGAATTAGTGTCAATTAATTATAATGACATTAAAACAGACGGCGCTCTTATAATTACCGGTAAAGGAAATAAAGAGCGCAAAATTTATTTAAATAATGCCTGTTTAAAAGCGATTAACGAATATCTTAAAGTTAAACCGGTAGACGGAGTTAAAGATAAAGCCTTGTTTTTAAGTTCACGCAATCAAAGAATCAGTCCAAAAACTGTTCAGCATATAGTTTATACGTATTTGGATAAGGCGGGATTTGGAAATCGAGGATTATCTGTTCATAAATTAAGGCATACAGCAGCAACATTAATGTACCAACACGGAAATGTAGACCTTTTGCTTCTTAAAGAAATTTTAGGCCATGAAAATTTAGGAACAACAGAAATCTATACACATATTGCTAACGAAGAGCTGAAAAAAGCAATAGATTCGAATCCCCTTAATCAAGAGAAATAATAGTTCCCAATGCCTGAGATAAGCCGGTATTTATAAAAGCAATTAAAATAATTATAAGTCCATACATCACAAAATTTTTCAGATACAGTTTATAATCCACATTATCGGCTGTATCTGATTTTTTTATTGTAATATTATAAATTCTTTTACTTAGTACATAACTTTTTGAAATAGTTTGAATTAAAACTGTTAAAAACAAGCATGCAAAAGGAGCAACCATTAATAAAGCAAAGCCAAATCCTTTTATCCCGTATGTTATGTAATAATATGATATTTCCATGCCAATATAGCCGCCAAAGAAAAAAGGTATTAAATTCATAAATGGAAATCCGATTAAGCATATCCCCATCAAAACGGAAACAGCAAATATTAAAAAATAAAAACTTAAATTATTAATTAATTCCTGACCAAAAGTAAGCTTTACTACCGAAAATAAAGAATTTAATACATCACTTTCTAACCGTTTATATACAAATGAGCCGCATAACAAACCTGCAGAATAAAATAATACCGAATATATTAAAACATTATTTCTTTTTATAAATTCAAATAAATCAAAATCTGTATTTTTTGCTTTTATTTCAAATTTTTCCATTATT
>USJL01000009.1 GCA_900555015.1 uncultured Oscillospiraceae bacterium
ACTATCCAGTTCAGGTTTCCACTTTCTGCGTTTGCGCTTCGCAGCTTCTCTTTCTCGTCCGATTCATTCTTAATCTCCGGATTCAGCACGCTTTCATCGTGCTCTTCTGCCTGTTCTGCTCTGTTCTTACTCTGGTTCTTGTCCTGATTTTTATCTGCCATTCTCTCTCCTTTGTATTTTCTGCATAATGATTTTCGGTAACTGTTCAGCAATCCTCCATTCTGTGAAACACCGAACGGTTACGTTCATAAGATTTACTGATTACTATATCACATTTTCCATTATGTGAACAGTTATAATTCCCGCGGTTCCTGAAGATAACGTTACTATGTTACTGTTCATTCCATTCTCAGTAACGCAGCCAAAATTCATTCTGGATTTTCATACCCTGACTATACATGATTATTCTGCAAAATATTTTGCCTTGCATACGCAGAGACCGCAGATATGCCAGAAACTGTCACCACTGTCAGCATATATACCAAAACCGGACGCAGCCAAAAATAAATCTGACAGTTGCTGACTCCCAGACCTTCTGAACATTTTTTCAGAAGATCTGATACTGCCGGATGAAGAAGATAGATCAGGAAAGCATATTTTCTTCCGGTTTCCACCAGTACAGAGGGAAAATTTATTTCCCTTCCATATAAAATAAGCCACAGAAACAGACAGATCACTGCAACACAATTTCCTGTGTAAATTTCTCCTGCTCCTCGGAAAGCATATTCCATCATGCTGAGTGCCACACCGAAACTCATCCCTGCTTTCAATCCCCATTGCATCCATTGCTCCAGACGTTTGCATACTATCTTATCCTGATATTCATGGATCATCTGACCTGTAAGGAAAAAGCTCATTCCTGTAAACAGAAAGTTTCTGTATTCCATAGTGTGATAAAATCTGTCAAAAAAGACACAAAACTCCGCTCTCCATAAAAGTATTGCCAGCAATACAGGTGCCATACAATATGCAGCCTTACGCATTCTCCATTTTTCAATCAGGAGAGCAAGCAGATAACAGTAAATTAATGCAGGAAGAAACCATAAATGTGCTCTTACCGGAGAAGTACTGTTGTACACGAAAAATTCCTTCAGATACTCTGTACTCACAAGCCCTTTTATCCATGTCCATACTCTCTCCCCATTCCAGGCTTTCATAAAACATTCCCAGATAAAATAAAACACAACTGAAACTGCAAAAAGCTTCATGATATGCAGGATTTTAGACAATATTCTTTTTGAGGCATTGCAATTTTGATAATAACAGAAATACCCGGATACCATAAAGAAAAACGGCACCGCACATCTTGCCAGTACTTTTACAAGCTGCCCGGCCTGTCCCGGAAAGCTTACATGGATGCATACCACCAGGCACGCAGCAATGGCCTTTACAGCATCCAGACTTTTATTTCGCATTTGATTTCTCACCCACCTTTTTCTGTTGTTTCATCTATAGCAGCAGAACAATCCGTAAATATCTAACCTGACATCATTTCAGTCAGACAGATAAAATCATCCGCTTCGCTGCTATAATATATCAAAGCGAACCACACATGTCAAACCTCAGGCAGATACAGAAGTCATCAGCCAGCTTCGGTCCACCCTTGCAAGGAGTCTGGCATTATGATAGGCCATTCTGAGAGTCAGGCAGGTACGCCCCAGATATTTGCTTCCGTCCGAAGTTTTCATACACGCCAGTGCAAGGTCGGGTTTTCCCGGATGGCGGAGACAGATTGGGAGCAGCAGTTGGATTGAGTGATTATAATACTGTGGAATTGCCGTTCTGTAATCTGCCTCAAGCATTCTTTTTGTCTGTTTCAGCGCGCCGTCAAACAGCTGCATTTTCATGCTGCTGTCACGTACTTCCTTTGGAAGACGGGCAGCATTTTCCTCATCCCCGAAAATATGCTCGTACTGTGGAATTACCGGAAGTTTTGTATCAAACACAAGATCTGACGGATTTTCCACATAGCATGCCTTTTCCGGCAGACAGGTGATTCCTTCTTTTAACAAATAGTATTCTGTATAAAAGCCATCCAGAAACCAGGGCTGCCTGTCCGGGACCAGATTGGGAATAAAATACGCATAAATCGGCTGATAATAGTAATTAAAGAGTCCTGTATTAAATATGGCATAATTCTTTTTCTCCCACACCTTCTGTTCTTCATAAAGGCGTTTAAATGTATGTTCCAGGTATCCTTTCAGAATTCCGTTATCATCTGTATCCGAAAAGCTCCACTTCTCCGGCACCATCCTTGCCAGATTCTGAATCTGCCGATTATAGTCTCCGCAATAAGTAAAATCAAATAAATTAATCATCAGGCTCCTCCTGTCCCTGCACCTTTCATATTGTCATTACTGTTCTCTCTTAATATTTATTGTATTTTGGAAAAAATATGGCAGAACTGCCAGATTATGATTTGTATGAAAATCAGTTTTGATTGTTATTATTTAACATACCATAATTTCTGTCAAAAGACAAGGATTAGCATCCTCCAAAAAATGTCAAAAATCACCATCTGACTTACCATTCAGCCAGTATAGTATTATCCATCCGGTAATACCTGATGCTTGTAGCCTGCCGGTCAGCTGTGTTATACTCTACACATATCAGCAATACGCAAAAGCAGGCTGAACAACTGTTTCTATCCGCATTTGCGGGCAAGACTATTTTTCTTAAAGAAGGTTTTACAATGAAAAAAGACGGCTACTACTCTTCCGGAGAATTTGCACGGATGGCACATGTAACACTCCGCACTATCCGCTATTATGACAAACAGAATATCCTCAAACCCTCCTATGTAACAGAATCCGGCGCACGTTTTTATACAGATGAGGATTTTGCAAGACTTTCCCAGATCCTGCTTCTGAAATATCTGGGTTTCTCCCTGGATGACATACGGGAAATGACCATTGACGACTCAGACTATCATTTTATGGAAAATTCCCTGAACATCCAGTTAAAGCTGGTACGTGACCGTATCGAGCAGATGCAGCTGGTGGAAAAGGCAATCCAGGATACCACAGATGCGATCCGCTCCCATCATGCCATAGACTGGAATCAGATGCTTGACCTGATCCATCTGACAGGCATGGAAAAAAGCATGAAAAATCAATACCAGAACGCCTCCAACATTTCCTCACGCATTAATCTGCACAGCCTGTATTCCCAGAATAAACAGGGATGGTTTCCATGGGTTTATGAGCAGTGTCAGATTCATCCGGGGATGAGTATCCTTGAACTTGGATGCGGTGACGGTGCTCTGTGGGCACAGAATATTTCCAGTCTCCCCGGTGAAGTTTCCGTCACCCTTTCTGACCTTTCATCCGGAATGCTTCGTGATGCCAGACGTGCTATCGGACGCAAAGACAGCCGTTTTTCCTTCGAGGCATTTGACTGTGCAGGAATTCCTCATGAAGACAGAAGCTTTGATCTGGTCATTGCAAACCATGTGCTTTTTTACTGTGAAGATATCCCCGCTGTATGCAGCGAGATTCAACGTGTGCTCACTCCGGGCGGAAAACTGATCTGCAGTACCTATGGAAAAAAACACATGCAGGAAGTCAGCAGACTGGTCCGGGATTTTGACGACCGGATCGTCCTCTCCGCAGACAGACTCTATGAGCGTTTTGGCAGAGAAAACGGAGCAGATATCCTGGCACCGTATTTTTCCCGTATTTTCTGGGAAAGCTATAAGGACTCCCTTCTCGTCCCCGATGCAGAACCGCTGATTTCCTATATCCTCTCCTGCCATGGAAATCAGAATCAGTATCTTCTGGACAAATACAAAGATTTCCGGGGATTTGTATCGCGAAAGACAAAGGATGGGTTCTTTATTACCAAGGATGCCGGCATTTTTCTTTGTGAAAAATAACCAAAATTTAACTTTTTTGTAAAAAGTACTTGAAGGTGACCTAAGGTCACCTTTTATAATACAATCACCAGAGTCAGGATGATATCGTAACTCAGACTGACAATCCAGAAACCCGTTGATTAGTACCGCAGTCGCCTGATATTTTGCTTATCATTTACACATTTACACAGATAGATAACTGACAAAATATCGCTCCGACCGCATACTGCCAATAACAAAGGAGAATACACATGAAAGGTATTATTTTAGCAGGCGGTTCCGGCACACGCCTTTATCCGCTTACAACCGTAACTTCAAAGCAGCTTTTGCCTGTTTATGATAAGCCTATGATTTATTATCCGTTAAGCACACTTATGCTTGCCGGAATTAATGATATTATGATAATTTCAACCCCTCGTGACTTGCCTAATTTTCAAAATCTTTTGGGAAACGGCAGCCGCTTCGGTGTAAAGCTTACATATAAGGAGCAACCGTCTCCTGACGGATTGGCGCAGGCGTTTATTTTGGGTGAAGAATTTATAGGAAATGATTGTTGTGCCATGATTTTGGGCGATAATGTTTTTTACGGTGCAGGCCTTGGTAAAATTTTACAGTCCGCCGCAGAAAATTCCGAAAAAAATAACCGTTCAACTGTTTTTTGTTATCATGTTGATGACCCGGAAAGATTTGGTGTTGCCGAATTTGACAAAAACGGAAAAGTCCTTTCTTTAGAAGAAAAACCTAAAAATCCTAAATCGTCTTGGGCTGTTACGGGATTGTATTTTTATAATAACGATTGTGTAAAATATGCAAAAAAACTGAAGCCGTCCTTGCGTGGAGAACTTGAAATTACAGATTTAAACAAGTTGTTTCTTGAAAATAACTGCCTTGATGTTAAACTTCTGGGCAGGGGATTCTCTTGGCTTGATACCGGCACGGCAGACAGCCTTATTGAAGCCGGTTCATTTGTTAAAACCATTCAAAATCAGCAGGGAATTTGCATTTCCGCTATTGAAGAAATAGCATACCGTAAAGGCTGGATAAGTAAATCTCAACTTTCCGCAGTGGCAGATGATTACGGTAAATCAAATTACGGCAAATATCTTAAATCAATAGTAGAAAATGACTTTTTGGAGGGTATTGAATGACAATAATAGTTACCGGCGGTGCCGGATTTATCGGCTCTAATTTTGTGTTTTATGAACTTGAAAAACACCCGGAAGATAAAATTGTTTGCATTGATAAATTAACTTATGCAGGTAACCTTTCCACTCTTGAGCCGATTATGAATAATAAAAATTTTAAATTTATTAAGTGCGATATTGCAGATAAATCGGCAATAGACAATGTTTTTGAAACGGAAAAGCCGGATATTGTGGTTAACTTTGCCGCAGAATCTCATGTGGACAGGTCTATTGAAAATCCTCAAATTTTTCTTCAAACAAATATTATCGGAACACAGGTGCTTATGGATGCTTGCAGAAAGTACGGCATAAAGCGCTATCATCAGGTTTCTACCGATGAGGTTTACGGCGATTTGCCTCTTGACAGAACCGATTTGTTCTTTACAGAGAATACGCCTATTCATACATCATCGCCTTATTCCGCTTCAAAAGCCGGTGCGGATTTACTTGTTTTGGCATATTACAGAACATTCGGTTTACCCGTGTCCGTAACAAGATGTTCAAACAATTACGGACCGTATCACTTTCCTGAAAAATTAATTCCTCTTGTTATCAGCCGTGCACTTGATAATCAGCCTATTCCTGTTTACGGAAAAGGTGAAAATGTGCGTGATTGGCTTTATGTTAAAGACCATTGCAGTGCAATAGATGCTGTTATAAGAAACGGCAGGGCAGGGGAAATTTATAACGTTGGCGGTCATAATGAAAAATCAAACATTCAGGTGGTTAAATCAATTTTAAATTATCTCGGTAAACCCGAAAGTTTAATTACCTATGTTACCGACCGTCCGGGGCATGATATGCGATATGCCATAGACCCCACAAAAATCCATTCCGAGTTAGGTTGGCTTCCGCAAACTGAGTTTGATGACGGTATTAAATATACAGTAGATTGGTATTTAAATAATAAATCTTGGTGGCAAAATATTTTATCAGGTGAATACCAAAATTATTTTGATAAAATGTATGGCGAAAGGTTGTCTGATTAAGTGAAGTTTTTGGTAACGGGAGTCGGTGGTCAGCTTGGATATGACGTTGTGAAAGAACTGAAAAAAAGAAATTATTTTGCCGTTGGTGTTGATTCTGCCGAAATGGATGTTACAAGTATTACGGCTGTTGAAGATACTTTCAGCAGTGTAAAACCGAATGTTGTTATTCACTGTGCAGCTTGGACTGCGGTTGACGCCGCCGAAAGCAATAAAAATGCCTGTTTTCTTGTAAATGCAACAGGTACGGAAAATGTGGTAAATGCATGTAAAAAAACAGGGGCGAAATTAATTTATATTTCTACCGATTACGTTTTTGAAGGTAACGGCACAGCACCTTGGAAAACAGATGATACCGTAAATCCTTTAAATGTTTACGGCGCCTCAAAATATGCCGGTGAACAAGCGGTTCTTTCTTACGAAAAATCTTTTGTTGTTCGCACTGCATGGGTGTTTGGTAAAAACGGCAGCAATTTTGTTAAAACTGTTTTAAAACTTGCAAGAAGTAATAAAGAATTAAATTTTGTAAACGACCAAATCGGAACACCTACTTACACAGCAGATTTGGCACGTCTTTTGGTTGATATGGCAGAAACGGATAAATACGGCATATACCATGCAACAAATGAGGGCGGTTATATAAGTTGGTATGATTTTACAAAGCAAATATTAAAGGACTGTTCAATAAATGATGTTGTTGTAAATCCCGTGCCCTCTTCTCAATTTAAAACGGCGGCTAAAAGACCGTTTAACAGCAGGCTTGATAAGTCAAAACTTTCAGTAAACGGATTTAAGCCTTTGCCCGATTGGCAAGATGCACTCAAAAGATATTTGAATGAAATAGGGGAAATAAATGCAAATTAAGGTTGAAAAAAATGTTAATTCAATAGAAGGGCTTTGTGTAATTACACCTGCCGTTCACGGCGATGCAAGGGGTTATTTTACAGAAACCTATAATAAAAACGATATGGAAGAGGCAGGCATTTTTATTGACTTTGTGCAAGATAATCAGTCTGCCTCCGTTAAAGGCGTTTTGCGTGGATTACACCGTCAAAAAAATTATCCACAAACTAAACTTGTTCGTTGTATTTCAGGTTCGGTATATGATGTTGCAGTTGATATGCGTGCAGGCAGTAAAACCTACGGCAAATGGTTTGGAATAGAATTATCTGCAGAAAATAAAAAGCAACTTTTGATTCCAAAAGGTTTTGCACACGGCTTTCTTGTGCTTTCCGATTATGCCGAGTTTTGCTATAAATGCGATGATTTTTACCATCCTAATGATGAAGACGGCATACCGTACAATGACCCTAAAATCGGCATTGATTGGAAAATTCCCCAAGGAATGAAAATTATTTTAAGTGAAAAAGATAAAAGTTGGAAAAATCTGTAAAAATTCGGCATCTTGAAATTTTGTTTTCAAGGTGCCGTTTATTTTATTTTCTGCTCAATTTCTTTAAAAATATTGGCAGTTGAAAGTTTTAACGAATAACCCAAAAGAGTTAATTCAGTTAACACAAATGTGTTGATTTATTATTGGTTTATATGTTATAATTTACTCAACGATTTAAATTTATGAAACGGGGTGAAAAGGGGTGAAAAGCAAATTTCATTAATTATTAAAATTTTTATTTGAAAGGCAAAGGTGATTTTGTGAAAGTTAAAAGTTTAAAAAAAGTATTCAGCCTGTTATTGGCTGTTGTTATGGCAATTTCCGTGTTTTCCGGTTTAAGCGTTTGCGCTTATGCTGCCGAGTCTAAAAAGATTGTAAGTGCTTCTTACACTCCCAAAACTCCGGGCACAAAAACACTAAAGTGGGGCAGTGAAAAAAACGGCTTTTTTTATGATTATGAAGAAGACGGGGATGATGTGCTTCTTTACTACGTATATATGTATCCTTTTGAAACGAATGATATTATTGAGGTTACATATGCCGATAATACTAAAAAGCAGTTCTATTTTAAAGAGGAATCAAGGTTCGGCGGCAGTTTTTATGCTGAAGACGGTGAAAAATTAGGTATGTCTATTGATGCCGATGTTAATGACTGGCAGGTAGGCAATAGTTATGATATAGGTATTTTGCTTTATAACGATGAAGACGGCGATTCCGGTAAAGAGTATTTTTCAATTAAAGTTAATATCGGTGCATATGATAAATCGGAATGCGCTCATTACGGTATGTGGTATGATTACGGAAACAGTTATCAGGAAGAATGTTTGGCTTGTGAAAAAACACTTGCCAATATAGGCTTTACCGATATTGCAGATTATGCAGAAAATTATATTGAATATATTGCATACACTTCTTACCATAACAAATTTATCGCAGGTACAAATCCTCCGTATTATACTCAGTTTTCTCCAAGAACAAGTATAACAAGGGCAATGCTTATTACTATTATTTATCGTATGGCAGGCGCTCCTTACGATAACGGTGAGAAAAATCCGTTTACTGAAAATCCGTTTGCCGATGTAAGCGAGTCGTCTTATTATTACAATGCCGCTTGTTGGGCAAAAATCAACGGCATAACTAACCAGTATAAGTTCAGACCAAACGACCTTGTTACAAGGGAAGAAACTGCAAGTTTCCTTTACAGGTTTGCAGATGTTGAAAAATGGATTTCAGACACTGAAAAAGCAGATTTAAAATATGTTGATTTAGGCGAATATCCTGATTGTTCAAATGTAAGCTCTTGGGCAATGGATGCTATGAAATGGGCAAACAGTAACGGTATGATTACAGGCACAACTCAAGGTTACCTTAATCCAAAGGGTTCAACATTAAGAATCCATGCAACTAAAATTCTTTATGGCTTTGGTATGAGCTATGAAATCGGAACAGTTGTTTACTATTAAATTTTAAATAATCTCGGGCGTGGTCGTTTGACCACGCCTTTTTTGTTGAAATTTGTTTGGCAATATTGCACAAAAATTTAACTTGCGATTTGTATATTGTGTTACGTAGGCAGAAACATAAAAAAAGCCCTTGAAAAATCTAAAAACAGTTATATAATACAGTGCAAAGAGAGGAAATTATGCGGCAGAGGTCTTAGGTTTATGAAAAAAATGAAATCACAGGTTATAGGTTATGTAAAAGATATGTTCTCACAAAGCAATATGGTAAAGCGTGTTGTTTTTTCGTTTTTAAGTATTGTTGTTATGGGATTCGGAATTTCACTTTTTTCTGTTTCCGGTTTCGGTGTAGACCCTTTTACTTCAATGAATATGAATGTTGCAAGCGCAATCGGCGTTGGTTTCGGAACATATCAAATGATTATAAATGCAATTATTTTGTTTTATGTTATTGTTGTTGCTCACAGGGGCTTGGTTGGCGTAGGAACAGTGTTTAATATGGTTGCCTGCGGTTATGTGTGTGAATTTTTCCAAGGCTTAATTCAGCCTATGGTTGCTCATAACTTTATTATGCCGGTCAGACTTGCTTTGCTTGGTGCAGGCATAGTAACGCTTTGCTTTGCTTGTTCATTGTTCTTTACGGCAAATGTGGGCGTCGGTCCTTATGATGCACTTGGTTTTATGCTTTGCCGTGGAATTCATATTGAGCATAAGTTTGCCAGAGTTATTACAGATGTAAGCGTTGTTCTTATCGGTCTTGTTGTAAGCGGCGGTTTAACAGCATTGGTTAAAGGCGATTTTTCACATATTCACAACGTTGGTATCGGCACAATAATTACCGCATTTTGCATGGGCCCGCTTATTAATGTGTTTAACAAAACCGTTTCTTCAAAATTGTTTAATGTCGATTATGAAAAACTCGGCAAAGATTTTGTGTATATAATGATAAAAGGTGCTGCCGTTAAAAACGCAGTTCCTGCATCATTTAAATAAATTTGTGTGTATATTTTAGGTAATAAAATACCCTGCAATTTTAAGTTGCAGGGCGTTTTATTTTTTCTGAAAAACAATAAAAAAGAACCAATCAAAGGATTGGTTCTTTTTGTTTGTTAATCTTACTGTTTTGCACCGTCGTCAAACATTTCAAGCGCTTTAACACTGATTGCAAAGCAATCTGCAAGTCCGTCAAGATTCATATTATCGTATGTATCTCTTCTTGTGTGGTAATAATCTTCAAGCTTGTGGTTAAGTCCTGTAACACCTGTTGCTCTAAAGCCTGCCTGTGCAAATGCTGCAGAGTCTGTTGCACCGCCAAGTGGGGGAACCCAACCTTTTTTACAAGGAATGTTAAGTTCCTGTGCAGCTTCCATAAATAAATCTGAAACGTCTTTGTCTGCTTTAACAGTACCGTTTAAATCACGGTAATTTGTCATTAAATATTTAGGGTCGTGAATTGTATCATAAGAGAAAATAAATGTAGGCACATCGTCAAATTCACCTTTGTGTGCTTCACACCAAGCTTTTGAACCTCTCAATCCTGCTTCTTCAGAGCCGGAAAGAACAACACCTACTTCTGTGTTTTCAAGCGTAATTCCTGCGTCTTGAAGTGCCTTCATAACTGCAATACCCATATAACAACCAGAAAGGTTATCGTTTGCGCCGTCAACAATTCTGTCTTCATTCCACATCCAGTAAAGACCAATAAGGAACGGAACAAAAAGAAATCCCCACAGTGCCATTTTTACCGGTGTTGAGCTAAAATCAACTGCACTGAAATGAACGCCGTACTGCGCAATGTACATAATTGAAACTACAATATAGTAAACTGCGCCGATTCCGCAAATAATTGCGTGACCTTCAAATCCTACGCCGCCCAATTTGTAGTTAACCGGCCATTCCCATGCTGCGTCAGGGTGTCCGTTAAAAAGAATGCGGCGTTTAACTTCGCCTGTACACTTTTTAATTGCCGTAACGTTGTGTCCTGTCTTTTCAGGGAAAAATCTGTCCACAAATTTTTTGTAAAGACCAAATTGCATAAATGCAATAACAAGACCGCCTACAATTAAAAGTATTGAAATAAGGGGACAGAAGAAGAAAATCGCAATTCCCAAAAGCACCATTGTGATTGTGAAGTAAATCCAACCAAAAAACGAACCGGGATTTTCTTTAAAGCTTTCCACATCGGCTCTTTCGCAACCGCAGTCTTTTTTCAGCACATCAGCCATGTATTCGCATGCCTGTAATTCACCTTTTGAACCCGGGTCTCTTTTTTCAAAATCCTTGCAAATGTGGGTGATTTCGTCAAGCATATACTTGGCATATTCATCCTTCTTGTTGATAATGTGTTTTAAATCCATAACCAACCTCCTTAAAAAATTATAATTTTACTTTAACACGATGTTAACAAAAAATCAACAATTAAAGTATTATTGTTCACTGTTGTTGCCGCTTTTTTCATCGTGTTTTTTTGCTGCGTTTGCTTTTTCTTCGGCTTCTTTCAATTTTTCTTCTGCTTTTCTTGCCTTTTCAGCAGCCTTTTCTTCGGCTTTTTTGGCTTTTTCGGCTTCCCTTTTTGCCTTTTCTTCTTTTTCTTTTGCCTTTTTTGCTTCCTCTGCTTCTTTTTTTATTCTTTCTTTTTCTTCTTTTTCTGCTCGTTTTCTTTCTTCTTCGGCTTCCTTTTCGGCACGTTTTTTAGCCTCTTCTGCCTCTTTTATTGCCTTTTCCTGTTCTTTACGGGCTTTTTCATCAGCTTTTTCCTGTTCTTTGCGAATTTTTTCTTCGGCTTTCTCCTGCTCTTTGCGTGCCTTTTCTTCAATTTTTCGCTTTGCTTCTTCAGCCTCTTTTTGTGCTTTTTCAGCGTCTTTTTTTGCTTTTTCGGCTTCTTTTCTTGCCTTTTCTGCTGCCTTTTCAGCTTCCTTGCGTGCTTTTTCACGCTCTTTGCTTTCCTTGTATTTTGTTTCTCTTCCTTCTCTTTCGCTAACTATTTCTTCCATATCCAAATTATCCGTGCCGCCTTTTTTCCAGGTGTGAATAATTTCAGGATGTTCAAATATATCGTCCAATTTTTTAATGAAAGGAACAATTTCGCCAAAATCAAGTGCACGGTGGTCAAAAACAATGCAAAGGGGCATAACCTGCCTTACTGCTATTTCTTTTTCTCCGTTTTCGTTCGTAACAACAACAGGCTTATCCTGAACTGCACCTACTGCTATTGCGCAAACCTGCGGCGGAACAATTTCAATAAGGCATGTTTCACCACGTTGTTGCCTGTATACAGAGCCAATGTTTGAAACGGTAATTGTGCCTTGCTCAATATCATGTTTTGTAAGTCTGTCTTCCTCGGGAATTTTATAATAATCGCTTTTTTCCTTGCCGCTTAATGTTTTAACCTTGTGCTTGCCGGTTTTTGAGCCGATAAGCCTGTAGAGTGTTTGCTTAATTTCACCTTTTTTAAGAGCTGTTAATGTGTTGTCAAGGGAAACATCAAACATAACTTCGTTTAAATTTGTGTTTTTAACACGCCTGTTAACATCGTTAATGTAATCAACCATTTCATCCAAACTTTTGTTTTCAAAGTTGTGCAGGTTAATCGTCATCATTTCACCGGTGGGCAAAACCATGGGCATTGAAATGTTTATGTCTTCAAATGTGTGTATTGTGCCACGAACAAGTTTTTTATCAAACTCAATGTATGAGTTCATAATCGGGTCTGCCTTTAAGCCTTCAACAATTATTTTAAGCATAATTGTGTTAAGTGTTATTTTTGCGTCTTCACTTTCGCAGTTTTCGTTAAGCCTTTTGTATTCAATCATAAATTCTGTTACGTCAGGCTCATAATTATATGTAACATGGGGAATATTTACCCAGCTTTCGGTTGTCATGTTTGCAACTATTTTACGTTGAATACCAAAGTGAATTGTGTTTTTCTTTTTCATTTTGTTTGCCATATTAACACTTCATACTGTAGATTATTTACATATTTAAGTTTAAGTCAAATGCCTTTGATTGTCAATATTTCTGCTTTTGGTTTTTTGAAAATAAATAAAAAAGCAGGCGAGTTAACGCCTGCCAAAATTATAAATATTGTATTTTATTTTTGAACTTCTTTTTTACCTATCTTTATAAGTTTAACAATAACAGATGCTAAAACCATGTTAATTGCAAGTTCAATTACAAAGTTAATTGAAACAAGACCTGTAAATACTGTTGCGAATCCTGTTGTGCCGAATACGCCGATTAACCATTCTTGGAAGAATAAATAACAACCAATAATGAAAATTCCGGTGTTAACTATAGGGCAGGCAATACCTGCAACAACAACAGCAAGCGTTGTGTTCTTTTTCTCAAGTACCTTGTAAATTGCACCGGCAACAAGTCCTGCCAAAATACCTTTCAGTAAAACCGTTACAACAGTTCCTGCCGGATTTATTGTAAGAAAAGCCGATGCGTCGCCGCTTATAAGTACCGAAACACCGAATGCGGCACCAAGCCATGCTCCTGCGCCTATTCCGTAAAGTGCTGCGCCGATAACTATCGGTGCAAGAACCAAAGTAATGGAAAAGGGACCGAATTTAATTGCCGAAGCCACTAATTGAAGCACAACAATAATTGCTGTGAATAAGCCTATTCCGGCTACTTTTTGTGTTTTTTTGTTTTTCATATTAAATTTTCCTTTCTGCTACTGCTCCAAAACCTTGATTCAAAAACACAACAAATCAATGGTTCAAGGAATTTATTTTCCTTTGCGGATGCAATGCGTTGCCATTATAGTATATCCGTGCCGAAATTTCAACAGTTTTTTCATATTATGCGTGTTATCTTAATATAGTTAATATGTGAACACTTATGTGTAATTTGAACAAAAATCAATTAATTTTTTATGAAAAAGTTAAAAATCAATAAATATTTTGTTTAAATATCATATAAAAATTGACAAGTGTGGAAAATTATTATACAATATTAACAAAGATTTTGATTTACACGAGGTAAATTTTATGAAAAACTATAATGCAAAGGATATCAGAAACGTGGCTGTAGTAGGTCATGCTTCAAAAGGTAAAACAACTTTAACAGAAGCATTGCTTTCTGTTGCAGGTGCAACCGAACGTATGGGTAAGGTGCAGGACGGCACAACCGTAACCGATTTTGATTCTGAAGAAAAGAAACGTAAAATTTCTGTTTCAAGTGCTGTTGCTCCTTGTGAATATAAAAATACAAAAATTAATATTATTGATACTCCCGGTCTTTTCGATTTCGCCGAGGGTGCAGCAGAAGGTTTAAGAGCTGCAGAAACGGCAATTATTGTTGTTTCCGCACGTTCCGGCTTGGCAGTAGGTGCCGAAAAGGCATTTAAAAATGCAGGTTCACGCCGTATGGCTCGAATTTTTGTTACTACTAAAATGGATGATGAAAGAGCCGATTTCTATAAATCATTTAACGGCATTGTTGCAAAATTCGGCACTATGGTTTGCCCGATTGTTGTTCCTGTAATCACAGGCGGTAAGGTTGCGGCTTATTATAATATGATAGATGACAAGGCTTATTCTTATGAAGGCACAAAAGCTACGGTTGTTGAGTGTAATCCTGATGACCCTGCAAGATTTGATGCAATTAAGGCTGTTTTCAGTGAGGCGGTTGCAGGTACTGATGAGGAAATAATGGAAAAATACTTTGGCGGTGAGGAGCTTACCGTTGAGGATAAAGTAAAAGGTTTAAAACTTGGCGTTGCCGACGGCTCTATAATTCCCGTTTTTGCGCTTTCCGGTTTAACAGGTTGTGCTTGTGATTTACTTCTTGATTTTATTGCCGAGGCTTGCCCGGCTCCAAAGCACGAATATGCAATTTGTGATGATGAGCCTGTGGAACTTTTGCCTAAGTCTGACGGAGATTTGGCAGCTGTTTGTTTTAAAACCGTTGCAGACCCGTTTATCGGTAAATTATCTTTCTTTAAAGTTTTGAGCGGTAAAATCAAAGCCAATACAGAAGTTTATAACAGCAATACCGGCAAAAACGAAAAGGTTGGTAAAATCGTTACAATGTTCGGCGCAAAGCAAATTGATGCCGCAGAAATTGATGCAGGCGATATAGGCGCCGTTGTTAAACTTGCAGGCTTTAACACAGGCGACACTATGTGTATGTCTAATAAAATCATTAAAGCAGACGGCGTTGCTACACCTACTCCTACATATGCAATGGCTGTTGATGCAGTTAAAAAAGGTGATGAGGAAAAAATTGCGTCAGGTCTTTCACGCCTTTGTGAAGAAGACCCAAGCCTTGTTTTCTTTGTTAATCACGAAACACATCAGCAAATTATTAAGGGATTGGGCGAACAGCAGCTTGATGTTGCCGTTTCAAAATTAAAATCCAAATTCTCTGTTGATGTTACTCTTTCAGAACCGAAAATTGCTTACCGTGAAACTATTACCGTTAAAGTTTCTGCACAGGGCAGACATAAAAAGCAAAGCGGCGGTCACGGTCAGTTTGGCGATGTGTTTATTGAATTTGAACCTTATGATTGTGAAAAACTTGAATTTGCCGAAAGAGTTGTCGGCGGCGCAGTTCCAAAGAATTTCTTCCCGGCTGTAGAAAAAGGTCTTAATGAATGTATGGAAAAAGGCGTTCTTGCAGGTTATCCTATGGTAGGCATTAAGGCAACTCTTTATGACGGTTCGTATCACCCGGTTGATTCAAGTGAAATGAGTTTCAAAATGGCAGCTTCAATAGCGTTTAAAGAAGGCGTTTCTAAAGCAATGCCTATAATTCTTGAACCGATTTCAACTTTAAGAGCAGTTTGTAATGACGAGGCTATGGGCGACGTTATAGGCGATATTAATAAACGCCGTGGCAGAGTTTTGGGTATGACGCCGGTGGGCGACGGAATGCAGGAAATTATTGCCGAGGTTCCGGATGCCGAAATGGTAACGTTTTCAACTGCTATGCGTCAAATAACTCAGGGCAGAGGTTCGTTTACAACAGAATTTGCAAGGTATGACCGTTGCCCCGAACACATTGCTCAAAAAATAATAGCTCAAAGTAAAGCAGAATAATATTAAACCGTTGGTGCAATTCCTTAATTGGAATTGCACCTTTTTTGCAAATTTTGTTCATTCAATTTTAAAATAATAAAAAGACTGCAACCCAAATTATGGTTGCAGTCTTAAATTAATATCAGTTTATTAACAGTAAAAGTTTTATTAAATAAATTTTTCTTTTAGCATATCTGCAAATTCCTCTATATAATACCCGGAATTGTCTTTTTTCCAAAATGCGCAGTAAGCCTTTGTAACAGGTTCTGATTTTCTTACAAGAGGTATTCTGCTTATTGATGTGTCAAACCACTCTTGTTCACCTATAATATCAACAGGCATATAACCCTGACCGGTTACTATTTTTAATCTTGCCGATTGAATAGAATCGGCAAAAATATATTCTCCTTTAAGTCCGATTATTTTTTCATAATATTCTTGTTCTTCTTTTTGCGAATTTTGGTTTGTTATAAGAATACATGGCGTGTTTTTCAGGTCATCTGCTTCTATTTGATTTAATCTGCTTAAAGAATTTCTTGATGATATTTCTATATATGTTTTGCTTTGCGACAACGTAATGTTATTGTATTCTCCTGAAAATGCACGCCGTTGGTCGATTAACACAAAATCAACAGAATCGATTTCAAGTAGGTTATAAAGTTCTTCGTGGCTTCCTACCGTTATATTGATATTAACAGTAGGGTGCTTTTCGGAAAATTCCGATACAGCTTCCGTAAGCTGATTACCTGTGTAACCCTTGTAATAGCCTAAACGCAATACTGCAGTGTTAGGATTGTCAATACGTCTTGTTTCACGAATTAGCCGTTCTATATCACTTGTTATAATTAAACTTTTTTGATAAAAATGTTCGCCTGCTTTTGTTAAGCTGAATGTGCGGTTGTGCCTTTCCAAAAGCTTTACGCCAAGTTCATCTTCCAGTTTTTTTATTTGTTGTGATATTGCCGATTGAGAAATATAGCATTCATCTGCGGCAATGTAAAAATTTCCGTTTTCAACTACGGATTGAAAATATTTAATTTGTTTAAGAAGCATGTTATCACCTCACATATTATTATATAACGATTAGTAAAACTTATCAATAACTAAATTATAAAGAATTGATTGATTAAAATTATACAGGTATAATTAGATTGTAAATAGCAAATAGCCGGTGCAATAAAATCCGAACAAGCTGTGGCAAAATGGGCAAAGAAAGGCTTAGGTGAATAATAATGGCTGTAACCGATAATGCAAAAGAATATCACGAAAAAATGTTTCCGGGTTATGTTTCTTCATTTTTAAATACCGACCCGGAATTTATTGAAAGATTCGACAATTTTGCTTTTGATGAGGTAGTTAATCACAGTAAATTAGATGAAAAAACAAGGTGGCTTGCAATTCTTGCAACGGTTATAGGCTGTCAGGGTATTGATGAGTATAAAGCTTTGTTGCCTGCGGCTGTGAATTTTGGTGTAATGCCTGTTGAAATTAAAGAAACGGTTTATCAGGCTGTGGCTTATCTCGGAATCGGAAGAGTTTTTCCGTTTTTACAATGTACAAATGAGGTTTTAAAATCACTCGGAGTAAAACTTCCTCTTGAAAATCAAGCAAATACAACAACGGAAAACCGTCTTGAGAAAGGCATACAAGCGCAGACAAATATTTTTGGCGATACAATGAAAGATTTTTATAAATCCGGCAGTGCCGAAAGCCGCCATATAAATTATTGGTTAACAGATAATTGCTTTGGCGATTATTACACAAGGGGTGGGCTTAATTACAGGCAAAGAGAAATGATTACATTCTGTTTTCTTGCGGCACAAGGGGGATGTGAACCTCAGCTTATTTCTCATGCAACAGCAAATATTCGCCTTGGAAACAACAAGGAATTTTTAATAGATGTAATTTCTCAATGTATTCCGTATATCGGTTATCCAAGAAGTTTAAATGCTCTTAATTGTGTTAATGCTGCAGCTGAAAATATTAAATAATAAGGAGATTAAAATTATGAAAAGAAACTGGTTAATAACAGGTGTATCAAGCGGCTTTGGCTATGAAATGACAAAACAACTTTTAAAAAGCGGAGATACAGTTATCGGCACTGTGAGAAATACAAGTGAAGTGACTGATTTAATTGAAAAATATAAGGATACTTTTGATTGTGTAATTCTCGATGTTACTGATACAGATGCAGTAAAGCAGACTGTTAAAAATGCGTTTGAAAAGCATGGCAGAGTTGATGTTGTGGTAAGTAATGCAGGTTACGGTATGTTCGGTTGCGTTGAAGAATTGAATGACGATGAAATCAATCATATTGTCGCAACAAATCTTATGGGCTCAATACATTTGCTTAAAGCGGCAGTTCCGTATATGAGAAAACAAGGCGGAGGCAGGCTTATTCAAATGTCATCATACGGCGGTCAGGTTGCCTATGCCGCCAACTCAATGTATCATGCAACAAAGTTTGGCATTGAAGGTTTTTGCGAGGCTCTCGCACAAGAGGTTTCACAGTTTAATATCGGCGTTACAATAGTTGAGCCGGGCGGAGCAAGAACAGAATTTCGTTACGGCAGTGCAAAGGTTGCAAAACTTATGCCGGAATATGAAAGTTGCCACGGCTTTTTAAATATGCTTGACGCCTCAAAAGGATTGGCACCGGGTGACCCGGCGAAGATGGCACAGCGTATTATTGAAAGTGTTGATAAAAATCCCGCACCTATGCGAATGGTTCTCGGCTCTCAGGCATTAAGTGCAACAATAGAACGACTTAATGAGCGTGTGGCAGATTATGAAACGCAGAAAGAATTAGCGGCATCAACAGATATTAATGAATAAAAATAAAAGGCACAGTCTGCAATAAAATACAGGCTGTGCCTATTTTGATTACAGATTTTTATTTGTCGTTTTCGCTTTTATCTTTGCCTTTTTTTGATGTGCTTTTGTTTAAAAAGTATGTAACCAAAACAATAACGCCGATAACTATAAAAATCCCTATCATTCCGTAAAACATAATAGGAAGCGATGTTTTCCAATTGTCTAAATAAAGTGCGGCAGTAATAATCATTGCTTTTAAATTAATTAAATTAAGCATTTTGTCCTCCTTTTATGAAACAAGTGTAAGAATTAATCCCCCTGCAATAACAGAGGCTATTTGACCTGAAACATTTACGCTTATGGATTGCATAAGCAAAAAGTTTTGGTTATCTTCTTTAAGTCCCATTTGGTTAACAACTCTTCCGCTCATAGGAAAAGCCGAAATGCCTGCGGCACCAATCATTGGGTTAATTTTCTTGTCTTTCGGTAAAAACAGGTTAAGCAATTTTGCAAACATTACACCGCCAACAGTGTCAAAAACAAATGCAACCAATCCCAATGCCAAAATTAATAATGTATCTGCCTGAACAAATTCTTCATAGTGCATTTTAGATGCAACTGTTATGCCAAGCAAAATGGTAATTAAATTTGCAAGTGCGTTTTGCGCCGTGTCTGAAAGTTGGTTTAAAACACCGCATTCTCTTATAAGGTTGCCAAACATTAAAAATCCTACAAGTGCAACTGATTTAGGCGCTACAAGACCTGCAATAACCGTTACTATAATAGGAAAAAGTATTTTTGTTGTTTTTGAAACATCACCGGGGTGGTATTTCATTCTTATGCGTCTTTCCTTTTTAGTTGTAATTGCTTTAATTACAGGCGGCTGAACTATAGGCACAAGCGCCATATACGAGTATGCCGCAACCATTATAGGGCCTAAGTATTTTGAGTTTAATGTGTTCGCCACAAATATAGATGTGGGACCGTCTGCCGCACCTATAATTGCTATTGAAGCCGCATCGTTTACATCAAAGAAAAAACTTGCCACAAAGAATGTAAAGAAAATTCCGAATTGTGCGGCTGCTCCGAATAACATCAACCACGGATTTTTTAAAAGCGGGCCAAAATCAATCATTGCACCTATTCCGATAAACAACAGTAATGGGAAAAGTTCGTTTGCAATTCCTGCTCCGAAAAGAACGGTCAGCGGTCCTTCTTCTGTTGAACCGGCTTGCGTTATTGCACCGGATAACGGCAGGTTAACAAGAATTGTTCCAAATCCCATTGGCAAAAGCAGAGTGGGTTCCATTTCTTTTTTTATTGCCAAATAAATCAGCAATCCGCCAACAGCCCACATTACAACCATTTGCCATTTGATTTCACCGAAGTTGGAAAACAGTGCGGCAAAATCTTTGAAAACGCTTGTTTTTAACAGTATTGTTTCCATATTTTTACTCCTTGCTTTATAAAATAAAAAACAAGACTTCTTGCCCAAAAGCAAAAAGTCTTGTTATATACCGAATTATATATAAAATATAAAACAATAACGGTGTAAACCGGGTTTCCCGTCATGACGATTTACACAGCATTTGTAAAACACAAATGCTAACTACTCCCTTTTTCTTCATTATAGTTTTTTGCAAATTTATTGTCAATAATAATTTAAAAAATTATCAACACTTTCTAACATAAATTGAAAATGGCAATATTTTGTGGTAAAATACTGTTAAAAGAACAGGAGGTTTTTTTATGAGTGAATTTTTTGTAAAATTAAAAAAATATTCGGTAATAACCATTGTCGTTACGGCATTGCTTGGTATTTTGCTTATTGCTTATCCCGATAAAATGATTCAATATACTGCACTTATTGTAGGCGGCGGAATAATTGCTTTAGGCGTTGCTGCCATCATTAATTATTTTGTAAATAATGAGTCTCGTTTTTCACTTGTAGCAGGTATTATTTCCGCTGTTGTGGGTGTAATTATTTGTTGTGCCTACAGGCAAATTGTTTCAATAATGATTTTTGTGCTTGGCGTCATTCTTTTAATCGGCGGTGTTGTTGATTTGGTAAACTCAGTAAACATAGCCGTAAGGCGCTATCGTTCTTGGATTGTAACCGTTATTTTGTCTATAGTGTCAATCGTTTTGGGCGTATTGTCTATTGTTAATCCGTTCCACACCCAAAATACAATCGTTCAGCTGATTGGCGCAGGTTTTGCCGTTTTTGCCGTTCTTGAACTTATAAGTTATATTCAGGTTAAGGTTATTGCAAAAAAAGTTCGTAACGAAATTAAAAACGAAAGTGAAGAAGACGGTGCAATAGAGGTTGATTATGAAGAAGTAGATGATAATTAATTAAATAACCGACAATGGTTTATGTTAAGCCGTTGTCGGTTTTCTTTTTTTGCTTTACTTTATTATTGAAGTATAATTTTATTTTTGCTATAATGTAAAAAAATAATATTGCGGAGGACTTTCTTTATGACATATAAAGAAAAATATACTGAGTGGCTGTCTTTTGCCGATGAAAGCACTAAGGCAGAGCTTCTGTCTGTAAAAGATAACGAAAAAGAAATTGAAGACAGATTTTATAAAGATTTGGCTTTTGGAACAGGCGGTTTGCGTGGCGTTATGGGTGCCGGCTCAAACAGAATGAATAAATACACTGTCGGCAAAGCAACTTTGGGCTTGGCAAATTACCTTAAAAGTAAATATACAGGTGAAATAAAAGTTGCTTTGGCTTACGACAGCAGAAACAATTCTGCATTTTTTGCAAAAACTGCGGCAAATATTTTTGCAAATTGCGGCTTTAAGGTGTTTCTTTATGAAACGCTTGTTCCTGTTCCTGTGCTTTCGTTTACAACAGCATATTTAAAATGTAATGCAGGTGTAATGATTACCGCTTCTCATAATCCTAAGGAATATAACGGTTATAAGGTTTATGATAACAGGGGATGTCAGTTTTGTACACAAGATGCAAAAAATGCCATTGAATACATAAATAATGTTACCGATTTTAATTCTGTACCTTTCGGTGAAGAAAACAGCCAAAATATTACTATGTTGGGCGAAGAAACATTATCGGCTTATCTTAATGCTGTTAAAAAGCAAAGCTTGTTTGAAGATAAAACAGATTTAAAAATTGTTTATACACCGCTTCACGGTACAGGCAATATTCCGGTAAGGCGTATGTTAAGCAATATGGATGTAACTGTTGTTAAAGAACAGGAATTGCCGGATGGGAATTTCTCAACAGTCAGAAGTCCGAATCCGGAGGAAAAAGACGCTTTGCTTATCGCTATTGAAACCGCAAAAAAAATTAATGCCGATTTGGTTCTCGGCACAGATCCGGATTGCGATAGGGTTGGCATAGCTGTGCGAAATGAAAACGGCGAGTATGTTCTTTTTACAGGTAACCAAACAGGTGCGCTTCTTGTTAAATTTGTGATTGATATGAAAAAAGATTCGCTTAATGATAAATCAACTTTGGTTAAAACTATTGTAACTTCCGAGCTCGGTGCAAATATCGGCAGAAAATACGGTCTTCGTGTTGAAGAAACATTAACGGGATTTAAATATATCGGCGAAAAAATCAATAAGTATGAAGACAGCGGAGAACAGGAATTTGTTATAGGCTATGAAGAGTCTTACGGCTATCTTGTGGGTACTCATGCAAGAGATAAAGACGCTGTTGTTTCTTCAATGCTTATTTGTCAAATGGCTGCTTGGTATAAATCACATGGCAAAACTTTAATTGACGGTTTAAATGATATTTATGCAGAATACGGCTATTACCTTGATTCTCTTGATTCTTTTGTTCTTAAAGGAAAAGACGGGGCAGAAAAAATTCAAAATCTTATGTCTTACTTCAGAGAAAAAGGAACATCTTTGTTTGACGGCGCAGAAAAAATTACAGACTATTCTTTAGGTGTAGGCGATTTGCCTAAAGAAAATGTTCTTAAATATGTTTGGAACGACGACTCTTGGATTGCAATAAGACCAAGCGGCACAGAACCTAAAATCAAAGTTTATTACAGCGTGCGTGATGAAGATAAGAGTGCGGCTGAAAGCAGACTTGCACAAATTAAAAATGTAATTACTTCGATTATAAAATAAGTTGGTGTTAGTATGGAAAAATATATAAATGAGGTTCTTCAGCCTAAAATTCAAGGCGATGGAGGGTGGATAGAATTTGTATCTCTTAACGGCAATGTTTTAACCGTTATTTTCAGGGGCGAGTGTTCAAAATGCCTTATTCTTAACAGGTGTGTTGAGTGGATAGAAGGCGAAATTAAAAGAGATTTACATAAAACAGTTAAGGTTAATGCCATTCGCAAAAAGCCTTATTTTCAGGATGTTTAAGGGGGTAATGCTAAATGGCACATATTAAAGTTGTTAGGCGCTCAATGCGACCTGAGGAATGGACGGATTTGCGCTTTGGCTGGCTTAAAAGGTATATTTACGATTCAAAATGGGAAATTGAAAATTTAATGATTAAAGATGCCCGCCAAGTCAGTGAAATGGAATTTGATTATTATTCCGATGATTACAGACCGCTTAAAAAAGGCGATATGTATTTTACTCCCGACGGAACGGCGTTTATTACCGCAGATGTTAATATTCCAAAAGATTTACAGGGTAAAGAACTTTGGTTTTCACTTAAAACAGCTGCAGAAATTTGTGTTAAAATTAACGGCAAATATATCGGCGGTGTAGACCCTAACAGAGAAAGAATGTTGCTTTCTCCCTATATTAATGATAAAGAAACCCTTCATTTTGAAATGATGGGTTATAACCGTTCAAAGCCGGATGATGAGCGAAATCCGGAAAGCCTTTCTGTTCGTGGATGCCGTCAAATTTTTGAAGGTGCTTATATTTGCACGGTTAACCACGCTGTTCAGGATTTAGTTTGGGATTTTGAGCTTTTGCTCGATATTGCAAAAAGCGATTTATTTAATGAGGATTACAGAAACTTCCTTAATAAAGAGCTTAATAATGCGATGAACTTAATCGATTTTGACGGCGATGAGTTAACAGGCGTTGAAGAGGCTAAAAAGTATATTGATGAAGTTGTTTATGCTAATGATAACTATAAGGGCAGCGGCGATGTTGCGCTTATCGCTCATTCTCATTTGGATATTGCATATTATTGGCGCAGAATACATGCTGTTCAAAAGAATTTAAGAACAGTGCTTATTCAGTTAAGACTTATGGATAAGTATCCCGATTTTAAATATACCCACACACAGCCTTATGTTTATGAAACACTTGAAAAGTATTACCCGGATGTGTTTAATGAATTAAAAGAAAAAGTGGCAAACGGTCAGTTTGAACCTGTGGGCGCAATGTATGTTGAGCCGGATTGTAATATTCCCACTGCCGAAAGTCTTGTTCGCCAGTGCTTATACGGTCAAAAAACTTATGAAAGAATGTTTGGCAAAACAGTAAATAACGCTTGGTTGCCGGATGTTTTCGGCAACAGCTGGATTTTGCCTCAAATTCTTAAAAAAAGCGGTGTTGATTATTTTGTGTCAAACAAAATGTCCACTTGGAACGACACAAACCGTTTCCCCCACAATAATTTTAAATGGCGTGGAATAGACGGCACAGAGGTTCTTGCATGTGTTCCGCCTACTCATTTTATTACTTGGAATATGCCAAGCCAAATTCAGGAAAACTGGGAAGCATATATTGATAAAGACAGCGGCGGTCAAACAATGAATATGTTCGGCTACGGCGACGGCGGTTCCGGCTGTACCGAAGAAATGATAGAACTTATGCACCGTTTTGATAAGCTTTCAGTTATGCCTAAATGCACACATATGGGCGGCGCCGAATTCCTTGAAAAGAATTTAAAAAACAATGATTCCCTTGAAACTTGGGACGGCGAACTTTACCTTGAAATGCACCGTGGCACTTTTACAACAAAAAGCAATTTGAAAAAGTTAAACAGGCAGCTTGAATATAAGTTCAGAACAGCGGAAATGTTAAGCGTTTTGCGTGGCGAAAATAACCGTGAACAAATAACTGATCTTTATAAAAAATTGTTAATCAATCAGTTTCATGATATTTTGCCGGGTTCACATATCAATCCTGTTTATAAGGACGCTATGGCAGATTACAGTGAAATAAATTCCGCACTTGATGAAATCATAGGTACAGGCTCAAAATATTTTAATACTCTTAACTTTAAAAGAGATGCTTTAACCTTTGTTCCGAATAAAAACGGCACATCTACAAGATATTTTGAAAAAGGAAATTGGATTATTCCAAACATTGCTCCTTTGTCTTGTGCATCTCTTCGTAAAACCGATTATACAAAAGAGTGGATAGAAATCGGCGAAACCGTTGAAACACCCTATTATTCAATTAAATTTAATGAAGACGGCTCTGTTGCTTCGTTGTTTGATAAAGAACTTTCGAGGCAGTGGGCAGACGGTGATTTTAATAAATTGAAAATTTATACCGATTGCCCCGGCAACTATGACGCTTGGGATATTTTGCCTAATTATAAAGATAAGCAAATTGAACTTCAGGTTGAACAGCCGTTGACTTTACTTGAAAAAGACGGTGAATGTGCAACATTTGTAACAACTCTTAAAACAGAAAAATCTACTTGGACAATGCTTATAAGATTGTTTAGAAGAAGCAGAGGTATAGAAGTTGAAAATGTTGTTGATTGGCACGAAAAACACAAGCTTGCAAAGGTTGAATTTGCGTGCAATGTTCTTTCGCGAAAAGCCCTTTGTGACACATCTGCCGGATTTATTGAGCGTGATACCCATAAAAACACAACCTGGCAGCAGGCACGCTTTGAAACTTGCCATCATAAATGGTGCGATTTGGCTGAAACAGACGGTGGTATTGCCGTAATTAACGATGGTAAGTATGGCGTTGGATTTGATAAAAATACAATCAGCCTTTCATTGCTCAGAGCTACTATTCGCCCTGATGTTGAATCCGATATGGGCAATCATGATTTTTGTTATATGATTATGCCTCACAGCGGAAACGCCGTTTCTGCCGGTATTAATAACATTGCTTTTCAATATAATGTGCCTCTTGTTAAGGCAGATGTGGAAAATGTGTTTTCAGATACATTTGAACCTCTTTATCTTCAGGCTGTTAAGGAAAGTGAAGACGGCAAAATGATTGTTGTTCGCCTTTCCGAACAGGATGGCAAGCGTGGTTCGTTTGCTTTAAGCAAAAAAGCAAAAGTTCTTAATATGCTTGAAGAAGTTCAGGGTGAAACGGATGTTGTAAATTATTCTCCGTTTGAAATTATTACTTTGGGATTTGATAAATAATGAATACTGTTCAAATAGTTATAATAGTTGCCGCTGTTTTGGTTCTCGGAATTATAATTTTGCCTCTTTTTAACAAGTGGCAGTTTAAAAGACTTCCTGCCGAACAGCAGGTTTTGGCAATTATGAAGCAGGCAAATAAACTTGTTTATTGGAAAAATGTTTCAAACGGCAGAACAGGCAATTTGTTTTTTGTAAAAAACAAACGCAAAATTCTTGTTTTTCCTTGGCAACTTGATGAACAGGGCAGAATGGTTATTACAAAAAGCAACCCCTTTGATAAATGGGATTACCCTGAAGAACAGGAACCGTTGAATGATGATGAAGTAAAACAGGCGGTGGAAGAATTACAAAAATATTCAAAAAGTTCTGTTGTAAAAATCATCTTTAATAATCCATTTGAAAATGACAAAGCATAATCCAAACCACAAAATTGAATACGGCAGGCAAATTTGCCCCATAAAATTAAATGGCAAACTGCTGTAATTCCAAACATTCATGTTGTATTTAACGTTAAAAATTCCGCCGAAAATCAATTCAACGGCGGTAATGATTATCGTTCCCAAAAGGCACTTCTTAAAAAGAGGTGCCTTTTTTGATTTTATTGACAAAGCAATAAACAAAAGTCCGATTATACCCCCTGCAAAAAACATGCTGTAATGGGTGCGTCCCCGCCAAATTATTTCAACTGTGCAGTACGAATAACCGAACAGTGTAAACAGATGTACATAATACAATATTTTTTTCATATTTGTATTATTTCACCCAATGTGATAAAATAAACATATAAGGCAGGCGTTAATATGAATATTCCCGAATATGCAAATAAAATTATAAATGCACTAAACGAAAATGGGTTTAGCGTTTTTGTTGTCGGCGGCTTTGTAAGAGACGGCATTATGGGTTTTGTTCCCGGTGATGTTGATATTGCAACTTCTGCCTTGCCTTGTGAAACTGAAAAGGTTCTTGAAAATAATAACATTAAATATATCGAAACCGGCATAAAACACGGCACAATTACTGCTGTTTCAATGGGTGAGCCGGTTGAAATAACAACTTTCAGAACTGATGGCGAGTATGAGGATAACCGTCATCCCGATACCGTTTCATTTGTTTCAAATGTTGAAGAAGATTTAAAACGCCGTGATTTTACAATTAACGCCCTTGCCTACAGCGATAAAACAGGAATTGTTGATTTGTTCGGCGGTGAAAATGATATAAAAAACAAATTAATTCGCTGCGTCGGTAATCCCGATTTGCGCTTTAAAGAGGATGCGTTGCGTATTATGCGTGCTCTCCGTTTTTCTTCCGTTCTCGGTTTTGAAATTGAAGAAAAAACATCACAGGCAATTTTTAATAACAAAAACTTGCTTTTAAATGTTGCTTCTGAACGAATATTTGCCGAACTTTGTAAACTTTTAACAGGCAAAAATGTTTATAATGTGCTTGATAAGTATAAAGATGTTATTTCCGTTATAATCCCTGAATTAAAACCTACTTTTAATTGCGTTCAAAATAACCCGTGGCATATTTATAATGTTTATTATCATATAATTCACGCAGTTGAAAATGCGCCGTCGGATGTTGAGTTAAGGCTTGCAATGTTTTTTCATGACATAGGCAAACCGGCGGTTAAAACTACAGATGAAAAGGGGATAGACCATTTTAAAACCCACGCTTTTAAAAGTGCTGAAATTGCAGAAAATGTACTTCGTCGTTTTCACGCAAGCAACAAATTAACAGAAAAGGTTGTTCAGCTTGTTTATTATCATCAAAGTATAGAAAATGTGGATGAAATTAATGTTAAACGGTGGATTTCAAAAATCGGCGCAGAGCAAACAAAAAACTTGTTTTTGGTACGCATTGCCGATTTGAAAGCTCATAATCCCGAAAAAACTGCTTGGGAATCCGATGTGTTGTACAAAACTTTGGCGTCTGTTGATGAGATTGCAAATGCAAACTGTGCTTTTTCCGTTAAAGATTTAAATGTTAACGGAAACGATTTAATAAGCCTTGGGTTTAAAGGCAAAGAAATCGGTGCTGCGCTTAATTGCGTTTTGGAAAAGGTTTTGAATGATGAACTTGAAAACGATAAAAATCAAATACTGAATTATTTAAAAAACGATTATTCCAAGAAGTTTTGAATTTCATTTCAAAACTTCTTTTTTTTGTTAATATTTTATGTGTTGACAAATGGAAATAAAAGGCTATAATAATAATTAGCACTCGAAGCTACAGAGTGCTAATTTATAAAAGACAGGTGATTTTTATGAGAAAAAAACAGTTTAAAGCAGAATCTAAAAAACTCCTTGATATGATGATTAACTCAATTTACACTAATAAGGAGATATTTTTAAGAGAACTTATTTCCAATGCTTCCGACGCTATTGATAAACTTTATTTTAAATCCTTAACAGATAACAGCGTCGGTCTTTCAAAGTCTGATTTTAAAATTCAAATTACAGCAGATAAAGAAAACAGAACGCTTACGGTTGAAGATAACGGCATAGGTATGACCGCCGAAGAGTTAGAGTCTAATTTAGGTACAATCGCAAAGTCAGGCTCGCTTAACTTTAAACAGGATAATCAGCAAGCAAAAGAAAATGATATTGAAGTTATAGGTCAGTTTGGCGTTGGTTTTTATTCATCATTTATGGTTGCTTCAAAGGTAGAGGTTGTTTCAAAAGCTTTTGGCAGTGATGTTGCATATAAATGGACTTCTACAGGTGCCGACGGTTACACAATAGAAGAATGTGAAAAGGAAAATGCAGGCACAGTTATTACCCTTTACATCAAAGAAGATAATGAAAACGAGGATTACAGCCATTTCCTTGAAAGTTATACTATTGCCGACCTTGTTAAAAAGTACAGCGATTATATTCGTTACCCTATTATTACCGATATGACGCACACCGTGCCGGATGAAGAAAAAGAGGGCGAATATAAAGAGGTAACAGAGCCGGAAACTTTAAATTCAATGGTTCCTATTTGGCGTAAAAATAAAAGTGAGCTGAAGCCTGAGGATTATAACGAATTTTATAAGAATAAATTTATGGATTACGAAGACCCTCTTGCTGTTATTCATTCAAAAACAGAAGGTCAGGCAACGTTTGACGCTTTAATTTATATTCCGTCAAAGGCACCTTATGATTTCTATTCAAAGGAATACGAAAAAGGTCTTCAGTTGTATACAAACGGCGTGCTTATTATGGATAAGTGCTCGGATTTGGTGCCGGATTATTTCAGCTTTGTAAAAGGTATTGTTGATTCCGCAGATTTAAGTTTAAATATCAGTCGTGAAACTTTGCAGCAAGACCATCAGGTTCGTATTATTGCAAGAGCTATTGATAAAAAAATTAAAAACGAATTAAAGAAAATGCTTAATAACGACCGTGAAAAGTTTGAACAGTTTTATAAAACGTTCGGCGTTCAGCTTAAATGGGGCATTTATGCCAATTACGGTGCAGAAAAAGACGGCTTAAAAGATTTCTTAATGTTTAAGTCTGTTAAGGAAAATAAGTATGTAACTCTTAAAGAATATGTAAACGCAATGGCAGATGGTCAAGATACAATCTATTATGCCTGCGGCGCAAGTGCTGAAAAAATTGCGCTTCTTCCTCAAACAGAAGCTGTTGTTGCAAAGGGTTTTGATGTGCTTTGCTTTACAGACGATGTGGATGAATTTGCAATTCAAATGCTTATGGAATATGACGGCAAGCATTTTGCCAATATTTGCAAAGATGAGCTTAATTTAGATAGTGAAGAGGATAAAAAAGCCCTTGATGAAAAGAATGAAAATTCTAAAGAAATGCTTGAAGAAATGAAAAAGTATTTGGGAGATGATGTGTCTGCCGTTAAGTTTTCAAATTCAATCGGCAATCACGCCGTTTCATTGTCTGCCGAGGGATATGTTTCTCTTGAAATGGCACGTGTTTTAAGTCAAATGCCGGGTTCAGACGGCAGTATGAAGGCACAGCTTGTGCTTGAAATTAATTCAAACCATAAAATTGCCGAAACCTTGTTTAATCTTTTCGCAAACGATAAAGAAAAACTTGAAAAATATACAAAACTTTTGTACAATCAGGCAAGGTTAATCAGCGGACTTTCTGTTGATAATCCAACGGAATTTGCCGATATGATAACAGATTTGATGTAAATTTTTCTTGACTTTTTAAATGTTAAAATGATAAAATAATGCAGTCGAGTAGCGAAAGCGTAAGTCCGGATAGGGCTTACGCTTTTATTTTTTTGTAAAAAGGAAGGCGTGTTATGAATAATAAAAAAATAAACAACAAAATGGCTGAAATGCCGATAAACAAATTGCTTCTTACAACAGGCACACCCATAATTCTGTCTATGATGCTTCAGGCGGTTTATAATATTGTAGACAGTGCGTTTGTTTCAAATATGAAAGAAAACGGCGAGGCGGCGCTTAACGCATTAACCCTTGCTTTTCCTGTTCAAATGCTTATTGTTGCCGTTGCTATCGGAACAGGTGTGGGAACAAATGCATTGCTTTCTAAAACTTTGGGCAGGGGCGATAAGGAAAAAGCCGCCTGTGTAGTGGGCAATTCAATGTTCTTGTCTTTAATTATTTATGTTCTGTTTTTTCTTTTCGGCATTTTCGGCGTTAAAGCATACATTCTGTCTCAAACAAATAACAACATTGTAGGGGAAATGGCTGTTGAATATTTAAAAATATGTTGCGTTTATTCGTTTGGTATGGTGTTTTTTTCGTCATTTGAAAAAATATTGCAGGCAACAGGTAAATCACTTTATTCAACAGTTGCTCAAATAACTGGTGCTGTGGTTAACATTGTGTTAGACCCTATTTTAATTTATGGTTTGTTAGGCTTTAAAAAAATGGGGGTAAAGGGTGCCGCTGTAGCAACTGTAATCGGTCAAATTTCATCTCTTGTTTTATCTTTAATCTTCCATTTGCGCCATAATAAAGAAATCAAAAACGGCGTTGCATATTTAAAACCCTCTTTTAAAATTTTCGGCGAAATTTATGCAATCGGCTTGCCTGCAATTATTTCTCAGGCACTTATGTCGTTTATGACGTATGCGCTTAATATCATTTACGGCAAAATAGGCGACGGCGTTGTAACTGCCTACGGTTTGTATTATAAAATTCAGCAGTTTGTATTTTTTGCCGCATTCGGTATGCGTGATGCCATTACTCCCGTTATTTCATTTAACCACGGTATGAAAAATAAAAATAGAATGACAAAAGGAATTAAATATGGTATAATATATACAGCAGTAATAATGTTGGCAGGCACACTCCTTGCAGAAATTTTTGCAACTCAACTTGCCGCTTTGTTTTCACTGTCCGGAGAAACGGAAAAAGTTTGCATCAGCGCAATTCGCATTGTTTCGGCAAGTTTTGTTTTTGCCGGTATAAACATTGCACTTCAAGGCGTATTTCAGGCTCTTAACAGCGGCATCCATTCTCTTGTTATATCCTTAATTCGCCAATTACTTCCGGTTGCACTGTGTATGCTGTTTTTAAGTGCGGCATTAAGTAATGCAGCCAATGTGCGTTTAATGTGGCTTTCCTTTGATATTTCAGAGGTTGTTGCTCTTTTTACAGCATTGATTCTTATGAAAAACGTTTACAAAAAGCAAATAAAATCCTTGGAGGGATGATTTATGAAATATAATGTTATAACAATCAGTCGTGAACTCGGCAGCGGCGGCAGGTATATCGGCGAAGAACTTGCCAAAAAGCTTAATATTTCTTTTTATGACAGTCAAATAATTTCCAAGGTTGCCGAAGAAACCGGGTTTGCCGAAGATTTTGTTCAGCAGGCAGGGGAGTATTCACCGTTTAAAAGCATCTTTTCTTACAGTCTTGTAACAAGGGATTCCAGCGGTTCTTCACTTGAAGATTATGTTTATTCCGTTCAGCGAAAGCTTATTTTGGAACTTGCAGAAAAAGGTCCTTGCGTAATTGTGGGCAGATGTGCCGATTATATTTTAAGTGAAAGAACAGATTGCCTTAACGTTTTTGTTCACGGAAATATTGAGGATAAAGTTGTTAGGGTTATGAAATATAAAAATATCGGCGAAAAAGAGGCACGTCGCTTAATTAAAGATACGGATAAAAGAAGAAGAGTTAACTATAATTATTATACCGACAGGCAGTGGGGTAAATCACAAAATTATGATATTTGCCTTAACAGTACTTCTCTCGGCACCGATAATTGTGTTAATATTCTTTACGATATGGTTAAATAATTTTATTGCCAAGGCGTTTTGCCTTGGCTTTTTTATTTGTTTTTTCCTTTTTGTTAACATTATGTTTATATTTGTTGATTTTAATATATGTGTTGACTTTATTAATAAATGTGTGTTAATATTAGCAAGGTGTATTAATGCGAGTGATACAGTTTGGAGTTTTTATGAAAAATATTCTTGAATTATTAGAAATAAATGCAAAAAAATTCGGCAATAAAACAGCATATAAAGATGTTGAAAAAGCGCTTACTTACAGCGAATTGCTTCAAAAATCAAAAAGTGTAGGCAGTGCCTTAAAAAATCTTGGCACAAAAAACAGCCCGGTTGCAATTTATTTGGATAAAAGCGTAAGCGTTTTAACTTCTATGTTCGGTATTGTTTACAGCGGTAATTTTTATGTTGTTATAGACAGTGAAATGCCGGCTCCGAGAATAAATGCAATTTTTGAAACTTTAAAGCCTGTTGCCGTTGTAACAGACAGTAAGCATATTGAAACAGCATTAAGTCTTGATTTTAACGGAAAAACATTTATAGTAGACGAGATTGAAAATAACGCTGTTGATAATGAATTTTTATCGGCAGTAAGAAATAACCAAATAGATACCGACCCTCTTTACGCCCTTTTTACATCCGGCTCAACCGGTGTTCCAAAGGGTGCTGTTGTAAGTCATAAAAGCGTTTTGGCTTATTCAAAATGGGCGTGCGATACTTTTAATATTGACAGTGAAACTGTTTTCGGCAATCAAACACCTTTTTATTTTTCAATGTCGGTTACAGATGTTTTTTCTACTTTGCGAACAGGTGCAACGCTTGTTATTATTCCAAAAGCATTTTTTACATTTCCTATTAAATTAATAGAGTTTTTAAACGATAATAAGGTAAACACAATTTATTGGGTTCCTTCGGCAATGTCTATTGTTGCAAATTTAAAACTTTTTAAGTTTGCAAAACCTCTTTATTTAAAAACAGTTCTTTTTGCCGGCGAGGTTATGCCTACTAAGCAGCTTAATTATTGGATTAATAACCTTGATTCAAATATTGTTTATGCAAATTTATACGGTCCTACCGAAACAACGGATATATGTACTTATTATGTTGTTAACAGGCAATTTAGCGATGATGAACCTTTGCCTATAGGTACTCACTGCAATAATTGTGATGTTATGATTGTTAATGATAAAAACGAATTGGCACAACCCAGTGAAGAGGGCGAGCTTTTTGTAAGGGGTTCATTTCTTGCAAACGGTTATTATAACAATCCTGAAAAAACAAAGCTTGCTTTTGTTCAAAATCCGCTTAATAATGCTTATCCCGAGGTGGTTTATAAAACAGGCGATCTTGTTCGTGAAAATGAAAACGGCGAAATAATGTATATTACACGTAAAGATTTTCAAATAAAGCGTTCGGGTTACAGAATTGAGCTGGGCGAAATTGAAACAGCCGTAAGCTCTCTTGAAAATATAGATGAAAATGCCTGTGTTTTTGATGATAAGGCAGATAAAATAATTTTGTTTTACTGCGGCAGAAAAGTTGATGACGCTGCTGTCAGAAATCAAATTGCTTCAAAACTTCCCTCATATTTTATGCCGGACAGGTTTGTTAAATTAAAGCAAATGCCTCACAATCAAAACGGTAAAATAGACAGAAAAAATTTAAAAAATCAAATAAATTAATATTTTTGCAGTGTGCCTGCACCGCTTAATAAATATTCAGGCAGAAAGGTAAAATTATGGAACAGCTTATTGAAATTTTGGAAAATTTAAAACCGGGCGTAGAATTTAACGAAAACACAAGACTTATTGATGATAAAATTTTTGACAGTTTGGGAATGATTTCACTTGTTGCCGAACTTTCCGATGAGTTTGCCGTTGATATTACGGCAGTAGATATTATTCCGGAAAACTTTGAAACTCCTGCCTCAATTATGGCTATGATTGAAAGATTGGCAGAAGAGGACTGATTAATGACATATACCTCGTTCACATTTTTTATTTTGTATTTCGGCATAACGTTTTTGGTTTACACATTTATGCCGAAAAAATATAAATGGTGCGTTTTGCTTTTAGGCTCATTTGCGTTTTATACCGTGGCTGTAAGAGGGCATGTGCTGTTTTTGCTTTTGTCATCCGTTATTATTTGGCTTGACGGTATTGTGCTTCAGCGTTTAAACGACGATTTTAAATCAAAGCGAAAAGGGCTTGACATTGCAAGCCGCAAAGCTTTAAAGGCAAAATATAAAAATTATAAATTAAGTGTTCTTGCTGTGGGCGTTGTGCTGAATATCGGCATTTTGTTTTTGTCAAAATATACAGGCTTCGCCGCAAATGTTTTAAATGCAGTGTTTAAAACCGATTTGGAAGGGCTTAATATTATTCAGCCTATGGGTATATCTTTTTATACATTGCAGGCTGTAAGTTATATTACAGATGTTTACAGGGGCAGGTATCCTGCTTGTAAAAATCCTTTAAAAACCACACTTTATCTTTCGTTTATGTTAACGGTTGTTGAAGGACCGGTTGCACGCTATGACCAATTAGGCACTCAGCTTATAGAGGGCAAAGATTTTGATTATGACAATCTTGTTAAAGGCGTTTGGCGTGTTTTTTGGGGCCTTTTCAAAAAAATTGTTGTGGCAGACAGGGTTGCTATTCTTGTAGACGCTGTGTATAATCACCCTGAAAAACACGGCGGCGCAATTATTATACTCGGCACTTTGTGTTATACTCTTCAGCTTTACAGCGAATTTTCAGGTATTATGGATGTTGTGTGCGGCTTGGGTGAAATGATGGGCATTAAAATGCCTGAAAACTTTACCCGTCCGTTCTTTGCAAAAACTATTAACGAGTTTTGGCAAAGGTGGCACATCAGCCTTGGCACTTGGCTTCGTGATTATATTTTTTATCCCATTTCTCTTTCCAAGCCGTTTATGAATTTAACAAAAGCGGCAAGGAAAAAATTTAATCCTTATTATGCCAATCTTATTCCAACTGCTGTTGCTCTTTTCTTCGTTTGGTTTTCAAACGGTTTTTGGCACGGCTCCGGTATAAAATATATTATTTACGGCTTGTATTATTATTTCTTAATGATGCTCGGCTTGTTCCTTGAACCTGTTTTTTCAAAAATTTGCGGCAAGCTTAAAATCAACAGAAATTCAAAGCCGTATCATTTGCTCCAAATTGCAAGAACATTTGTTGTTGTAAACTACGGCATGCTTATTTTTAGGGCAGACGGATTTCGCCGCGTGCTTTATATGACAAAAAAGATTTTTTGCAATTTCGATTTATCGGCGCTTTCTCTCGGTGCAAAAAACGGTTTAAATCTTGACCTTAAAGATTATGTTGTTGTTTTGGTTGGATTTTTAACAGTATTTGCAGTGGGTGTTCTTAATGAAAAGGGCATATTTATCAGGGAAAAAGTATTAAAGTTAAAATTCCCGGTAAGATGTATTCTCTTGTTGTTGTTTATTTTGATTGTTGTGGTTTTCGGCGCATACGGCGAGAATTACGGCGTTCAAAACTTAATTTATGCTAATTTCTGATTAACGGTGTTTTTATGAAAGTAAAGTTAAAACAAAATTTAAAAAGTTTGGCAAAGGCACTTGTGTTTTTATTGTGCCTTGCTTTAATGCTGCAAGCACTTTCTTTAACAATATTTTCAAAAGAAAATGCCCTTTGTTTCAGAAATGCTTATTCAAAAGCATATGCATATATTGATGAGCCTGAAAACAGCATAGATATTGTTGCCGTGGGCAACAGCGATTTGTACACGGCTTTCGTTCCTATGCATCTTTACGAAAACTACGGCTATACGTCCGATGTTATTTCAATCCCTCATCAGTCTATGGATAAGTCATACGGCTTGCTTAAAGATTTTTTAAAACATCAATCACCTAAATTTTTAATTTTGGAAACGGATATGTTTTATTCAACAGAACCCGAAAGTGCGGAAAATTTAACCGTTGCCAAAGAAGTTTCCGAAACACCAAAAGAAAAAACGGAAAAGTTTTTTATTCCTTTAAACGGTGATGATTTTGAATTTGATGTAAAAAACAGTTTTTCTGCCTTTAATTTTCACGATAGGTGGAAGAAAATTAAACCGCGTGATTTCTTTAATGCTTTTAAATTGGGCAACGTTAAATCTTTTCACCACGGCTACAATTTCAGCTCAACGGTTCAGGTTTGCGAAAAATCTGCCAATATGATTGAAACTGATGCTGTTGAACCTATTCCAAACGATACTCTTGTTTATTTTGAAAAAATAATCAATCTTTGTGAAAAAAATGATATAAGCGTTATTTTAACCGAGGTTCCTGCTCTTAATTCCTGGTCATATGCACGTCATAACGCAGTTTCCGAGCTTGCTCAAAATTACGGCATAGAATTTGTGGATTTTAATCTTTTATTTGATGACCCTGATTATAATTTTGATTTTAATTCGGATTTTCGTGATGGGGGCGACCATTTAAATTTTAAAGGCGCCACAAAAACAACTCTTTATTTTGCAAAGCGTTTCAACAGCGAATTTTCATCAGTGCTTGAAGATAAACGCAACAACCCCGATTATGCTTATTGGCGTGAAACGGATATTGAATTTTGTAAAGACGCAAAAATTGATTTCCCTTATTAATAATAAAAGCAGAATGCCTGCCGACATTCTGCTTTTTCTTTTTGTGTTAAATTATTCCTTTGTATTCAAGCAATTCTTTCTCTGTTACGTATCCGGAAAGAGCGCCAACTTTTGTAACTGCTTTTCCTCCTGTAATATTTCCAAATTCAATACAGTCTTTTAGGTTGTAATCATAATATAATCCGTAAACAAAACCTGCTAAAAAAGCGTCTCCTGCACCTGTGCTGTCTACATTGTGAAATTCTTTAATGCTGGGGCAGAAAAAGTATTCATCACCATCAATTCCTATGCACCCGTCCTTATCAACCTTAACAACAACCTTGTTAAAATATTCTTTAAGTGCATGTGCGGCGTCTTTGGCATTGCTGCAACCTGTAATTCTTAACGCTTCTTTTTGGTTAGGTGTGTAGTAATCTGCAACTTCCAATAAATCGCTGTATTTTTCAATGGTCATATCTTCGTCCCAACCCATATCAAGCACCATTGTTGTGCCTTCGCTTTTCAGTTTTTTGTAAACATCCAAAAATCCGCCGGGAGCCATAAGACAAATCTTTGCACCTTTGGCAATTTGGTAGAATGCTTCTTTTGCATCGTCACCCGGTTCAATAGTGCCTTTTCCGTATGTAACGAAACTTCTGTCGTTTTTTAAAATTATTGCAGATGTTATATTAAGGGGAATTTCATTTCCTTTGTAAAGGTTTGTAGGCGAAACGCCGTTTTTTTCAAATTCCTTTTTTGCAAAATCAGAAAACATATCGTTTCCGAGTTCCGTGGCAATTTTTGCATTAATTCCAAGTCTGCCTAAATTTATTAAAGTGGCAGGCAGTCCTCCTCCCAGCTGAAGCTGAAATCTGTTTGTATAAACTTCTTCGCCCACATCGGGAATCTTTGGCATATTTTCATATAAAAGGTCAACACTGGTTGCACCTGCACCTGCTATAAAACTCATTTTTAAATCTCCTAATGTGTTAAATTCTTTCCGTTTTTATAGTTTATATAATATTTTAAAATCATTCAATAAAAAATATATTATTGTAATAAATTTGTAATTGACTTGAAGTGCCGTTTCATATATAATATCAAGGATAACGAAAGGTTGGTATTTATTTATGACTTTGCTTATAAAAAATGCCCGAGTGTTTAAGGGTAATAAATTTGAAAAGTCAGACGTTCTCATTAAGAACTCTAAAATAGAAACCATTGGCACCTCCATTTTATTTAATGGAGCAGATCGTGTTTTTGATTTTATGGATAAGTATTTATTAATTCCGGGTTTTGTTGATGTACACGTACATTTACGAGAGCCCGGTTTTTCTTATAAAGAAACCGTTAAAACAGGAACAGCTGCGGCAGCTAAATCAGGTTATACCGCTGTTTGCACAATGCCAAATGTAAATCCCGCTCCGGATTCTGTAGAAAATCTTGCAGTTCAGCAAAATATTATTGATAATGACGCTGTTATTGATGTTTTTCCTTTTGCTTCAATTACAAAAGGCAGAAAGGGCTGCGGCGAATGTGTTGATTTTGAGTCTTTAAAAAATAAAGTAATCGGTTTTTCCGATGACGGCTGCGGCGTGCAGTCAGAGGAACTTATGGAACAGGCAATGATTCGTTGTGCCAAGTGCGGCGCAATTATTTCGGCTCATTGCGAGGTTAACGAATTGCTTCACGGCGGCTATATTCACGACGGTGAGTATTGTAAAACACACAATCATAAAGGAATTTGCAGCGAAAGCGAATGGCAGCAAATAGAAAGAGATTGCCGCCTTGCTGAAAAAACAGGTTGTCGCTATCATGTTTGCCATATTTCAACAAAAGAAAGTGTTGATATTATTCGCCGTGCCAAAGCAAGAGGTGTAAAGGTTACCTGCGAAACAGGACCTCATTATCTTACAATGTGCGATATGGACTTGCAGGAAGACGGCAGATTTAAAATGAACCCGCCCATTCGCTCAAGGGAAGATATGCAGGCGCTTATAGAGGGTGTTAAGGACGGTACTATTGATGTTATTGCAACCGACCATGCCCCTCACAGTAAAGAAGAAAAGGCAAAAGGGCTTGAAAAAAGTGCCATGGGCGTTGTCGGTCTTGAAACTGCATTTCCTGTTCTTTATACAAAGTTAGTTGAAACCGGTGTGATTTCACTTGAAAAGCTTGTTGATATGATGAGCGTTAAATCGAGAGAGATTTTCGGCATAGAAGGCGGCGTTATTGAAGAGGGTGCAGTTGCAGATTTGTGTGCTGTTAATTTAGATGAAAAATGGGTTGTAAATCCAAAAGACTTTGTTTCTATGGGCAAAGCCACACCTTTTGAAAACTGGGAACTTAAAAGTAAAAATATTTTAACTGTGTTGAGAGGAGAGATTGTGTATGAAGCCATTTAACAAAAAAATCGTGCTTGAAAACGGCGCCGAATTTTACGGCTACGGCTTTGGAGCAGATAAAGAAGCAATTAATGAAATTGTTTTCAATACATCTATGGTAGGTTATCAGGAAATTATTTCCGACCCGTCATATACAGACCAAATGGTTTGTATGACTTATCCGCTTATCGGTAATTACGGTATGACTGATGAAGACTATGAAACAAAAGTACCTACTATGGGCGGTCTTATCGTAAGGGAATATAACGATTTACCGTCAAACTTCCGTTATACAAAAACTTTAAGTGAAGTTTTGGATGAGTATAATATTCCTGCTATCAGCGGTGTTGATACAAGAAAAATCACGCGTATCATAAGAGATGAGGGAAGCCAAAAGGTTATTATTACAGATGCTTCAACTCCAACAGAAGAAGCACTTAAAAAAGTTCGTGAATATCAAATTCCCACCGATATGGTTTCAAGAGTAAGCTGTAAAAAGCGCTGGTATTCAAGAACTCCAAATCATAAGTTTGACGTTGTTGCCGTAGATTGCGGAATGAAACACAATATTGTTCGTAAATTCAACGAAAAGGGATGTAACGTTACCGTTGTTCCTTATAATACTACTGCCGAAGAAATTATGAATATGAATCCGGACGGATTGTTCCTTTCAAACGGACCCGGAAACCCGGAGGATGTTCAGCCGGTAATTGAAGTTGTTCGTCAGCTTAAAGGCAAACTTCCTATTTTCGGCATTTGCTTGGGTCATCAAATGATTTCACTTGCCTTGGGCGCAAAAACATTTAAAATGAAATTCGGTCACAGAGGCGGAAATCACCCTGTAATGAACCTTGAAACAGGCAAAATCGAAATTACATCTCAAAACCATTCATATGCTGTTGATGTGGATTCTCTTAACGGCACACCGTTAACTTTAACTCATAAAAATCTTCTTGATAATACTGCCGAAGGCGTTGAATGCAAAGATTTAAAAATCTTTTCCGTTCAGTATCATCCGGAAAGTGCTCCCGGTCCTCAAGACAGCGCATATCTTTTTGATAAATTTATTTCATTAATGAAGAAGGAGGAAGAATAATTATGCCAAAACGCACAGATATACATAAAATTCTTGTAATCGGTTCAGGCCCTATCGTTATCGGACAGGCTGCCGAATTCGACTACTCCGGCACACAGGCTTGTCTTTCTCTTCGCGAAGAGGGTTATGAGGTAGTTCTTATTAACTCAAACCCTGCAACTATTATGACAGATACGGATATTGCCGATAAGGTTTATATGGAACCTTTAAATCTTGAATATGTTGCCAGAATTATCCGCCACGAAAGACCGGATGCTATTTTACCGTCCCTTGGCGGTCAAACAGGTTTAAATCTTGCCGTTCAACTTGCAAAAAAAGGCGTTCTTAAAGAATGTGATGTTGAAATTTTGGGAACAAGTTTTGACGCTATTGAAAGAGCGGAAGACAGAGAACTTTTTAAAGATTTATGTGAAAAATTAGGCGAACCTGTTTTGCCGTCCGATATTTGTAATACCCTTGAAGACGGATTGCGTATCGCTTCCGAAATCGGCTATCCTGTTGTTCTTCGTCCGGCGTTCACATTGGGCGGTACAGGCGGCGGTTTTGCAGATAATGAAGAAGAATGTAAGCTTATGCTTAAAAATGCTCTTGCTTTATCACCGGTTCATCAGGTTCTTGTTGAAAAAAGTATTAAGGGCTATAAAGAAATTGAATATGAAGTAATGCGTGATGCAAATGACACGGCAATTACAATTTGTAATATGGAAAATATTGACCCTGTAGGTATTCATACAGGTGACTCTGTTGTTGTTTGCCCATCCCAAACGTTAACTAATAAAGAATATCAAATGTTAAGAGATTCCGCACTTCGCATTATTCGTGAACTTAAAATCGAAGGCGGCTGTAACGTTCAGTTTGCTCTTGACCCTCATTCATTCCAATATTATCTTATTGAAGTTAATCCCCGTGTTTCACGTTCATCGGCACTTGCGTCAAAGGCGTCAGGCTATCCTATTGCCAGAGTTTCCGCAAAAATTGCAGTGGGTATGCATCTTGATGAAATTCAAATTGCCAATACTCCGGCTTCGTTTGAACCAACACTTGACTATGTTGTTTCAAAAATCGCTCGTTTCCCGTTTGATAAGTTTGCAGACGCAAATAACAGTCTTAACACACAAATGAAAGCAACGGGCGAGGTTATGGCTATCGGCAGAACTGTAGAGGAAAGTTTGCTTAAAGCCGTTCGCTCTCTTGAAATCGGCGTGTGCCATTTGTATATGAGTAAATTTGACGAATATACGGCAGACCAACTTCTTGACTATATTAAAATCGGCACTGACGACAGATTGTATGCAATAGCACAGTTAATAAGGCTTAATGTAGACTTAAACAGAATTTACAACGCAACAAAAATTGATATGTTCTTTATTGAAAAAATCAAAAATATTGTTGAATTTGAATCTGTTTTAAAATCAAATAAAAATGATATTCAAACACTTAAAGACGCTAAAAAAATGGGCGTATCCGATAAGTTTATCGGTGAGTGCTGGGATTTAACAGAAGCAGATGTGTTTAAACTCAGAAAAGCAAACAACATTTTCCCTGTTTATAAAATGATAGATACTTGTGCTTCCGAGTTTGATTCATATGTTCCTTATTTCTATTCAACTTATGAGGAAGAAAACGAAAGCATTGTGTCCGACAGAAAGAAAATCATTGTTCTCGGCTCAGGCCCTATCAGAATCGGTCAGGGTGTTGAATTTGACTATTCAACCGTTCATGCAATTTGGTCCATTAAAGAAGCAGGCTATGAAGCAATTATTATTAATAATAACCCTGAAACAGTTTCAACAGACTATACAACATCCGATAAGCTTTATTTTGAACCGTTAACGGTTGAGGATGTTATGAATATTATTGAACTTGAAAATCCTCTCGGAATCGTTGTTTCCCTTGGCGGTCAAACTGCAATTAACCTTGCACCTCCTCTTGATGCTTTGGGTGTTCCTATTATCGGCACAGATGTTGCAGCTATTGATAAAGCCGAAAACAGAGATTCCTTTGAAAAAGTAATGAATGAATTGGGCATTCCTCAACCAAAGGGTGTAGCCGTAACAAATATTGAAGACGGTGTAAAGGTAGCCGAAAAAATCGGTTATCCCGTTCTTGTTCGCCCAAGCTTTGTTTTAGGCGGCAGGGCAATGCAAATTGTTGCAAATGAGGAAAGTTTGCGCCATTATCTTCAAACGGCTGTTGAAATTAATACAGAGCAGCCTGTACTTGTAGATAAATACATTATGGGTAAAGAACTTGAGGTAGACGCTATTTGCGACGGTGAAAATGTGTTTATTCCCGGAATTATGGAACACGTTGAAAGAACAGGTGTGCACAGCGGCGACTCTATTTCCGTTTATCCTACGTTCAGCGTAACTCAAGATGTTAAAGATAAAATTATTGATTACACTGTTAAATTGGGTAAAGCAATCGGCATTGTGGGATTATATAACATTCAGTTTATTGCCGATTCAAACGATGATGTTTTTGTAATCGAAGTAAATCCACGTTCTTCAAGAACAGTTCCTTTCCTTTCAAAAGCTACTTCTGTACCTATGGCTCACATTGCAACACAGGTTATTTTGGGTCATAGCCTTAAGGAACAGGGCATAACACAGGTATATCCTGCCGAAAAGAAACGCTGGTATGTTAAAGCTCCTGCTTTTTCATTCTCAAAACTTAAGGGTATGGATACTTACCTTTCTCCTGAAATGAAGTCAACAGGTGAGGCAATCGGTTACGATAAATCTCTTACAAGAGCACTTTATAAAGCAATTCAGGCAAGCGGTCTTAATGTGTCAAACTACGGCACTGTGCTTGTAACCATTGCCGATAATGATAAGCCCACAGCGTTGCCGTTAATTAAACGTTTTTATGACCTGGGCTTTAATATTGAAGCAACCGAGGGTACTGCAAAATTCCTTAAAAAGCACGGCATCAGAACAAGGGTTCGTGCAAAACTTACAGAGGATGACAGCGATGAAATTTTAATGGCTCTTCGTCAAGGTCATATTGCTTATGTAATTAATACTATAGACATCAGCCACGGCGACAGCCATTCCGACGGTTCGGAAATCAGGCGTGCCGCTGTTGAAAATAATGTTACAATGTTTACATCTCTTGATACGGTTAAGGTTCTTCTTGATGTTCTTGAAGAAATCACTTTGGGCGTTTCTACCATTGATGCGGAGTAATTTATGTATAAACAAAATATATATGAAATAATTTCAAACAACGCTTTAACCGAAAATGTTTTTAAAATGATTTTAAAGGGCGATACAAAGTATATAACCGCTCCCGGTCAATTTATTAACATTCTTCTTTCAGGTAAGTTTTTAAGGCGACCTATTTCTGTTTGTGATTATGACGATAAAACCATAACAATAATTTATAAGGTTGTAGGCGAGGGAACGGCGCAGTTAAGCAAAATGCAATCCGGCGAAAAACTTGACTGCTTAACCGGTCTCGGTAACGGTTACAATATTTCAAAATCAAAAAATCCTCTTGTAATCGGCGGCGGAGTAGGTGTTCCGCCAATGTATAATTTAGCAAAGTGCCTTATTGCAAATAATCAAACTCCAACGGTTATTTTAGGTTTTAATACCAAGTCTGAAATCTTTTATGAGCAAGAGTTTAAAGCTCTCGGCTGTAATGTTATTGTTGCCACGGCAGACGGCAGTTACGGCGTAAAAGGCTTTGTAACAGACGCTATGCCCGATGATTACGATTATTTTTATACTTGCGGACCGATGCCTATGTTTAAGGCAATAGAATCTGTTGCAAAAACATCGGGTCAGTACAGTTTTGAGGAAAGAATGGGCTGCGGATTCGGTGCGTGTATGGGTTGTTCCTGTAAAACAAAATACGGCAATAAACGAATTTGTAAAGACGGCCCCGTGCTTGAAAGGGAGGAAATAATATGGTAGATTTATCTGTAAATTTCTGCGGTATGGAAATGGATAATCCTGTAGTTCCTGCCAGCGGTACGTTTGGCTACGGTAAAGAATTTAAGGATTTTTACGATATTAATATTTTAGGCTCCTTTTCTTTTAAAGGAACAACTAAAGATGCCAGGTTCGGCAATCCGACTCCTCGTATTGCCGAATGTTCGTCCGGTATGATTAATGCCGTGGGTCTTCAAAATAACGGAGTTCATCACGTTATAGAGCATGAGCTTGTTGAAATGAAACAGTATTTTAATAAAAAAGTAATTGCCAATGTAAGCGGTTTTTCTGTTGATGATTATGCTTATACATGCAGTTTGCTTGATAAACAGGAGCAGGTTGGAATTTTAGAGGTTAATGTTTCCTGCCCAAATGTTCACGGCGGCGGAATGAACTTTGGAACAGACCCTAAATGTGCCGCAGAAGTTACAAAAGCGGTTAAGGCGGTAACTTCCAAACCGGTAGTTATTAAACTTTCTCCCAATGTAACTGATATTGTTTCTATCGCAAAAGCTTGTGAGGAAGCCGGTGCAGACGGAGTTTGTCTTATTAATACAATGCTTGGTATGAGAATAGACCTTAACAAAAGAAAGCCTGTTATTGCCAATAAAATGGGCGGATTCAGCGGCGATGCAATTTTCCCTGTGGCTGTCAGAATGGTTTATCAGGTTTCAAGGGCTTGCAATATCCCGGTTATGGGTTGCGGCGGCGTTTCTTCTGCAAAAAATGTTATTGAAATGATGATGGCAGGTGCAACAGCTGTGCAGGTCGGTGCCGCAAATCTTGTTAATCCGTATGTTTGTAAGGAAATAATAGAGGCGTTGCCGGCAGAGTGTGAAAAATTAGGTATAAATAAATTAAGTGATATTATAGGAGTGGTTGATTAATGGGAAAAGACGTTATTATTGCTTGCGATTTCAGCAGCGCGAAAGAAACATTTGATTTTCTTGATAAATTTACAGACGAAAAGCCGTTTGTAAAAATCGGCATGGAACTTTATTATGCCGAAGGTCCGTCAATCGTTAAAGAAATTAAAAAAAGAGGTCATAAAATCTTTCTTGATTTAAAACTTCATGATATTCCAAATACTGTAAAAAAAGCTATGTCTGTTTTGTCAAATCTTGATGTTGATATGACAAATTTGCATGCAGCCGGTACTGTTGAAATGATGAAGGCAGCTGTTGAAGGTTTAACAAAGCCTGACGGAACAAGACCTATCCTTATTGCCGTAACACAGCTTACTTCAACAAGTGAAGAAAGAATGCAAAAAGAATTGTTAATCAATGCTTCAATTAATGATACTATTGTTAAATATGCAGAAAATGCAAAAGAAGCAGGGCTTGACGGCGTTGTTTGTTCTCCTCTTGAAGCTGGTATGGTTAAAGATGCTTGCGGCAAAGATTTTTATACCGTAACTCCCGGCGTAAGATTTGCCGACGGTGATGTTGGCGACCAGGTTCGTGTAACAACACCGGCAAAAGCAAAGGAAATCGGTTCAGACTATATTGTTGTGGGCAGACCTATAACACAGGCAGAAAATCCTATTGAAGCATACAGAAGATGCGTAAGCGAGTTTGTGGGCTGATTATTTATAATGCAAATTTATCCGTTTATACGTCTTATTGCGGCTACCTTAAGGCGTTAGGATTTAATAATATTTGTAGTCGGAAAGGTTTGTAAATTATTATGAAAATTACCAATGAAATCATTGCAAAAGATTTGCTTTCAATTAAGGCTGTTTTCTTAAAGCCGGAAGACCCGTTTACTTGGGCATCGGGAATTAAAAGCCCAATTTATTGTGATAACAGGTTAACGCTTTCCGCTCCCGAAGTCAGAAAAGATGTGGAATCGGGTCTTGCAGAAATCGTTAAGGAAAAATTTCCGGAAGCAGAAGTGTTAATGGGTACATCAACAGCAGGTATTGCTCATGCCGCAATTACCGCAACAATACTTGATATGCCTATGGGTTATGTTCGTTCCGGTCATAAAGACCACGGCAGACAAAATCAAATAGAGGGCAAACTCGAAAAAGGTCAAAAGGTAGTTGTTATTGAAGATTTAATTTCAACAGGCGGCTCTGTTCTTGAAGTTGTAGATGTTCTTCGTCAGGCAGGAGCAGATGTTTTGGGCGTTGCTTCGATTTTTACTTACGGTATGCAAAAGGGTATAGACAGGCTTAAAGAAGCAAATGTAACAAATTACAGCCTTTCTGATTTTAATACTCTTGTAGGCGTTGCCGCACAAGAAGGTTATATTAAAGAAAGTGATGTTGTAAAACTTAAAACATTTATTAAAAATCCTTCCGACCCTGCTTGGATGGAACTTTAAGGAGAAAAACAATGCGTCATCTTTTAGATACAACCGATTTGTCAGTAGAAGAAATAGACGAAATTATTGCCCTTGCGTCAGATATTATTGAAAATAAAAAAAAGTACGCTCATGTGTGCGACGGAAAAATTTTGGCAACTTTGTTTTTTGAACCCAGCACCAGAACAAGGCTTTCTTTTGAATCGGCAATGCTTTCTTTGGGCGGTAAAGTTTTAGGCTTTTCCGAGGCTAATTCTTCCTCAGCTTCTAAAGGTGAAACAGTCGGTGATACTATAAAAGTAGTTTCCTGTTATTCAGATATTATTGCTATGCGCCATCCGGTTGAGGGTGCTCCCCGTGTTGCCACATTTAAAAGTAATGTTCCAGTAATTAATGCCGGCGACGGCGGACACAGCCACCCAACACAAACTATGACGGATTTGCTTACCATTTTTCGTGAAAAAGGCAGATTCAATAATTTAACAATCGGTCTTTGCGGCGATTTAAAATTCGGCAGAACCGTTCACAGCTTAATTAAAGCAATGTGCAGGTACAGCAATATTAAATTTGTTCTTATTTCTCCAAAGGAACTTTCCGTTCCCGATTATATTAAAACAGATTACCTGGACGAGTTTAATATGGAATATGAAGAGGTTGAAAAAATGGAGGATGTTATGCCGTCTTTGGATATTCTTTATATGACCCGTGTTCAGCGTGAAAGGTTTTTCTCCGAAGATGAATATTTAAAACATAAAGACGCTTTCATTCTTAATAAAGAAAAGCTTGCAAACGCAAAACCCGATTTAACAATAATGCACCCTCTTCCGAGAGTAAATGAAATTGCGGTTGATGTTGATGATGACCCCCGTGCAAAATATTTTGAACAGGTGGCAAACGGCAGATTTGTGCGAATGGCATTAATTATTAAACTTCTTCAGTGGGGAGGTGCCTTTGATGAAGATTGATGAAATCGAAAACGGCTATGTCCTTGACCATATTACAGCGGGTTCGGGTTTAAAAATTTATGAGGCTTTGGGTCTTGATAAACTTTCCTGCCAGGTTGCAATTATTCAAAATGCAAAATCCGAAAAAATGGGTAAAAAAGATATTATTAAGGTTAATGAATTAATAGATTTAAACCTTGATGTTTTAAGTTACTTGGAGCCGGATATAACAGTTAATGTTATTAAAAACGGCAATGCCCAAAAACTCAAATTAACTATGCCAAAAAGATTAATCAATATTGTTAAATGTTCTAATCCAAGGTGCATTTCAAATGTTGAAGAAAATATAGATTATGAGTTTGTTTTAACAGATAATAAGGGTACCTATCGTTGCCTTTATTGTGAAACGAAAGCAAAGTAATAAAAAATGGCACGCAGTTATTAATCTGCATGCCGTTTTTTATAAATAGCATTTAACTAAATGCTAACTTTGTATATCCTCTTGCATAATGGCGTATTTTTTGTTATTATATTACAGTAAAAATTTATTCGGGGTATCAGTTATGAAAAAATTTGTTTCTATATTTATGTGCTTTATTTTGATTGTTGTTGCAACCCTTGGCTTTGCAGGCTGTTCGGGCAACAACACGCAGTTAAAGTATGATGTTGTTATGATTACCGACGGTGGCACGGTTGATGACGGTTCTTATAACGAAAGTGCCTGGAACGGTGTTAAAGAATATGCCGAAAATGCTGGTGTTACTTACCGTTATTATCAGCCCACTGTTGAAGAAAACGAAACAATATCGGTGGAAAATGCTCAAAAATATATTGACCTTGCTGTTAATTCCGGCGCAGAGTTTATAGTATTGCCAACAGATGTTTTTGAAACCGCTGTTTTTGAAACTGCAAGTAATTACCCTCAAACAAAGTTTATTCTTGTAGACGGTATGCCTCATCCTGAAGGTGAATCAATAAACGCCGTTATGGAAAATGTTATGTGTGTTTCATTTGATGCACTTCAAAGCGGATTCCTTGCAGGTTATAATGCAGTTATTGCAGGCAATACAAATTTGGGTTATTTAGGCTCTGTTAAAAGCAAAACATCAAGCAGTTACGGCGCCGGTTTTGTTCAGGGTGCCGCTTATGCAGCAGACCAAACAGGCGTTCCCGTTACTCTTGATTATGCCGATTATGATTCTGCACTTCTTGATTTTGATTATTCTTTTACCGTTACGGCAAATTATATTAAAGTTGAAGATGCAAAAGAGGCTTGCAGAAAAGTTACTGTTGTAAACGGTAAAGGTTCAGGCGTTTATACAGAAGGCAGTAATGTTAAAATTACAGCTGACCCTGCTCCGGAGGGTAAAGTATTTGACCGCTGGGAATGTGTCAGCAATACAGATGGCATTAAAGATAAAAAAGTAAATCTTTCAACTAAAACAAAAACAGAAACAAATTTGCTTGTTGAAAAATGCGATTGCACAATCACAGCAGTTTATAAAGATGCAGAAAGCACCACTTACCCGGTAGTTGCAAATGATGTAAACGGTGATGCTTATTCAACTCAGTATATCGTTACAGGCGATTCCGCTTGCGTTAAAGCACCTATTGCCGAAGACGGCATGAAGTTTGACCATTGGGAAGTAAATACTTCCGCAGAAGGTGTTATAGACGACGTAAACTCAAGCGAAACTTGGGTACATATGACGGACGGTTTAACAAACATTACATTAACTCCCGTTTTTGTTGTCAGCGACAAGCCGACAGTTAATGTAACTGTTTTAACAGGTGAAGGCGGAGAAGGCGAGTCCGGCGGCTCAGGTTGCTATGTTACAGGCGATACTGTAGAACTTTCGGCAGCCGTTCCGAAAGACGGATATATTTTCTCAAGCTGGTCAAATACAGATTCAAACGGCTACGGAACAGATATTTCTCTTGATAATGAATTTTATCCGTATACTTCATTTGAAATGGTAAACAGAGTTCAGGCTATTGCCGAGGAAATGTACGACAAAGGCGATTCGCTTATTTTTGCCGGCGGCAATGATGAATATGCCGTTGTTTCTGAAGCAACATGGCAATATAGCTTTGACAGATATGCTATCGGCGCAGAAAACTTCCAGGCTAATTGGGACCATTATTATTCCACAGTCATTAAGGATTACGGCAGTGCTGTTAAAGCCTGTCTTGAAAATTTTGTAGGCGGTTATACATATACAGGCGATTGCTCAAATAACGGTATTTCAATGACATACGTTGCAGATGAAAATGCAGATGCTTATAATGCTGTATATGACGCTTTGGCAAATAAAACAATCGTGCCTTACGGCGTTGCGCCTGGTGCGGATGTAAGACTTTCTTATGTTTCAAACTGCTTAACCTTGAATTATTGGATTGTCGGTCAAGATTAATATATTAATTAAAAAACGGTGATTTAGGGAGAGGCTTCGTAAAAGAGTCTCTCCCTTTTTCAATCGGTCGGGACGGTAAATTGTTAGTGTAACTTATTGTTTAGGAATATTATTAAAATAAAGACGGCATTTACTTTATTTTGTAAATGCCGTCTCTTTGTGTGTTTATAAGGTAATAATGTGTTCTTTAACGTTTATATCGTGGTTTGCAAGGCTTTCAATGCAGTTTTAATCTAAACTTTGTTCTTTTATCCAAGCAAGCGATTTTTTCTGTTTATCTTTGTCCATGCTTATTCCGAAAGTTATCATTTCTCTCCAAGATTTTTCCCCATAACCGCCGTCGGAAAATAGTAAGACGTATTTTCCTTCACTGCTTTTTATTTTCACTGCGCATAATCCGTCACTATGACCCGGTATGTTAATCATTTTTACGCTTTCGTCGCCGAAAAGGTCAAATGCCTTGGCAAACGGACCCTCGCTGTTATTATAATCAAATCCTTTGATTTTAGTGTCGCTCCACCACTTTTTTTGAAAGCGTATTTTTAAAACAGGACTTGGTTTTTTCAGCATATTAAGTTCGTCATTTGATACCAAAATATTTTTAGCATCTTTAACAAGTTTTAAACCGTTTGCGTGGTCGCAGTCAAGGTGGGTAAGAAGCACATAATCTATGTCGCTTGCCTTAATTCCCATTTTATTTAACTGTTCGTCAATCGCTTTATCTTTTTCAATCATACCTTGATTAATAAGATAAAGGACGTATGAGCCAAGCGATTTGATTTGAGCTTTTTTGTCATATTCACCGTTAGGGCTCATATCTCTGTTCCAGCCTGTGTCAACTAATATAAGCCCCTTTGGGTGCTCAATAAGATAAACGGATACAGGCATCCATATCCATTTGCTTTTGGGAGTTGTAAAGCCGCTTGCTTTAATAATTGAGCAACCGTTTCCGTATGGCAAATACGGCGAAGTCCTAACCTTACCTGTATGTAATATATGTATTTTAATTTTATTCATAAATTATCATCCTATTAATACTATGTTTTTTTATATAAAATCTCCCTTTCAAATTAATTGTATCAAAAAGAGGGAGGGGTTAACACTGCATTTTTTATAATGTGTTTATTTTTATAAAAATAAGCTCATTGGTTTTTTATTATTTTGAATTTTGCTTAATCAATTCCTTAGTTTCCATAATATCACCGAAATTATTATATATTATAATAAAATAGTTTTCAACTAAAACAGAAATCCTCCTACTTTTGCAGTAAGAGGATTTAGTTATTTAATATTCAATTTCACCTGTGAAAACAAGATTGCAGTCGCCGGTTAAATAAACGGCATCATCGGTGTAATTAACAATTAAATCGCCGCCACGCAGTTTAACCGTAATATCTTCACCCTTGTTGCAATAACCGTTTTCAACAGCGGCTATAACTGCTGCACATGCACCTGTGCCGCAGGCAAGTGTTTCGCCGTTTCCACGCTCCCAAACTCGCATTTTAAGCGTTCTGTTATTAACTACTCTAACAAACTCGGTGTTAATTCTTTCAGGGAATAACGGGTTGTTTTCAAACAGCGGACCTGTTTTTTCAATGTCAATATTGTCAACATTATCAACAAAAAGAACACAGTGCGGGTTGCCGACTGAAAGGCAGGTAACATTGTATTTTTCTTTGCCTGCTTTTATTTTTTCGTTTATAACTTTTTCTTTATCAATATTAACAGGTATTTTTGCAGAGTTAAGTTCCGCTTTGCCCATATTAACGGTAACAGATGAAACTTTTGAATTTCTTGTAATTAATTCAAGTTCTTTAATTCCGCTTGCCGTTTCAATAGAAATATTTTCTTTGGCTACAAATCCGTTGTCATAAAGGTATTTACCAACACATCTTATGGAGTTGCCTGCCATTTTACCTTCAGAACCGTCCATATTGAATATTCTCATTTTTGCGTCTGCCACATCTGAATTTTCAATTAAAACAATACCGTCGCCGCCAATGCCTTTGTGTCTGTCGGTAAATTCTATTGCAAAGCTTTCAGGGCAGGTAATAATACCGCATTGATTATTAAAGAAAATGTAGTCGTCGCTTGTGCCTTGCATTTTGCTGAATTTCAATATGCCTTTTTTCTCGCGCATATTGTTAATGTCCACAAGCTCAGTGTTGTTTTGGTTATATCGGCTTGCAATAATATCGGCAAGTGCATTTGCGGTGTCAAGTGAAGTAAGTGTTGCAATACCTAATTGGTTTGCTCTGTTAAACAGTTTAATGTAATCGGCAATACTTTTTTTATCACTTTTTCCTGTGTAAACAATGTAATCAAGCTTTCCGCTTTCAACTAAATTCATAATTGAATTGTCTTCTCTTAATTTGTTTACCTTTTCAACATTAATGCCCAAACTTTCAATGGCTTTTGCCGTTTCGGGAGTTGCCCAAATTTGAACTCCCAAATCATCCAGTTTTTTTGCCAAATTAACTATTTCATATCTGTCTTGCTTTGTTACAGTAATTAAAACGCCTAACTTTTCTTTTTTATGAAAATCAACTTTAAATCCTGCTGAAACAAGACCTTTAAATAATGCTTCGTTTAAGTTTTTACCAACGCCTAAAACTTCACCTGTTGATTTCATTTCAGGGCCTAATTTGCTGTTTATATCGTTTAATTTTTCAAAACTGAAAACAGGCACTTTAACAGCAAAATACGGCGGTGTTCTGTAAAGTCCGGTTCCGAATCCCAAATCGGTTAATTTTGCACCAACCATAATTTTTGTTGCAAGTTCAACCATCGGCACGCCTGTTACTTTGCTTATGTAAGGTATTGTTCTCGATGCCCTCGGGTTAACCTCAATAACATATAATTCGTTTTGATATGTTAAATATTGAATGTTAACAAGACCTTTTGTGCCTAAAGAAAGAGCGAGTTTTTCAGAAACATCACAAATCTTTTTAAGCATTTTATCTTGTAAATTATACGGAGGATAAACGGCTATTGAGTCACCGCTGTGTACACCGGCACGTTCAATATGCTCCATAATGCCGGGAATAAGAACGTTTTCACCGTCGGAAATGCAGTCAACCTCCAACTCTGTTCCCATCATATATTTATCTACAAGAACAGGGTTTTCAATTCCTTGTGCAAGAATAATTTCCATGTATTGGCGCACATCGTCGTCTGTGTAGGCAATAGTCATGTTTTGACCGCCTATAACATAGCTTGGTCTTAATAAAACAGGGTAGCCCAAAGTGTCTGCCGCATATAATGCTTCGTTAAGCGTCATAACTGATGTGCCCTTAGGTCTGAATATGCCGAATTTTTCAAGCAGTTTATCAAACTTTTCTCTGTCTTCTGCAATGTCTATTCCTTCTGCAGATGTTCCCAAAATGGTAATGTTGTTGTCATCAAGAAACTTTGTAAGCTTAATTGCCGTTTGACCGCCAAACGCAACAACAACGCCTATAGGCTGCTCAACTTTAATTATGTTCATAACATCTTCGGGTGTCAGCGGTTCAAAGTAAAGTCTGTCTGCCGTGTCAAAGTCTGTTGAAACCGTTTCGGGGTTGTTATTTATTGTTATAACTTCATATCCAAGTTCTTTAAGCGTCCATACACAGTGAACTGAAGAATAGTCAAATTCAATACCTTGTCCTATTCTTATCGGTCCCGAACCTAAAACAATAATTCGCTTTTTGTCGCCTCTTGCAAGTTCTCTGCTTTCGCAATGCTTGTCATATGTAGAGTAAAAGTAAGGCGTTTCTGCAGCAAACTCCGCACCGCAGGTGTCTACCATTTTATATACTGCGTCAAAGTGGTAAGTTAATGTGTTACCGCTTAATTTTTCCAGTGCTTCATCGGTATATCCCATCTTTTTGCCTTTAAGGTATAATTCTTTGCTTAAAGGCGTATCTTTAATGCTTTTTTCATAATTTGCAAGATTTTTAAGTTTGTATAAAAACCATTCGTCAATCATTGTTAAAGAATGAATTTCATCAACTGAAATACCTTCTTTTAATGCTCGAAAAACACTGAACAGCCTTAAATCATCTTGGCTCTTTAACGTTTCATAAATGTCCTTTTTTGCTACCGCTTTGTTGTTTAACGTATCAAGCCCTATTTCGGCACCTCTTACGGCTTTCATTATTGCCATTTCAAAAGATGGTGCAATGCTCATAACTTCGCCGGTTGCTTTCATTTGTGTTCCGAGTTTTCTTGAAGCATTAATAAATTTATCAAATGGCCATTTGGGAACTTTAACTACAACATAGTCAAGCGTAGGCTCAAAGCAGGCACATGTTTTGCCCGTTACGTCATTTTTTATTTCATCAAGGGTGTAACCAAGTGCAATTTTGGTTGTAACTTTTGCAATGGGGTAGCCTGTTGCTTTTGATGCCAATGCGGAAGAACGTGAAACCCTTGGATTTACTTCAATAACGCTGTATTCAAAACTTTCAGGGTTAAGTGCAAACTGGCAGTTGCATCCGCCTTCAATTCCAAGCTCTGTAATAATGTCAAGAGACGCTGTTCTCAGCATTTGGTATTCCTTGTCGCCCAGTGTAACGGCAGGGGCAATAACAATGCTGTCGCCTGTGTGAACGCCTACCGGGTCAAAGTTTTCCATAGAACAAACAGCAATAACGTTGCCAATGCTGTCCCTCATAACTTCAAATTCAATTTCCTTCCAACCGGCAATGTATCTTTCAACAAGAACTTGTGTGATAGGGGACATCATAAGTCCTCTTTTCGCAACTTCTTTAAGTTCTGCTTCGTTGTATGCAACACCGCCGCCTGCACCGCCTAATGTAAAGGCAGGGCGAATTATAACAGGGTATGATATTTCATTTGCAATGTTTATTGCTTCTTCAACAGTTGTTGCAATGTCAGACGGAACTACAGGCTGATTGATTTTAAGCATTGTGTCCCTAAACATTTGTCTGTCTTCTGCTTTGTCAATGGCTTCTGCATTTGTACCTAAAAGTCGAACTCCCATTTTATCAAGGTATCCGTCTTCTGCAAGTTGCATGGAAACAGTTAAACCTGTTTGACCGCCCAAGCCGCCCAAAATGCTGTCAGGACGCTCTTTTTCAATTATCCTTTTAACTGTATCAACTGTTAACGGCTCAAGGTAAATATGGTCTGCAAGGGCTTTGTCGGTCATAATTGTGGCAGGGTTTGAATTAACAAGTACTACCTCAATACCTTCATCTTTTAAAACACGGCAAGCCTGTGCGCCTGCATAGTCAAATTCAGCTGCCTGTCCTATAACAATGGGACCGGAGCCTATTACTAAAACTTTTTTTATGTTTTTGTTAAGAGGCATTATTCTTTACCTCCCATCATGTCAATAAATTTGTCAAATAAAAATCTTGTGTCGTGGGGTCCGCTGCATGCTTCAGGGTGAAATTGTACCGAAAATGCATTTTTGTCAGGGTAGTCGATTCCCTCATTTGTGCCGTCGTTAGCATTAATGTAACTTATTATGCCTCCGCATTTTTCAATTTCATCACTTACAACGGCATAGCCGTGGTTTTGAGAAGAAATGTATGTTCGTCCCGTTTTAACATTCTTAACAGGTTGGTTAACACCTCTGTGTCCGTATTTTAATTTAACGGTTTTTCCGCCCATTGCAAGTGCTAAAAGCTGATGCCCTAAACAAATGCCAAATATTGGCTTTTTACCTATAAGCTTTTTTAATTCGTTAATTGATTCGGTGTTGTCTTCCGGGTCTCCCGGTCCGTTTGAAAGCATAATTCCGTCGGGATTAAGTTTTAAAATATCTTCTGCCTTTGTATTGTAAGGCACAACAGCAACGTTACATCCTCTTTTTGCAAGCTCTCGTGCAATGTTGTCTTTTTTTCCGTAATCAATTAAAACAACGTTGTGGCTGTGGTTTTCTCCCGGAATAAGCGTAGGCTTTTCAACAGATGTTGATTTAACCGCATCCGTAACCTTGTATGCTTTCATTTCCTCAATGTTTGCGTCTTTCGGGTTTGAACATATTGTTGCGTTCATAACGCCGCTTTCACGAATTATTTTTGTAATTTCCCGTGTATCAACGTCATAAACACCTATAATGTTGTTGCCTTTTAAATATTTGTCAAGTGTTTCATCGCATCTGAAATTAGATGGGTTTTCGCAAAATTCACGCACAATATAAGCGGATACATAAGGCTTTTTGCTTTCAGCGTCTTCATTAATAAAGCCGTAGTTGCCTATAAGCGGAAATGTTTGCATAACGATTTGACCGTAGTAGCTTGGGTCGGTAAGTGTTTCAATGTAACCGCACATGCCGGTCGTAAAAACAAGCTCGCCTGTAATATCGCCGCCGGCACCGAAGCGTTTGCCTTCAAAAACGTGTCCGTCTGCCAAGCAAATATAAACTGTTTCCTGTGTCATATTTTTTATCATCCTAAAAGTTTAACCAATACTGCTTTTTGTGCGTGAAGTCTGTTTTCGGCTTCGTCAAAAATTTCATTTGCATGTTCTTCAAAAACTTTTGCCGTTATTTCTTCTTCTCTGTGTGCAGGCAAGCAGTGAAGCACCATTGCACCGTCGTTTGCAACTGCCATAACATCATCGTTAATTTGGAAGTTTTTGAAAACTTTTTCTCTTTCTGCTTTTTCTTCTTCCTGTCCCATTGAAGCCCAAACATCTGTGTAAAGAATGTCCGCACCTTTGGCGCATTCTTCAATGTTGGATGAACAGGTGAATTTTCCGTTTTCATTTGCCCACCTCATAATTTCTTCGTCCGGCTTATATGTGTCAGGGCAGGCGACAGCACATTCCATGCCCATTTTAATTGCACCCACAATAAGGCTGTTTGCCATGTTGTTTCCGTCGCCGATAAAGCAGAATTTAAGTCCTTCAAATGTTTTTTTGTATTCACGAATTGTCATCAAGTCGGCAAGTACTTGGCAAGGGTGGCAGTAGTCTGTAAGTCCGTTAATAATCGGAATAGAGCCGTATTTTGCCAAATCTTCAACTTCTTTTTGTTCAAATGTTCTTATCATAATACCGTCAAGGTAACGGGAAAGAACTCTTGCCGTATCTTCTACAGGCTCACCTCTGCCTATTTGCAAATCTCTGTTGGAAAGGAAAAGCGCCTGACCGCCTAATTGGTACATTCCCGTTTCAAATGAAACTCTTGTTCTTGTGGAACTTTTTTGGAAAATCATACCCAGTGTTTTTCCTTTAAGGTGGTGATGCTCAATTCCGTGCTTCGTTTCATATTTAAGCTGGTCTGCTAAATTAAGAATGTCAAGAATATCGTCTTGATTTAAATCTTGTAATTTAAGTAAATGCTTCATTTTTCAATAACCTCTTTCAAAATTTTTAAACCTTTGTCAATTTCTTCATATGAAATGTTAAGGGCAGGTAAAAGCCTGATTTTTGTTTTTGCAGTTAAAACAAGCAGTCCTTTTTCAAGGCAGTCGTTTGCAATGTCCTTTGCGTCTTTGTCTGTTTCCACACCAAGCATTAGTCCCATGCCGGAAACGGATTTTACACCTTTAATTTCTTTTAGTTTGCTTGTTATATACTCGCTTTTTTTGCAAACTTCGCTTAAAAAGTCATCATCAATTCTTGTAATAATTGAAATTGCACCTGCCGCACAAATTGGGTTGCCGCCGAATGTGGAACCGTGGCTGCCGGGAGTAACGGTGTCTTTAACTTTGTCGCCGAAAAGTACCGCGCCTATCGGCAAACCGCCTGCAAGACCTTTTGCCGTTGTAACAATATCGGGTGTAATTCCGTAATTTTGATAGGCGAAATATTTGCCTGTTCTGCCGTTGCCTGTTTGAACTTCGTCAACAATTATTAATATGTCTTTTTCTTTTGCAATTTTTGCAATTTCTTTCACAAATGCAGTGTCAAGGTTGTTAACTCCGCCTTCGCCTTGTACACATTCAAACATAATTGCGCAAACATCATCTGTTGCAAGTTCGTTTAATTTTTCAATATCGTTTGCCGTGCAGTATTTAAATCCGTCCGTAAGCGGTAAAAAATCATGGTGAAAATGGTCTTGTCCCGTTGCGGAAAGGGTTGTTATTGTTCTTCCGTGGAAAGAGTTAACCAGTGTTATAATTGTGTGTCTGTCGCTTGAATATTTGTCTGCCGAATATTTTCTGGCAAATTTTATTGCACCTTCGTTTGCTTCTGCACCGCTGTTTCCGAAGAATACTTTTTTCATTCCTGATTTTTCACACAGCAGCTTTGCAAGCTCTGCGCATGGTTCTGTGTAATAAAGGTTGCTTGTGTGCTGTAATTTGTTAAGCTGTTCTTCAACTGCCTTTTTCCATTCGTCATCACAAAATCCAAATGAGTTAACTGCAATTCCCGAACCGAAATCTATATATTCTTTTCCGTTTTCATCATACGCTGTTGAGCCTTTGCCTTTTGTAAGTACAACGTCAAATCTGCCGTATGAATGTGCCACGAAATTATTATCTGTTTCTTTAATATTCAATTTAATCACCTGCTTCTAAACATCGTGCCCATACCTTCGTCGGTTAAAAGTTCCATAAGAATGGAGTGGGGAACACGGCCGTCAATAATAAATGCTTTTTTTACGCCTTCACGAATTGCGTTTGTCATAGAGTCAATTTTAGGAATCATTCCGCCTCCTATTATACCCTCGGCAATAAGCGCAGGAACATCGCTTATGTATACTCTGTGAATAAGGGTGCTGTCGTCATCCTTATCTTTTAAAAGTCCCACAACATCTGTCATTGAAATCAGTGCTTCGGCATTCAATGCACCGGCTACGGCTGCAGCGACCGTGTCGGCGTTAATATTGTAGCAATTTCCGCTTTCGTCATATCCCACCGTTGAAATAACAGGAATAAAATTGTTTGCAAGCACTTCGTTTACAACGTCCATGTTAACCTCTGTAATGTTGCCCACATAACCGTGCGATTCATCAAGAGGTTCGCATTTAATCATATTTCCGTCCATGCCGGAAAGACCTATTGCATGTCCGCCTAAATTACCTATTTGGCAAACCAAATCTTTGTTAACTTTTCCAGCAAGCACCATTTGAACAACGTTAACCGTTTCTTTATCTGTAACTCGTAAGCCGCCTTCAAATTTGCTTTCAATATTCATGGCTTTAAGCGTTTTGTTTATTTCAGGGCCGCCGCCGTGAACAAGCACAACCTTAATGCCTATTGTTGTAAGAAGCACCAAATCACGCATAACGGCTTCTTTAAGTTCTTCGTTAATCATGGCGTTACCGCCGTATTTTACAACAATTATTTTTTTACGGTAACGTTGAATGTGGGGCAGTGCGTGTGCCAATATTTCTGCTTTTTGAGCATTGTTAATATTCATTGTTATTGTTCTCCTACAGTCAGTTTATTGTTCCTTAATATGTTATATCAGGTTCTGTAATCACCGTTAATTTTAACATAATCGTATGTTAAATCACATCCCCAGGCAGTTGCGCTTTCATCACCTTGGTTAAGATTAATTAAAACCTGAATTTCATCGCTTTTAAGTATTTCTGCCGCCTTTTCTTCGCTGAATTCAATTCCGGAACCGTTTTCGCAAACTTTAATTTCGCCGAATTCGCTTTTAAGTGAAACGTCAACCTTGTTAATGTCAAACTCTGCGTCTGCATATCCTATTGCGCAAAGAACTCTGCCCCAGTTTGCATCTTCACCGAAAATCGCACACTTAAATAATGTGGAACCTATAACGGATTTTGCCACGGTTATAGCGTCATCCTTTGTTGGGCATTCTGTGCAAATACATTCAAGCAGTTTGCTTGCGCCTTCTCCGTCTTTTGCAAGCATTCTTGTAAGGTTCATCATAACTTGGTATAGGGCGTCTTTAAATTTGTTAAATTCATCACAGTCTGCGGTAATTTCTTCGTTGTCTGCAAGTCCGCTTGCCATTAAAGAAACCATGTCGTTTGTTGATGTGTCGCCGTCTATAGAAAGGCAGTTGTAAGTAACCTTAACAATTTCATCAAGTGCTTTTTGAAGCATTTTTGAACTGATTGCAACGTCTGTTGTTATAAAGTTAAGCGTTGTTGCCATGTTTGGGTGAATCATACCCGAACCTTTTGCCATTCCGCCTACTTTGCAAATTTTACCGCTGATATTAAATTCAACTGCGTATTCTTTTTTTATTGTGTCGGTCGTCATTATGGCTGTAGCGGCTTCTTCGTTTCCTGTATATGAAAGGCCGCTTGCAAGTTCACCGATTTTTTCCTCAATAGGTTCAATAGGTAATATTTGACCTATAACACCTGTGGAAGCAACAATAACTTCTTCAGGTTTAATGTTTAAAACTTCTGCCGCAAGTGCACACATTTTTTCTGCTTTTGCTTCGCCGTCTGCATTGCAGGTGTTTGCGTTTTTGGAATTAACTATAACGGCTTTCGCCTTGTTTCCTGTTTTTGTTAAATTTGATTTTGTAACAATAATCGGTGCGCCTTTAACCTTGTTTGTTGTGTAAACAGCCGCCGCATTGCATGTTACATCGCAGGCAATCAAACCTAAGTCATTTTTGTGTTTGGCGTTTGGGTCGTCGTTTGCAGATTTTTTTATTCCGCAGTAAACGCCGTTTGCTTTAAAGCCTTTTGCCGCACAAACGCCGCCGTTTATAACTTTTATTTCTGTTTCCATCTTTATTCTCCTATAACAAGTCCTTTTGTTTCATCTGTTCCCGTTGCCAAGTTCATGCACTGAATAGCCGCACCGGAAGCACCTTTGCCTAAATTATCGAATCTTGAAGTTATAACAATCCTGTCTTCATTGCCGTTTACTTCAATTTCCATGTCATCTCTGCCTTCAAAATTATTTGCACCAATCATGTTTTCACTGTATCCGGCATCACGAACTTTAACAAACGGCTTGCCGTCATAATGCTCTTTCAAAATTTCTCTCACATTGTCAATGCTCATGTCTTTTGCAAGCATATTTTTAAAAAGCGGAATACTTACCACCATGCCGCATTTGTAATCACAAATCATTGGGCAAAAAATCGGCGTTCTTTCAAGTTTTGAAATTGCCGTCATTTCTTTTAAGTGTTTGTGATTTTGTGTTAGAGCGTATTGGCGCGGAGAATCAAGTTCTTTTTCTCTGCTTTCACTTTCGTATTGTGCAATGGCTTTGTTGCCACCACCGCTGTATCCTGAAACCGCAAAACATGTTAACGGGTAATCATTGCTTATTACGCCGTGGGCAACAAGGGGAGCTGCTATTGAATTAAATCCGCTTGCATAACATCCCGGATTTGCAATCAGTCTGTTTGTTTTGATTTTTTCTTTCAATTCATTTGAAAGTTCGGGAAAACCGTATGCCCATTCCGGCAGTGTTCTGTGTGCCGTTGATGCGTCAATAATTTTTGTGCGGTCGTTTTCAAGTAATTTAACCGCCTCTTTAGCTGCCTCGTCCGGCAAACAAAGAAAAGTTATGTCACTTTCATTTATGTATTTTTTTACTTCATCTGCATTTTTTCGTTTATCGTCGTCAATAACAAGCAGTTCAATATCATCTCGTTTTGAAAGCCGGTCTTTAATTCTTAAACCGGTTGTACCTGCCTGACCGTTAATGAAAACTTTTATCATAAATATACATCTTTCTTCCCATTATATTTTATTATATTTATTATACTCTTGCACACTGTAATGTCAATAGAAAATGTATAAAATTTTATAAATATACATAATTATTGCATATTTATTCAAATTAACTCTTTGCAAAATATAGCGTATATAGACTATATACGCTAACGGTAAGGGAAAATAAAGGGACTTAAAATTATTTGCTGTTGACAAAACATTGTTTTATGTGTAATCTGCAAAGTTACCCAAAGCCCAAATTTAATTTAGGAGATGATATTATTTCAAACGATATTGTTGTTGCACTTATTGCACTTGTAGGTACCTGCGTAGGTTCTTTCGGCGGCATTATTGCCTCGTCAAAATTAACTTCTTATCGCCTTAAAATTTTAGAAAAAAAGGTAGATAAACATAATAATTTTGCTGCAAGAATGCCTGTTGTTGAAGAACAAATTAAGGTAATAAATCATAGAATAGAAGACTTGGAAAGTAGGAGTGATTATTATGAAAACAAGACTTAAAAGTCCTGTTGTTTGGGTGGCTGTAATTGCACAAATTGCAATTATTATTGCTCTTTTTTCTCCGACGGTAAGTGAGGAAGTTAAAACAATAGGCACATGCGTTGTTGAAATTTTAACATTGTTCGGCATTTTAAATAATCCAACTGATTGTAATAATTTTTAGCGGAGGGATTATATGTATTTAAAAGAATTTTTTTCTTCGTTAAACGGAAAATATATTGATGTTGACGGTGCAGGCAGTGCCACAAATAAATATCAGTGTGTGGATGTAATAAAGGCGTATTGTAACCGCGTTTTCGGCATTTCTGTTTCAAAAATGGCAGGTTACGGCGATGCTTGGCAATATTACACCGATTTCAGTTCAAAAAAAGCCATAACGCCTTATTTTTATAAAATGGCTTATAAAAGCGGTTTCAAGTTCAGAGCAGGGGATATTGTTGTTTGGAAAAAAGATTTCGGTTCTACCGGAGCAGGGCATATTGCTGTTGCAACAGGAAAATATACCGCTTCAACAGTTGAAACTTTTGACCAAAATTTTCCGTCTAAAAGTCCCTGCATATTTGTTACTCATACGCATAATAAAATCAACGGAATTTTGCGACCCAAAGATTTTAGTAAAGTTGTTCCTGTTGATGAAAACGATTTTATCGACCCGGTTTTGTGGAAAAACGGTAAAACAAAGGAAACCGTATATCAAAGAAATGATTTGAAAGATAAAGTCGGCGTCATTTCGGCAAAAGAAACAGCGTATTGCTACGGCAAATCGGCAGGCGGTTATGTTGTTGTTTATGATTTGGACGGCACAAATAAGCATAAAGCAGGCTTTGTTTCTTATTCCGGCGGGGTAAGTGATTTTGAAGCTTTGGGAAAAACTTATAAAAACGGTAAAACCGCGGAAACCGTGTTTGCCGATACGGCAAAGAAAACAAAAATCGGTTCACTTGATATAAACGAAACTTGTGTTTGCCTTGGCAAAAAAGACGGAATGTACCTTGTGTTATACAATGTAAACGGAACATCTTCAAAAAAATGCGGTTTTGTTTCTTATTCCGGCGGTGTTGATTAATTCTTTTGTCAGTATATTAAAAATCCCTCTTGTAAAAGAGGGATTAAATTTGGTAAAAGATTTAATTAAATAGTCCCCCTTGTTAAAGGGGGAAAGTTTTTGCTTGCAAAAACAAGGGGGATTCTAATAATAACACTGAAAGCAGTATGTTTTATATTACGTTAAATACCAATAAGAATGAATTTTTCAGAATAAAAAAAGAGATAAACAAATTTTATTGTAATAAATAGAAAAATATGGTAGAATTTAGATGATATTCACAAAGGAGTAAAAAATATGGGAATTAGATACAGAAAAAGCATTAATCTTGGTGGTGGTTTTAGAGTTAATCTTAGTAAGTCTGGAGTTGGTTATAGCTTCGGTACAAAAGGGTTAAGATATACTAAAACCTCAAAGGGAAGAAATAGAACTACTGCTTCAATTCCTGGTACAGGACTATCTTATGTTAAAGAAACCGGCGGAAAAAGAAAAAATTCAAATAATAAATCTCAAAATGTTGATATCCGAATTAATGAAACAAACACCTATGATACAGAAACGATATCAAATGCTTCTGCTAATACTCTTGTTTCAGAAGGTATGGAAGAAATGTTATCATCAGCAAAAAACGCTTTGATTGTAAACAAAATATCAATATGGACTATAATTGTTTCTATAATTTTGTCATTCTATAATCCAGTTTGGTTAATTGCTACAGTAATAGGAATTATTCTACTAATTATAGTTAGAAAAAGAGGAATTATATCTCTAGAATATACTATTGATGATTATCAATTACCAATAGTTGAAGAAAGATTAAAGCCATTTAAACAAATCACACAGAGTTCTTGTTTGTGGAAAATTGTTGAAACAAGCAAAGTAAAAGATGTAAAATATACTTCAGGAGCATCTAATACTGTAAAAAGAACTCAAATAAAGCATTCGTTAAAAACTCCATTTCCTTTCAAAACTGATGTTGAGGTTGTAACTATAAAAGATAAAAAAGAAACATTAGTTTTTTTACCAGACAAATTAATAGTAATGCAAGGTGCTAAAGTGGGGGCTTTAGATTATGCTGATATTGATATGGCATTTAGGAAAACAACATTTGTTGAATCAGAGAAAGTGCCTAAAGATGCTACTGTAATTAGCAAGACTTGGAAATATGTTAATAAATCTGGTGGTCCAGATAAAAGATTTGCTGATAATAAGCAGATACCAGAATGTTCATACGGATTAGTTGGACTAGAATCAAATAAAGGTCTAAATACAATTATTATGTTTTCAAATCCTAATGTTGTTGATGTTCTAAATTAGTAAGGTAATAAATGATGTTGTTTTTTAAGAAAAAACAAGATAAAACAATTAACGGAATAATCCGATATATTAACCTAGAAAATTTTTGGTTTAGTTGTACGGAAGAAGAAAAACAATCTTTGACTTATATTAGTCAATCCTTTTTGGTTGCATAGCCAGTTGCAAGTTGGTTGAGATGTTGGCGTTATTGAAGAAATCTGTAGATTTGCGAGAGCTACTCAAGTGGTCTATGAGCTTTTGAAAAAGTGAGACTTTAAGGCAATTTGGGACAATATGACAAAAAGAAAAAGCAGGTTGAAAAACCTGCTTTTTTGGAGCTGATAGGCGGACTTGAACCGCCGACCTCGTCCTTACCAAGGACGCGCTCTACCGCCTGAGCCATATCAGCAATTTTTTGCAAAAAAAATGGCGACCCGGAACGGACTTGAACCGTCGACCTCCTGCGTGACAGGCAGGCGTTCTAACCAGCTGAACTACCGGGCCACAATTACTTGCAAGTGGTATTATAAGGTAAACAGGTTCATTTGTCAAGATTTAATTTAATCTTTTTATTGCAGGTGTTATTTACTGTTGTTTATAATAAAAAAACACGGTTTGACTTATTGCCAAACCGTGTTTTTGTTAAATTTGTTATAATCAAACAATGCCTTGAGCCATCATTGCGTCTGCAACTTTAAGGAAACCGGCAATATTTGCACCTGCAACAAGGTTGCCTTCCATTCCATATTTCTTTGCTGCTTCACAGCTGTTTTTATAAATGTTTTCCATAATGCTCTTAAGCTCTGCGTCAACATCTTCAAAACTCCAAGCATGTCTGCCGCTGTTTTGGCACATTTCAAGTGCAGATGTTGCAACACCGCCGGCATTTGTTGCCTTTGCCGGTCCAAAAAGAACACCGTTTGATTGAAATTCGGTTACTGCTTCCGGAGTAGACGGCATGTTTGCACCTTCGCATACGGCAATTACACCGTTTGCAACAAGCGCTTTTGCTGATTCTTCATTAATTTCATTTTGTGTAGCACAAGGAAGTGCAATATCACATTTTGTGTTCCAAACACCAGAGCAGCCTTCATGGTATTCTGCTTCGGGATGAACATTAACGTATTCCTTAATTCTCTTTCTTTCAACTTCTTTAAGTTGTTTAATAAGGTCAAGGTCAATGCCGTTTTTATCAACAATATAACCGTTTGAATCACTCATTGTAATAACCTTTGCACCAAGCTGAGTTGCCTTTTCACAAGCATAAATAGCAACGTTACCTGAACCTGAAAGGCAAACTGTTTTGCCTTTAAATGTTTCGTTATGGTCGTTAAGCATAGCTTCTGTGTAGTAGCAAAGACCGTAGCCTGTTGCCTCTGTTCTTACAAGAGAACCGCCGTATGAAAGACCTTTGCCTGTAAGAACGCCTACATTTTCATTTCTGAGTCTTTTGTATTGACCGAATAAATAACCAATTTCACGGCCGCCAACACCAATATCTCCGGCAGGAACGTCTGTATCTGCACCTATGTGCTTTGAAAGCTCTGTCATAAAGCTTTGGCAGAAGTGCATAACTTCCATATCGCTTTTGCCTTTAGGGTCAAAGTCGGAACCGCCTTTACCGCCGCCAATGGGAAGTCCCGTTAAACTGTTTTTGAAAATTTGCTCAAAACCAAGGAATTTAATAATTCCTTCGTAAACCGATGGGTGAAAACGAAGTCCGCCCTTGTACGGTCCTATTGCACTGTTAAATTGAATTCTGTAACCTCTGTTAACATGTACCTTGCCGTTGTCATCAACCCACGGAACTCTGAATTTTATAATTCTTTCCGGTTCAACAATACATTCAAAAACTCCTTTTTCAATGTATTCCGGGTGTGCGTCTGCAACAGGCGCTAATGATTCCAAAACCTCATAAACTGCTTGGTGAAATTCCGGTTGGTCCGGGTTTCTTTTAACTACTCGCTCATAAAGGTCTGCAAGATATTCGTTGTTAATACTCATAAAAATCCTCTCCCATAATCTGTATGCATATATTTTACTACACTAAAATATTGTTGACAATGCACAAATATCTTAAAATATTTTTGTTTGTTTTGAAAAAAACTATATAATATAAACATAAAACGGGCTAAATTTTATGAGTAGTTACTCACAAAATGTTGCTTTTTTTGTTTTTATATGCCGTAAGTTGAAGTAACCGGGTCTTTGAAAAGTGGTATAAATGGGGGAGAAAAGGTAAAAGCCACAAATAAAATACCGATAAAAATTAATAAAAAAACAGAAATATTTTCAACTGTTTTATTCTCATTTTTTAAGTTTTTAATCATTAAATAACTAATTAAAAAAGCAGCTCCGATTCCAAGAAAAAAAGAAATAATATCTAAAACCATACTTTCTTTTCCAAAAATTCCGGTGTAGGTGTAGTAAAAGGCAGTTGTAAAAATAATGCCGCAGGTAATTCCTGCTAATTTGGGCAGGAAAAAATTTTTTGGCTTTTTTAGAATAAAATATTCAATAATCAGCCATATTGCGTATGGAAAAAACAACAGTTTTTGATGCTCCCAAATGCTTTCGTTCACAGGGCAAAATGTTCCTATAAACACACTGTTGTTCAGCCATTCAAACAAAAAGTGGTTTAATGTTCCTAATATTCCTGTAAATATAAAACCTATAAGCTCAAATTTAAATAATTTCTTTTCCATAAAATCACCGTATATATTATATGTATTAATATATTAATTAGTATCATTTACGCTGTTTTATGTTAATTGAAATAAATTTAGTATTGACAATTTAATAATGTTATGATAAAGTATAACTCGCACGAATTGTGTTTAAAACTTGACAGGTTTAACCCGTCAACTTGCAGAAGTACTCAAGTTGGTGACGAGGCGCCCCTGCTAAGGGCGTAGGTCGGGAAACCGGCGCGAGGGTTCGAGTCCCTCCATCTCCGCCAAACCTGCGGTCAGCAATTCGCGACCGCAGGTTTTTTCTATTTTAAAGTTTTGTGCCCGTGCCCAAACGGTATCTATTTTGTAACAGTTATATAATCATATCCACAGCATTCTGTGCAAACGATGTTGTGGTCATAAGGAAGAGGTCCTGTTAAAGCAGACCTTTTCCTTTTTTCAATCCTTATAACTC
>USJL01000010.1 GCA_900555015.1 uncultured Oscillospiraceae bacterium
GCTAACTGTAAATTTGTTAACGTATAACTTGTATTTGATGTGGTTGCGGCTTTTTTCCAATTTCCTTTCTGACTTGACAGCGTTTCTACCACATAGCCTGTGGCATTTGAAGCCGCGGACCAAGAAAGTGTGGCTGATACACCCGAAACATTACTTACTTTTACATTAGATACCGAACCTACCTCAATAGGTCTTTCACTTGTTAAACCGTTCATCATATTAACAAGCGCATTCGTAAACTTACCTGCGTAATTATATTTAATTATATCCGACGAACTGTTAGGTTCAGGAAATTCAATAAGACTTGCTCTTGTATTTTTTTGATGATATGCCCAGTTTTGAAGATAACCCGAGCCGTATGACGCCTTATGACTGAAACCGAACTCCTTATCAAAATACGAACCTACTTTTGTATCGCCGTATGATTTATCAAGCCAGCCGTGCACATCAAGAACAACATTTGTATAATTACCTATATTTTTACTTATAAAATCTTTTAAAGCCACAGCTTCAGGTGCGCCGAGAGGAGAACTGCCGGTATAATTTCTGCCTGATGAAGTAACTGCTTTAAAATCTGCCGGCCAGCACCTGTTCATATCTACTTTTGTGGTAACTGTACACCTGCCGGGGCCGTTATTTGTATAACCATCTGCAATACCGTCGGGATTAGCGTAAGGAATTATATAAACCGTCCAATCATTAAATATATTTTGATTCATTGATGAAAGACTGCTCATAACATCATCTGCAATTTTAACAAGCTCTGCACCGTCGGCAGACCAAGCGTCTTCCCAACCGTGCTGTGCAAAAACAGCAATAACCACATTAGGTCCGTTGCCGATTTTATACCAATTTAAGTTTCTTGAATTACCGCTTTTGCCGTATGTGCCGTATGTAAAATTCTTATAAAGCGTAACAGAAGGTATTCTTGCCCTTGAAGCTGCTCTTGCAGAATATGAAGCAATACTTGATGAATCTTTATCTGTTATTACCGCAGATGAATCTGAATCGAAAACGTTTAAAAAATTATTTATAAGTTCCTCATTTGTATAGTTAACATTGCTGTTATTTTCGTTACAATGAAGCGCATAATGATAATAGTTTAAAACAACAACATCTGTTTTTCCGTTTAGATGAAAAATAAGAGCGGATTCATCATCTTCCAGCATTACAGAATATGCTTCTTCTTTTACAGAATTGTAAGCACCGTAAGTATCTGAAATTGAAACAACAACAGTTTTATTGCCGTTAATTAATTTGCTGATTTTTTTATCATAAGAATTATTTGAATCGGCAGTTTTATTAAACGCTAAATAGCCGTTTTCATCAATAAAATAATTTTGATTTGCAACGCTGTTTAACAAATCAACAAATATTTTTCTTGAATCATTATTTATCCAAACACCTTTTCCCTTAGGAACAACACCGTTTTCAACCGCAGAATTTAAAAGTGCATTGTTACTTAATTGTGTTTCAGAATCATTACTTGTTATTTCACCGGCAAAAGCACTTAACGGAAATGACTGCAAAGCCAAAACGCACACAATTAAAAGTGCCAAAAATTTTTTTAAAGTTATTTTCATTATAATCACCAAGCCTTTAAAGCAACTAACAATTTATTGTATCACCATATGTCTTATTTTGTTTAAACAAAAACATGCAGTGATTTCACCGTTTCAAAATTTTGCCGTGAATAAATTTTGAAAACAGCATTATTTAACAGTGTGATTTTTCCACTGTTTGTTACAAAGCAAAAACGGTTTAACATTTGCAAAAGCAAACATTAAACCGTTTTGTAAAATTAAAGTCCTGTATTTTCGGCAATATATTTTCTTGCCTTTACAGCATATTCAAACGGATTTGCCTTTGCAGGGTCTTGCTCTGCTTCAACTACAACCCAGCCTTCATAGCCGCTTTCTTCAAGAATGTCAAAAATAGGTTTAAAATCAACATCGCCATCTCCGGGAACGGTAAATACACCTGCACGAACCGCATCAAGGAATGACATATGATTAGGAACAACCTGATTATTATAAACATCAAGACGAACATCTTTAAGATGAACATGTTTAACCCTGTTGATATACTTTTTCAAAACAGGAACCGGGTCAATGCCTGCAAAAGTAAGATGACCGCTGTCAAAAAGAAGATAAACTAAATCCGGGTCTGTAAGTTCCATAAGTTTATCAATTTCTTCAACAGTTTGAACACCAGTGCCCATATGATGATGCACTGTAAAATACATACCCTTTGATTTTGCATATGCACCCATTTCATTAAAACCTTTTGCAACAACTTGCCATTGTTCGTCTGTATAATAAGGCTTTTCATCAAGAATTGATTTATCAAGGCAGCCTTGAATTGAATTGCCTTGTTCGGATGCACCGATTACTTTTGCGCCCAAAGCATAAAGTTTGTCACAATGTGCTTTAAAAGCCTCTATTGTTTTCTCATAAGGCTTTGAAGTTAAATAAGAAGAAAACCAAGCGTTACAAATTTGAAGTCCTCTTATATCAAGATATTTTTTAAGCACAGCCGGGTCTGACGGATATTTGTTTCCGATTTCAGAGCCTTTAAAGCCTGCAAGTGCCATTTCACTTATGCACTGCTCAAATGTATTTTCCGCACCTAAATCCGGCATATCATCATTTGTCCAACCTATTGGAGCAATGGCAAGTTTAACTTTTTTAGGATCAAGCATTTTTATTTCCGTAACCTTTCAAATTAATAATCAAATGTATTCTTAATATGCTTTTGCATATCTTCATACGCAGCGGCAACTCTTTCGCTTTTTGAAACTTCGGCAACGCCTACACGCCACCAAGATTCAAAACCGGGAGTCATAGTTTTAGGAAGCACTTTAATATCAAACAAAACAGATTTTGTTTGCTTTTTAGCATCTTCAAGCGCTGCTTTTAATTCTGCAGATGTTCTGATTGTATATGCTTTTGCACCGTAGCCTTCTGCTATTTTTGCAAAATCAACATCAATTTCATCACCGTCAAGCATACCTGTTACAGGATTTCTTGCACGGAACACGGTGCCAAATGTATCTGTGCCCTGATTGTTTTGAAGATTTTCAATACAACCCCAACCCATATTATCAAAAAGGCACACATTAATTTTAAGATTTTCCTGAAGAGCAGTATAAAGCTCTGAATGTCCCATAATAAACGAACCGTCGCCGCAAAATGTATAAACCTCTGCGTTCGGCTTTGCAAGTTTAACGCCAAGTGCGCCGTTAACTTCATAGCCCATATTCGAATAACCGTATTCCATATGATATGTACCGCGATTTTTAGGTCTGAACAATCTTTGCATATCACCGGGTAATGAACCGGCAGAACCTACGGCAACATCTTCGTCATTCATAAATTCATTTATGATGCCAAGAGCCAATGTTTGATTAAGACCGCCTTCAAGCTCTGTTGAATAATAATTATCAACAATTTCATCCCACTCTGTTTTAGCAGTTGAAATTTCATTGGTATATGAAGATTTATAACCGTTGCAGCTTTCAATAAGAGAAGAAAGCACTTCTTTTGCGTCTGCAACAACAGCCTCTGCATCCATTTTGTATGCGTCAAACGGGCAAACATTAATACCGAGCACCTTGCGATTTTCATTAAACAACCATTTTGAAGAAGTTGTAAAATCAGAAAATCTTGTACCCACGCCGATAACCAAATCAGCGTCCCTGCCGATAACATTGGCAGCCTTACCGCCTGTTACGCCGATACCGCCCAAATTAAGAGGATGCTTCCAATCAATTAAGCCTTTACCTGCCTGTGTTTCGGTAATCGGAATATTATATTTTTCCGCAAATTCAAGAAGTTCCTTTTCAGCACCGCTGTAACGAACGCCGCCGCCGCAAACAATAACCGGCTTTTTGGATTGCTTAATAAGAGCAGTTGCTCTTTCAATTTGTGATTTAGTTGCCGGTCTTCTGTCTAAATGCCAAACACGTTTTTGAAGAAAATGCTCGGGGTAATCATATGCTTCGCCCTCTACATCCTGTGGCATTGCAAGGCAAACGGCACCCGTATCTGCCGGGTCTGTTAAAACACGCATAGCGTTAATGCACGCAGTCATTAACTGTTCAGGGCGAACAATTCTGTCAAAATAATGGCAAACGCCCTTAAATGCGTCTGTAACCGTTCTGCCGTAGTTGTCAAAAAACTCTGCCTGCTGAAGAACAGGGTCCGGCTGACGGCACGCAAATGTATCACCCGGTAAAACAAGAAGAGGTATTCTGTTTGCCGTTGCACAACCGCAAGCAGTAACCATATTTGTTGCGCCGGGACCTATTGAAGAAACACAGGGAATAATTGCCTTTCTGTCCATCTGCTTAGCATAAGCAACAGCAGCAAGACCCATATTTTGCTCATTTTTGCCCTGATAAAATTTTAAATTATGACCGCCTTGTTCAAGTGCCTGACCAACGCCCACAACGCAACCGTGGCCGAAAATGCCGAAAATGCCGGAAACAAATTTTGTTTCCACTCCGTCGCATTCAACATACTGATTGTCAAGGAACTTAACAAGAGCCTGAGCCATTGTAAGTCTTTCTCTTTTCATAATTTAAGCCTCTATTTCCGAAAGTTTAACAGGTCTGTGCTCTGCAACAGATTTTTTTGCAGCCAAGCCCAAACGAAGAGCTTCCAATCCGTCATAAACCGTTATTTGGGTAGGTTTATCATTAATAACGCAATCAATAAACTGTGTCATTTCGTCGGTAAATGACTGCATATATCTTTCAAGGAAGAAGTAAAGCGGCTTGTCGCCTACCTTACCGTTTTCATTAATAAACAATACGTTAGTAGGTGTATCATTACCTGCTGTTGCCTGACCTTTTGAGCCGAACACTTCAAGTCTTTGGTCATAACCGTAAGCAGCTTTACGGCAGTTATCAATAACACCTATTGCACCGCTCTTGAATTTAAGTGCAACAAGGGCTGTGTCAACATCCCCTGCCTTACCGATTTCAGGGTCAACCATAACGGTTGCATTTGCATAAACCTCTTCAACTTCGCCGCCGATAAAACGTGCCATATCAAAATCATGCACTGTCATATCAAGGAAAATACCTCCCGAAACCTTTACATAATCTATTGAAGGCGGTTCAGGGTCACGGCTTGTAATTTTAATTGTTTGAAGATTGCCGATTTCGCCTTTATTTGCAAGTTCCTTAATATATGCGAAGTTATGGTCATATCTTCTGTTAAAACCGATTTGAAGTTTAACACCTGCTTTGTCAACTGCTTCAATAACCTTTTTAATCTTTTCAACAGTTAAATCAACAGGTTTTTCGCAGAAAATATGCTTTCCGGCAGCAGCGGCTTCACAAGCAATATCAGCATGGGTATCTGTTGAAGAACAAATAAGAACCGCTTTAATTTCAGGATTATTTAAAATCTCGTGATAATCTTGATAATAATTAGGAATTCCCAATTCTTCGGCTACTTTTTTTGCACCGTCAACATAAATGTCGGAAATTGCAACAATTTCTGCATTGGGAATGTGATATGTAATTGATTTTGCGTGTACCTGACCGATACGGCCTGCACCGATAATACCAACTTTAAGTTTTTCCATAAGTAATTACCTCTTTGAATAAAATTGCACTTTTGCAATAAAATCTTATCACACAAGGCACTATATTTCAAGCAACATTTAAAATTAATTTAAAATTTGTACTTAAATATTTAACAGTTACTTATTGCATAAAACGGATGTTAAAGTTATAATGTAATAAAGTATAATATAATTAATTAAGGAAGTTTAAAAAATGACATATACATATAAAACAAAGGGCACATGCTCTTCACAAATCAACATTGATGTTGCTGATGACAAAACAATTAACAGCGTTGAATTTATAGGCGGATGCAACGGAAATTTAAAAGGAATAGGTCAGCTTGTTACAGGAATGGATATTGATGAAGTTATAGACAGATTAGACGGCATTAAATGCGGATTTAAAACCACATCTTGCCCGGACCAACTTGCACAAGCTCTTAAACAAATAGAAGAAGAAATGTAATTAAAGGACGACTGCAGCTATGTATAAACTTGAAAACGACCGTTTAAAAAGAGAATTTAAAATTAACGACGGCACGCTTTTTGCTTCTAAAATAACAAATAAATATTCAGGTCTTGATTTTATTCCCGACGGCAGCGGCAGTGAATTTGTTGTAAAATTCACAGACGGTGATGAATTTACATCAAAAGGTCTTCATGTAACCGAAAGCGTTGAAAAAAACGGCAGATTATTTTTCCGCTTTGCAGAAACCATGAACACAACGGTTACACTTACATACCGCTTGGGCAAGGACGAAAACACCATTGAAAAACAAATCGCCGTAACCCAAAGTGCGCCCAAAAAAATTGACTGCATTATTCTTGAAAACGTTGGAATTATCAACTCCACATCTTCATTTACAGTTCCCGAATCAGAAGGAGAAATTGACGCTTATTGGTCAAATTTAGGTCAACCTTTTTATATTGACAGTCTTTTCTTCGGCTGCGAATTTCCCGCAACTAAAAACGAAATACTTCACGGCAGAGGTCAAATAGTATACTACATAGGCAAATCGGTTAAAGACAAACTTATTTGCCCCACAACAGTTATGGGTGCGGCAAAAGGCTGCTCATTGGCAGAACTTCAAAATTCTTTTTACGAATACATTGAAAAAATAGCATTACCGTCGCCATACAGAGTGCAATATAACACTTGGTATGACAGAATGCTTAATATTAATGAAGAAAATATAAGAAAAGCATTTTACAAAGTTGAAAGCAAATTGTCATCCCACGGAATTCCTCCCCTTGACGGATATGTAATGGATGACGGATGGAATGATTACAAAAGCTCGTTTTGGTCTTATAACCCAAAGAAATTTCCTAACGGAATTTTAGATTCGGCAACAATAGCAAACAAATTAGGCAGTAATTTCGGTTTGTGGCTTGGACCCAGAGGCGGATATAATTTCAACACTCCGTTTGCAAAAAAAATGGAAAAGAAAAAGATGGGATATTTCAACGCAAATTCAAAAGACATTTGCGTAGCGTCAAAAAGCTACTTAAAAAATCTTGAAGAATTTCTTGTTAACGCAACCCTTGAAAACGATATTTCCTATTGGAAGTTAGACGGATTTTGTCTTAAGCCCTGCACAAACGAAAAACACGACCACATAACAGGCGGCCACGAAAACATGTATTTTGTTACCCAGATGTGGAGAAGATGGATTAAAATTTTCAAAGCCTTGCACAATGTAAGAGAAAGTCAAGGCAAAACAATGTGGATTAATATGACTTGCTACGTTAACCCATCTCCTTGGTGGCTGCAATATGTAAATTCCGTTTGGCTTCAAAACAGTTCAGACATAGGATTTGCACAAAATTATGAAAACGGCGAACAGGCACAGGTTGATGCCGAAATAACATACAGAGACGGAATTTATTATAACTTTTGGTTTAAAAGATGTGCACAATTCCCTGCATCAAGGATTTACAATCACGAGCCTATTTACGGCGACGAAGCAAATCTTGACTATACAGACGATGAATTTGAAAAAGCATTTTACTTTAATGCCTGCCGTGGTGCTGCTTTAAATGAACTTTATATTTCAGAAAGCATGATGAACGAAGAAAAGTGGCAAATACTTGCCGATTGCATTAATTGGCAAAAGGCAAATTACCACATTCTTAAAAACGCAATGTTTATCGGCGGCGACCCTACGGAAAACAATGTTTATTGCTACGCCTCATGGACAAAAGACGGAGAGGGCATTATTGCGTTAAGAAACCCAACAAACGAAGCCGCTCCCCTTACATTAACTTTAAACAAATTAATGGGATGCCCTGAAAATATGCACGGAATCAAGCGATTTGATGTTATTAACAAATCAGCATCCGCCGGCAATGAGATTTATAATTATAACGACAAAATTAATATGACATTGGCTCCGTTTGAAATTAAAATTCTTCAGTTTGGTGAGGAAGACAGGCGCCGTGCTTATACAGCAAACGGCAATGATTTTACCGTTCGCTTTGTTACCGACGGTTCAAATGCCACTGTTTGCGAAAATGACGATGTGTTAATTAAAGTTAACAAAGGTTATATTGAAGCAACGGTAGGAACTCTCAACCTTAAATCGGAAAGTGTTATAAGCGAAGGAAAGCACAATATAACCATAGTCAGAGAAAAGAACAGAATGGTTAAAATTTATATCGGTAACAAGCTTGACTGTTCAGGATATGACAAAAAAACAAAACCTGTAATCTCAACCGAGCTAACAAGTAATATGGACAGCTTTGAAATAATAAACAATGCCACGCCATATAACGAAATTGCGGCACCTATGCCGCTGATAAAAAAAGGCAAACGCAACAGAAAGAGGTAATTTTATGGTTTGCAAAAAATGCGGCTGCGAAACATTAATTGAAGACGGCGATTGGCTTGAATGCACTAAATGCGGTGCAAAGTATTTTAATACGGAAATAAAAACCGATTTAAGCGCAACCGAAAAAATTGATAAAATTGAAAATAAAATTGCAAACGGCGAAATTGAAAATAAAATTGATAACAAAAAGCAAAACGACGGCAATGGCAAAAAAGAGCCAAGCAAACTTAAAAGCACCATTGATTTTCTTTTACCCATCGTTATAGCTGTTGTTATTGCCCTATTGCTTAAAACCTTCGTTTTCGCCAATGCAAGAATTCCCACCGGTTCTATGACAAGCACAATAAATGCAGGCGACAGAGTTATAGCAAGCAGACTTGCTTACATTAACGATGACCCTGAAAGATACGACATTATTATTTTCAGATTTCCCGACAATGAAAAGGAACCGTATGTTAAAAGAATTATCGGTATGCCGGGCGAAACCGTTACAATTACAGACGGAGTTGCCTACATTACCGACAAAGACGGCAACACATATCAAACCGACCAAAGCTTTTTAACATATGATAAACCAAGAGGCGATTTTGGCCCCTATTACATACCGGAAAAAGGTGAAATAATTACTCAGGACGACAAGGGTAACTGCTTTGCCGAAAACGGAATGCAGGTTGGCGAAAATGAATTTACGCAAAAATACTGTGTTAAAGACGATAAAGGTAACTATATTGTGGAAGAAAACCTTTACTTCTGTATGGGGGATAACAGAAACAATTCTGCCGATTCCCGTTATTGGAACAACAAATATGTTGCACAAAGCAAAATAATAGGAAAAGCGAAATTTAAATATTACCCAAAATTTGAAAAATTGCAGTAGACAAAAATTAAAAGAGGCACTTATATGTGCCTCTTTTTTTATACCTGCGGTTTATACTCCTTGCCTGTTAAATGTTCTATAGTTAACTCAATTACACAAAGAGCAGATGCAAAGCTGTTTACTTCCTTCATAATTTCTTCATCACTGAAAGGAACATACTTTTTACTTAAAGCCATAACCGCTTCACGCTTTAAATTTTCATCTTCAACTGTTTTGGCTGTTCCGAAAGCAATAACGCTTTTATAATATGAAGTGTATTTTTCTTTTAAAACCTTCTCTTCGCCCACAACTGTAAAAGAAGCCTTTGCACAATTATTAACTGCGTCAACCTTATGCCCTTTTTTTGCACAATGAACATAAATTTTACCGTTATAATAAACATAGTTAAGCGGCACGGCATATGGGTATCCCCCATCACCTATTACTGCCAAAGTGCCGTAATCAGCATTTTTTAATATTTTCTTTGCATCTTCATCAGGCATTTGCTGATGAATTCTTCTCATTTCCCTAAACATAATTTACTCCTTTACGGCTTTAACCGATTTATCATTTAAATATATAATCATACCAACAATTAAAAGAACAGGAAAAATCACTGCACATAAAATTCCTGTTTTTAAATTACCGCCTGCAGCATTTGCCGCTTCGCCTGCCAATGTAGGACCTGTTGTACAACCCAAATCTCCTGCAAGTGCAAGCAACGCAAACAAAGCCGTAGAACCACCGTTTATACTTGCAGAAGCCTTACTGTAAGCCCCGGGCCACATAATACCCACCGAAAGACCGCAAACAGCACATGCAACAAGTGAAATTACCGGATTATTAACCAAACCGATACAAATATACGATAACACGCAAAGAACGCTGCTGCCTATCATAAATTTGTTTAAATCAATTTTTTCGCCGAATTTACCGTAAAACACTCTTGAAATACCCATAAGCACCGCAAAAGACATAGGACCTGCCAAATCGCCTATTGTTTTATTAACGCCCAAACCTTGTTCGGCAAAAGTTGACGCCCACTGACTTACCGCTTGTTCAGAAGCTCCTGCGCAAAGCATTATAAGCATAAAAACCCAAAATAATTTTGTTTTGCATAATTCCTTTACCGAAGCACCGCCTGACTTTTCATCATTAAGCTGATTAATAGGAACATTAAGAAACACAAAACAGTTAACAAGGGGAATAATTGCCCATATAACAGCCAATATTTTCCAATTACTAATACCGAAAATATAGAAAAATGCTGTTGAAACCAACACAACGCCCACATGGCCCCAACAATAAAAGGAATGAAGCAAACTCATTGCCGTTTCTTTATTATCCGTTGGGCATGCTTCTACAACCGGGCTGATTAAAACCTCAAGCAAGCCGCCGCCTACAGCATAAATAACAACAGACAGCAACAAACCCAAAAAAGCATTTGAAAACAATTCCGGCAAAAATGTAAGCGACACAAGCCCGACAGCAGAAACAATGTGAGCGATAACCAAAGACGCTCGATAGCCAATTTTTTCTATAAACGAAACCGAAGCCAAATCAATAACAAGCTGAAGCCCGAAATTAACAGTAACAAGCAACGTTATTTGAGAAAGAGGAATATTATAACTTTTTTGAAAAGTTAAAAACAAAAGAGGCGCAAAATTATTAACTATCGCCTGCACAATATAGCCCACAAAACATGCACGGACAGTTTTTTTATAACCTGAATTCATTAATCAATCTCCTAAATAAATTTTCACTGTATTATAAAATATAAAAACAAAAAAATCAAGGAAACCGATTGCTCGATTCCCTTGATTTTAAAACTTTATTTAAGATTAATCCTTTTTAGGCTCGTAGTATTCAACAGTACGAAGAAGGTCGTTATATTTAGCAACTGCATTATCAGCGGCAATATTAAACAACTTATCTGCCTTTTCAGGGAAGCTTCTTCTGAGTGATGAATAACGTGTTTCACCGTTAATGAATTCAATGTAATCTCCTGTAGGAGCTTTTGAATCAAGTGAGAACGGATTCTTACCCTGTTCAACAAGAGCAGGATTGAATCTGAAGAGGTTCCAATAACCTGCTGTAACAGCCTTCTTCTGTTCAGCCTGGTTAAACGGCATTTTAATACCGTGGTTAATACAAGGAGCGTAAGCAATGATAAGTGAAGGACCGTCGTATGCTTCTGCCTCTTTCATAGCCTTTAAGCATTGGTTATAATCTGCGCCCATAGCAACCTGTGCAACATATACATAACCGTAAGACATTGCAATTTTAGCAAGGTCTTTTTTCTTTGTAATTTTACCGGAAGCGGCAAACTGAGCAACTGCACCTGTTGGTGTAGCCTTTGAAGCCTGACCGCCTGTGTTAGAGTAAACTTCTGTATCAAATACAAGAACGTTTACATTTTGATTTTGAGCAAGTACGTGGTCAAGACCGCCGAAGCCGATATCATAAGCCCAACCGTCGCCGCCGAAGATCCACTGGCTCTTCTTTGCTGCATAATCTTTATCTTTAAGGAAGTCTTCTGCAGCTGCTTTTTCATCGCCTGTTAAATCTGCATTTTCAAGAGCAGAAATAAGAGCTTTTGCAGGAGCGTCATTTCCACGAGTGCTGTTAAATGTGTCAAGGTAAGCTTTAACTTCCTCGCCTACAGAGCTGTCTTTAAGAGCAGTTGCATCTGCAGCAAGTCTTGCACGAATTTGTGATTGAGCAAGGAACATACCTAAACCGAATTCAGCGTTATCTTCAAACAATGAGTTTGACCAAGCAGGACCGTTGCCCTTATTATCAACTGTGTAAGGAGTTGAAGGAGCAGAACCACCCCAAATTGAAGAACAACCTGTTGCGTTTGCAACATACATCTTATCACCGTAAAGCTGAGTTACAAGCTTTGCATAAGGTGTTTCACCGCAACCTGCGCAAGCGCCTGAGAATTCAAGATAAGGTTTAAGATATTGAGTTGAAACGATTGTGTTGTCTGAAGCAACTGTTGGGTTAGGATCTAACTTACAAAGAGCGTCAAATACCGGCTGTTCATCAAGCTGAGAAGCGATTGGCTTCATTGTAAGAGATTTTGTAGGACATACGTTTGCACAAGAAGCACAACCTGTGCAGTCAAGTGTTGAAACGATAAGTGCATATTTAAGACCTGAATCCTTAGGAACTTTAAGGTCTACTGTTTTTGTGTTTGCAGGAGCAGCTGCAACCTGTTCTGCTGTAAGAGCAACAGGACGAATTACTGCATGTGGGCAAACCATAGCACATCTGTTACATTGTGCACAAGCAGTAGGATCCCATTCAGGAACGTCAACAGCAATACCACGTTTTTCAAATGCTGCTGAACCTTGAGGATATACACCGTCTGCCATGTCAACAAATTTTGAAACAGGGATTGAATCGCCCTTTTGATGACCTACAGGAGTAAGAATTTCTTTTACGAATTTTTCCATTTCAGGACGGTCTGTATCAACAACAAGTTCTTTTTCTTCGTCTACAGCATCTTTCCAGCTTTCAGGAACATCAACTTTAATAAGTTCTTTTGAACCTCTGTCAATACCGTTGTGGTTAGCTGCAACAATAGCGTCACCCTTCTTTGAGAACTTAGCAGTTGCTTTGTCTTTCATAAGAGTGATTGCTTTATCAACAGGAAGAATACCTGAAATTGTAAAGAATGCAGATTGAAGAATTGTTGAAGCACGGCCTTTAAGACCAACTTCTTCTGCAATTTTAATACCGTTAATGATATAGAAGTTAATGTTATTTTCTGCAATGTATCTCTTCATAGAAGCAGGAAGTTCTTTGTCAAGTTCTTCCGGAGTCCAAATGCAGTTAAGAAGGAATGTGCCGCCCGGTACAATGTCTTGAACCATATCGTACTTTGTTACGTATGAAGGGCAGTGGCAAGCAACGAAGTTTGCTTTATTAATAAGGTATGTAGAAGTAATCGGGCTGTCGCCGAAACGAAGGTGAGATACTGTGATACCGCCTGATTTCTTTGAATCATAGAAGAAATAGCCCTGTGCATACTTATCTGTATTATCACCGATAATTTTGATAGAGTCTTTGTTTGCACCTACAGTACCGTCTGAACCGAGACCCCAGAACTTACAGCTTGTTGTGCCAGCAGGTGTGGTGTCAATATGTTCACCGATAGGAAGTGAAAGGTTTGTAACATCATCAATAATACCGATTGTAAATGTTGTTTTTGGCTGTTCTGCTTTCATATTGTTATAAATTGCAATAATATGAGCAGGTACAGTGTCCTTTGAACCAAGACCGTAACGTCCGTTGTATACAGGTGTTGTTTCAAATGCAGAACCTTTAAGTGCAGCAACAACATCAAGGTAAAGAGGTTCGCCGATTGAGCCGGGTTCTTTAGTTCTGTCGATAACAGAAATTGTTTTAACTGTTGACGGAATAACGTCAAGAAGATATTTAGCAGAGAAAGGTCTGTAAAGATGAACTTTTACAAGACCAACCTTTTCGCCGTTTGCGTTAAGGTAATCAACTGTTTCTGCAATAGTATCACAAACAGAACCCATAGCAATAATAACTCTGTCTGCATCTTCTGCGCCGTAATAATTGAATGGCTTATAATCTGTGCCAATTCTCTTATTAACTTCGTTCATATACATAACTGTTGTTTCAACAGCGTCGTTATAATACTTATTGCAAGCTTCTCTGTGCTGGAAGAAAATATCTGAGTTTTCTGCTGAACCGCGAAGAGTAGGATGTTCCGGATTAAGAGCATGCTGACGGAAACGTCTTACATCATCCATATCAACCATTTCTTTAAGTTCATCATAATCCCAAACTTCAATTTTTTGAATTTCGTGAGAAGTACGGAAACCGTCAAAGAAATGAAGATAAGGAACACCGCATTTAAGAGTTGAAAGGTGAGCAACTGCACCTAAATCCATAACTTCCTGCGGGTTGTTTGAGCAAAGCATTGCATAACCTGTTTGACGGCATGCATAAATATCGGAATGATCGCCGAAAATGTTAAGAGCGTGAGTAGATACGCAACGAGCAGATACGTGAATTACAGAAGAAAGCAATTCACCTGCGATTTTATACATATTCGGAATCATAAGTAAAAGACCCTGTGAAGCAGTGTAAGTAGTAGTTAAAGCACCTGCTGAAAGAGAGCCGTGAACAGCACCTGCGGCACCGCCTTCGGATTCCATTTCCTGAACTCTTACATTTTGGCCAAAAATGTTTTTAGCATCTTTTGATGAAAGCACATCTGTAACTTCAGCCATAACAGATGAAGGTGTGATGGGATAGATAGCAGCAACTTCCGTAAACGCATATGACACGTGAGCGGCGGCGTTGTTACCATCCATGGTTTTCTTTTTCCTTGCCATTGGAATTCCTCCTAATAAAAAAATTATCATAAATAAAGTAAGTTGTGGGTATAATACCCCCATAACCTTAAACATTATAACACGCAAGGTTACCAAATTCAACATATTATTTTATATATTTTACACTATGTTTATATTCGTTTTTTAGTAAAAATAATAAAAGTTCCCTGAAAATTCAGAGAACTTTTAAAAATCGTTTAATCGTCTTCACCCACAACTTCTTCTACATGATTAAGAGGCATATCAAGTCTTACCGACGAACTGCTTGCCGAAACTGTAAAAGAAGCAGAGCTTTTGTAATTTTTAAGCGAAGCGGAAATTTTCACATCACCTTTGTACTTATCTTCCGTTTCAAATGTATAAAGTCCGTCTCTGCCAACCGTAACTTCTTCTTCGCTGACAAGTTGGTCATCCACATAAATCAAAACCGTATCTGTTGTTTGACCTTGAGGAAATTTAACTGTTACGCTGATTTTCCTTGCCTTTGGTTTTGTTGTAGTTTCCTTTTTCGTGGTTGTTTTATCATTTGGTTTTACTGTTGTGTTGTTATTTGAATCGGTTTTACCTGTTGCCGCATTATTACCGCCTGCATTTGAATTGTTTGCAGCGCCGTTTGTGTTGCCTGACGAAGTATTTTCGTCTGCCTTTTCGGTTACGGTATTACCGCTTGCATCAGTTACAGCACGGGTAACAACATTACCGTTTTCATCTGTTACAGGCTCACCGTTTTCATCAGTAACAATTTCAGTTACAGGCAAATCCACATAACCGTTATCATCTTTTTTAACCGCATATACCACAATTAACGCAACAATTACAACTGCCGCTATAACAGAAACAATTATGGCAGCTTTTTTCTTGTTTACGGTTTTCTTTTCTTTGTTATCTTCCATAATTTTACCCCTTTTGAGTTATTTTATAAATGCGCTGAAATCCGCATCGGAAGGCATACGCCAATCACCTCTCGGACTGAGCGATACAGAGCCCACCTTTGGCGAATCAGGTATACAACTGCGCTTAAATTGACTGATAAAAAAGCGTTTTAAAAATACATTAAGCCATTTTTCAACAACATCTTTTTCATATTTACCGCTAAAGGCTTTCGTTGCAAGAGCAAGTATTTTTTCTTTTGAATATCCAAAGCGCACAAAATTGTAAAGGAAAAAATCATGCAATTCATACGGACCTATATTTTCCTCTGTTTTTTGAGCGATTTTGCCGTTTTCATCCGGCGGCAAAAGTTCGGGTGAAACAGGCGTATCCAGCACATCATAAAGAATTTTTGATGTTTTTTCATCACTTATTTGCGCCACATATTCGACAAGATACCTTACAAGAGTTTTGGGTACAGACGCATTAACGCCGTACATACTCATATGGTCGCCGTTATAAGTGCACCAACCCATTGCAAGTTCGCTTAAATCTCCCGTACCCACAAGCAATTTCCCGTGTTTATTTGCCAAATCAAAAAGAATTTGTGTTCTTTCCCTCGCCTGGGTGTTTTCATATGTTATATCTTTAACGCTTTCATCATGTTCAATATCTTTCATATGCTGAATGCATGCGTCTTTAATGCTTATTTCCTTAATTGTAACGCCCAGGGATTTCATTAAATCAACAGCATTGTTATACGTTCTGTCCGTAGTGCCGAAACCCGGCATTGTGACCCCTAAAATATCAGCATTTGTTTTGCCGATTAACTTCATTGCCTGCACGCAAACAAGCAATGCCAGTGTTGAATCAAGACCGCCTGAAATGCCCACAACAGCACCGGATGAACCCACATGCTCCAGCCTTTTTGCCAAACCTGCTGACTGAATTGCAAAAATCTCCTCGCACCTTTCACGAATTTGATTTTTGTCTGACGGAACGAAGGGATGTGAATCCACAAAGCGATATTTTAAATCATTTTCTTTATTTTCAACAAAGCAGTCAACAACAGTTGCGTTTTCCAAACAATTATCAAAAGACATATTGTTTCTGCGAAGATTGTTTAATTTTTCAACATCCACATCGCCTATCGTTAAAACATTTTCCCTTTCAAAACGACTGCCTTTTGCCAAAACGCCGCCGTTTTCGGCAATAACTGTTGCGCCGCTGAAAACAAGGTCGGTAGTACTTTCGTAAACGGATGCGCCTGCATAAACATAAGCGGATACGCAACGGGCAGACTGATTTGAAATTAAATACATTCTGTAACGTGCCTTTGAAACGTATTCATTACTTGCGGAAAGATTTGCAATAATATTTGCACCTTGCAAAACCAACGTACCGCTGGGAGGATTTGTTACCCACAAATCTTCGCAAAGTTCCACTCCCAAAACAGCACCGCCGCCCAAATTAAAAATTTGACTGCCTATCTTTGTTTTACAACCGCAAAGTTCAATGTCCTGCAAGGCTGAAAAATCACTGCCGCTTGCAAACCAGCGCTTTTCATAAAATTCATTATAATTTGCCAAATGAATTTTAGGAACAACGCCTTTTATTTCACCGTTTAAAACAACAACGGCACAATTATAAAGTTTATTGCAAAAAGGAACAGGCATACCAACCAAAACAGCAATATTTTTGCCCTTTGTGTAGTTTATAATTTCCCCTAACGCACAAAAAGCCTGCTGCTGAAGTTCCGTATTAAAAAACAAATCGGCACAAGTATAGCCGGTTATCGAAAGTTCGGGGGTTACAAGAAGCCTTACTTCTTGCTTTTCGGCAGAATTTATTGCATTTATAATTTGATTTTTATTAAATTCCGGATTTGCTACCTTTAATTTTAAAGAAGCAGCGGCTGTTCTTATCATTGAATAATTCATTTTATCACCGTATATTACACAAAAGGTTTATTTAAATCATTGTAATTTTAAACTTAAATGTTGCAGTTTCTTTCGGTTCAAGAACCGTCATTCCTCTTTTATTTTCAAAAATTTCGTTTTCGTCAGAGCAATTTGAAATACCTGTCCAGGGTTCAAGGGCAACAAAGTTTGCATTATTGCAAGCAGACCAAACAAGCAAATTTGTAAAATCCTGAAATTCAAGTTTTACGCCGTTTCCTTTTTTTCCTATTAAAGAAACTGATTTGGATTTAATATTGTCAAAAATCATGGCATCGTTCTCTTCAAACAAGTCATGCTTCATATTTATAAAATTACTGCCGCTTAAAACAGAATATCGTTTTTCAACGTCTACCAAGCCGGTTTCATGATTGGGTCGAAGACATTCTGCATTTAAATCGCAGTCAAAAACAACCTTATAATCTTCAAACGCCTCACCGTCATTAACAGGGCAGTTGAAAGCCGGATGGCCGCCGATTACAAAAGGCATTTTTTCATTTCCGATATTTGTAACGGTATATTCCGTAGTAACCGTATCGTCTGTCAAAATATATTTAATTTCAAGAGAATAATCAAAAGGAAAAGATTTTTTTGTTTCCTCGGTTGAATTTTGAATAAACGTTACATAATTTTTACCCTGCTCTTTTATTTCAAATGGGTTAATTCTTGCAACACCGTGGCGATTCATTTTACATTCTTTACCGAAAGCAACGGCACTGCCGTTTGGCAAAACGCCGACAATGGGAAAACAAACGGGAGCTTGACCCGACCAATGTTCTTTATCTCCCTGCCATAAATATTCTTTACCGTTTTTTATTAATGAATGCAACATTGCACCTTCTTGCAGGCACTGCACTTTATTATTTTTACTTGTAAGTTCAACTACCATAATTTGTCCTCTTCAAACTTAATATTTAATCAAAATAATTATATCCTATTATTATACTTAATGCAATATTGAAAATTATGTAATATTAGGTTACAATATAAACAAATTACAGAGGAGATTAAATAAAATTATGGATTTGGATTCTTATATTTATGAGGCAATTTTTGAAGAAAAACCGAAATTCAAAGTTTTTTACGAATTGGTTTGGGAGCAATTTAAAGAAGACGGATTTGTTATTGTAGACGAAGAAAATCAAGAAATTGACAGCATTTTAAAAGCCGTTGCATTACAAAACATTGTTGGTGAATTCGGTTACAGAATGTACGATTCAATTAACGAAACAGGTCTTGAAGACGTTATTGACTACCTTGCCCATTTAGATATTTATGAAGATAAAATTATTGAATATTGCAATGAATCGGACGAAATTTTTTCAGAACCCGATGATTATGAAACAACAGTTAAAAACGCACTTGATTACACAACGGAAACCGTGGCAGACAAATTGCTTGAAAACTACTCGGCAGACGACTTATTTGACTATCTTTTTACCGCGACTTACGATTTTGAACAGGACTTTACATTTGATTTTGAAGATGCAGATGAATTTCAGGCTTTTGTTGACGCTAACAGCGAAAAATTAGACAATTACAAAGAAGAATACCCCTCATTACTTGATTGGATTGAATCAGGTATGAACTGCTGATTAAAACAACAAACAATAAAAGGACTTTGTGCTTAACTTAACAGCACAAAGCCCTTTTTTAATTAATTATCGTAATCATAAGCATAATTATAATCATCATATCCATATGAATCATATGAATCGTCGTATGATTGCGTATAATCATTATCATCGTAATAATTTTTATTAAAGTCATAAAAATCAAAACTTGTTGTTTCTTCACCGGTTACATCGTAATTATCGGCATAATACGTATTATCTGTAATATATGAAAATACATTTTTGTATAATCTGAAAACGCCGGTAAAAACAAGCACCAAATACACCACTGTAATAACAAGTTTTGTAATAATTCCTATTACCGCACCTTTTATTGAATGCATTGCACGCTTATGATTTTCTTTATCGTATACAAAATACAAAATAATGCCCACAAGGGGAATAAAAAAACCAAGTATTCCAAGCCAAATATTTGTTTTATCATCATTTGGCTGAGGCGGAATATAATTATCGTTTACCGGCGTCATACAATAAGGACAAACAGCTTCATTTTTTTCAAGCTTATTTCCGCAATTTTTACAAAACATAATTTTCACCCTTTTTCATTACAGCATTAGCTGTTAAATTCCTTACTTTCCGTTATATTTTTAATTTTGTTGTAAGAATCGTTAAGCTTTTCAACAAGAATGTTAACTTGCATATCAGAAGATTTTTTTGAAGAATTAACAACGTTTGTTATCATTCCCTCACCTGTTAAAGGGTTGTAAAACGAAACAAAATCACCGTTTTCGCTAAATTCAAAACGTTCATGCCAGTTCTTTGCAAACACTTCATTCATACCTCTGAAACGCACAACCAATTCAGAAAGTTTGTCAAACGCCTGCTCATTATGATTTATGGCTTTTTCAAGTGCCGTAATGACAAACTTTTTATTGTTGCCTATTAAAAAATCAAGCAATTGAGAGTAATAAGGAAACACAAATACATGTTTGCTGTGTTCTCCGTTTTTATGGCGCACACTATCGGGAACATAAAACCAATCTGTAAAATATTTAAGAATTTTACAATTCGCCTCGGAAATCTCTTTTACCATATATTTATCATAATGAGAATCAATATCATAACTGCCGCAATAAAAATTAATATTGCCAAAATACATTTCAGGAGTTTCTCGTGCTTTTAAATCTTCAAGCATTTTTATATCATTATTACTTATTGCAAGAGAAATAATGCGTGAGCGCAGTTGGTCTTGAGTAATTATATTATGAGGAAATTCGTCAGTCAACGCCAAATCCCTCTCAAAATCTATTGCTGCATTTTCGTCAAAACCCAATTCTTTTATTTTTGTATTTACCCCAAATGTTTTAACAGGTGATTTACCTACAGTTTTCATACCGTCTGAAAAAAATATGTACTCATTATCATACAAATATTTAATGAGTTTGTAATTTCCAAAACCCACGGCATAATCAATCACTGTTTTACCGTATTCATCACGGTGCCAAAAAGGATTTTGACCGTCTTTAATATATTCAACCCAATCCTGTTCGTTACTTGACTGTGCGATTGTATAATTTGTATTTTGTTGTATTCCTGTGCTTCCGCATTCGCCGGCACTTAAAATTTGTTCAAACGATACACCGAGCAGCTGACTGAATGCGGGCAAATCATAAATTTGAACCGCTTTTGCACCTTTCTTTATTTGTGAAATACGGTTTGACATATTGCTTATTTCAGATTCAACAAGATTTTCATTTTGAAGCCTTAAATATGCCCTGCAAAAATCACGTGCAGAATCAAATTTTGTTTCAATAAGACGGTCTAAATATTTACCTATTTTTTCATTATCAATTTCAAACAATTTTATTCACCTCTCCAAATATTTCCTGTAAACACAGTATACATTAGCAGGCAGATTAAGTAAATCTTCAATTTGAATACACAAAATGAATATAACCGTTAAAATAAAAGAAGCAGTATATGCAAAAAGCATATACTGCCGATTTTTCATTTACTCATTATCAAAATTTAAAATAGATGCAAGCACAATATTGAAGCCTTTTTCAATAGCCTCAGGCACCAATCTGTCTGCCGTATCACGGCGGTTATGGTAATAATCCGCAGGTGATGGGTCCATAGCCGCAAGGCATGTTGCTTTAATGCCTGCCTGGGTAAACGCCGCAGCATCCGATGAACCGAAAAATACAGTTTCGTATTTAACATCATCATATCCTGCTTCTTTAGCGGAATCATAAACAAGTTTTGAAACTTCTTTATCATTTTTAACAGTGCCGGTCATATCTTTTGAATAAACGTTAAGATATTCAAGGTCCGTTAAAGTATCGCAACAAATAGCTATTGTTTCAACACCGTCGTTTTTATATTCGTCAAGATGTTCTTTTGCAAATGCTTTTGCACCCCTAAGTCCTGCCTCTTCACCGTCGTTAATCATTGCCACAACTTCTGTGTTTTTAAGTTCAACGCCTGCCATATCAAGCATGCGAAGTGCACACACAGCTGCGTAAGTGCCTGTTAAATTATCGTTGGCACCGGGTGAAATACGTTTAAAATCGGCAAAGAAATAAAGTGCAACCATAAACAAAGCCGTTAAAATATGAAAATAATAAGAATAATTAAGCATAAAGTCGCCGAAAAAACCCATATCAACAAAATTTGCAATAACACAAATTACCGAAATAATAAAGGAAATAACAGCGCCGCCGATTACGCCTGTCATTACAGGTCCGAAAAGTTTATCTTTACCAATGTAAATATAGCGCCATTCATATGCAGCGTCAATATGACCGCTGATTATTACTCTTTTTTTAATTTCTCCGCTTGGTTTTCTTGAAGCAACAAGATTGTGTGCAGTAACTTTTTTATGAATCGGGTCAAGAAATTGCTTATAAAGCAAAAATTCCATAAACGTTACAAAAAGCGAGCCTGCCACAACTATGCCCACAATGCACTGTGCAACAAAAAAGCTGATTACTTCCGTAAACACAAGAATAAGACCGATTACAACAGCCGCAATAATTAAAACGGCAACTGTTTTTGTAAAGTGTAAAAACGCCTTTGGAGCCATTTGGTATTCTTCAAAATGTGTTTCGTCGCAAAATTGATCAAGTTCTTTTTTTATGTGTTTTTCGGCTGAAAAACAGTTATCGTTACCTGATTCACGAGGACCGTATTTTTTAATTACATTTGTAATTTCATGAACGGTATAATCCACATTTTCCTTAACAACACCTTGAGGAAAATCGCTGAATTTCATTTTTATTGTTCTCCTTTAAGTTTTTTATTCTGCTGCAATTCCATATCCGGATTGCCTCTGAAAAACTGGCTTTTAATGCGTGAACGCTTAAAAAAGCCTTTCGGCATCGCAATTTCATTAAGCGCATAATTTAAGCCGATTTTTTTATAAACTGATTTATACTCATTATATCTGGCAAGAAAATCGTTAAAGTCGCGTTTTTCTTCATCAAGCCATGCAACTTCTGCAAGTGCTTCCATTCTTGGATGAAGCATAAATTCAACCTTTTCCGTTGTGCCTATCCATTCCGTCCACAACTCGCCCTCAACACCTAAAATATTTTTAATATTACTGCTGTTAACGCCGTACTTTGACGGGTTAAAATTATATGTGTTTTGAAGCGGATACTGAGCATATGTCATATCAAAATAAAATGAGCTGTGATTACTCATTATAAGCTTGCCGCCGTTATTGATATAGTTTTCACAATTTTTATCTTTGCCCGGAAGCCACTGTTGAACAACTACGGATTTATCAACTCCGTCGCTTTTAAGCACTTCATTCCAACCAATCATATGCTTACCCTTGCTTTTAAGGTATTCGCAAAGTCTGTTAGTAAGCAAACGCTGCAAATCACGCTCTGAAGTTAAATTATTATCTTTCATTGCTTTTTGGCAATCGGGGCATGTTTTCCATTCGGAAACATCACATTCATCGCCGCCCACATGAAAATATTCAAATGGGAACAATTCGCAAACCTCATCATAAACATCAAACATAAATTTAATGCTTGATTCTTTGCCCATGCAAAGAGGTCTGTTCCAATCACGCACACCTGCAAGTGTTGGAATAAGTCCGCCGAAATAACCCGGAACCTCTCTTTTTAAATTGCGGCATGCAAGTTCGGGATAAGCGGCAAGAGCAGCGGCAAAATGTGCCGGAACATCAATTTCAGGAACTATTGAAATGCATCTTTCTTTTGCATATTCAACAATTTCTTTAATATCTTCCTGAGTATAATATCCGCCGTAAGGAGTTTCATCCTTTTTGGTGCACTTCCAACCGCCAATGTGCGTATATGCTCTTTTAGAACCGATTTCCGTTAAAAGAGGATATTTTTTTATTTCTATACGCCAACCCTGATCATCTGTTAAATGCCAATGAAAAATATTAAGTTTTAACCTAAACATTTCATCAAGATATTTCTTAATATACTCTTTGCCGAAGAAGTGGCGTGATTCATCAAGGCTTAAACCTCTCCATTCAAATCTTGGCTTATCTTTAATTTCAACATAAGGCAATGTTTTTTTGCCTTCGTCAAATCTGCCAAGCATACGAACTGATTGAAGCGCATAATATGCACCGATTTTATCCGACGCTTTAATTTTCACGCCGTTACTGTCAATCTTAAGGCAATATTCATCTTTAGCAAGAGAATCGTCCTTAAAAATTCTAATTGCTCCGTCTTCCTGTGAAACAGTGTTAACAAGCGGTAATTCAATTTCCGAAAAAACATTAACTGCGCCCGGGAAAGTATAAAATCCGTTTTTTTCCTTAACATTTTGAGCCATAGGAATTAAGTTAATCATAATTATGTACCCCCATATTTTTTAAATTATATCACAAATCTTTATTGACAACAATACTTTTAAAATAGTAAAATGAAATTTAATAAATCATTAACAACTGAATCTGCCCGTAGCACAATGGCGAATGCGCTTGATTCCGATTCAAGAGAATGGGGGTTCAAATCCCTTCGGGCAGACCAACGGGAATTCCGAAAGGGATTTGAAAAGCGGCTCTGAAAATTGAGCAAAGCGATGATTTTCAGGAGAAAGGTTCAGTGAACCTTTCGATAGCAATTAGAAAATCCCTTCGGGCAGACCAATTTACTTAATTGATTTATTTACTGGAATATTGAAAGAGAGATAATTATGATAAGAAACATTACAAGTGCGGATAAAGAAATTTACTTTTCACTTGCAAATGAATTTTACCATTCCGACGCCGTACTGCACAATGTGCCGAAAAAATTTATTGAAAACACATTTTGTGAAATGATGCGAAGCACAGACTATACGGAAGGTTTTATTATTGAACACGAAAATGAAATTGCAGGCTACGGTTTAATCAGTAAATCCTTTTCTCAAGAATCCGGCGGAAATGTTATTTGGCTTGAAGAACTTTACATTAAAGAGCAATTCAGAGGTTTGGGTTTAGGTTCGTCTTATTTTGACTTTATAGAAAGCAAATACAAAGCCACAAGATACCGCCTTGAAGTTGAGCCGGAAAACGAAAGAGCCGTTAAACTTTACAAGCGCCGAGGATATGAATTTTTACCGTATAACCAAATGATAAAGGAACAAAATCAATATGACTAAATTTAATTTTAACAACGGTCAGTTTAAAATAATGCAAATAGCGGATGTGCAGGAGGGGGCAAAAGTAAGTCCTGACACATTAAATTTAATTTCAACAGCACTTGATAAAGAAAAACCGAATTTAGTTGTTTTTTCCGGCGACCAAATTTGGAAACATTCTTCTTTCAAAGGAAACAAAAGTAAAGTTGAACGTGTTTTAAGAGAAATTACACAACCTGTTGTTGACAGAAATATTCCTTTTACAATTTGCTTTGGAAATCACGACAGACAAGTTGGTGTTTCAAACGAAGAACAATTTGATATTTACAAAAAAATCAAGGGATTTGTGGGCGAAAGCGAGCCGAAAATTGACGGATGTGCAAACCATGTAATTGAAATTGACGGCAAAAACGGCAATCCGGGATTTTTGCTTTATCTTATCGACAGCCACACAAGTCTTAAAGTAGGTTACGATAATGTTCACCAAAATCAAATTGATTGGTACAAATCGTTAAGAGATAAATATGAAAAAGAAAACGGAAAAGTAATTCCGTCAATAGTTATTCAGCACATTCCCGTTCCTGAAGTAATGCAACTTTTAACAGAAGTTAAAAAAGGCACAAAAGACGCTCAACAAGGTTTTAGAAACCATGCAGGAAAATGGTATGTGCTTAACAAAGATAAAATTAACAAAACAGGATTTATGAAAGAATCGCCTGCAGACCCAATGGAAAACAGCGGCGAATTTGCCGCAATGTCTGAAAAAGGAGATGTGCTTGGCATTTACTACGGCCACGACCACAACAATTCATTTAACGGAAAGGTTGAGGGAATTGACTTAGGCTACACCCAAGGAGCAGGATTTCATGTTTACGGTCCGGGACTTGACAGAGGCGTAAGAATCATTAACCTGAAAGAGAACGGAAACTTTAATACATACGATTTAAGATACAGAGATATTGTGGGCAAAAAAGTTAAAGAAAAGTTGAGATTTGCAATTTTACAAATAATGCCCACTAATGTTTACGACGCTTTACACAGAGGAATTAAAATAGTAATAGTATTACTTGTGATCATTTTACTTATTATAGGATTAATTACATTATTCTAACAAAAAACCACATAACGAAAGCAAGTTTAAACGCTTGCTTTCGTTATGTTTATACATTTTCTCACTTAATTTTATTTTGATTGACGAATGGCAATTATAGGTATATAATATTAAACATCAAATTTTAACAGGAGGTAAAAATGGAACAAAAAAAATATTTAACAATGAAAGAGCGTATTTGCTTTACTGTGGGTGCTTTCGGCAGATCCGGAATTTACACGCTTATGTCAATGTTTACGCTTGTTTTCTTTCAAAACGGCGCAGGCCTTACATTACAGCAAGGCACAACAATTATTCTTATAGGAAGAATTTTTGACGCACTTAACGACCCGGTTATGGGTATGATTGTTGACAGAACAAAATCAAAATGGGGCAAAATGAGACCGTATCTTTTATTTGCACCTGTGCCAATAGCAATTTGCACAATTCTTTTATTCTCCGCGCCGTTTGCACACGGTTCTACGGCAGCATTTGTTTGGGCACTTATAACATACATTCTTTGGGGTGTTGCTTTTACAATTCAAGATGTACCTTTCTGGGGCCTTTCTTCGGTAATTACTCCGCTTGAAAGCGAAAGAACATCATTTATTTCAACAGCAAGATTAGGTTCAACATTCGGCGGAATTTTGCCGGCACTTCTTGTTCCTATTCTTTACCAAAGCAATTTGGGCTACACAAAAGGATTTTTCATCAGTGCCGTAATCTTTGCACTTTTGGGATGCGGACTTTCAATTTTAATTTTCTTTGTTTCAAAAGAAAGAGTTCCAAAGGCAGACCACACGCCTTCTTTCAAAGAAACATTCAAAGTTTTGGGCAAAGACAAGCTTTTAATTATTGTTATTATTGCTTCTGTTTTAGGTTCAACAATGGTAACAGCAAACCAATGTGCCGACTACATAGGCAACTACCTTATTATTCAAAACCACACAGACTTTTCACAAATTTTTGATGCCGCAGGCAACATCTTACCTAATGTTGACGCAAAAGCCGCTTACGACTTTTGGATTCCGAGAGGAACAATCGTTACCACATTAACAGTTGCTATCGGCGTGGGAATGGTTCCGGCAATGGCACTTTTCCCCGTGCTTCGCAAAAAATTCAGCTTAAAGCAAATTTACATCGGCTCTGCGGCTTTCGGTCTTATTGTTCACGCCCTTTGCTACGTTGTATTTGCACAAGATGTTACAAAAATGAATGTTTACATTCTTTGGGTATTCCTTTTCTTAATGGGTCTTCCCCTTGGAATTTACAATGTTATTACATATGCTCTTATCGCCGATTCTGTTGATTACCTTGAATGGAAAACCGGTGAAAGACACGAGGGCGTTTGTTTCTCATTCCAAACATTCCTTTCAAAAGTTAATGCTGCAATAGCAACATTTGTATTCGGTCAAATTTTAGGCAAATCAGACTTTAAAGCAGTTGATAAATCGCTTGTTGACATTGAAGGCAGACAAATCTTTTTCCAGCAATCGATTTCATCACAAAAAATGCTTTTAGCTCTTGTTACAATAGTTCCGGCTGTAGGATTCTTGCTTACAATTATTCCTATGTTATTTAACGATTACACAGGCAAAACAAAAGAAAACGCACAAAAAGAACTTGAAGAGCGCAGAACAAAGCAAATGGAAAACGCCGAATAAAACAAACAAAAAAACGGTACGGGTTATTAATCCGTACCGTTTTTATTTACACAAAAACAATTAAATCATTCTAAGCCAAGCAAATCATTTGCCGCATCTTCACTTTCAAGCGTTTCAATTTTACGCAAATTCTTTTGAATAATTTCGTTTCTATGGTCTGCCTCATCAAGAACTTTACCTGCTTCATCCACCTTTTTTCTGGCTTTTTCAAGCAAAACTCCAAATTTTTCATACTGCATTTTAGCGGCACCCAAAACTTTCCAAACTTCATTTGCCTTTTTATTAATAGCCATTGTTCTGAATCCCATTGCCAAAGAATTAAGAAGTGCCGTAATAGTGCTTGGTCCTGCAATCATAACGCCCTGAGTTTGCAACTTTTCGGCAATGCCCGTTTTACTTGAAGTAATTTCTGCATAAAGGCCCTCTGTTGCCAAATATAAAATAGCGAAAGGCGTTGTTTCAGGTGTACTGATATAATTTTTAACAAGTTTTGCCTCATCCTTAACTCGTTGCTCAAGAGCTTTTTTGGCTTTTTCAAGCTCAACGGCATCCCCTGCCTCTGCGGCGGTTGAAAGGCGAATATAATCTTCCATAGGGAATTTAGAATCAACAGGCAAATAAGTAACTCCGTCATCCTCCTGATTGGGAATTCTTATTGCAAATTCCACCTGACCGTTATATTTTGGATTTGTTTTAACATTTGTATCATACATATTGGGAATGGTTTCATCAAGTATATTGCCAAGCTGAACCTCTGCCCAAGTTCCCCTTGCTTTAACATTTGTTAAAACCCTGTTTAAATCCGTAACCTTATCGGTAACTCCTGCCGAAAGTTCCTTCATTTCACCAAGACTTTTATAAACGTTTTGAAGCTGTTCGGATACTGTTTTAAAAGATGTGTTAAGTCTTTGATTCAAAGTTTCGGTTAATTTCTCATCAACCGTTTTACGCATTTGCTCTAACTTTTCCTCGTTGCTTTTTTGCATTGTACCTATTGATTCGCCAATAACCTTTGTTTGCTTTTCTGCATTTTCGTTAAGCGTTTCAATCAACTTGATTTGCTGCTCGTAATTTTTATCTGTTAACGCTTTCATTTGATTTGAAAGGCGTTCCATCATATCCCCGGACTGCTTTGAATTAATATCCATTTTTTGATTAATTAATGCATATGATTCATCACGCGGCGGCTTTTTGTTAAGCAAAACAACAAGCAAAGCTATAATAGCAACACAAAGCGCAATTATTGCAAATAATAAATAATTCATAATATCTCTCCCAAACATCTTAACATAATAAAATTTTAACACATAAAAAAATGTAACGCAACAATATAATTTTTTGAGTACAAAAAGCAGTGCCATGCTTGTTGATTTTTTCACTTTAATGTGGTAAAATGCTAAAGAGATGATAAAAGGCGGTTATATGTATATGAATTTATGGGAAAAAAATTTAAGAAATATTGAGCCGTATGTTCCCGGCGAACAAAGTAAAGAAAAAAACATAGTTAAAATAAACGCAAATGAAAACCCTTATCCACCGTCGTCAAAGGCTGTTGAAGCAATTAAAAACTTTAACTGCTCAAAATTACGCTTTTATCCCGATGCAAATGCAACGGAATTTAAAAAAGCCATTGCGGAATTTTACAATGTACTGCCTGAAAATATTTTTATAGGCAACGGCTCAGATGACGTTTTGGCCATTGCATTTCAATCATTTTTCAACAGCGACAAACCAATAGTTTACCCTGATATTACATACAGTTTTTACCCTGTATGGTGCAGATTATTTAACATTGCATATAAAAACTATCCTTTAACAAGCGATTTCAGAATAAATCCCGAAGATTACAAAGAGGCAAACGGCGGCGTTGTTATTCCAAACCCAAATGCACCAACGTCTCTTGGGGAAGGCAAAGATTTTATTGAAAAAATAATAAATTACAACCGAGACAGCGTTGTTATAATTGATGAAGCATATGTTGATTTTGGCGGTTTTTCATCTGTTGAACTTACAAAAAAATATGAAAATCTGCTTGTAACAGGCACATTTTCAAAAAGCAGAAGCCTTGCCGGAATGAGAATAGGCTTTGCCATAGGCAGCAAAAAACTGATTGCCGTTATGGAAGCAGTTAAAAATTCATACAACAGTTACACAGTTAACAGCGTTGCAATGGCAGCCGGAACTGCCGCAATTAAAGACAAAGAATATTTTAACAAAACTGTTTCAAAAGTTATTGCCACAAGAAACAGAGTTACAAACGATTTAAAGCAGTTAGGATTTACTGTTTTAGATTCGCAAACAAACTTTTTGTTTGCCACAAACGAAAATATTAACATAAAAGAATATTTTGAATGGCTTAAAAGCCAAAATGTTTTTATTCGTTGGTTTAATCAACCGAAAATAAGCAATTATGTGCGCATAACAATCGGAACAGACGAGGAAATGGATATTTTCTTAAACAAAACAAAAGAATATTTAAACAAACAAAATTAATTTATTAAACAAAAATGCCTGCTGCAATTTACGCAACAGGCATTAATTTTATTCTATATTATTCAGACACGCCGGAAAGCTGCTTCCAGTGAATTTTACAATACTCTTTACCGTCAATCGGCGGATATTTTTCATCATCTACACGTGCCTCGTTATAACAGTCATATTCACCCACATAAGCACAACGAACAGCATCTTGACCGCCCTCTGAAAGTGACGGAATAAACGCATAAGCAAAAATTGCAACAACAGCAACAGTGATAACAATAGCACCGCCTTTGCCGGAAGTCCAATTTAAGAATTTAACTTTACCTAAATCAATTTTATCAAGATAAGTAAACGGCTTAACTTTTTCAATAAGCATTACACAAAGTTTCATAAGGAAATAGCCGATAATGCCTGCACAAATACCGACAATCATACCTGCAAGCACATCTGTTGCATAATGAACCATTAAATAAACACGGCTGCCCATTACACAAAGTGCCAGTGCCGGGAAAAGCCAACTGATTTTCTTTTTATTGTCACTTCTTAATGTAATAAACATTGCCGTTGCTATTTCAAAAGCACCTGTTGTGTGGCCGCTTGGGAAGGAATAGTCAGATTCGCTTAAAGCGCCTGCGCCCAAGTACCACGCCCAATAATCAGCATTACCCTGCAATGTGTTATACGGTCTTATACGAAGTGCCATAGGTTTAACTACAACATTTGTAACAAGAGTACCCACAACTATTGAAAAAGCAAGTGCAAAACCGTATTTTCTCGTTTTCTTAAACAACATTAAAACCACAGACAAAACCGCAATAGGAATAATAAAAGATTCGTCACCAAATGTTGTAAAAAATTTAGCCACATAAGTTAAAAAAGTGTTTTGCATTGACCCGAAAAATTTAAAAACAGCCATATCAAAGCCGTAAAACGCCTTGTCAATATTGGCACCGAGGGTCATTAAAACCATTTCCATTAACACAGCCTCCCAACTGTTCAATTAATAAGTATATATTACCAAAACGAATAATATATTTCAAGGGTTATATTAATTTTATAAATTGTTACAACTTAGTTAATATTAGTTAATATAAATTCAATAATTTTATGCTAAAACTCATATTAATATGAAAGAAAAGGAATTAATATGATAACAAACCCTTACAAAATTTTGGGCGTAGCGGACGGAGCAAGCGAAGAAGAATGCACAAAGGCATACAAAAAACTTGCAAAAAAATACCACCCCGATTTAAACCCCGACAATCCTGACGCCGCAAAGAAAATGGCGGAAATTAATGCCGCATATGACCAAATTAAAAACGGCACAACACAGAATACGCAAGGTTATAATTACGGCGGATATCGCAGCTATTCAGGCAGAAGCAGGCAAAGTTCTGCACCGGATTATTACACGTCGGCAGCACAATTCATTAATAACAGGCAATTTAGGCAGGCAATAAATTTGCTTAACCAAATCAGCGATAAAAATGCCCAGTGGTATTATCTTTCAGCCATAGCAAATATGGGGCTTGGCAACAGAGAAATTGCACTTTCCCACATTCAACAGGCATGTGCTATGGAGCCGAACAATCAAACGTATGCTTCCGTTTACGCTCAAATCAGAAACGGCGTGCGTCCGGAAGGCTATGGAAACCCCTTCTCCGGAGGATTTTACGATTTTAGTGATTTTGGTGATTTCAACGACGGAAACCCTCAAAGACAATACACTTATAAAACAACTAACAGAGGTTGCTTATCAAAAATACTGCGTTTTGTTTTAATTTTAATAATAATTCGTTTTATTTTCGGATTAATATATTCATTCGGTTCTACGGCTTATTACCGCAACCATTACAACACTTCGCAAAACAACCCGTTTTATCAAAGTGAAAACTCAACCCAAAGCAATACCTACAACCAATACTTTGGCAGTGATGACGGCTCAAATGCCGTAAGCAATTAAAATAACTGTTACAATTTAACGGCGGAAAGGCTTTTAATTATAATGAAAAAATTTTTCTACAACTTAGGTTTAAAATTTCAACAATTTATGGTTGGCAGATACGGAATTGACCAGCTGTATAAGGCATTAATGTGGATATATCTTATTTCAATTTTGGTTACGGCAGTAATAGGAAGATTTACAAGCAGAACATTTTACTATATTATTTCCTTTGCATGCCTTGGAATATTTATATTTGCACTGTGCAGAGTATTTTCCAAAAACATTGAAAAAAGACGAAAAGAAAATGCAAATTGGTTAACATTTACAGGTAAAATAAACAAACATTTCAGAATATTAAAAGATAAGTGGAAATTTAGAAAAACCCATGTTTTCAGAAAATGCCCAAATTGCAAAGCGATTTTAAGATTAAAACGCCAAAAAGGCACACATTCACTTGTTTGCCCGCACTGCAATCAATCTTTTAAAATAAAAGTTCTTTTCTAAATTGCATTTTAACTTAATTTATGATAATATTATAATGTTGAGGTGATAATATGCAGATTAAGGAAAGCGCAGAAAACTATCTTGAAACCATATTGGTTATAAACAGCAAAAAAGGATATTGCCGCAGTATTGACATTTGCAATAAAATGGGATTTTCAAAACCGTCTGTTTCGGTATATATGAAAAATTTAAGGGAGGACGGTTATATTGACGTTGACAACAACGGCAATATAACATTAACCGAAAAAGGTGAAGAAATTGCAGATAAAATTTATGACAGGCACAATGTTATTGCCGGATTTTTAATGCAATTAGGTACCAGTGAAGAAACGGCATACAAAGATGCATGCAAGATGGAACACGATATAAGCGAAGAAAGTTTTCAGCTTATGAAAGCGCAATATCTTAAAAACAAATAAATAAAATCATTAACAACAGGGTTTACAAAAAGCAATTTTTGTGAACCCTTGTTTTTTTATATCTTGACAAAACAATTTTTATTAACTAAAATGGCGTTAAAGGGGTAATTTAATATGAGTAAAAAAAAGAAAAAGGTTATTACAACCTTTGCAATAATATTTGGCATTATTGCCGTTATTGCAATTATTATGACTGTGGCAGGCAACCATCGTTCCGACCCGCTGCAGGTTAACGCTTACGACACAACAAACCGCTACATCTTAGCCGAAACAGATATTTCAGGGCACAGAAGCGGCGGCGGAATTGCGCCGGAAGAGACACTGATGGCTTTTAAAAATTGTGCTGAAAACCCAAACTTTACCGTAGATGTTTTTGAGTTTGACCTGCATATAACAAAAGATGATGTTTTAATTCTTTTGCATGATGACACGTTAGACAGAACATCAAACAGCGAAGAAGTTTTTGGTGAAAAAAAAGTCAGACCGGAAAACAAAACATATGAAGAACTGCGCAGGCTTAATATGGGTGCAAAATTTGAAACGGATGACGGCGAAATGCCATATGCTAATTTGGCAGACAGTGAAGTTACCGATGATTTAAGAATTTTGCGTGTTGAGGACGCACTTGATTACCTTATGTCAAAAGGCGATTTCAAATACATAATCGAAATCAAAAACGGTGATGAATTAGGTAAAAAAGGCGTAGATATTTTACATAATGTTTTGGTAGAACGCAACCTTGTTGACAAAGTAATTTTCGGCACATTTCATAAAGAAATAAGCCAATATGTTGACACACAATATACCGATATGACAAGAAGCACATCTATTCCCGAAGTGTTAAAGTTTTGGATAGCTGCAAATACAAACAGCAAAAACTATGAACCGCCCTGCGGCGTTCTTCAAATTCCTTACTGCTCACCTTTTACAAATTTAGGTTTAAATTTAGGAACGGCAACAGTTATTAACTATGCACACCAACACGATATGGCAGTTCAATATTGGACGGTTAATGACGAAGAAGATATGGAATATTTAACAGAAATAGGTGCCGATTGCATTATGACTGACTACCCGGATAAACTTTATAATATACTAAACAGTTAAAATTAAACATTTTATACAAACAAAAAGAGACGTTCAATCGAACGTCTCTTAATTTTTTATAAAACCTTTGATAAAAATTCTTTAAGTCTTGGATTTTGAGGATTGGTAAAGAATTCCAACGGAGTGTTTTCCTCTTGAATTACACCGTCATCAACAAATAAAACTTTTGACGCAACTTCACGGGCAAATCCCATTTCGTGAGTAACAACAACCATTGTCATGCCGTCTTCTGCCAAATCTTTCATAACCTGAAGAACTTCGCCAACCATTTCAGGGTCAAGAGCAGATGTGGGTTCATCAAAAAGCATAACCTTTGGATTCATTGCAAGTGAGCGAACAATAGCTGCACGTTGCTTTTGACCGCCTGAAAGCTGGCTTGGATAAGCGTCTGCTTTATCCTGCAAGCCTACTCTTGTTAAAAGCTCAAGTGCCTTTTCATTTGCCTCTTCCTTAGTCATAAGCTTGTGATGAATAGGAGCAAGAGTTATATTATCAATAATTGTTTTATTATTAAACAAATTAAAATGCTGAAAAACCATTCCCATATGCTTGCGAACTTCGTTTATATCGGTTTTCTTATCGGTAATAAGTTGACCGTCAAACCAAATTTCACCGGAGGTAGGAACTTCAAGCAAATTAAGACAACGAAGAAATGTTGATTTACCGGAGCCTGACGGACCGATTACAACAATTTTATCGCCCTTATTAATTTCATAATCTATACCTTTAAGAACTTCGTTATTTCCGAAAGATTTTTTTAAATTACAAACTTTTATCACTTTTTCTCATGCTCCTTTCCATAAATTTAATAAGCATGGTAATAACAAGAACCAATACTATATAAATAAGTGCCATTACAAGGTAAGGAACCATAAAGTCATATGTGTTTGAACCTATACGCTGAAAAGCAAGGTAAAGGTCTGTTGCGCCAACAAAACTTACAACGGAGGTTTCTTTAATAAGCGAAATAAACTCATTACCCAAAGTAGGTAAAATATTTTTTACTGCCTGGGGAATTACAATTTTAATCATTGTTGTGCCGTAACTTAAACCTACGGACCTGCCGCCTTCCATTTGACCGGGGTCAACAGAAAGAATGCCGGCACGCATTAATTCAGAAATATAAGCGCCTGAATTCAAACCGAAAACAACAACCGCAACAGGCACCGATTTTAACGAAATGCCAAGAATCGGCATAAGAACATAATAGAAAACCAAAAGCTGAACAACTATTGGCGTGCCACGGAAAAAGCTTACATAAAGCTGTGCCAAACCGTCTAAAAATTTTACAAAGCCGTTTGTTTTAGGAACAACCCTAACAGTTGCAATTAAAGTACCGATTACAATACCGATTATAAGACCCAAAACGGCAATAATAAGTGTGTTTCTTAAGCCCTCAACCACAACATTGTAGCCGCCTTTATGCATAAAGAACTGCCAAAACACCTCAAACTTTTTATCAAAATTCATTACATATCCTCATATCGAAAATGCCCGGTCTCCTTTTAAGAGACAGGGCATTTATTATTTTTCATTCAATAAATTATGCTACAGCATTAATTGAATTAACAATAGCCTCTGCAGGAGCGGCATCAATAATTACATAATTAAGTCCGCCGTTAATAAGGTCTTGAACAGCAAGAGAGCCGTTTGCATAACCCTTCCAAGTTGCATTAAGTGCATCAAAGCCAAAGTCTTCGCTGCCTTCAACATAAAATTGACCTGTTGTGCCGTTTTGACCGCCGATTGTTACAGAAGCATTAAAGCCTTTAAGAATAGCGTCAACATCTTCTTTTGTTGTGCAGTTATCAAATGTTGTGTCGTCTGACTTAACAATAAGCTTTTGTGATGCTGAATAGTAAGAATCGGAAAAATCAACCTGCTGTGCTCTTTCTTCAGTTACTGTAAGACCTGCCATACCAATGTCTGCTTTGCCCTGCTGAACAGAAAGAAGAACAGCGTCAAATGCCATATCTACAATAACAAGTTCTTTACCCAACTTTTGAGCAAGAAGATTTGCAAGTTCCATATCAATACCGTAAAACTTATCGCCCTCTTTATATTCAAAAGGCTTAAATTCTGCATTTGTTGCAACAACAAGCTGGTCTTTTGAAGCATCTTCGGCTGCTGAAGTTACGCCTTCAGGAACACCGTCTGAGAAATACTTGTTGCAAACTTCATCAAGTTTACCGTTTTCTTTAATTTCAGCAATAAAATCATTAACCTGCTGTTTAAGTTCAGGCTGATTTTTATCAACACCGAATGCATATTCTTCATCTGAAAGAGCAATGTCAATAACTTTAACTTTGCCGTTTGTTGAATCTGTTGATTTAGATGAGCAAGCCGCAAAAGTTGCAACGATAAGAGCAACTGCAAGAAGCACTGCCAATACTTTAGATATCTTTTTCATAAATATTCTCCTTATTTAATATGATTTTTAATTATAATACAGTGATATACAAATTGCAAGGGAATTATTGAATATTTATGCAATATGTGATAATATAAACACGGTGATAATATGATTAATGTTAAATGTTACAACAACCTGCCCCAAGAGGCAAAAGATATAAGAATAGCCGTTTTTAACAAAGAGCAAGGATTTAAAAACGAATTTGACAACACAGATAATTACGCTTACCATTTTGTTTTATACAAAGACGGCGTGCCTGTGGGCGTTGGCAGATTATTTACAGAGGACAACGGCGAAACCTACCACATTGGCAGAGTTGCCGTATTGAAGGAATACCGAAAATACCATTTGGGTTCCGCCATAATGGAAGAAATGATTAAAAAAGCCAAAGAATTACACGGCAAAAAAATTGTGCTTTCCGCACAATGCAGAGTTGAACAATTTTACGAAAAATTAGGATTTAAAAAGCATGGCGATATTTACTATGACGAATTTTGCCCACACATTCAAATGGAATATATTATATAATAGTTTTAAATATGGAAATAAATAAAATTGCAACAATAAAAACCGATTTTGATTCTAAATTCGGAATACCCAGGCAAAGCGGCAGAATATGCACGGCACAAGGAACAATAGTATTTGAAAAAGATTTTCAAAATCCTGATTTCATTAAAGATATAGAACAATTCTCACACCTTTGGTTAATTTGGGGATTCAGTGAAAACAAAAACGCAAAAATTCACCCAACAGTTAGACCGCCGAGACTTGGAGGCAATAAACGAGTAGGTGTTTTTGCAAGTCGCTCTCCTTTTCGCCCCAACAGTTTGGGTATGTCGTGTGTAAAACTTGACAATATCATAAAAAGCGAAAATGGGTTTGAACTGATTGTTTCCGGTGTTGATTTGCTAAACAATACTCCTATTTATGACATAAAGCCTTATATTCCCTACACCGATTGTATTTGCAATGCAAAAGGCGGCTATGCCGAAGAAAACAAAGATTACAGGCTTACGGTAAATTTTCAAAACGAATTGCTAAATATAATTCCTAAAAATAAACAGCAAACCGTTTTTGATTTGCTTGCAGATGACCCAAGACCGTCATACCAGCATGACAGCAACAGAATTTACGGTTTTGATTTTGCCGGATATAACATTAAATTTAAAGTTAACGAAAATATTTTAACCGTTACTTCAGTTACCAAAAACAAAATATAACCAAAGCAAAAAGGGTTGGATAAAATCCAACCCTTTTATTATAAATTTAACTAATAATAAACTAAAAATTAGTCAAGTGAAGGAGCACCTACAGGGCAAACACCTGCGCAAGTACCGCATTCAATGCAAGTATCTGCATCGATTTCGAATTTGCCGTCTCCTTCTGAAATAGCGCTTACAGGACATTCTGCTGCACATGCGCCGCAAGAAATGCAATCATCAGAAATTTTATATGCCATTCCGAAACACCTCCATTCACCAATCTTTACACACATAATACATCATTAAAAGTTAATTTGCAAGTAAAAAGTGCGGTTAGGCAACGCTAATTTTTTTCCAGGTGTTTTAAGGCTTCAGCTTCCTTTTTTGATAAGCCCTGGTGCCTGCCGTCCTTAACAACAAAAACTTCGCCCCTGTCAAATGTAACAGGTGCTCCGTCCTCATATCTGTCAAGTTTCACCTTTAACTTACCGGTAAGAAGAGCAACGTCCACAACAACGCCTCTGCCCTCTTTTGTATCAACAACAGCACCCTTTCTGGGTGTTATTTTTTGCAATTCTTCATACGAATGCTGTTCATATTTAAGGCAGCACATAAGCCTGCCGCATGTGCCGCTGATTTTGCCCGGAGAAAGACTTAAACCCTGTTCCTTTGCCATTTTAATTGAAACAGAATGAAAATCATTTAAAAAAGTTGAGCAACAAAACGGTCTGCCGCACACACCTAAACCGCCAAGCATTCTTGCTTCATCCCTAACGCCTATTTGGCGAAGTTCTATTCTTGCATGGAAAGTGCTTGCCAAGTCCTTAACAAGTTCTCTGAAATCAACTCTGCCGTCGGAAGTAAAATAGAAAATAATTTTACTTCTGTCAAAGGCATATTCCACTTCTGTTAAGCTCATATCCAAACCGTGTTTTTCGATTTTTTTAAGACAAACGGAATAAGCCTCTTTCTCTTTAACTTTATTTTCCTTAACTGTTTTAATATCCGCCTCTGTTGCAAGCCTGATAACAGGTTTTAAAGGTGAAACAATTTCATCATCCTTAACCTGTTTAATATTTTCACCTGCAATTCCGCATTCAACGCCGTGAGCTGTTTCTACAATAACATAATCACCGCATTTAATATCTAATCCGTTAGGAGCAAAATAATATAATTTACCGTTTTCTTTAAAACGAACTCCTGTAACTTCCGTCATTAATATATCCTCCTACCTGCCCACAGCTTGCCTGAATGTGTAGCAGATTTTTGTTAATAATAGTGCATTGTTGGCATTTTTTTGAACCATTTCGATAATATCATCGGATTTATTGTAAAGTGCCAGCAATTTAGAATCGGTATACTTGTTACGCAATAAAGAAACCAGTTCTTTTCTGCCGGAAAGACATTCGCCTGTTTTATTATAAACAAGTGCGTCCCTAAAAACAGTTTTAAGCATTGAAAGCGCAGTAACAAGCTCCCCACGGTCTTTGCCGAAAACGCTTAAACTTTTCATTAATTCATATTCATTGGTTGCCGTTATAGCAGTTCCGATATTATTAACCGATTCAATAATTTTTTGCATTTTGCCGCCGGAAATACTTTCAGCAGCCTTGCCTATATTCCCTTTAAAAGCACAAACAGCCTCAAGAGCGGTGTTATAATCAACATCCTCGCTGTGAGATACAATATATTCGGCACCCGATTTTTCGTCAACGCTCTCTAAACTAAAAACAACAGACCTGGAAAGAACGGTTTCCAGCATCATTGTTCTGCTGACCGCCGTTAAAATAAAAACAACATATTCAGGCGGTTCTTCCAAAACTTTAAGCAAAGCATTTTGTGCACTGCCGTTCATACAATGGGCGTTTCCCAATATGTAAACTTTATAATCAGCCTCATTCGGCGCCATATAAACATCATTAATTACATCACGCACCGTATCTACATGAAAAGAATTTGCAGTACCGGGAGCAGAATATTCATAAATATCCGGATGAATTTGCTTTTGTGCCTTATTACACTGAGAACAAGAATAGCATGGCTTTTCGCCATCGCTTCTACACACCAAAGCAGCGGCAATTTCACGGGCAAGGGTTCGCTTGCCAATGCCCTCCTCACCTTCAATTATAATAGCATGAGGAAGCCTTGAAGATGCCAACAAAGCCGATATTTGATTTTTAACATTTTCATTTCCTAAAAAAAATTTAAAATTCATAATTAAAACTTTTTAAATTCTTCTACATCTAAAACAAAGGCAACGCCGCCGTATTCTTCAACATCCACAGGTTGTTTTAAAAGTGTGCCCGTTAATGTGCTTTGCACGCCGTGACTTTTAACAACTCTTTTTGTAACCGAGCCTTCAAGAACAGAAAGCACCTGTTCCACCTTTTCATCATCAACCCCGATTAAAATGCAAGAATGACCGCCCTCTAAAAATTGACCTGTAGTTGAAATTTTAGTTGCCCTGAAATCAGACTTAACCAAAACCTCCATAACATTATCTACATCTTTATTTGAAACAATACAAATGATTAATTTCATAATATTGCACCCCTTATTTTTTACAAATTTTAAATAACTGTCAATATTATATCACCAAAAACGAAATTTTAAAATAGTTTTACAATTAATTTAAAACAAAATTAACAGTTAGATAACATATGCCAATGCAACAATTACGGGCATTGTTATAATTGACAAAACGCTTGACTGAGCCGCTATTTCAGAGCCCAAAGCCGTATCATTTTCATATTTTGCCGCATACATTGCGGTATTTGTGGCTGTTGGTGCAGAGCTTGAAATAGTCATTGCGGCAAGTAAATCGCCACGAACGCCGCAAAGTCTGAACAGCCCCATCATACAAAGCGGAATAAAAATTAAACGTAAAAAAGAAATAAAATAAATTTCTTTTTTTATAAACATATTTTTAAAATTGGCATTTGCAAGGAATGTGCCAAACACAATCATAGCCAGCGGCGAATTAATACTACCCACAAGTTCCATTGGGTAGCTTATTATATACGGCAGTTTAATTTTAAGCAAAAACAGCGGAATACCTATTAAAACAGATATTGAACCGGGATTTAAAATGATTTTTTTTAAATCAATTTTTGCCTTATGACCGCTGATTTCATAAATGCCGTAGGTAAACGCAATAATATTAAAAACGCCTACATAAACCGCACAGTAAAAAACGCCTTCATCGCCGATTACGCTTTTTGCAAGTGGCAGTGCCAAAAATGCCGCATTTGAAAGCACGGTAGCATAATGATAAATACCTTTTTCAAGCAAACTGTCTCTTTTTCTGAAAGTAAGTGCCGAAACGCCCATTCCAAACAAATGAGTTGCCATGGCACACACAAATGCTATAAACAAGCCTTTAACACGCTGTGGCGTATATTCCATTGATGCAAAGGTATGAATTATTGCCACAGGCAACACAATGTTAAAAAGCAAATCAATAACCTTTTTTGCATCTGTTTTATTAAATATTCCGGTTTTATCGGAAACAAAACCTACCCCGGCAACCACATATAATATTATAACCTGAGTAGCAATAGTTTTTAAATTATCAAGAAACACAAATTTAATCCTTCTTTTGCCTAAAAATGTTAATGCCCAGCATTAATGCAAAAATGCCGGTAAAAAAGTATGCAACAGTTGAAAATGTTGCATAAGAAAATGAAACGCCAAGAGCAAACGCAATAATGCGTGGAACAAAAGCAATAACAGCCAGCACTGCATAAAGCAAAGAAAAAACACCTAAACTTTGAATATTTTTACCGTTATCATCTACCGCTTTAATAAATAAAATCCCAAAAGCAATAAAAACTGTTAATACCACATAATTAAGTAACTGTTCTTCCGCATATGTAACATCCACATTTTCGGTTAAACATGTAACCAAAGCACACAAGGGTGCCGCAGGCAAAATCAAATGAAAATATTTTAATTCCAAAAAATTATACTTATCCGTTTTAAAAGAAACACCCATTACAATAAAATAAAACGCACAAAGCAGTGATACAAAAGCAGACAGGCAAAGCGGAATTAAATAATTATACTCAACACTTGACACATTTGAAACATAATTATAAGCAAAAATAACCCTAATAATAAAATCGGCAAACATTGAAGCACCTGCCAAAACAGCAGTAACACAAAGCGGCTTGCTGGTTTTTTCAAAAGGATTTGCCCCTGCTTTATATTCTTTACCGTAAAAGCATACCAAAACAACAACGGCAAGCAACAGCACCAAGCAATAAAACACTGCAGCAGTACCCTCGGCGCCTTTTTTTATATAACCCGTTGCTTCATCCGTATACAAATTTAACTGCACGGTTCTTAAAACAATAATGCCTACAGTTAATAAAAACACAAGAAAACCATGTGCTTTTTTCATTGTTTTTTTCACAAACCGTTCTCCTATCTTTCAAACAACGGTGTGTAATCTCTTTTTTGGCAAACACTTTTATATGCCGGTCTGATAATCTTGTTGCTTGTTGTTAACTCTTCAATTCTGTGAGCGCACCAACCAACAATTCTTGCGCTTGCAAAAAGCGGTGTATATAAATCCTCCGGAATTCCTAAAACTTTATAAACCAAGCCTGAATACAAGTCAACATTTGCACAAATTTGATTATCGTTGCCTTTAAATTCACGAAGTAAATCCGGTGCAACTTTTTCAACATTTTCAAGTGTTTTAAATTCTTTTTCAAAGCCGGCGCTGCAAGCAAGATTTCTTGCGTTTTCTTTCAAAATAACGGCTCTTGGGTCTGAAACAGTGTAAACGGCATGACCCATTCCGTATATTAATCCCAATCCGTCTCCTGCTTCTTTATTTAAAATTTTAACAAGGTAATCTTTAACCTGACCTTCATCTGTAGGATTTGAAACATTTGCCATAATTTCATTCATCATGTGTGCAACATTAATATTTGCGCCGCCGTGACGTGGTCCTTTAAGAGAGCCGAAGCCTGCGGTAATGGCAGAATAAGTATCAGTACCGCTGGATGTTAACACACGTGTTGAGAATGCGGAGTTGTTACCACCGCCGTGATCTGCATGAAGAATAAGCATAATATCAAGCAATTTAGCCTCTTCATCTGTAAATTTTTTATCAGAACGAAGTTGATTTAAAATATATTCGGCAGTAGACTGATTTTTCTTAATCGGGTGAAGATACATACTTTTGCCGTCAAACGCTCTTCTTTTAACCTGATAAGCCGTACTCATAATTGTAGGAACCTGAGCAATAAGCTGAAGGCTTTGACGAAGTACGTTTGGCACTGAAATATCATCCGGATTTTCGTCATAAGAATAAAGGCACATAATACAACGGGCCATTTTATTCATAATATCTTTTGAAGCATGTTTCATAATCATATCTTCAACAAAATCTTCAGGTAATTCCCTGCAAACGGAAATAACCTCTTGAAGTGAGGCAAGTTGGTCAACGGTAGGAAGCTGACCGAAAAGAAGAAGCCAAACAACTTCTTCAAATCCAAAACGGTTTTCTTTTTTACAATTTGCAACAATTTGATTAATATCGTATCCCCTGTAAGAAAGCTTACCTTCCTTTGGAACCTTTTCACCGTCAAGTATATAATAACCTTCAACAGAGCAGATTTTTGTTAAACCTGCCATAACGCCTGTTCCGTCTTCGTTTCTAAGTCCTCTTTTAACATGGTAACGTGAAAAATCGCCCTGTTTAATTTTGTTATTTTTCCCTATTTCGTCGCATAAATTTGAAATAGCCTCCATAGAAATCGGAGAAATATAATTTGATGACATATATTTATCCCCCTACATATATAAAATATAAGAATTAATATAATAATAATTTAATATTATACTCTATTTACATATTCAAAGTCAAGGAGGGTTATTATTGAAAAAAGCCGTAATTATTTTTATTGTTTTGTTTATTTTGACATTGGCAATACCTGCCGTTGCATCTTTTTCAAACACTTCAAAATCAACAAACAGCGAGCTTGCCACCATGTTTGAACAGGAGAAAGCTGATATTAGTTTGTTTCCGAATTCTCACTGATTTTATTTAAATTGCAGTTTACGCTGATTTGTAAACAGCAATTTTGCAAATTATTGTGCCAATCATCGCTTAATAAATCATATGCACCGGGTGATTTCATAGCAAGACAGTCGCCAATGCGAAGAACATCGCTTTTATTTGCCATACAGGTATTAAATGCCGACAGGCAAAGGTTTTCAATTTTTTTGTTTGCCAAATTTTGAATGTTTTTTAAATCCTTTTGGGTTAAAAAATTAAGCGCACCGTTTTCCACCTGATTAAGCATTATTTTAGTTTTAATTTTCACTTTATAAATGACTTTTCCGTTTTCATAATTTGCAGAAACTTTTGTGGATGACGAAATAATTTTGGCATTTACTTCGCCTAAATTTTCATCTTCAAATTCCAAAAGTCCGTTATCTATTTTATTGGTTAAAAACAAAAATCCGAATGTTTCTTCACTGTTTAAAATTTTAACAAGTTTGTTTTCACTGTAAACGGCAATACCTATAACTTTAACGGCATCATTTTCAGCCGATAAAACAGGCAAATATATGTCCGACGTTTTATCGGCATAGGCATTAAGCAAATCATTTGTTGTAACATAGGCGCCAAAACCGCTTTTTTCACTTAAACTTAAAAGAGAAGATATTGTTTGAGCAGGCACAAGGGCATCATTTTCCTTACTTTCAATAATTTCAGATGCTTTTTGAGAAGAAACTGCAACATAAACATCAGAGCGTGAATCTATACTGCGTAAAAAATAATCCAAACTGCTTTCAAGAGATGATTGTGCTATATTCATTCCAAAAATCATAACCCTGCTTTGCCCGAAAAACTGCTTTTTTGATATTGATTTTGAAACGTCGTCAACAGCGGCGGCAATATTTTTTCCTTTGCCTGTATTATTCATTGTAACATTGCCTGAAAGCGCTTCCGCTCCGCTGCCCTCTTTTGACAAATTAAGACTTTGAACCGTTGCCGTATACTCTCCGCTTTCATAATCTATTCCTATTCCTTCAACAACGCTTAAATCTCTTAAATTATTTCTTGGTTTTCCGCCTAAAATCAAAAAAATAATCAGAGCAAGGGAAATAATTATTTTAAAATTTTTCAATTAACTCCGCCCCCTTGTCCTTTTTTTGAAAAACAGCACAGGCAACGGGAACAGCAACACAAAAAACAGCATAAAGCACAGCCATTACAATTTGATAAACCTTAACCAAGCTGTTAAATTGAACAAAAAGCAAGCTTAATACCAAAACGGCAACGCCTGAAATAACACATCTTTTTTCATGATTAACCTTGTAAAATGATTTTGCAATCATTTGAGACGCACCGTATATATAAACCGTTGACTTTAAAAATACGGCAAAAATCCAAAACGCCGTATAAACGGAATCAAGCCGCTCATTATCTGAAAACTTCGCAACCTGCGAGACCTTAAACATAGGAAAAACGGAAAGATTTGCCGTGTTTCCCAAAACACCCAGCACAAGCAAAACCACAAGCAAACCCACGGCATAAGACATTGCCTGAGAAATATAAAACGGCTTTTTTATGTTACCGTTTATTTGGTTATACAAGCTGTAAAGAACAACAAATTCACTTGGGTCTGCCGAAAAATTAATTGCGTTAATAAAAATTTTACCGGTTGAATTTTGAGTAAACGGAAATAAATTCATAAGTTGAAATTCATTTGTGCCCAAAAGCGCAATAATTAAAATGCCAATCACGCAAATTGCAAAAACAAGAGAAGCAAAGCGAGAAATCGGTTCAGCACCCAACCCTGCCGCATACACGCAAAAAGCAATTATAAACACGCAATAAAACATAGGGTTTGAATCGGGATTTAATTCAGTTGCGGCAAAATAAGAAAATCTGCTTATAATAACGGCACCTAAAAACACAAAATAAACGCCGTACCCGGTGGACAGGCTTTTTAAATTCAACGGACTTTTTCCGCTTTCAAGCCCGTAAATCACAGGAAAAGACAAAACGAGATTCAGCAAATAGGAAATAATTATACTAAATGCCATATCAGGTGCAAACACGCCCTTTGAAAACACTGTTCCGGTAGTAAAAGCAGTTAAAACTTTTGAAATAAAAATTATTGTAAGCAATGCCAACGGAGCAATTTTGCCTGTTTTATATTTTGTCAATATCCGCACCTCTTAAATCTTGTATTTTAACATTTCGTTTAACAAGCTTCCGCCAACTTTCTCTGTAAAAAATATCTCCTATACTTTCTTTGTTAAGCGGTGAAATCGGCGAAGTGTAAGGAACGCCGTAAGGATTTAATGCCGCAACATTAACACAAAGCACGCACATGCCCAAAACAATGCCATAAATACCCGTAAGACCGCCAAGTAAAATAAAAATTAATCTTAAAACAGAAATACTTTCGTAAAGAGGATAAATAACGTAAGACGCAATGGCAGTTACGGCAACCACCACAAGCATGGGTGCACCAACAAGACCGGCATTAACAACAGCGTCGCCTATAACAAGAGCACCTATAATTGAAACGGCATGACCTATTGATTTAGGCAAACGCAACCCTGCCTCCCTCATTATCTCATACAGTACCAAAATCATTATTGACTCCTGCATTAAAGAAAAAGGCGTAGTTGCTTCGGCAACGGCAATAGTGTACATAAGAGATGTGGGAATAAGTTCTTGATGAAATGTACCCACAGCAACATAAAACCCCGGTAATATAACAGAAATAACAAAAGAAAAATACTTTAAAATTCTGTTCATTGTGGCATAAAAAGGCTGATTATCATAGTCGTCTACAGTAGAAAAATTATCGGAAAATAAATAAGGCACATATGACGCAAAAGGAGAGCCGTCCACAAGCACAGCCACCCTGCCCTCCAAAAGTTTTGAACAAAGCGTGTCCGGTCTTTCTGTATTACCTACGGCTTTAAAAAAGGAATCTATGTCGGAGTTTAAAAAAGGCGTTAACTCCCCATAATCCTGCAAATTTTTAATCGGTGCGGATGTTATTCGTTTTTCAACATCATCAACCAACTTTTTATCGGCAACACTGTTCATATATGCAATAACCACAGAGGTTTTTGCGCTTTCACCCACTTTTATTTGCTTTAATTTTAAATCAGGACTTTTTATACGCCGCCGAATAAGTGCTTTATTATCGTTCAGCGTTTCGGTAAAGCATTCTTTTGCACCTTTAATATTTGATTCGTTAGACGATTCGTCCGGTTCTCTTTTTGCAAAGCCTTGTATTCCCAAGGCAAGATATTTTGCAACGCCGTCAAAAATAACTATTGCAAAACCTGACGCCAAATAATAATAAATATCTTCAAAAGTTTTGCCTTCGCTTAACTCCAACGAATCAATAACCGCAGTTTTAATTAAATCAAACAACTCGTTTTCACTTTTATATTCGCCTTTAAAGCGAAGCATGGGAGTCATTATCATTTGAGATAATTGAAGAGAATCCACCATTCCGTCAAGCACGCAAACAATACATTTTGTACCGCAAACAACACATTCACGAAGCAAAAAATCAGAGCAATCCGCAAATTCACGTTCCAAACGATTTTTGTTATCAGAATAAGAAGAATAAATATTTTCCATATTAACACCTGTAATATTTTTTCAATAATTCAAATCATTATGCAAAGAATATTTACGGTGATAAAAATGAGCATAACATTAATAAGAGCAATAATTATTTACATTACGGTTATTCTTGCCGTAAGAATTATGGGAAAACGGCAAATAGGCGAATTAAAACCCCATGAACTTGTAATAACCGTGCTTGTTTCACAAGTGGCAAGTATTCCGCTGGAAGACAACAGTATGCCCCTGGCAAATATGTTTATTCCCATATTAATTTTTGTTTCATTTGAAATTTTAGCCTCTGCGCTTTCCATGAAAAGTTTTACTTTCAGAAATTTGCTTCAGGGAAAGCCGATTTTTGTAATAAAAAACGGCAAAGTAGACCAAGAACAAATGAAACGCCTGCGGTTTACAATGGATGATTTAATTGACGCCGTAAGGCAAAAAGACGTGTTTGACATTTCTACGGTGCAAGACGCCGTTATTGAAACAAACGGCTCCGTATCTGTTTTACAAAAAGCAGAACACCAACCTGTTACTCCCAAAGGCTTAAATCTTTCCGTAGAAGAAAACTCTACGCCCATATCAATAGTAATAGACGGAAAACCGGTAACAGAATACTTTGGAAAAGAAAAAATCAAAAACAGTGAAATTGAACTGCTGGTTCAAAGCACAGACAAAAACATTTCCGATATTATGCTATTAACAATAGACAATAACGGCAACACATTTATTATTCCTAAATCAAACAATTAAAAGAGGTTGGCTATGAAAAGAATTTGGTTTTCAGTATTATTTATTATATTGGCACTCGGCGTTTGCACTTTTGAGCAAATCACCGTTAAAAACGGTTATGAAAACATTACAAAAGCAATAGACAATGCACTTGAATGTGAAGACGAAACGGAAAAAGCAGAATATTGCAAAGAAATAACGACGGAATGGAACAAATATTATAAGAAGATAACGCTTGTTACAGACCATTCCATTATTCAAAGCGCAGATGTTTCCATAAACACTCTAAAGGATATTTCAAATTACGACGCAGAAGGCTCAGATGACACGCTGATAGAAGCAAAAAGCGAATTAAAGCAAATTTACGAAAGTTCAATGATAACCTTTTCAAATGTTTTTTAACAACAAAAAGCACCGACAGACTAACCTGTCGGTGCTTTTAAACATTTGCAATTATTAAATTCAAGCGTTATTTTTAAGAACTTTTTTATCAAGTCCTCTTTTAACAATAATAAAATAAAACATCGTGCCGAGAACAAGAAGAACGCCTAACTCGCCCAAGGCAACCAAACCGCCCTGAACAAAAAAATCTGCCCAAATAAACGGACCGTCAACAAAAAACGTTTCAATTTCCCAGCCGATTACAACACCGTTAAAAATCGCCGGCATAAGCATTGCAAGAAACGGATAATTTTTAATTTTAACGTTCCTAAGCAAATACATACAAGTTGTGGCACCCAGTGTTGCAAGAGAACCGAATATCATATCAAGAGGAAGCCCCTGACCGATATTAACTATGTTTGATAAAACACAGCCTATTGTTAAACCTGGAATTGCCGCCGGAGTAAACAGTGCAAGCACATTTAAAACTTCCGACACACGAAACTGAACAGCCGCCGAGGTTGTGCCCGGAAAAATGAAATTTTGGGCATAAGTTAAAGCGGCATACATTGCTGCAATTAACGCTGTTTGAACAATAACCAATACTTTTTTGTTTCTCATATTTACTTTTCTCCTTAGTTTTGTTTTTAGAAGACAAATTAACAATTTGCCTGGTCAGGATTTTGCGAACTGACAAGGAGATTATAAACTATGAAAAATAAAAATGCAATATAAAATTTAACTTACCGAATAATAAATTCTGTTTACAATATTTTCGGGCTTGATGCTGAATGAAAAACGCTTTAAAAACCTTTTGAACTTTGATTTATCAAATTCAATATTATTTACACATTTAACACGCACGCTTGAAGGTTCTGCCTTTTCTTCCAAATAAACATCAACGGTTTCGCCTGCTTCAATATCAAATCCGTTTTGCGACAGCACTTGATTACTGCCCAAAACATCTATATAAACGCCACGGGCAAAGGTGTTTGATTTTATTGAAATTTTATTATCAGTTACCAAAACGGAAAGTTTTGCCTTATCAAGCACCAATTTTCTTTCAGGCAGCAAAACGGCTGTTTTTTTACAAATCAGTTCATCATCACAATAAAGTTTTGCAAAAATTGAAGTTCTTTTTTTATTTAATCCTACAGTTGAAAAACTTACTGCTTTTACTGATTTTCCTGCCGCAGAAACACCTTGAACTTCCTTTTCAAAAACAACATTTCCGTTAAATTCAACCGCACCGTAAACAATTTTATAATTTTTATTTTGCAGCAAATCATTAAGAACAAAAATATCAACGCTGTTTTTATTATCACAAATTGAAAGGGTAAACGGCGCATTAAACTGCTTTGATGCATACATAAGCGGCTTCCATTTTCCGCTGTAATCTACAGAAGACCAGCTTGGAGCACCCCAGCAATCGTTATACTGCCACCAAAGAGAGCCGTTGCATCTGCCTTTATGACGCCTAAAATGCTCTGTTGCGTCCCTTATACATTCCATTTGAACAACGCCTGTTAAATAAATCAAATCATCAAATTTAACGGGAGCATAAAAACGTTCAAGCAAATAATAAAGCATTTTGCCGTTGCCGCTTAAACATTTTTGGTGAAACAGCATTGTTTTTGAATATAAATCAAGTTCACTGTCATCTGCAAAAGACCTGATACAATCAATACTCGGCAAAGATTCCATTCCGTACTCACTGCAAAATCTTGTAAGTCTTTTTCTGTAGTATTTTAAATTCTTGCTTCCGTGCCAAACATGCCACATATGAGTATCGCCGCAAGCATCTCCGGTAATATTTTTTCTAAACCCTTTACCTATAGGTGATGTTTCGATATACGGCGTATCAGCGTCTGCTTTTCTGATTTCGCCGGGCAAAATTTCATAAAAGAATTTTTTGTACCACTGAACAATTTTTAACTTTTCCGGCATATACGAAAACATAAATTCTATTTCATTGTTTCCACACCACAACGCAAGACTTGGGTGGCTTTTCATTCGTTTAACATTTGATTTAACCTCTGCCTTAACGCTGCTTAAAAATTCTTCATCATAAAAAGGATACATAAGGCAGGCAAACATAAAATCCTGCCAAATCAAAATACCTTTTTCATCGCAAAGGCTGCACAAATCATCATCTGCATAATAACCGCCGCCCCAAACTCTTATCATATTAAAGTTTGCCTTAATTGCGTCTTCAACTGTTTTTTCATGGCTTTTCTTACAAATTCTGTCTCCAACAGCGTCTGAAGGAATTAAATTTGAACCCTTGGCAAAAACAGGCACACCGTTTAACACAAATTGAAAATTGTTACCGTATTCATCTGCGCTGCGATTTAATTCAACAGTTCTTATGCCGATTTTTTTTGAAATATCATTAACTTTAATTTCGTAAAGCGGCTGTGTTTCCCTGCCGCTTAACTCTCTTGTCCACCACAGCTCGGGATTTTCAATAACAACACTGCTGTGATTATTTTTAAAATTCAAAGAAATTTCATTACCGTTTGGGCAAATAATTTTACCGTTAACATCAGGGGTTCCACAGCATTCCAAATCAACGGTAACGGTGGCTTTTCCGTTATCAATGTGTTGATTAACATCAAAATCCAACACGGCGTCATCATATAAAAGCAAATCAATATCTTTGATAATTCCCGAGAAAGGAAGGTTAATTCCCCAATCCCAGCCAAAATGGCAAGCCGGCTTTCTTATGTAAGGAACGCCGTTTATTCCGTTGGCATTTGGCGGCAACGGATTTTTCTTTTGCCTTTCCTTAACGTAATTAACAGGCGATTTAAACAATATTTTTATGCTGTTTTCGCCTAAAGCCAAAAATTCTTTAACATTCTTTTTAAAAGGCACATATGCATTTTGACTTTTGGCAACAGGTTTTTCATTTATAAAAATCTCTGCCAAAGTATCTAACATATCACAGCTTAACACTATATTTTTATAATTTAAATTCTCTTCGTCAACTGAAAATGTTCTTTCAAATATTTTATCCTCTTCTGCAATATAAAGGCATTTCGTTTCATTTTCGCCGTAAAAAGGGTCATCTATAATATCTGCTTTAAGCAAAGCATTATAATCGGAAACGGGAACCTGTGCTTCACATTGCTTTGCGGAAGAACAAAGAGTTATTTTCCATATTCCGTTTAAAGTTTTTTTATACATAAAATTATCACCCAAAAAGATTATATCAAATAACAAATATTAAAGCAACAAACTATTGATAATGTAAATATTAAGTGATATAATTTTTGCGAAAGTTGGTGATATTATGGCAAATTTAAACAGAGGACTTATTATTTCCTGTCAGGCAGTAAAGGGTGAACCGCTTTACGGCTTGAACATTATGCACCATTTTGCAAGGGCTGCTGTTTTAGGCGGTGCAAAAGGCATTCGTGCAAATTATGTTGAAGACATTAATGCAATAAAAAAAGAAGTTGATGTGCCGGTTATAGGAATTATTAAAGCGGTTTATCCCGACAGTGATGTTTACATAACGCCCACGCTTAAAGAAGTTAAAGCACTTATTGAAACAGGGTGCGAAGTAATTGCTCTTGATGCAACCAACAGAGTGCGACCGAACGAACAAAAACTTGAAGATTTGGTTGATTATATTCGTAAAAATGCGCCCAACGTTGAAATTATGGCAGACTGCTCAAACTTCAGCGAAGCAAAAAGAGCAGACGAATTGGGATTTGACTACATTGGCAGCACGATGAGAGGCTATACAGAATACACAAAAGGAATTTCTATTCCCGATTACGAATTTTTAAACAGAATGGTTACAGAGCTTAATGCAAAAATCATTGCCGAAGGCGGAATTTGGGACACGGCACAGCTTGAAAAAGTTTTGCAATGCCACCCCTATGCAGTTGTTATAGGCAGTGCAGTAACACGACCCATGGACATTACAAGCCATTTTGCAAAAGTTTTTGAAGATAAGGAAGAATACAATGGAAAAAACAATGAATAAGTTTAAAGGATTATTTGCAGCCCTTTTAACTCCGTTTAACGAAGATGAAAGCATTAATTTTGATTCAATAAAAAAACTTGTGGAATTCAACATTCAAAACGGAATTGACGGTTTTTATGTTGGCGGAAGCACCGGAGAAGGACTGCTTCTTTCACCTGAAGAAAGAATGCAGGTTTTTGAATGTGTAAAAGAAGCAAACAAAGGCAGAGCAACACTTATTGCCCACGTAGGAACTATTTCCACCAAAGACGCAATCAGAATGGCAAAATGTGCGGAAAAATTGGAATATGACGCTATTTCAGCCGTTGCTCCTTACTATTACGGATTTACGCTTGACGCAATTTTAGGATATTACAACGATATTGTTAACAGCACGGAATTACCTATGATTATTTACAATTTTCCAAATTCCGGCGGCTTTGCATTAACAAAAGACATTGCAAATAAACTGTTTGAAAATGATAAATTTATAGGAATCAAACACACATCAAGCGATATGTTTGCACTTCAGCAGTTTAAGCACCTTAACCGTGAAATAGTTGTTTACAACGGATTTGACGAAACATTGCTTGCAGGCTTGGGCATGGGCGCAGACGGTGCAATCGGCAGCACATACAATTTTATGGGCAAAAAGTTCAAAAAGATTATGGAATGCTTTAACAACGGTGAAATTGAAAAAGCAAAGCAACTTCAAAACGAAGCAGACGAAATTATTTGCGAAATGATTAAATACGGCGTATTCCAGTCGGAAAAAGCAATTTTAACAGAAATGGGCATTGATATGGGTCAATGCAGAAAACCGTTTTTGCCTATAACCGATGAATGCAGAAAATCAATGAAAAAAATTGCTGAAAAGTTAATGAATGAAAATGAATAAAAATAAAGAAAAACAGTGCCTTTTAAACAGGCACTGTTTTTTATGCTTATAAAAATTAAAATAATTCTTTATGGTTTTCCAAGGAATCCTTTTCCGTTATTTCCCTTATAACTCTACAGGGATTACCTGCTGCCAAACTGTTTGCCGGAATATCTCTTGTAACAACACTGCCGGCGCCGATAACGCATCCGTCACCTATTGTAACGCCGCCGCAAACGGTAACATTACTTGCAAGCCAACAGTTATTACCTATTGTAATTGGTTTTGCATATTCAAAATCATAAGGTTCACCGTTTTCTCTGAATCTAATATTTCTGTCTTGATACCTAAACGGATGCACTGCCGTAACAAGTGTAACGTTTGGACCGAAAAACGCATTATCCCCTATCTTAACAGGGCAAACATCAAGAACCGTAAAATTAAAATTTGCAAAAAAGTTTTTGCCTATAGTTGTAAAAACACCGTAATCGAAATAAACAGGACCTAATATACATGCGCCTTCTGCTCTGTTTGGCAAAAGCTTATTTAAAATCTCTTCTCTTTCCTTTTGCTGGCTTTCAAAAGTATCATTATACATTTTTGAATATTTATGAGCGTTATCCCTTAACTGTTCAAGTTCTTTATCGCTCGGGTCATAAATTTTACCAAGAAGCATTTTTTCTTTTTCCGTCATATTTACCACCTAAAAACACTTTTTTATCATTATTGCATATTCAATAAAAAAATTCAATATATTTGTTACTTATGCCATATTTTGCGGTTGGCTTTGACAGAACGCAGAATTTAATGATAAAATAAACCTATAATACAAAAAGGGAGAAATTTATGAAAAAAATATTATCGGCGGCATTGGCGGCTGTAATAATAGCCGGCAGTACCATTATGCCCATGGGTGTTACCGCAGAAAACAATGTTAATTTAAACATTTCAAAAAGCAATATCTCTCATTCTGTTTCGCCCACTCTTTACGGTGCGTTTATAGAAGATATTTCAAAAGCTTGCGACGGCGGTCTTGTTTCAAATTTAATTTACAACAACAGCTTTGAATATAATGACGGTGACGGTCAAAATACCGATTTTAACGAAGCGTACTGGACATTTGACAACATAAAGCACGAAATTAAAACCGAAAACGCAATGAACATTAACAACCCAAATTATGAACTGCTTACCGTTTCCGGAAAAGGCACAATTAAAAATTTGGGCTGCGTTGAAAATTGGAAATACAAAACTTGGACTCCTGATAAAAAATCACAATCACAAGCTGATATGGGATTCAAAGAAGGGGAAAAATATGATTTTTCCTGCTACATTAAAAATATTGATTTTAGCGGAACGGTAAGAGTTTATCTTGATTCAAAATCAAATGCCAACAAAGTTTATGAAATTGATATTTCAAACTGCAATGCAGATTGGAGAAAGGTTGCCTGCGAACTTGAATCTGCAAAAACAGAAGACGGCGGCTTTGCCGTTGAATTTAACGGCACCGGCTCTCTTCAATTTGATTTTGCACAGCTTATTCCCCAAAACTCTTACGGTTACGGCGAAAGCAAATGGCAATACACAACACTTCGTACCGATTTGGTTGAGGCTTTAAAGAATCAAAATCCGACATTCATAAGATTCCCCGGCGGATGCTTTTGCGAGGGTGATTCTCTTGACAACCTGTTTAATTGGAAAAGCACAATAGGTCCCGTAGAAGAAAGAAAACAAACATACAACGTATGGCGAAACGATGATGCAGGCGATTACTACATAAACACCAACTTTATGGGATACGGCGAATATTTTAACCTTTGCGATGATTTAAATGCCCAACCTGTTCCCTGCCTTAACGTTGGCTTAACATGCCAAGGCAGAAACGGTTTTGACTTAAATGTTGACGCACTGAAAAAGCTTTCTATGACAGATGATGAATTTAAAAATTATCTTTTAACGGAAAGAAATATTGAAGAAAAAGATGTTGAAAACAGAATTAATGAAGTAAATGCATTAAATTACAAAAGCGAGGAAGATTGGAACAGTTACCTTGAAACCGTTGCATTAACTCCCGGAACACATCAATGGAATAACTATGTACAAGATATTCTTGATTTAATTGAATTTGCAAACGGCGACGCAAATTCAACATATTGGGGGGCTTTACGTGCAGCATACGGTCATCCTAAGCCATACGGTTTAAAATATATTGAACTGGGCAATGAAAATTGGGGCGAAGTGTATTGGCGTAATTTTGAAGCTCTTTACAAAGAAATAAAAGCCGCATATCCTGACATTCAAATTATAACAACATCCGGTACCTGGCTTGACGGAAAAGATTTTGAATATGCATGGAAAACAGTTAACGATAAATACACCGATTGCTTTGTTGACGAGCATTATTATACAAGCCGTGATTATATGTACGAGATTAACAACAGATATGACGGTTATGACAGAAACGGTGCAAAAGTGTTTGTTGGCGAATATGCCGCAACAGCTAACGGAATTGGCACAATTCAAACAAAAAGCAACATGGCAGAGGCGTTGGAAGAAGCCGCATATATGACTGGATTTGAACGAAACAGCGATATTGTAGCAATGAGCGCATATGCCCCCACATTTGCAAAGATTAATTCCCAAAACTGGGCAGTTAACGAAATTTGGTTTGATTCACAAAGCACAGTGCTTACGCCAAGTTACTTTGTGCAGGCACTTTATGCAAACAATATAGGAAGCGAATACATTAATGCCGATTTTGACAGTGATGTTCCCGTTTCTCAACTTGCACAGTCAGTAACTGTGGACACACAAAACCAAACCGTTTATGTAAAACTTGTTAATTCAAGCAAAGAAAACACAAGCGTTAACATTAATATTGACGGATTTGAAAACATTAACGCCGCATCTGTTCAAACAATAAGCGGTGATTACAAATCGGCCTGCAACGAAATAAATAAACCTTATTATGTTGCGCCTACTGAAGAAGATTTAACGGTTAACGGAAACACCGTTACACTTAATGCAAAAAAATACAGTGTAAACGTTATAAGAATTACATACGGCAGTAACAACGGTGCAAATTTATTTACAATTAAAGATAAATTCCCGGAAATTGAAGGTAAATATTTACCCCCTGCTATAAAAATTGCAATTCCTGCAACTGCCGCAGCGTTAATAATTACAGTTATCGCCGCAATTACAATTACTGCTATAATTAAAAAGAAAAATAAAAACAAATAAAACAAAAAGAATCCCCAAGTTAATCTTGGGGATTCTTTTGTTAATAAAGTATCGAATTAACCGAAATATCTCTTCAAAAGACCTTCAAAAGCTTTGCCATGTCTTGCTTCATCACGAGCCATTTCATGAACAGTATCGTGAATAGCGTCAAGTCCGTCTTCTTTAGCCATTTTTGCAAGAGCAACCTTACCTGCTGTTGCACCGTTTTCAGCAGCAACTCTCATTTCAAGGTTTTTCTTTGTGGAATCTGTTACAACTTCACCAAGCATTTCTGCAAATTTAGCAGCATGCTCTGCTTCTTCATAAGCTGCCTTTTCCCAATAAAGACCGATTTCAGGATAGCCTTCTCTGTGAGCAACTCTTGCCATTGCAAGGTACATACCTACTTCTGAACATTCGCCGTTGAAATTATCACGAAGACCCTGAACGATTTCTTCTCTTACTCCGTCTGTAATACCAACAACATGTTCTGCAGCCCAACCCATTTGATTGTCTTCACGAACAGCCATTTTTGCTTTACAAATAGGGCAAATTTCAATCGGTTCATCACTTTCGTAGCCACATACAGGGCAATAATACTTTTTAGACATAATAATAACTCCTTTTTATATGTTTAAAATTTTTTATTTATTGCTACAGTCAGGACAAAGCCCACTGTAATAAACATCTTTTTGGTGAACAATAAAACCGCTTGGCAATTCATAGTTCACATTATCAACTTTAAAATCATAAATTTTTCCGCAATCCTTACAGCGAAAATGACCGTGTATACTTGTATCTGCATCATAGCGAATTCTTTCGCCGTCAATAGAAACAGCCATAAGCAAGCCTTTATCAGTTAAAGCCTTTAATGCATTATAAACCGTTGTTTTGGAAAAATTTGGATTTTGGCTTAAAACATTATCATAAATCTCAAGCACATCGGGGTGAGTTTTATGGTTTGAAACATAATCAAAAACTGCAATTCGCTGAGGCGTTGCACGAAACTTCATTTTTTTAAACAAAGCAATAATTTCATCGTGTTGCATTGTCTCTCTCCTTGCTACATTGTAATGATTACAATCTAAGTATACCATAAAAAATAACACTGTCAATACTTTTTCTAAATTATTTGACTATTTTTTTCAAATTTGTTATCTTATCAAATAAAGATTATTAATTAAAATTATAAACATATTGAAGAAGGGGTAAAAATGGTTGAAGTAAATTGGAAAAAAATAAAGCCGTATGAAGAGAAAGGCTTTGCCGTTCCGGTAACTGCACTGCTGATTGTGCTTTGCATAGTTGCGATTATAATAGGATTTTTCAGCAATTACACATTGCTTGCATTAAAATATTTAACAGCAATTTTTATTTTTTTAACTGCCGCACTTAACATAAAAATCGAATCAAGAATTTTGCAAACATATTTAATGCTCGGCATACTTGATGTTGGACTTGTCAGCGCAGGACTTATTCCGGTTCCCTCCGCGCTTACCGTTTTGCTGTTTGTAATAGTTTCCGTTGCATTGGCGGCAACAATTATTCTTTCCGTAATTTCAGGTGTTTTAATGAAAAAAGACACTGCATACGATTTTCCCGAAGTCAACAGAAGCAGTGTTTATGCAAATAAAAACGTTATGTTTTTTTCGCCCCATATGGATGATGAAATTAACTTATACGGCGGAATTATAGAAGAATATATAAAAAACAATTCAACTGTACGCATTGTTTTTACAACAAACGGCGATTTTCACGGAATAGGAAAAACAAGAATTAAAGAAGCAATTAAAGTTGCCGAAAAATATAAAATTAATGAAGAAAACATTATAATTTTAGGATACGGCGACAGCCTGTGCAACAGTAAAGGTATTTCAATTTACAACTGTGCCGATGACGAAGTATTAAACTCTGTTTACGGTATTAAGACTACATACGGCGCTAAAAACCACAAGCCGTATAAAGATGAAGAATATACAAGAAACAATTTAAAAAACGATATTAAAGATGTTTTAACAGAATTTAAGCCGGACACTGTTTTTTGCTGTGATTACGACAGCCACCCCGATCACCGCACGCTTTCAATGCTTTTTGAAGAAGCAATGGGTGAAATTTTAGCAGCAAATCCCCTTTATACACCAAGTGTTTTTAAAGGTTTTGCATATTCAACAGCTTGGGCAGGCAAAAAAGATTTTTACACAATTAACATTAAATCAACAGAAAATCCATATAATACGCCATATATGGAAGAGGTGAGTTTTTATTCTTTTAAAGACAGAGTTCGTTTTTCTGTTGCAAAGGAAAGTCTTTCAAGGGTTTTACAAAACACACTGTCTTATAAAGCAATGGCGGAATACTGCAGCCAAACCGCCACAGACCACGCAAATAAAATTATAAACGGCGATAAAGTTTTTTGGCAAAAAAGAACAGACAGCGTGCTTTATAATGCCGAAATTTCCGCAAGCAGCGGCAACGCAAGCCACTTAACCGAATTTAAAACAGAACACAGCAACAATGTTAACAATGTTGAAAACATACCTGCCGATAACGCTTGGGTTGCAGATTCGGCAGACGAACATAAAATGCTGATGATAAAATTACCGCAAAAAAGAAAAATTTCCTGCATTTATTTATATGAAAATCCAAATTTATCAAGCCATATTGTTAACGCAGTTGTTTCTCTTGGAATTAAAACATTTGCAACCGGCGAGTTAAAAGAAAACGGAAGTGCAACAATTTTTGAATTTGCACCTGTTGAAACAGATACGATAGCAATTAAAATTAAAAGCTACACGGGCAGTTGCTCATTACTTAAAATAGAAGCATTTGAACACGCAGGCGATGAAAAAACAAAGTTTATTAAAATCTGCAATGAACAAAACGATTTTTGTTACGACTACATTATAAACCCCACAGGCAAAGAAACATTTGAAATCTACACTTATCCTGATGTTAACAACTTTGACTTTGTTGCCGAATCAGACAACGAATGTATACAAATTGAAAAAGACGGCGGCAAATTAAACGTGTTTTGCCCGCCTGAAGAAACAGGAATTATTAAAGTTACAGACGCATCAAATCCGACTGTTTACGATGAAATAAAAATTTCAAATCCCGACCCACGTGTTAAAGATATAATTAAGTTAAAGCAAAAATACGAATCAAAAATTTTATCGCCGGCAATGCAAGCAGAATATTACTCAGGATTATTCAGAAGATTTAAAACATATTTTCCTATGAAAAAAATATAAAAAGTATTATTTTTGTAACCTCTTTGCCCCCCTTGTTAAAGATTAATTTTTTATAACCGATAAGCCTCCCTTGTGAAAGGGTTATTCCCCTAACAGGGGAAATGTCTGCAACGCAGAC
>USJL01000011.1 GCA_900555015.1 uncultured Oscillospiraceae bacterium
CTCTGAAAATCTTGGAATTTTCAGGGTTGCATTACTGTTTATTTGTCAAAGATCAAAACCTCTTGCTCCGCAAGAGCTGTGTTGCTTTGCTGTTGTTTTCAGCGACAGCTTTGATAGTTTATCATAACCGTTTCTGTTTGTCAACAACTTTTTTCAAGTATTTTTGACATCTTACAACAGCTGACGGAGAAGGAGGGATTTGAACCCTCGCGCCGCTATTAACGACCTGCACCCTTTCCAGGGGTGTCCCTTCAACCTCTTGGGTACTTCTCCAGATAGTTGATTCTAATTAATCTATATAATTATCGGCGGCACGAATGCCTAGCGGAGAGAGTGGGATTCGAACCCACGCGCCCTTTCGGACAAACGGTTTTCAAGACCGCCTCGTTATGACCACTTCGATACCTCTGCACAACTGCTCGATTATATTATCATACACAAAACGAATTGTCAAGCATTATTTTTCAAATAAATCAAAAAAATAAGCCTCGGTCAAGCCGAGGCGAAATTTTATTCTTCTTTCATCTTTGCAAAGCATTCACTGCAATAAACTGGTCTGTCTTCTCTCGGAACAAACGGAACCTTGCATGCGGCACCGCAGTTTGCGCATGTTGCGTCGTGCATTTCTCTCGGTGCTCTTGCAGCTGCCTTTCTTGCATCACGGCAGGCTTTACATCTTTGCGGTTCGTTTACAAAGCCTTTTTCCGCATAAAATTCCTGCTCGCCGGCTGTAAAAACAAATTCGTTTCCGCAATCCTTGCAAATTAATGTTTTGTCTTCGTACATAATTTTTTACCTCTTATAAATTATTTGTTGCTGGGCAACTTAAACTTTGCTTAGAAGGAAACTTCTTTAAGTTTCTTTCGGATTCGCTGTAAAGCATTATCAACAGCTTTTGGCGTTTTATTTAATTTTTCGCCGATTTCGTTGTAGCTGCAACCAAGCATATGCAGTCTTAAAACGCTGTTTTCAAACTTTGAAAGACTGCTGTTTAATAAGTTGGTTAGTAAAGACACGCTTTCTTGTGCAAGGAAAGAATCTTCGGCACTGCTGTAAACAGAAGAATTACCCACATATTCTTCCTCAAGAGGAATAACACTGCTTTCGGGAATATCTTTTTTTCTGCTGGTTTTTCTGAGTGCCGTTTGAACTGAATTGTTAATACATGAAAAGCAGTATGTGCTGAATTTGGCACCTTTTTGTGTGTCAAATGATTTTATTGCCGCCAGCAAACCAATCATACCCTCTTGAATAATGTCATCTCTTTCAAAAGTGTTGCAGTCTGTTTTAGAGGCAATGGCTTCAGCCATACTTCTGTATTTTTTGATAATAAAGTTCAGTGCTTCATTATCTCCTTCTTTTGCCCGTGAAAGAATTTCATTTTCCGTCAATTCACTTAACTTATTCATAAAATCCTCCACATATTAATATAATATAACAATTTTTTTGTTAAGTCAAGAAAATTTTTGTGTAACATTAACAAAGATTATACGTTGAATCTGAATTCTACTATATCTCCGTCTTTCATTACATATTCTTTTCCTTCACTTCTTACAAGTCCTTTTTCTTTGCAGGCTGAAAGACTGCCGTTTGCAACCAAATCGTCAAATGCAACAACCTCGGCTCTTATAAATCCTCTTTCAAAGTCTGTGTGAATTTTGCCTGCTGCCTGCGGTGCCTTTGTGCCTTTCTTTATAGTCCATGCACGAACTTCCTTTTTACCTGCTGTTAAGAAAGAAATTAAGCCCAAAAGTGAGTAGCTTTTTTTGATAAGTCTGTCAAGGCCGCTTTTTTCAAGTCCCATATCTGCAAGAAAAATTTCTTTTTCGTCTTCGTCAAGCGTTGCTATTTCTGCTTCCATTTCAGCACAAATAGGCAGCGTTTCAGCACCTTCTTCTGCTGCTATCTCTTTAACGATATTAAAGTTTTTGTTGCTGTCTATTCCGTTTGAAAAATCGTCTTCGCTCATATTGCAGGCATAAATAACAGGTTTAATTGTAAGCAGTGAAACCTCTTTTAAGTATTCGCTTTCATCTTCGCTTATTTCAACGGCTCTTGCTGTTTTGCCGCTTTCCATTTCACTGTAAAGTCTTTCTAAAAATTCAACTTCGCCTGCAATGGTTTTGTCGCCTTTCATGGCTTTTTTTCTGCTGTCAATTCTTCTTGCCAATATGTCTAAATCCGATAAAATAAGTTCCAAGTTAATTGTTTCAATATCACGTGCAGGGTCTATGCTTCCGTCAACGTGCGTAATATCATCGTTTTCAAAGCATCTTACAACGTGAATAATTGAATCAACTTCTCTTATGTGGCTTAAAAATTTGTTTCCCAAACCTTCACCTTTTGATGCACCTTTAACAAGTCCTGCAATATCAACAAATTCAATGGTTGCCGGCGTAAATTTGTCCGGCTCGTACATTTCTGCAAGCTTATCAAGCCTTTCATCGGGAACACAAACCATACCTACATTAGGCTCAATTGTGCAAAACGGGTAGTTTGCACTTTGTGCTCCTGCATTTGTTATTGCGTTAAATAAAGTGCTTTTTCCAACATTTGGAAGACCTACTATACCAAGTTTCATTATGAATTCTCCTTAAAATTTATCTGCAATTAAGTATATAACAACACAATTCATTTTACAAGAACAAAATAAAATCTTGACTTTGCTTTATTATGAGATTAAAATATATTTTATATATTTTGCAGATTTTTGAAATTACAGCACGATTTTTGCAAAACAGATAGGAGAGGATTTTATGCAATTAAACGGTTCACAAATAGTTCTTGAAGTTCTTAAAGAACAGGGCGTTGACACTGTCTTCGGTTATCCGGGCGGAACTATTCTTAACATTTTTGATGAACTTTATAAATACGGAGATACGTTTAATCACGTCCTTACAGCTCATGAACAAGGTGCGTCTCATGCGGCAGACGGATATGCAAGGGCAACAGGTAAGGTTGGCGTTTGCTTTGCAACTTCAGGCCCCGGCTCTACAAATCTTGTTACGGGTATTGCCACTGCTCATATGGATTCTATTCCCCTTGTTGCCATCACTTGCAATGTAGGCACTTCCATGATTGGCAGGGATTCATTCCAAGAGGTTGATATTAAGGGCATTACAATGCCAATTACAAAACATAATTTTATGGTTGGCAGTGTAGAAGAATTGGCAGATACTTTGCGCAGTGCTTTCAGAATTGCAATCAGCGGCAGAAAGGGTCCTGTTCTTGTTGATATTCCAAAGGATATTACTGCGGCTACATGCGAATATGTTCCTGCACCGAAGCAACAGCCGGATGAAACTCCGAAGCCTAAAAACAGTTGCATTACCCGTGCAGTTGAACTTCTTAAAAATTGCAAAAAACCGCTTATTTATTTGGGCGGCGGTGCAATTTCTTCAGATGCAAGCGAAGAAATTAAAACATTTGCAGAAAAAATAGATGCTCCTGTAGTTTCCTCATTAATGGGTTTGGGTGCTTTTAACAGCTCACATCCTCTTTATGTAGGTTTAATCGGTATGCATGGCAGATATGAATCAAACCGTGCCGCTTCTCAGTGTGATGTTCTTATTACTTGCGGCGCAAGATTTTCAGACCGTGTTGCAGGTAACAGAACTAAATTTGCTCCAAAGGCAGAAGTTTTACATATTGATATTGACCCTGCGGAAATGGATAAAAATGTTCCATCAAATTATCATTTAAGAGGCGACTTAAAAGAGGTATTGCCGATTTTAACAGATGCGCTGGAGCCTCTTTCTCATACCGAATGGAAAGATGAAATAGACGGTTGGCGCCGTCCTTTCGTTCAAAATCAAATAGATGATTATGTAAATCCGCAAAAGGTAATTGAATCTGTAGATAAGCATACACCGGATGACACAATCGTTGTTACAGACGTTGGTCAGCATCAGCTTTGGGCTGCTCAGTTCTATAAGTATAAGCAGCCAAGAACTATTTTAACAAGCGGCGGTTTGGGTACAATGGGTTATTCAATGGGTGCTGCAATGGGTGCTGCATACGGATGCCCCAATAAGCGTGTTGTTATGTTTGTTGGCGACGGCGGATTCCATATGAACCTTAATGAGCTTGCTACTATGGCTTCATATAACATTCCTGTTGTTATGATTGTTATGAACAATAAAGTGTTGGGTATGGTTCGTCAGTGGCAAAAACTTTTTTACGGCAACCGTTTTGCCGATACAGACCCTAACAGAAAAACAGATTTTGTTAAAGTTGCAGAAGCTTTTGGCGTTAAGGGATTAAGAATTGAAAACAACAGCGAAATTGATTCTGTTATTAAAGAAGCAGTTGATTATATGGGTCCTGTTGTTGTGGATTGCAGAATTTCACCTGATTCAAACGTTCTTCCTATGATTCCTCCGGGAGGCTCGGCAGACGATATTATTGAAACATTTTAAAGAATAGGAGGTTGAATTAAAATGAAACAAAGTATTATATTTTCCGTTCTTGTAGATAACCAAAGCGGTGCTTTGATGCGTGTATCAAGCCTTTTCAGCCGCCGTGGCTTTAATATTGAATCTTTAACCGTTAGTGAAACGGAAGACACCGCTTTTTCCCGTATGACTATTGAAACAAAGGCAGACGAGGATTTGGCAAGGCAAATTAAAATGCAGCTTTTAAAGTTGGAAATAGTTAAAAAAGTTGCTATTCTTGATTCGGAAAATTCCGTATCTTCCGAACTTCTTTTAGTAAAAGTTCGTGCAAAAGGCATTGAAACAAAAAATGCTCTTCTTGAGGTAAACAGAAAATTCGGCGCAAGAATTATTGATGTCAGCCTTGAAAGTTTCACTATGGAACTTACTGGCGTTGCTTCAAGCGTTGATGCGTTTATAAGCGCAGTTTCCGAATTCGGTATTATTGAACTTGCAAGAACGGGTGTAACATCACTTGCCCGTGGTGCGGATTCATTTTCAGAAGATATTTAATTTTATACATTTATTTAGGAGAAAAACTATGGGAATGACAATGACTCAAAAAATCCTTGCTGCTCATGCAGGACTTGACAGCGTTGTTGCCGGTCAGTTAATCGAAGCAAAGCTTGATATGGTTTTAGGCAACGATGTAACTTCACCGGTTGCGATTAATGAAATGGGCAAGTTCGGCAAGGATACTGTATTTGATAAAACAAGAATTTCACTTGTTATGGACCATTTTACACCAAACAAGGATATTCAGTCTGCTCAAAACTGTAAGCAGGTAAGGGAATTTGCAAAAAAACACGGCATTCTTCATTATTACGATGTTGGTAAAATGGGTATTGAACATGCGCTTCTTCCCGAACAAGGCATTGTTACTTGCGGCGATTGCATTATCGGTGCCGACAGCCATACTTGTACATACGGCGCTTTGGGTGCTTTTTCTACAGGTGTAGGCTCAACGGATATGGCAGCAGGTATGATTACAGGTAAAGCTTGGTTTAAAGTGCCGTCTGCAATTAAAGTTGTTGTAACAGGCTCTAAACCGAAATACATCAGCGGTAAAGATGTTATCCTTGATATTATCGGCAGAATCGGTGTTGACGGTGCTCTTTATAAAAGTCTTGAGTTTACAGGCGACGGCATTAAGAATCTTTCAATGGATGATAGACTTACTATCGCCAATATGGCTATCGAATGCGGTGCTAAAAACGGAATTTTCCCTGTTGATGATGTAACTCTTGCTTATGTTAACGGCAGGTCTCTTCGTGATTATAAAGTGTATGAGGCAGATGAAGACGCAGAGTATGAAAGCGTAATCAATGTTGATTTGTCAGCACTTCGCCCAACTGTTGCTTTTCCTCATCTTCCTGAAAATACAAAAACTATTGATGAAGTTCCCGAAATCAAAATTGACCAAGTTGTTATCGGCTCTTGCACAAACGGCAGAATGGAAGATATGCGCACAGCCGCTTCAATTATAAAAGGTCATAAAGTTGCCGACGGTGTTCGTGTTATTGTAATTCCGGCAACACAGCAAATTTATCTTGATTGTATTAATGAAGGTTTAACTCAAATCTTTATTGAAGCAGGCGCCATTGTTTCAACTCCTACCTGCGGTCCTTGCCTTGGCGGTCATATGGGCATCCTTGCAAAGGGCGAAAAGGCGGTTTCAACTTCAAACAGGAATTTTGTAGGCAGAATGGGTCATACTGAGTCGGAAATTTACCTTGCTTCACCGGCTGTTGCAGCAGCATCTGCCGTTAAAGGTTATATTGCAGACCCTGCGTCATTGGAGGATTAAGTTATGAAAGTAAAAGGCACAGTACATAAATTCGGCGATAACGTTGATACAGACGTTATTATTCCGGCACGTTATCTTAACAAAAGCGATGATGCTTGGCTTGCTTCCCATTGTATGGAAGATATAGATAAGGATTTTGTAAATAAAGTAAAACCCGGCGATATTATGGTGGCAGAGGCTAACTTTGGCTGTGGCTCTTCAAGAGAGCATGCTCCTATCGCAATTAAAGCCAGTGGAATTTCTTGCGTAATTGCTTCAACATTTGCAAGAATTTTTTACAGAAATGCAATTAATATCGGTCTTGCAATTCTTGAATGTGACGAAGCCGCAAGAGATATAAAAGAGGGCGATGAGGTCAGCGTTGATTTTGAAAGCGGCGTAATCACAAATTGCACCACAGGCAAAACATATCAGGCTCAGCCTTTCCCTGAATTTATTCAAAACATTATTTCTAAAGGAGGACTTATGAAATCCATTGGCTGATTTCATAATGTTTATTTAATAATGAACTTGGTTATTAATGAGGATTTGCTTCGTAAATGCGGCGGCGGGTCAGATGAATATTGGTTTTCTTATAATGATTATTCCGTAATGAATATCAGCGAGTTTGATACGGATGACAAACCGGATGATATGGGTCAAACAACTTATTTTGTTTCTATCGGCATTATTCCTTTTGTCTCTGTTTCTAATGAGGAAATTATGCGCAGCTTTGTTAAAGCAAAAGGTTCTGCAAAGCTTAACGCTATATTGGACAAAGTTACGGCAGATGATTTTATTGAAACGTTTTGGAAGTATTTTAACGCTTATCCCGAATTGAAAGACGGGCTTGACGAGTTCGCTTCCGAATATACATTAAATAAAGTTATTGATTGGTGTAAGGAAAACAACGTAAATTATACTGTTGAATAATTTTAAGAGCGATTGGTTTTTGTAAACTAATCGCTCTTTTGTTTATTGCATATATAAATATGATATGTTATAATTAACTTTGTTTATACAGTTATAAAGCACAGGCGGTGAAACATTGAAAAACGAAGATTCTTTTAAAGACGGCGCTCACATTTTAACAGAAGTGCTTAACAAAACAGGCATGTATTGCGGTTTAACTACAGGCGTTTCAATGGAACCGCTTATTCATCATCAAAAAGATACAATAATAGTAAAAAAAACTGACGGCAGATTAAATAAATATGATATTCCCGTTTATGTTTTAAAAACGGGCAAGGTTGTTATGCACCGAATTGTAAAAGTTCATCCTGATTATTATGATGTTTACGGTGACAATACTTGCGTTTGTGAACATGTTACAGATGATATGATTGTCGGCAAGCTTGTGGGCTTTTATAAAAACGGCAAAAAATATATTGACCTTGATAAGAATAAAATGTATAAGATTTATTCTCAAATATGGGTTGCTTTGGTTCCTTTAAGACCGTTTACAATGTTTGTAAACAGGGGAATACGGTTTGTAAAAAGAAAATTGCTTAAATAGGAGTTTATTTTGGCTGATAATGTTAAAAAGAAAAAAATAACAAAATCCGATTTTGCCACCTTTAAGTGGTTAATGACAATTTGTAAAAGCCAAATCGGCAAAATATGTGTTTTGGTTTTCACAAATGTTGTTGGTGCTTCGCTTTCGATTTTATATGCTAATTTTTCAAAGCATATTGTAGACGGAGCCGTGGTAGAAAAAAATCTTAATTATGTACTTAAATATGCTGCTTTTTTGCTTTTGATTATTATTGTTCAACTTGTTTTAAACCTTGTTGGCAACAGCTTTTCCGAACGTTCAAAAGGCAGAATGGAAATGATTTTAAAAAAGCATATGCTAACGGAAATTATGAAAAAAGATTATTCAAAAATTTCTGCTTATCATACGGGTGAACTTCAAAACAGAATGTTTAATGATGTTGCGGTTGTTGCCGATGGGTTAACTACAATTATTCCAACATTTTTGTTTTTCACGGTTAAGCTGGTTTGTGCTTTTTCTTATCTTGTTGTTATAGATAAAATTTTTGCCGTTGTTTTTTCTGTTTGCGGCATAATCGTTTTCTTTTGCGTGCGCGGCTTTAGGTCCACAATGAAAAAGTTACACAAACAGGTGCAGGCAACAGAGGGTGTAACAAGGTCGTTTATTCAGGAAGCAGTTATGAATCTTCTTGTTGTAAAATCTTTTGTTGTTGAAGATAAAATAGATAAAGAAGCAGACGAATTGCAGGAAGAAAATTACCGTGTAAAAATGAAACGCCGTCATTTTAATATTGTTGCAAACGGCGGCATTTCGGCTGTTTTCAGTTTTGCTTACGTTTTTGCACTTGGCTACGGCGCATATAGATTGCTTTACGGTTCTATGACTTACGGCACATTAACGGCAATGCTTCAGCTTGTAAATCAGGTTCAGTCGCCCCTTGTCAGCCTTTCCGGCATATTGCCTAAAATTTACGCACTTGCCGCTTCAGGGGAAAGACTTATGGAAATTTGCAATCTTCCCAATGAAGAAGAAAGCAATTCCGTTGATGTTGATATTGTCAAAACATATAATGATTTAAAGTCTGTTGAATTTAAAAATATTTCTTTTAAATATGACAGGGATATTATTTTTGACAGTACCTCGTTAAGCGTAAACAAAGGCGATTTTGTAGCTATCATGGGCATTTCCGGAATAGGAAAAAGTACATTGCTTAAACTTCTTTTAGGTGTGTTTAATGTTAAAGACGGTGAAATCTACCTTAATCTTAACGATTCCCATGTTCCTGTTGATAAGCATACAAGGCGTTTGTTTGCTTATGTTCCTCAAGGTAATATGTTGCTTTCGGGAACTATCAAAGATAATTTAAAATTCATTAACAGTAATGCAACAGATGAGGAAATTCAAAAGGCTGTAGAAATATCTTGTGCAAAACAATTTATTGATGAATTGCCTTTGGGTTTGGAAACGGTTATAGGCGAAAAGGGAATGGGACTTTCCGAAGGTCAAATTCAGCGCCTTGCCATTGCCCGCTCGTTGCTTTCCGAATCACCGATTTTACTGCTTGATGAAGCTACTTCCGCACTTGATGAGGAAACGGAAAGGCAGTTCTTAACAAATCTTAAGAGTATGAAAAATAAAACGTGCATTATCGTCAGCCATAAAAAGGCGGCGCTTGATATATGCAATAAAAGTGTTCAAATTATTGATTCTAAAATTGTCAGTGAGGAGAAATAAATGTTATACACAAAATGGGGTAAAGAATTGGATAGGGAGCATCCGTTGCAGGAATATCCCCGTCCGCAGTTTGTAAGAGACAGTTATTTTAACTTAAACGGTGTTTGGAAATGCGAATTTTCAAATTCTTCTGAAATACCAAAATCTTTCAGCAATGAAATTGTAGTTCCTTTTTCGCCGGAATCTCCTTTATCCGGCGTAAACCGTGTTTTAAAACCAAATGAGTTTTTGCATTACGAAAAACATTTTGATTTGCCGGCTGATTTTAATAAGGGCAGAGTTTTTATTAATTTCGGCGCAGTAGACCAAATTGCAACCGTGTATCTTAACGGTAGTGAAGTGGGCGTTCATAAAGGCGGTTACACTCCGTTTACTTTTGAATTAACAGATTATATTAAAGAAACAGATAATGTTCTTGTTGTAACTGTTGTTGATTATTCCGATACAAAGGAATATTCAAGGGGTAAGCAAAAATTTAAGCGTGGCGGTATTTGGTACAGTCCCCAAAGCGGTATTTGGCAAACGGTTTGGCTTGAAAGCACACCAAAACAATTTCTTAAAAGTGTAAAAATAACTCCTCATTATGATAATGAAGAGGTTGTATTTGAGTTTTTCGGCACAACAGACGTTGTTACAAGTATTTATGACGGTGAAACCCTTGTTGCCGAAACTAAAGAAAATATAGTTAAAATTCCTAATTTTAAATCTTGGTCGCCGGAAAATCCTTTTTTGTACGACGTTGTATTTACTGCTTGCGGCGAGAAAATCAAGTCGTATTTCGGCATGCGTAAATTTTCCGTTATGAAAGATGAAAACGGCATTTTCCGCCTTGCATTAAATAATAAACCGTATTTTCACAACGGCTTGCTTGATCAAGGTTATTATCCCGACGGTTATCTTACTCCGCCAAGCAATGACGCTATGAAATTTGATGTGGAAACCGTTAAAAAAATGGGATTTAATATGTTAAGAAAGCATATTAAAATAGAGCCGCTTTTGTGGTATCATTATTGTGATGTAAACGGAATTCTTGTTTGGCAGGATATGGTAAACGGCGGCGGTAAATACGGCTTTGAAATTTCTGTATGGCCGTTTATCGGCATTACCCTTGATGACAGTAATTACAAACGCTTTAAACGAACAGACAGCGAGTGCAGAAAGCTTTATTATCAAGAATTAAGGGAAATGCTTGATTATCTTTATAACTGCCCTTGTATTGCAATGTGGGTGCCTTTTAACGAGGGTTGGGGGCAGTTTGATTCAAAAATCGCTTATCAGCTTATCAAAAGCGTTGACGAAACAAGGATTGTTGATACTACATCCGGTTGGCACGATAACGGAAGAACAGATGTTATTTCAAAACATATTTATTTTACGCCTATTAAAGTAAAAGCCGGCAACAGACCGTATGTTTTGTCTGAATTCGGTGGTTTTTCACAGCGTATAAAGGGTCATACATTTAATGATAAAATGTTTGGCTATAAAATTTATAAGTCTAAAGAAAGTTTAACAAAGGCATATTCAAATTGCTTTAATAACACCATTATTCCTCAAATCAAAACAGGTTTAAGCGCTACTGTTTATACTCAGGTTACCGATGTAGAGGATGAGTTAAACGGAATTATGACTTATGACAGAAAAGTTGTTAAAATTGATATTGACACTTTAAATGAAATTAACGGAAAGGTAAAATTATAATGATTGCAGTAATTAAAACAAATAAAGGCGATATGACTTTTGAACTTAATGAAGAAGCAGCACCAAAGGCTGTTGAAAACTTTACAACACACGCTAAAAACGGCTATTATGACGGCTTGATTTTTCACCGTGTTATTAAAGATTTTATGATTCAGGGTGGCGACCCTACAGGCACCGGTATGGGCGGTGAATCAATTTGGGGCAAAAAATTTGAAGATGAGTTTTCAATTAATGCCCGCAACTATTACGGTGCGCTTTCAATGGCAAATGCAGGTCCTAATACAAACGGCAGTCAGTTTTTCATTGTTCAGGCAAAAACAGTGCCGGATTCTCTTTTGGCTCAAATGGAACAGCTTAAAGATAACGGTTTCCCACAGGAAGTTATAGATAAATATAAAGAAGTGGGCGGAACACCTTGGCTTGATTTTCATCACACCGTTTTCGGTATGTTAACAGACGGTGCAGATGTTCTTGAGGACATTGCGGCAACAAAAACAGGCGTTGCAGATAAACCTGTTTATGATGTTGTAATTGAAACAGTTGAAATTAAAGATTAAAATATGACAAAATTTAACCCCCTTGGCAGATTATAATATAATCGGCTTTGGGGGTATTTTTGTGGTTATTTATGTAGATGTTTTGTTTCTTGTAAATTTTTTAATAACCTTTTTTCTTCTGCTGCTTACTTCAAAGCTGTCAAAAAATGAAATTAATCTTTTACGTGCAGTGGCAGGTTCGTTAATCGGCGGCGTGTATTCACTTGTGATTCTTGCCGACGATTTAAAATTTTTTGTGTCTTATTTAGGCAAGTTTGCCGCCGGATGTATTATTGTGGCAGCTGCTTTTAAAATTAACGGCTTTAAAAATTATATAAAAGAAGTAGTTATTTTTTTCTTTTCCAATTTAATTTTTGTGGGCGTAATTGTCGGCGGCTGGATGATTTTTAAACCTCCCGGCGTGGTAATAAACAATAATACTGTTTATTTTAATATATCGGCAAAACTGTTGCTTTTTTCCGCTTTGGCGGCATATGTTGTTTCAACCGTTGTTATAAGAATTTATAACAACAAAATCGCCAAAAAAGAAATATATCGTGTTACTGTTGAAAAAAACGGCAAAGAGTTTAAATTTTTTGCTTTTGCCGACAGCGGTAATAATTTAAAAGAGCCTTTTTCAAATTATCCTGTAATAGTTGCAGATAAAAATCTGTTTGAGGGCGTTGAAACAGAGCGGCTTGTTCCGTATTCCACAATCGGTTCTCAAGGCGTTTTAAACGCTTTTAAACCAAATGAAGTAACAGTGTGTGCAGGCAATAAAAAATATTCAATTCAGAATGTTTATATTGCTTTAAATGATAATTTAAAGAAAGGGGAGTTTAGGGGAATTATAAATCCAAATATTCTTAACGATAAGGTGATTTAATTGTTCAGTAAATTAAAACTTTTGTTTTTTCGCTTGTTCAGAAAAAATTGTTATTACATAAACGGACCCGAAACACTTCCGCCTCCTCTTACTAAGGAAGAGGAAGAAACGGTTATGGGCGAGCTTCGCAGGGGCGACAATACCCATCGTGATCTGCTTATAATTCATAATTTGCGTCTTGTAGTTTATATTGCAAAAAAATTTGACGGCTGTGTAACTTCTACCGAGGATTTGGTTTCAATCGGCACAATCGGATTAATGAAAGCAGTAAAAACATTTAATCCCGAAAAAAACATTAAGTTTGCTACTTATGCCTCACGTTGTATTGAAAACGAAATATTAATGCACTTGCGTAAAATCAATAATTCCAAAACGGAAATGAGTTTTGACGAGCCGTTAAGTATTGATTGGGACGGTAATGAATTAACACTGCGTGATGTTTTGGGCAGTGAGCCGGATGAAATATCTGTAGATATTGAATATAATGATGAAAAAAAATTGCTTTTAAAAATTATTTCCGAATTGCCGGATAAAGAAAAAGAATTAATGAAAAAAAGATTTGGAATTTTCGGCGAAAAAGAGCATACACAAAAGCAGCTTGCAGATTTAATGGGCATTTCTCAAAGTTATATTTCACGGCTTGAAAAGAAAATTCTTGAAAAAATCAAATCCCAAATGCAAAAAGAATTTATGTAACAGCCGCCGCAGTTTAAATTTTCCGCTTGCGGCTAAAACAGTTTTTTGTCAGTCTTCAAGCATTGCACGCCTTGAAAATAAAAGGCTGATGCACCAAATTGCGGCAAGTCCCACAATGCTGTAAATAATTCTTGCAAAAACAGAATCCTGACCGCCGCAAATCCAGGCAACAAGGTCAAATTTAAAAAGACCGATAAGACCCCAGTTAATTCCGCCGATAATATTTAAAATTAAGGCTATGGAATTTACAACTTTCACATTATCATCTCCATTAAAAAAAGTCGTTAGTATTTTGTGTAATACTAACGGCTTTTATTCTTTTAAATTAAATTTTTGTTAAAATAACTTGGCAGTTTCCGGAAATTTTATATTCGCCAAAGTTTGCCGGCACATAAAAACTGTCGCCCTTTTTAATTGGGGTGCTGTTAATCTTTCCGCTTCCGTCAACAACTAAAATGTGGTTAAAACTTTTTTCGTCTGCAAAAAGTTTTATTGTTTTTTCAATTCCGTATTTGTAAACGGTAAACAAATCGCATTCAGTTAAAAGCTGCTTTGTGCCGCCTTCAATTTTTTCTTCTTTTCCAAAAGGCTTTGTGTCATATTTTGCAGGTTCTGTTTTTGAAACGTCAACTGCTTTTTTTATATGCAATTCTCTTGGTTTGCCATCTTTTCCCACTCTGCCGTAATCGTAAACTCTGTATGTTGAATTGCTGTTTTGCTGAATTTCCGCAATCAATGTTCCTTTACCTATTGCATGCACAGTGCCTGCTTCTATAAAAAACATATCGCCTTTTTTAACGTTAACAACATTAAGTACGTCGGTTAAAGTGTTGTTTTCTATTGCACTTTTAAATTCTTCGCTTGTAATTTTTTCTTTAAATCCGTAAACAAGCGTTGCGTCGGGTTCGGCGTCAAGAACATACCAAACTTCTGTTTTTCCGAATTCATGCTCAACCCTTTCTGCATATTCATTATCAGGGTGAACTTGAATTGAAAGGTTGTCCTTTGCGTCAATAAGTTTAATTAAAACAGGAAAATAGGGAAATTTTGCGGCATTTGTTCCCACTGTTTTTTCAACGCCGTTTTCGTTAATTATTTCTTCCAGCGTTTTGCCGCAGTATTCTTTGTTGCAAACGGTGTTTTTTCCGTCCTTGTGGCAGGCTAAAACCCAGCCTTCTGCCATTGGGTTTAAATCACTTTCATACCCAAAATCATCACGAAGCCTTGTGCCGCCCCAAATATAATCTTTAAAAATCGGGTTTAATTTTAAAATATCCATATTTTTTATCTCTTTTCTTAAAACTTTAAATATAATATCAAAATTTTTCTTCACATTCAAGCCTTTATAGTGTAAAATATACTTTAAATGCTTAATAATTAAAAGGTTAAAATATTTATGTCAGTTGTATCGGTTCAAAATTTAACATTGTCTTTCGGCGAAAATACGCTTTTCAGCAATGTTTCTTTTGATGTTTATGAAAAAGATAAAATCGGTTTTGTTGGAGTAAACGGGGCAGGCAAAACTTCTTTGTTTAAAGTTATTACAGGTGAATATACGCCTGACAGCGGAGCTTGCTATTTGGGCAAAAATGTTAAAGTTGGTTATATGGCTCAGCATTCCTGTGCAGACGATAATTCTGTTTACGGCGAGCTTATTTCCGTTTTTTCCGATTTAATTAAAACAGAACATGAGCTTGAAGATATTTCAAAACAGTTAATCGCCAATCCAAGTGATGAGCTTATTGCCCGTCAGGATTATTTAACAAATGAATTTCAAAAAAACGGCGGCTTAACTTATAAAAGTTTAACACGTTCAAGTCTTATCGGTTTGGGTTTTACCGAAAAAGAATTTGATATGCCTACATCAAAACTGTCGGGCGGTCAAAAGTCAAAACTTATTCTTGCAAAATTGTTACTTTCAAATGCCGATTTGTTGCTTCTTGACGAACCTACAAACCATCTTGATATTACTGCTGTTGAATGGCTTGAAAGTTTTCTTGCGGATTATAAAGGCGCTTTTATTGTTATTTCACATGACAGATATTTTTTAGATAAAGTAACAAATAAAACCATTGAAATAGAAAATAAAAAAATGCGTTCTTATAAAGGCAGTTATTCTGAATTCCTTGTAAAAAAAGAAGCAGAGCAAAAAGCCATTGAAGAAAAATATGAAAATGATTTAAAAGAAATTCAGCGGCTTGAAGGAATAATAGCCCAGCAAAGGCAGTGGAACAGAGAAAAAAACATAAAGACAGCCGAAAGCAAGGAAAAAGTAATAGAGCGTATTAAAGCGCAAATGGTTGTGCCTGATGCCAAAGTAAAAAAAATCAGGTTTGATTTTTCGCCTAAATGCGTTTCAGGCGAGGATGTGCTTGACGTTTTTGAACTTTCGAAATCATTTGGCGATAAAAAGATTTTTGAAAACGTTTCCTTTAACGTTAAAAAAGGAGAACGCCTTTTCCTTTTGGGAGATAACGGGTGCGGTAAAACCACATTGTTAAAAATCTTGATGAAAGATTATTTACCGTCCGGCGGTTCGTTTAAATTCGGGGCAAATTTGTTTACCGGTTATTTTGACCAAGTGCAGGCAAAACTTGATTTAAATAAAACAGCTATTGATGAGGTTTGGAGCGCTTTTCCCGCTTTAACGGAAACTGCTGTGCGCAATGCCTTGGCATCGTTTTTGTTTACGGGCGACGATGTGTTTAAATTGCTTAAAAATTGTTCGGGAGGCGAGCGTGCAAGAATCGCACTTTTAAAATTAATGCTGGGAAAATATAATTTTCTTTTGCTTGATGAACCTACAAACCATTTAGATGCCTTTTCAAGGGAAGAATTGGAAAATACTTTGCTTAATTACAGCGGTACAATGCTTATTGTCTCTCACGACAGGTATTTTATAAACAAACTTGCCACCTCTGTTCTTGAACTTAATAGGGACGGCGTTTGCCGCTATGACGGTGATTACAGCTATTATCTTGAAAACCGAAAGGTTGCCGAAGAGCAAACCGTTCGTGAAAAACCTGTAAAAGTGAATGACTATAAACTGAAAAAGGAAAGAGCAAGTGCCGTTCGTAAGCTTAAAACACAAATTTCAAAAGCAGAGGCACAAATAGAGGATTTGGAAGAAAAGTGCGCTCTTCTTGAAGAGGACATCGCTTCAAATCCACCTTATGAAAAATTAATGGAAATTACAGAAAAACTTCATCAAACGAATCAGGAAAAAGACAGTTTGTATCAGTTGTGGGAAGAACTTTCCGTTCAACTTTCCGAGCTTGATGAAGAATAAAGGAAAATATATGAAAAATGTTGTTATAATCGGCGGCGGTGCATCGGGTTTAATGGCGGCGGCACAAAGTGCCTCATTGGGCAATAATGTGGTTGTTGTTGAAAAAATGCCGCGGCCTGCCCGTAAGGTGCTGATTTCCGGTAAAGGCAGATGTAATGTAACAAATGCTTGCTTTGATATTAACGAATTAATATCAAATGTTGTTAAAAATCCAAGGTTTTTGTATTCTGCTTTTTCTAATTTTATGCCTTATGACACTATTGCTTATTTTGAAGAGTTGGGTGTAAAAACAAAAATCGAAAGGGGAAACAGAGTTTTTCCGGAAAGCGATAAATCTGTGGATATTGTAGATGCCCTTGTGGGTAACGCAAAAAAACAAGGCGCCAAAATTATTAACGGCTGTGCAAAAGCATTTGCTTTCAACGGCAATAAAATTTCTGCCGTGTTGCTTGATGACGGCTCGTCCTTGACTTGCGACAGTGTGGCAATTTGTACCGGCGGTTTAAGTTATCCCGCAACAGGTTCAACAGGCGACGGATATGCTCTTGCCAAATCGGCGGGACATACCGTAACAAAAATTAAGCCGTCACTTGTTCCTCTTGTTTCAAATAATAATTTTATTCCTCAACTTCAGGGACTTAGCCTGAAAAATATATCGGTAAAGCTTTTTAAAAATCAAAAACTGCTGTACAGTGATTTCGGCGAAATGCTGTTTACTCATTTTGGCGTCAGCGGTCCTGTAATTCTTTCCGCTTCAAGCCATATTGACGATTTTGACAGCAGCAGGTTTTCTCTTGTAATAGATTTAAAACCCGCACTTGACGAATCACAGCTTGATAAAAGATTGCAACGTGATTTTGAACAGCAAAAAAATAAAGATTTTATCAATTCTTTAGGGGCGTTGTTGCCTAAAAAAATTATTCCTGTTATTGTTAAATTAAGCGGAATAAAACCTAATGAAAAAGTTAATGAAATAACTAAAGAGCAAAGAAAAAATCTTGTATCGCTGCTTAAAAATTTCACTTTAAATATTACGTCTTTTTATGATATTGAAACTGCCATTGTTACAAGCGGCGGTGTAAATGTTAAAGAAATAGACCCCAAAACAATGCGCTCAAAAATAATAGACAATCTTTATTTTGCCGGTGAGGTTATTGATGTGGATGCTTATACGGGCGGTTTCAATCTTCAAATCGCTTTTTCCACAGGCTATACCTGCGGTATTAATATGTAGTTGTAAACGAAAGGAATTTTATTTATGATTAATGTTGCTATAGACGGCCCTGCAGGTGCAGGAAAAAGCACCGTGGCTAAAGCCGTTGCAAAGGAATTAGGTTTTATTTATGTTGATACCGGCGCACTGTACAGGGCGGTAGCTTTAAATGCCGTGCGTTGCGGCGTTATAGATGATGACGAAAAAATTGTTGATATGTTAAAAAATACAAATGTTAAGCTTGAATTTGACGAAAACGGCGTGCAGTGTGTTATTTTAAACGGTGAAGATGTTTCCGGCTTAATCAGAACGCCTGAAATTTCCATGGGTGCGTCAAATGTTTCAAAAATTCCGGCTGTTCGTGAGTTTCTCTTAAACCTTCAGCGTGATATTGCAAAAAATAATAATGTTATTATGGACGGCAGAGATATAGGCTCGGTTGTTTTGCCTAATGCAGATAAAAAAATATTTTTAACAGCTTCTGCCGAATGTAGGGCAAAAAGACGGTATGACGAACTTGTTGCCAAAGGCGAAAATGTTACATTTGAAGATGTTTTGGATGATGTTAACAAGCGTGATTATCAAGACAGTCACCGTGAAATTGCACCGATGAAGCCTTGTGATGATTCCGTAATTGCAGATAATACAGGATTTAATATTGAACAGTCGGTAAAAATGATTATTGATATAATTAAGGGAGAATAAATAGTTATGAATTTTGATTACAGCGTTGTTAAACATTATAAATTTTACGGCTTTGTTAAAACGGTTTTCGGTCCTATTTTTAAAGCAATGTATAAGCTTGAATTTAAAGGACTTGAAAATGTTCCTGTTGATGAAAGCCGTCGTTACATAGTTGCCGTTAATCACACCTGTGCTTTTGACCCTGTGTTTGTTGCAATTCCAAAAAATGTTCCTCCTCTTCATTTTATGGCAAAGGTTGAACTTTTTAAAAATCCTATTGTGGGTTGGGTTATTAAGCACCTTTACGGCTTTCCCGTTAAAAGAGGAAAAGGAGATAATTCCGCTATTGAATACGGCGAAAAAATTATTGAAGAAGGTCATGTAATGGCTATTTGCCCGGAGGGTAAAAGAGTTAAAGATAAAAACGGCGTTCCTCAAAAAGCTAAGTCCGGCGTTGCCGTAATCGCAAAGGCAACAAACGCAAGTGTTCTTCCTGTTTGTATTTATTGCGACGGTCCTATTAAAGCTGGTAAAAAAGTTACAGTTTCATACGGCAAAATGCTTTCTCTTGCCGATATGCAGCTTGATAAAGAAGAAGTTGCAACAAAAGATATTAAATATGCCGCAAATCTTGTTATGGATAATATTCTTTCTCTTTGGGAGGCAGAAAAGAATGAAAGAAATTAAACTTGCTAAAACAGCAGGCTTTTGCTTTGGAGTGGATAGGGCGGTTAATTTGGTTTATGATTTAGTGGAAAAAAATGAAAAATGCTGCACTCTCGGTCCGATTATTCATAATCAGCAGCTTGTAAACGATCTAAATTCAAAAGGCGTTCTTACCATAGACAATCCATCTCAATGTCCTAAAAACTATAAAATAGTAATTCGTACCCACGGTGTTGAAAAAAGCGTTATAGATGAAATTGAGAGCGCCGGTATTGAGTATATAAACGCAACCTGTCCTTTCGTTTTAAAAATTCATAAAATTGTCAGCTCAAAGCCCGAAGGAACAGTAACACTTATAGCAGGTGATGAAAAGCACCCTGAGGTTATGGGTATTCGCTCTTTTTGTGTTGGCGAATCCTTTGTTTTCAAAAATGAAGAAGAATTGGAAAATCTTGTCAAAATTCATAATTTGTCAGCCAAGGAAAACTTAATATGTGTATCTCAAACAACTTTTAGTGTTGATGAGTGGAAAAAATGTAATAAAATTCTTAAAAAGGTATGTACAAACTGTGAAATATTTGATACAATATGCAATGCAACGTCCGACAGACAGCAAGAAGCATACACTCTTTCACAGCAGTGTGATGCCATGGTTATCGTCGGGGGTCGCCATTCGTCCAATACATGTAAGTTAAGAGATGTTTGTAAAGAGCATTGTCCTGCATTTCTGATTGAAACTGCAAATGAACTTTCACAAATTGATTTTTCAAGTTATAATGTAGTTGGGGTAACTGCAGGTGCGTCCACACCGGCAGTAATTATCAAGGAGGTACTCAAATCCATGTCCGAAGAAATTAAAGAAAAGGAAGTTGAAGCAACAGAAACTGTTGCCGAGACAGCAGAAACCGCTGATAAGGCCGATAAGGCTGCTGTCGAAGCATCTGCTGATGGAGAGGCATCCTTCGCAGAAATGCTCGAACAGTCATTCAGCGATGATGACACAAGTAAAATTGTAAAGGGAATTGTTGTAAACATCACACCTACAGAAGTTTTTGTTGATGTTCCGGGAAGAAAACAAACCGGCGTTATTGCAGCAGACGATCTTTCATCCGAGCCATTTGATAAGTGCGAAGATGTTGTGTCTGTCGGCGATGAACTCGACCTTATCATCATGAAAACAGATGACCAGGACGGCGTGCTTAAACTTTCCAAGAAGTTAACAGACGCATTTAAAGGTTGGGATGAAATTGTTGCTGCTAAAGAAGCAGACGAAGTTCTTGAAGGCACTGTAACAGGTGTTGTTAAAGGCGGCGTTCTCGTTTCGGCAAAGGGCAGTCGTGTGTTCATTCCTGCATCACTTTCAGGTGTTCCGAGAAATCAAGAACTTGATATTCTCAAAGGCACAACAGTTCGTTTTAAAGTTATAGACCTTAACCCTGCAAGAAGAAGAGCAGTAGGTTCAATTAAGGTTGTTGCAAACGAAGAAAGAAAAGCAGCAAGGGAAGCAGCTTGGGCTAAACTTGAAGAAGGTATGAAATTAACAGGTACTGTTAAATCTCTTACTAATTACGGCGCTTTTGTTGATATCGGCGGCGTAGACGGTATGATTCATATCAGCGAACTTTCATGGACTCGCATTAAGCATCCACAGGAAGTTGTTAAAGTCGGCGATCAGGTTGAAGTTACTATCAAATCTCTTGACGCTGAAAATCAAAAGATTTCTCTTGGCTTCAAAAAGGTTGAAGACAATCCGTGGGAAATCCTTAAAAACGATTATCCTGTAGGCACAGATGTAGACGCTAAAATCGTCGGTCTTTCATCATTCGGTGCTTTTGCAACAGTTATTCCCGGTATTGACGGCTTAATTCATATCAGCCAAATTAGTTGGGACAGAATTAACACTCCTGCCGATGTTCTTAAAGTAGGCGATGTTGTTAAGGCAAGAATTACCGATATTGATTTTGATAAAAAACGTGTAAGCCTTTCAATGAAAGAATGCATGGAAAAACCTGAAGAAACAGTTGAAATCCTTACAGATGACGCTGAGGACGCAGAATAATTTATATAAATTTACGGTGCGGTTTTGCCGCACCGTTTATTTTTTTGCAAATAATATAAAAAAACTCTTGACTTGGAGTTAACTCAAAGTGTTATAATTTCAATTAAACGGAGGTGTGATTATGACAATTAAAGAAGTAAGTAAAAAATTCGGCATATCACAGGATACTTTGCGTTATTATGAACGTGTTGGTATGATTCCGCCGGTAACAAGAACGTCGGGCGGCATTCGTGATTATAATGAGTCCGATTTAGGCTGGGTAAGTCTTGCGGTTTGTATGCGCAGCGCAGGATTGCCTATTGAAGCTATGATTGAATATGTAAAACTTTATCAGCAGGGTGATTCCACAATTCCTGCCCGTCTTCAACTGCTTCTTGACCAAAAAGATGCATTAACAGAACAAATACGTCAAATTGAGCAAACTATGAAAAGGCTTGATTATAAAATTTCAGTTTATGAAAAAGCCGTGAAAACAGGCGTTTTGGATTGGAATGAAAAGGAGTGTAATAATAATGATAATTGAAAAAATTAACAGTCCACAAGATGTAAAAAAATTGTCTTTAAGTGAAATGAAAACTCTGGCACAGGAAATGAGAACCGCCCTTCTTACAAAATTAAGTAAACACGGCGGCCATTTTGGCCCTAATTTCGGTATGGTAGAGGCTACAATAGCTCTTCATTATGTTTTTGATTCGCCTAAAGATAAAATTGTTTACGATGTTTCTCACCAGTCTTATCCTCATAAAATGTTAACAGGCAGAAAAGATGCTTTTCTTTATGAAGATAAGTATGATGATGTTACAGGTTACAGTAACCCACACGAAAGTGAACATGATTTCTTTACTATTGGCCACACATCAACTTCCGTCAGTCTTGCAAGCGGCTTGGCAAAAGCTCGTGATTTAACAGGTAAAGACGGTAATGTTATAGCTGTTATAGGTGATGGCTCTTTAAGCGGCGGTGAAGCGTTAGAGGCGTTCGATTATGCCGCTGAATTAAACGGTAATTTTATTATTGTCGTTAATGATAACGATATGTCTATTGCTGAAAACCATGGCGGCTTGTATTCTAATCTCAAACTGCTTCGTGATACAAACGGTACTGCCGAATGTAATTTATTTAAAGCCATGGGTCTTGATTATGTTTTTGTTAAAGACGGAAATAATGTAGAACAGCTTATTTCTGCATTTAAGTCTGTTAAAGACGTTAAAAAGCCCGTTGTAGTTCATATTTGCACTCAAAAGGGTAAAGGCTATAAATTTGCCGAAGAGCATAAGGAAGATTGGCATTATTGTGCACCTTTTGATATTGAAACAGGTAAGTCTGCTTTTGATTTTGACGGAGAGGATTATTCAAGCGTAACTTATGATTATCTTTCAAATAAAATGAAATCCGATAAAAGTGTGTTTGCCGTTACTTCCGCAACTCCAACAGTTATGGGATTTACAGAAGACAGAAGAAAAGCCGCAGGTGCACAATTTATAGATGTAGGCATTGCAGAGGAAAATGCTGTTGCGTTAATTTCAGGCGCAGCTGCCAACGGTGCAAAACCGTTTTACGGTGTTTACAGCACATTTATTCAGCGTGCATATGACCAAATCTCACAGGATTTAAGTATTAATTCAAGCCCTGCTACAATAGTAACTTTTGCCGGTTCCGTTTACGGTATGAATGATGTTACTCACCTCGGTTTGCAGGAAATTTCAATGATTTCAAATATTCCCGGTCTTGTTTATCTTGCACCGACTTCAAAAGAAGATTATTTGGCAATGCTTGATTGGAGCATGGAGCAAACATCTTATCCTGTTGTTATTAAACTTCCCGGCGGTGAAATGATTTCAACCGGTAAAACTGTTGAAAAAGATTTTGGCAGTTTAAATAAATTTGAAGTTACGGCACAAGGTGAAAAAGCGGTAATTATCGGTGCAGGAACATTTTATGCTTTGGCAAATGAAGCTGCAGAGTTAATTGAAAAGAAAACCGGCGTTAAGCCAACGGTTATTAATCCTTATTATCTTTCCGGTATTGATACGGAACTTTTAAACAGCCTTAAACAAAACCATTCAGTTGTTGTTACTCTTGAAGACGGTATTGCCGCAGGCGGATTCGGTGAAAAAATTGCCGCATTTTACGGCGATTCAGATATGAAAGTTCTTGTAAGAGGATTAAAGAAAGAATTTATAGACCGTTATAACCCGGCAGATGTTCTTAAAGATTGCAGATTAACAAAAGAACAAATAGCAGAAGATGTAATTTCTTTGCTTAAATAATTTAAAAGCCAAGCAAATTTTGCTTGGCTTTTTGTTTAATCGCTGAAAATAGAATTTATTAAGTTGTCGTAAACTATAACCGGGTTTTCCAAAAATTTATCTCTAACGGTTTCCGCTTCTATTATTGTTGGCACATTTAATGTTAAAACCATAAAATCTTTGCCAACATCGGTAATGTGCATTGTAACATCAAAGCTTTCATCGTCTTTTTTTACAATATCAACTTTGTTTTCTTTTGTAAATAATGCTACAGACGCAACTTTTCGTGTAAGTTCAATGCTTTTTTTTCTTATTGAAAGGGGAAGGTCGTTTTCCACAAGTTTTGTCAGCCTTTTGCACTCGTTTGTTGCTGTTAAAAATCCTTCTTCATCTTCTGTAACAAGACCTCTTTCAATAGTTGATTTTACAGATTCACAAATTTCAAAGTAATTTGCAATTCCGCCGGTAACAAGTGCGTCAACAATATTTTTTGCCGTAATTCTTGCATTAGCGTTAACAACAATGTAACTTACTATCATATTTATTTCGGCTTTGCTTCTCAATCCGCCGTTTTCAATTCCGCCCGTAAAGGCGTCAAAATCTAAATTTCGGTAATTTTCACTCATATTGTAAACCTCCGATGTAAAAACTATATTAACATATTATTATGTTACTTGCAAAGGTTTTTGTAATATATTATAATAAAGCCATATTAATGAAAAGGAGATTTTTAAAATGACAGAAGTAACAAAAGATACTATTATCGGTGATGTTCTTGATGCAAATCCTGATACTGCACCGTTTTTCCTTGAAATGGGTATGCACTGCTTAGGTTGCCCTGCATCACGTGGCGAATCAATCGAGGCTGCTTGCATGGTTCACGGCACAGATGCAGATGAGCTTGTTGCTAAAATTAACGAGTTTTTAAGCAAATAAGCAATGGTTAAACTTACTCCAAGGTTAATGGCTGTGGCAAATCTTGTTCGCAAAAACTCTGTCCTTGCGGATGTAGGATGCGACCACGGCTATTTACCTGTGTATCTTCTTCAAAATAAAATTATTGTTTCCGCCGTTGCAAGCGACATTAACAGCGGTCCGCTTAAATCCTGCATAAGTCTTGTTGAAAGCACAGGGCTTGGCGACAAGGTTAAATGCGTTATTTCAAACGGCTTGGAAAATGTTAATAAAGATGAATATACGGATGTTTCCTTTTGCGGCATGGGCGGCGAGTTGATTGCCGCTCTTCTTGAAAATGTTAAGTGCGATTTTTCAAAAGATAAGCATTACATTTTTAACCCTATGACTCATCCTGAAATCTTGCGTAAATATTTGTGCGAAAACGGTTTTATAATCGGAGCCGACATAATTGTTAAAGAAGGTAAGCACTATTACAATGTGTTTGACGCTTATTATACCGGTGAAAAACAGGCGTATGATGACGTTTATTATTTCTTGGGAAATATTAACGATTTTACTTATAAAGAATATTTTACGCATATTCTTAATCATCTTGAAAATAAAGAAAAAGGCGGTTCGGATTATTCTGCCGTAATAGCCGCCGTGAAAGAAAAATTATGACTACCGTAAAAAATATATATGATTATATAAATTCCGTTGCTCCGTTTGATACTATGGAGGAGTGGGATAATGCAGGTTTTTTAATAGGCGATTTCAGAAAATCTGTTAAAAAAGTTGTTTTTACCCTTGATGTAACTAAGGCAGTTGCGGAATATGCTGCGGAAATAGGTGCGGATTTAATTGTATCTCACCATCCGGTTATTTTTTCAGGCGTTAAAGCTGTTAAAAAAGGCTCTGTTGTCTACACTTGTGTAAATAATGACATTGCCGTTATAAGCGCTCACACAAATTATGATAAAGCTCAAGGCGGCATTAATGACAGCTTGTGCCAAATTTTAAATTTAAATAATATCAGGCAAATTGACAATAGTTTTTTAAGCGTTGGTGAACTTGAGCAGGGTATGAGTATTGATGATTTTGCCCAATATGTAAGTGATATCCTTAATGTTTCCGGAATAAGGTTTACCGATACGGAAAAGGACATTAAAACTGTTGCTGTCGGCGGCGGTGCTTGTGAAGAATACGCCGAGCTTGCACTTGAAAACGCCGATTGCTTTTTAACAGGCGATGCAAAATATCATCAAATGCTTGAATTTGCCGAAAATGATATGCCTGTTATCAGTGCAGGTCATTTTGAAACGGAATCTTTGCCGTTTAAAATGTTTATGGAAAAAACAAAACAAATTTTTACAGATGTTGAATTTTATTGGGGCAATCAGGAAAACCCCGTTTTATCTTTGTAATTATGGCTCTTGACGGAATATTTTTATATCATTTAAAAAATGAAATATCCTCTTTTGCTCTTGGCTCAAGGGTAGAGAAAATACACCAACCTTCAAAAGAGGAATTGGTGTTTTCTTTGCGTTCGAGAGAAGGTGCAAAAAAGCTTTTGCTTTCTGCCCAAGCAGACAGCGCAAGAGTGCATTTTATCCAAAATCCGCCCGAAAATCCGGCAAAGCCCCCAATGCTTTGCATGCTGTTTAGAAAACATTTAACCGGCGGTAAAATTGTAGATATTAAACAAGATTCTTTTGAAAGAATTTTAACTTTCAAAATTGAAAATACAAATGAATTGGGAGATGCCGTAACCCTTTCGCTTATTATAGAAATAATGGGTAGGTACAGCAATATTATTCTTGTTAATGACAAGGGAATAATTATTGATTCCGTAAAAAGAGTTGATGAGGAAAAATCCCAAGTACGTGCCGTTTTGCCCGGTTTAAAATACGTTTCCCCACCAAAACAAGATAAATTTAATATTTTGACAGATGATGAAAATATTATTAAATCCCGGCTTGAAAGCAGTAAAAAATCACCTGCAAAAGCGTTTCAGGATGTTATTATGGGTGTTTCACCCATAGTATGCAGAGAATATGAAAACGGCGTATCTTTTAATGAGATTAAAAATTTTGTAAAAAATCCTTTGCCTACGGTTGTTATTAACGAAAAGCCTATGGATTTTGCTTTTATGCCAATAACTCAATACGGAAACATTGTTTCTGTTAAAAATTTTTCATCTTTTTCTCAGTGCCTTGATTATTTCTTTTATGAAAAGGTTAGGTTAGACAGAATACATCAGCGTTCGTCCGAACTTTTTAAAACTTTGCAAAATCTTCAGGAGCGTGCTGTTCGTAAAGCCGTAAACCGTGAAAAAGAACTTGAAGAATGTAAAGATAAAGAAACTTATCGTATTTTCGGCGATTTAATTATTTCAAATCAGTATTGCTTGCAAAAAGGCGCTCCGTATTATGATTTGCAAAATTATTATGATGATAACAAAACGGTCAGAATTCCTGCCGATGTAGCGTTGAATCCAAATCAAAACGCACAAAAATATTATAAAGAATACAGAAAAAAACAGGTTGCCGAAACTAAACTTACCGATTTTATTAATCAGGCTAAATCAGAGGCACAGTATCTTGAAAGCGTTATTGACAGCCTTACAAGGGCGGAAACAGACAGCGAAATTTCCGCAATTAAATCAGAGCTTGCCCAAACAGGATTTTTAAAACGTAAAAGTTTTAAGGGCAAAAACGAAAAAGCCTTAAAACCAATGGAGTATGAAAACGAAGAAGGTTTTAAAATATTCGTTGGCAGAAACAACGTTATGAATGATAAGCTAACCTTAAAAACAGCTAAAAATTATGATATGTGGTTTCATGTTAAAGATATGCCCGGTTCACATGTTATAGTTCAAAGCAACGGCAGTGAATTTACCGATAAAGTTATTCGACAGGCGGCGCTTCTTGCGGCTTATAACAGCAAAGCAGGCAGTTCATCAAATGTTCCTGTTGATTACACTCTTGTAAAAAATGTGAAAAAGCCTTCCGGTGCAAAACCGGGAATGGTTATTTACGTTGATTATAAAACAGAATTTGTAACGCCTAATGTTCAGGAAATTGAAAGGATAAAAAGAATTGTTTAATGTTGCTGTAATTTTAGGCGCCGGAAACGGCACCCGTATGGAAATGAAAAAAAGCAAAATGTTGCTTGAAATCGGCGGCAAAACCGTTATTGAACGAAGTGTAAATGCTTTTTTGGATTTGCCTGAAATAGATGAAATTATTGTTGTTTGCCGAGAATGTGATGTTGAAGAGTTTTCTAAACTTATTACAGATGAGCGTGTTACGTTTGTTATCGGCGGAGACACACGCCAGCAAAGCGTAAAAAATGCCGTTGAAAATATTGACGGCTGTGATTATTTAATTATTCACGACGGCGCCCGTCCTCTTGTAACACAGCAAGTTATTTTGCAAACACTGGATGAGGCTGTGCTTTCAGGTGCCGCCGCAACCGGCGTTCGTGTTAAAGACACAATAAAGGTGGTAGATGATGATTTGCTGATTACGGATACTCCAAACAGAAATACCCTTGTTTCAATACAAACGCCTCAAATTTTTAAATTTGATTTATATAAAAAAGCAATGGAAAAGGCAAATTTTGAAAACCGTGATTTTACGGACGATTGTTGCCTTATAGAAAATTTAGGCAAAAAGGTTTATACCGTTTTAGGCGATTACAATAATATTAAAATTACTACTCAAAGCGATATTTCTTTGGCTGAATCTATTTTAAAAGTAAGGGGAGAGATGTAAAGTGAGAATTGGACACGGTTATGATGTTCACCGTTTCAGTGAAAATCGTAAATGTATAATCGGCGGCGTTAATATACCTTGCGAATTAGGTCTTTTGGGTCATAGTGATGCCGATGTGCTTCTTCACGCAATTAGCGATGCACTTTTGGGTGCCGCCGCTTTAGGTGATATTGGTAAGCTTTTCCCGGATACATCACCTGAATTTGAAGGTGCCGACAGTTTGGTGCTTTTGGAAAAAGTTGTAGATGTGCTTTCCGAAAAAGGTTATAAAATAGGTAATATAGATTCAACTGTTATTGCGCAAATGCCTAAAATGGCTCCGTATATTAATGAAATGCGTGCTAATATTGCTCGCGCATGCAAATGTGATGTTGATTGTGTGTCCGTTAAAGCAACAACTGAAGAAAAGTTGGGTTTTACAGGTGCAAAACAGGGAATTGCGGCACATGCCGTTTGCATAATTGAATGATTTTGTTCATAAATTATAGTCTGTATACATTATAATATAGTGTGTACAGACTATATTTTTTATATATTTTTTTAAATATTTGTTAACACTATTGACAAATGGAAAAAACTTGCTAAAATAGTAATTAGCACTCGGGGGTTAAGAGTGCTAAATGAGTAAATAATAATTTGATAGAGGTGAAATTCTTATGACTATTAAACCACTTGCAGACAAAGTTTTGCTTAAATCGGTTGAAGCAGAAGAAACAACAGCATCAGGTCTTTTTATTGCCGCTTCGGCACAGGAAAAGCCTGAATTTATGTTAGTAGAGGCAGTAGGTCCGGGTACAGAAAAAAATCCTATGACCGTTAGTGCCGGCGACAAAGTAATTATTACAAAATACAGCGGCACCGATGTAAAAATGGACGGTGTTGATTACACTATTGCTTCTGTTAAAGATATTCTTGCAGTAGTTGAATAATTAGGAGGTAATTTTGTTATGGCAAAAGATATTATTTATGGCGAAGAGGCACGCAAAGCCCTTCAATCAGGTATTGATAAACTTGCAAATACCGTTAAGATTACATTAGGTCCAAAAGGCAGAAATGTTGTTCTTGACAAAAAATACGGTGCTCCGCTTATTACTAACGACGGTGTAACTATAGCCAAGGAAATTGAACTTGAAGACCCATTTGAAAATATGGGCGCACAGCTTGTTAAAGAGGTTTCTTCAAAAACAAATGATGATGCCGGCGACGGAACAACAACTGCAACTCTTCTTGCTCAGGCTCTTGTTCGTGAAGGTATGAAAAATGTAGCCGCAGGTGCAAATCCAATGGCTGTTAAAAATGGAATTAAAGCCGCTGTAGATGCTGCCGTAGATGCTGTTAAGGAAAATTCACAACAGGTTAAAGGCAGCAGTGATATTGCACGTGTTGCAACAGTTTCCGCAGCAGATGAATATGTCGGTACTCTTATTGCCGACGCTATGGAGAAAGTTTCTTCAGACGGCGTAATTACCATTGAAGAATCAAAAACAGCAGAAACAACTTGCGAAGTTGTTGAAGGTATGCAGTTTGACCGTGGCTACATCAGCCCATATATGGTAACAGATACCGATAAAATGGAAGCAGTAATTGATGACGCTCTTCTTCTTATTACAGATAAAAAGATTTCATCTGTTCAAGATATTCTTCCTCTTCTTGAAGCAGTGTTGAAAGCAGGTCAAAAGCTTGTTATCGTTGCTGAAGATGTAGAAGGCGAAGCACTTCAAACAATCGTTCTTAATAAATTGCGTGGCACATTTACATGCGTTTGCGTTAAAGCTCCGGGATTCGGCGACAGAAGAAAAGATATGCTTCAGGATATTGCAACTCTTACAGGCGGTCAGGTAATCACTTCCGATTTAGGCATTGAGCTTAAAGACGCAACAATGGCTATGCTTGGTAAAGCACGTCAGGTAAAAGTTACAAAAGAAAATACAATTATTGTTGACGGTGCAGGCAATCAGGATGAAATTAAAGCACGTGTAAATCAAATTAAATCATCTATCGAATCTTCAACATCCGATTTTGACCGTGAAAAACTTCAGGAACGTCTTGCTAAAATGGCAGGCGGCGTAGCAGTTATTAAAGTAGGCGCTGCTACAGAAACAGAAATGAAAGAAAAGAAGCTTCGTATAGAAGATGCTCTTGCAGCAACAAAAGCAGCTGTTGAAGAGGGTATTGTTGCAGGCGGCGGAGTTGCTCTTATTAATGCAATACCGGAAGTTGAAAAACTTCTTAATACCGACGATGCCGATTTCAAAACAGGCGTTTCAATCGTTCTTAAAGCCCTTGAAGAGCCTGTTCGTCAAATTGCCGCAAATGCAGGTATGGAAGGCTCAGTTGTTCTTGATAAAATCCTTAATTCAAATAAGGTTGGCTACGGTTATAATTTCGCTTCAAACGAATATTGTGATATGATTGAAAGCGGTATCGTAGACCCTGCAAAGGTAACACGTTCTGCTATTCAAAACGCAGCTTCTGTTGCATCTATGGTTCTTACAACAGAATCACTTGTAACAGATATTAAAGACCCACAGGCTGATGCCGCAAATGCCGCAGCAATGGCTGCTGCCGCACAGGGTGGTATGTATTAATATTAATTTTTCAAAGGCTCTTGACTTTAAGAGCCTTTGATTATATAATGCAGTTAGTTAATGCTAACTATAGGAGGCTTGATTATGACAAAATATAAAGTTAAGGTAGACGGTATGATGTGCTCTATGTGCGAGGCTCATATTAACGATTGCGTTAGAAAAAATTTTAACGTAAGCAAGGTAAATTCATCCCACACAAAGGGTATTTGCGAAATTGTTGCAGATGATATTGATGTTGCGGAATTGGAAAAAGCAATTAACTCAACAGGTTATACAGTTAGGGGAATTTCCTCCGAACCGTATGAAAAGAAAAGTTTTTTGTCAAAATTTCATAAAAAATCTTGACAAATTTTGTAACTGATATTATTATAAATGCATATTTAAACACGTTGACGAGAACAAAAATCGATTTTTACCTTTTTTTCAGAGAATTGCCGGTAGGTGCAAGGCATAAAAAGCAAAATCGTAATATCCTCTCCGAGTGGCTGTGCTGAATTTCAGTAGGTGCAGACGGCGGCAACCGTTATAAAAGCAAGCGAATGTCAGTTCGTTAAGTGCATCGTAAGATGAATAAGAGTGGTACCACGGTATTAATTATCGCCTCTTTGCCTTTTGGCAAAGGGGCGTTTTTTTGTATATAAAACAGGAGGAAAGAATATGAAATATTGTGTTGAAATTCGTTGGCACGGCAGAGGCGGTCAGGGTGCAAAAACAGCCGCATTGCTTCTTGCCGACGTTGCCTTTAAAACAGGCAGTTATGTTCAGGGTTTTCCTGAATACGGTCCGGAAAGAATGGGCGCACCCATTACAGCTTATAACAGAATAAGCAAAAATAAAATCAGGGTTCATTCAAATATTTATCATCCCGATTATGTGGTTGTTGTTGATGAAGGGTTGCTTGATACAGTTGATGTTACAGCCGGTTTAAGTGAGAACGGTGCAATTCTTATTAATACTGCAAAAGACAAAAGCGAAATTATGCATCATTTAAACGGCTATAAAGGTAAAGTTTTTACTATTGACGCTCGCAAGGTTTCCGTTGCATGTCTTGGCAAGTATTTTCCCAATTCACCAATGCTTGCAGGTATTGTTAAGGTTTCAGGTGTAATGGAATTTCATGAGTTCCTTTCTGAAATGGAAGCGTCATTTGCACATAAATTTTCTTCAAAGCCTGAAGTTATTGAGGGCAATATGAATGCTCTTAAAATGGCTTATGACGAAGTTAAATAGGAGGGATAGTGTGAAAAATCACACTATCCGGATTGTATTGCCCTCAAAATTTGCCGATGGCATAATTTTGAGATGGCTGAAATCACCATTTACGCCTGTTCAGGCAACGCAGGTAATCAGGTGATTTTTAATAAACTATTTGTTGCCTGAAAGGCTATGGTGATTAAAATGAAATCAGATGTTAATAAGTTAAATCTTGATTGTAAATGGCAGGATTTAACGGAAGGTATGCAAATTTACGGCTCACAAACCTCCGTTGATTTTAATACAGGCGAATGGACTTCCGTAAAACCTGAACTTCACGAGGATTTGTGCGTTCATTGTCTTATGTGCGTTCCTGTTTGTCCCGACAGTGTAATTCCTGTTGTAGATGGAAAAAGAGGCGCTTTTGATTATAATCATTGCAAAGGCTGCGGCATTTGTGTTAAAGCGTGCCACACCGGTGCTATTACAATGAAGGGGGTTAAATAATATGGCAAGAAGAGATCGTTTAAGCGGTAACGAAGCAGTTGCAGAGGCACTTCGCCAAATTAATCCTGATGTTATGGCGGCTTTTCCAATTACTCCTTCAACCGAAATTCCGCAGTATTTTTCAAAACTTGTTGCTTCAGGCAAGGTTGATTCTGAATTTATTCCCGTTGAATCCGAACACTCGGCAATGTCTGCCGTTATAGGTGCAGAGGCAGCCGGTGCACGTTCCGTAACAGCCACATCTTCTGCAGGTATGGCACTTATGTGGGAAGAACTTTATCTTGCGGCTTCAAACAGATTGCCTTGTGTGTTAACTCTTGTTAACCGTGCACTTTCCGGCCCTATCAATATTAACTGCGACCATAGTGATTCTATGGGTGCAAGAGATGCCGGATGGATTCAAATTTATGCAGAAAATAATCAGGAAGTGTATGATAATCTTGTTATGGCATACAGAATTGCAGAGCACAAAAACGTTAAACTTCCGGTTATGATTTGCCAAGACGGTTTTATTACTTCTCACGCAGTTGAAAATATTGAACTTCTTGAGGATAAAGATGTAAAAGACTTTGTTGGCGAATATGAGCCTGAAAATTATCTTCTTAATCCTGAAATGCCTATGGCAGTAGGTCCTTACAGCGTAACAAATTATTATTTTGAAGCAAAAAGAGCACAGGCAGAGGCACTTAAAAACGCCAAGCAGGTTTCTCTTGACGTTGCTAAGGAATATAAAGAAATCAGCGGTAGAGAATACGGACTTTTTGAAGAATACAAAATGGACGACGCTGACTTTGCAGTTGTTATTATCGGTTCTGCCGCAGGTACAACAAAAGAAGCTGTTGATGAATTAAGAGAACAGGGAATTAAAGCAGGTCTTATTAAAATTCGTTTGTTCCGTCCTTTCCCGGGCAGTGAAATTGCAAACGCACTTAAAAATTGTAAAGCTGTTGCATTGATGGACAGAACAGAAAGTTATAATGATTGTTGCGGTCCTCTCGGTGCGGAAGTTACATCGGCATTGTACAGAGAAAAAGCAGATTGCTTAACAGTTAACTATGTGTACGGTTTGGGCGGCAGAGATGTTACTGTTTCCGAAATGAAAGATATTTATGCAGAACTTGAAAATATTGCACAAAGCGGTAAGGTTGAAAATCCGTATCGCTATATGGGCGTAAGAGAGTAAGGAGGGTTTTTCAATGTATAATTTTAAAGAATATGTAGGCAGAGAAGAACGCCTTGCCGGCGGCCACAGAATGTGTGCAGGTTGCGGCGGCACAATCGCTGTAAGAAATGTATTAAAAGGCTTAAAGCCGGGCGATAAAGCCGTTGTGGGCAATGCTACCGGTTGTCTTGAAGTATCTTCATTTATGTATCCTTATACTGCATATAAAGACAGTTATATTCATAATGCGTTTGAAAATGCAGGCGCTACAATGAGCGGCGTTGAAGGCGCATATAATGCACTTCGCCGTAAGGGCAAACTTGACGAAACATATAAATTTATTACATTCGGCGGCGACGGCGGTACTTATGATATTGGCTTTCAATCACTTTCGGGTGCTATGGAACGTGGCCATGATATGGTTTATGTTTGCTATGATAACGGTGCTTATATGAATACAGGTATTCAGCGTTCTTCCGCAACTCCCATGTTTGCCGATACAACAACAACTCCAATCGGTACAAATTCAAACGGCAAACCGCAGTATAGAAAAGATTTATCTGCAATTATTGCAGAACATAAGGTTCCTTATGTTGCACAAACCACTTTTGTTCAAAATTTCCGTGATTTGCATATTAAATCTGAAAAGGCAATTTATACAAAAGGTGCGGCTTTTCTTAATATTATGGCTCCTTGTCCTCGTGGCTGGAGATATAATACTTGGGATATTATGGAAATTTGTAAGCTTGCCGTAGAAACACGTTATTGGCCTCTTTTTGAGGTTGTAGACGGCGTTTGGACTCTTAACTACGAACCTAAAAAATATGTTCCTATTGAAGAATGGCTTTGTAAACAAGGCAGATTTAAACATATGTTTAAACCTGAAAATGAATGGATGATTGAAGCCTTCCAAAAGGAAGTAGACCGTCGTTGGGATGAGCTTGTAAATCGTTGCACACGCTTTATGGGCGCTTAATTAATAATAAAAAAACCTCTTGAAAATTAATTCAAGAGGTTTTTTGTTTGCTTGTTTATATTTACATTTGAAATTTCTTTATGTATTCATCCATACAAGCTTCAATGATTTTTTGAGCAACTTTGCAATCGTCAACTTCAAGCACTGCGGTTGGTTTATCCTTTTCAAGTGATTTATATACTTCAAAGAAATGTTTAATTTCATCAAAATAATGTGCAGGAAGCTGGTCAATGTTTGAATAGCAGTTGTAGTTAGGGTCGTTAACGGGAACGGCAATGATTTTTTCATCTTTTGCGCCGCCGTCTTCCATAATCAGAACGCCTATCGGGCTGCATTCAACTATTGTCATGGGCTGAATCGGTTCACTGCAAAGCACCAAAACATCAAGCGGGTCGTTATCGCTGGCATATGTTCTCGGTATAAATCCGTAGTTGGCAGGGTAGTGGGTTGATGTAAATAAAACTCTGTCAAGCTTTAACATACCTGTGTCTTTGTCAAGTTCATATTTATTTTTACCGCCTTTTGAAATTTCAATAACGGCATAAAATCTGTCTTTTTTTATTCTTTTAGGCGATATATCGTGCCAAATATTCATAGCGTTTCCTCCGTATTTTTATTTTATTTTACCATTATATTTAAATAATTACAATATTTAAGTTGCAACTTTTGTTATATTTATATATAATTAATGAGTTAAGCAAGCAAGATAAAAAACTTATTTGTATTTCTCTCGCTTGTTTTAGGAGATGTGTTATGCAAAATAAAATAAGTACGTTAAAATTTGCTTTTAAAAAATCATTGCCCGTTTTATTCGGCTATTTGTTTTTAGGTTCTGCTTTTGGCATTATGTTGTATGAAGCAGGCTATAATTGGCTTTGGGCAGTGTTTATATCGCTTGTTGTTTACGCAGGTTCGGGTCAGTTTTTGTTAACTTCGTTGCTTGCCTCCGGCGCAAGTATACCAACCGTCGCGGTTATGACATTATTTATTAATTCTCGCCATATGTTTTACGGTTTGTCATTTGTAGATAAGTTTAAAAAGGCAGGCTGGCGTTATCCGTTTTTGATTTTTACTTTAACTGATGAAACATATTCGGTAAACACCTCATTTTCAACAGTTCCTTCCGATGTTAATGAATCATCGGCAAGATTTTTAATCGGCGTGTTTGACCATGTTTATTGGATTTTAGGTTCAATTATCGGTTCTCTTGCAGGTCAGAATATACCTATAGATTTTACAGGCGTTGATTTTTCAATGACTGCGCTTTTTGTTGTAATTTTTATAGATTTAATTTTAAGCCAAAAAGGTAACAGAAAATTTGTGGGATTAATCGGCATAGTTTGCGGTGTTTTAAGCCTCGTTATTTTCGGTGCAGATAAATTTCTTTTGCCTGCTCTGATTTTAACGGTTGCCGTTTTGTCTGCTTCTAAATCGGTTTTCTCGGTTGAAAGGAGCGTGGGTTAAATATGCCTCTTTCAGTAAAACAAACGGTTATTGTTGTTTTGGTTGCAGCAGTATGTACCTTCGCAACAAGGCTGTTTCCTTTCGCCTTGTTTGGCGGAAAAAAAGAAGTTCCGAAATTTGTTAGCTATTTGGGCGATATTTTGCCAACGGCAATTATAGGCGTTCTTATTGTTTATTGCTTAAAAGACTTTACCGGCGGTGATATTAACGTTATTTTACCCCAAATAATAGCCGTTGCTTTAACTGCCGGCGTTCATTTGTGGCGAAAAAATACTTTGCTTAGTATTGCCGTGGGAACTATCGGTTATATGCTTTTAATTAATTTTGTGTTTTAAGAAGTATTAGCGTTAAAACACACACTGATATATTCACCTTTTGCTTCTGTTTTGGCAACGCAGAGTATATGGGATTGTTAATTAACTATTTGTTGCCTGAAAGGATATGGTGATTAATATGGAAATTTATCCTGAAGTTGAGCAGTATATGAAAACCGCTAAAATGAAGTATATTAAAAATTCACAGCAGTTTATGACAGGGCTTGCCTCTGCCACAGATAAAAAATATGCTTATGAGGTTGGTAATCAGTTAAATGCCCGTGCAAAGGGAGAACCTGTAAGTAATGACGCTTTTTATAAGCTTAAAAATAAATCTCTTAACGGTTCTCTTTTTATTTCCGCAGCGTTTGACAGCGGCGTTTTTCGCCATATCGGTAATTTGATTATTGATAAAAAAGATTTGTTTAACGGCAATGTTCTTGATATGTGTTGCGATTGCGGCATAGTAACTTGCTTTATGGCTAAAATGTATCCTAATTGTCATTTTGTGGGCATAGATAAAAATCAGCTTGCAATTAACAATGCCGTTGAATTTGCACAAAAGCAAAAATTGGAAAATGTTGAGTTTAAATGTATGGATGTTGAGGATGCGCCTGCTTTGGGCAAATTCAACCTTATAACTTCTTTTAGATGCCTGCTTGATGTAACTGATAAAAAAACAAAAAAATTGCCTAAATTCGGCGAATTTGAATATGTTGAAAAACTTTATCAACAGGCATTTTCAGATTACTCATCCCAAATTGCATCTTGTCTTAATGAAAACGGTTCGCTCATAAGTGTTGAGCGTTACGGCGCTTCCTACGGCTGGCTCGGCTGGCTTAACGCTTTGAATGCAAACGGTTTGTGCTTTGATGAAAACGATTGCACCATTATGTTTGCTAAAGATATTTCATCTTTAAAGGAGTATTCTGTAACCGTTTGCTCTAAAAATGCCAATGATTTAACGCCTAAAGATATTTACAATAATGCTATGATGAAAAAATATCATCCCGGCAAACCTGCGGACGGTGCAAATGCGCGTTTTGCGCTTTATCAGCAGGCAGTTGGAGAAATTAGGTTTACAAACATTTATAAAGAAGATAAATTAATTCATTGCTTTGCCTTTGCAAAAGCAGACGGCGATAAAAATATGTATTTTGACGCTTGTGCAGACAGCCAAAAATTAAAATTTTATAATGATAAAAAAGCCGAATCTGTTAATAATGAATACAAAAGAACTTTAAAATTGTTTGAAGATGCAGGCAATTTTACTATAAAATCCAATACAATCACTTTATAATTTGTTTATATTTTATAAAACTTATGTTTACAAAAGCGGTACTATTGTAATAAAATACAACAGTATCGCTTTAATTTTTAACAAATTGTTACCTTACTTTTTGTAAAATATGACAAATTTCTTAAAAACTGTTGAAATTATAGTAATATGTGCTATAATTGTCATTGTAAACAAGATATTTTTGTTGATTGTTTACAAAAATCTACATAGGCAGGAACATATGGATATTAATTCACTCTCAGTTAAAATTCCTGTGGCGGTTGTGCTTGGAATTTTAATCGGCGTAATTGTTATCCCGTTGTCAAAAAAACTACTTTTATCAAGAACAGAGGATCCCGGTAAAGCCGCACCCCTTGAAAAATTAGTTTTTAAGGTATCTGCAATTCCTGTTGCAGTCGGCTGTTCGGTGGCATTAATGTTAACTGCTGAAAATTTCGGTTTGGGTTTAAGAAACGTTCTTCTCCTTCTTCCTATTTTCAGCATTTCAATTATTGATGCTTTAATCAGGAAAATTCCTAATTCGCTTTTAATTTCAATGGTAGCAATTCAGGCGGTTTACCTGTTGTGGTATTGCATTTCAAACCACACCACCGAAATTATTCCCACGGTTTTCTTGGGCTTCTTTGTTAGTACTATAGTTTGCCTTATTCCAAGCGTTCTTAAAATTCCAATGGGCGCGGGGGATATTAAGTACAGCGCTGTAATCGGCTTGTGCATTTATACGGCGGGTTACTTTCAGGCAATGATTTTAATGGCGTTGTTTGTTTTGGTTTATTTTCTTTATTTGAAAATAACAAAAAAGGGCGGAATGAAAACTCAAATTCCAATGGGTCCGTTCCTCTCTCTCGGTACAGTAATTACTATGTGCTTCTCAATATTCAAGTATATTTCAGGTTTTTTTCAAAATATCCTTTAGTATTGCGAAACCGTATTAATTTATATTAATTAATTTATTTTTCTTAAGGAGGAAAAAGTTATGACATTCTTAAAAGATGAAAGCGGACAGGGCATGGTTGAATATGCACTCATTATCGGTCTTATTGCAGTTGTTGCAGTAGTTGCTCTTGTAGCACTTGGACCACGTATCAGAAATATGTTTAGTTCAGCTGATAATGAACTTTCTAAAGCTGGTACTACTACCAATGCGTAATTCGCAGTAGTTTTAAAAATTAATAACTTATGAGAGATGTCGGGGCGGGGTAACTCGTCCCGATTTTCTTGTTTATTGTGCTTAATATTAACAGATAAGTGGGTGATGTTCATTAATGAAAAAATTTCATAAAAAGGCAAAAAAAGAAAACGGACAGGCAATGGTTGAATTTGCTGTTGTTTTACCCATTTTTCTTTTGTTAATTATGGGTATTCTTGATTTTGGCTGGCTTTTTTACAATTATATCGGCGTTGAAAATGCCGCCCGTAATGCCGCCCGTATTGCCTGCGTTGAGTACGAAAATTGTAATTACGATGCAGACAATATGCAGCCTCTTGATAAAACGTTTACTTTTTATGATTTGGAAGAGCAGGATACCGAGCAGGAACAGGATATTATTTCCACTGTTCAAAACACTGTTCCCGGCAGCGTAAAAAACGTTAAAATCAAAGTTAATTATTCTTACGACAAATCCGATTCCGTTGCTTTGCGGGGATTTGACGTTAATAAGCGAAACACCGGCGATGTTTCCGTCGTGGTTACCTGTGAATATAAGGTGCTTACCCCCGTTCTCGGTGTAACTTGCGATAATATGACCAAAACAATTACATCTACTTCAACCTTTAAAGTTGAAAAGCAGTATACTCAAAATTGAGTTTTTACTTTTTTATTTAAAGACTGAAAGATTTAATTTAAACATTTACAGGAAAGGCTTTTAGGAAAATGAAAAAAGTTTATTTAATAGCAGTTATTTTTGCTTTAATTGCAGGCTTTGCAACGTATATGTTTGCAAAGGAAATTGATAAAAAAACCACAATTAAAGATGCAGAAACGGTTAATGTTATCGTTGCTCTTCAGGATATTCCCGATAATACGGAAATTACCCAGGAAATGTTTGCGGAAGATGCCGGTTGGTTTGCAACAAAAACAGTTATTTCCGACAATGCAGACCCTAATTCCGTAACAGATTCAAGCGAGCTTATCGGAAAAGTTACAATAGATCCAATTTATGCCGGTGAACAAATCAGCAGTAAGCGTTATGAAGATAAAGACGGCGATGATGTTGCCCTTTCATTTAATTTGCCTGAAGGCATGGTTGCTTATTCGTTTAACGCCGCAAGTGTAAAAAGTGTAGACGGTTATATCAGCGCAGGCGATACTGTAGATGTTATTACCTTTGACAGCGATTCCGGTAAAACGGATGTTGCATACAGCGGACTTAAAATACTTCGTGTTTCTACTAATTCGGCAAATACATCCGCAAACTCAAGCGGAACCGCAATTACAGAATACAGCACTTTAACTGTTGAAGTAACAGAAGAACAGGCACTTGAACTTTATTCAATCGAAAATAATTACGAGTACAAGCTTGTTTTAAACCCTCGTTCATAGGAGATGTCAATTTATGGATAAAATCAGTTTAGTTGTTTGCTCCGACAATACGGAGTATAAAGTTGCACTTAAAAATAAGCTTGTAGACGAAAATATTTCAATTATCGGCTATGCGGATGTAGAGCCGGGCGCCAAAGTAAGAATTCAGGGATTTGTTCCCGATGTTGTTGTTTTTCTTGCTCAAAGCGTAGATATTGACAGTGAGTATCTTGACTTTATTGAAGAAATGAATTTGGCTTCAATAGGTTGCTCTGCCGTAATTTTAACAGATAAAATATCAGTAGACCTTGTTAATGCCGCTGCCCAGGCAGGTGTTCGCCAAGTTATGGATATTTCAACCGGCGGCATAGAATTTTGTGAAAACATAACCAAAATCGTTTCAAAGGAAAGAAGATTCAGCGGCCATGCGCTTACAGACAGAAAAGTTAGGTCAAGGGTATATGCCTTTTTCAGCGGTAAGGGCGGCGTGGGTAAAACCACAATTTGCACAAATACTGCAATTTCACTTGCCACTCAGGGCAAAAAAACTCTGTTAATTGACCTGGATTTGCAGTTTGGCGACGCAGATATGGCTCTTGATTTATCACCGGGTGAAACTATTGTTGATTTATCCAGAGATACAAACGGTATTTCTGTAGATAATTTAACAACCTGTTGCACATCTCATTCTTCCGGTCTTTCTCTTCTTGCTTCTCCCAATTCACCGGAGCTTGCCGAATATGTAACTGCCCAAAGCGTTAAGTCAATAATAGACGTTGCAAGGGGATATTTTGAATTTATAATTATTGACTGCGGCTGTGCTTTAACAGACCCTGTTATTACCGCAATCGAATCATCTGATACTGTTTATATGGTTAATGATGTTAATATTCTTTCGTTAAAACGTGCAAAGCTTTGCATGGATGTTTTGCAGCAGTTAAATCAAAAGGATAAGGTTCGTTTGCTTATTAATAAAAATGTTAAAAAGAATGCAGTAAGCGTAACGGATTTTGAAAACCTTTTGGGCATGTCCGCATCTGCCGTGTTTACAAGTGATTTTAAAACAGTAAACACTTCTCTTAACAATGGTCAGCCTGTTATAACATTTAAGCCACGTTCTGTTTTTGCAAAGGAAATAAGTTCTTTTGCAAAGCAGTTAATTGAAGAGCGCGGCGAAATCGGCAAACCGAAAGCAAAAGCAAAATCAGGCATGTTTGGCAGGAAAAGCAGGTAATTAATTAATGGGATTATTAGATAGATTTGATTCTACGGCAGAGCCGGAAAGAGTCAGCAATGCACCGCAGGATAATGACAGGTTTGTTCCTAAAACTTCAAAGTTTATTGTTGACGACCCCTTTGCCGAAACTAAAAAGAAAATTCATCAGGCAATAATTGAACAGCAAATAAGCGAAAATTCCCAAGTCAGCGAGGAGGGAATGAGAGAGCTTATTAATGAATTTGTTGAAAGACCGGAATACGGAATTCCCCGAATTGAGCGTGGAATAATTGCTGAAGAGCTTTTTGACAATATTATGGGCTACGGTCCTATTCAAATGCTTGTTAACAGCGACGCTTATTCTGAAATTATGGTAAACGGTCCGAATCAGGTTTATGTTGAAAGCAGAGGTAAACTTTCTTTAACAGACGTTAAGTTTGAAGACACCGACCATTTAATGCAAATTATAGACAGAATTGTTACTAAAGTCGGCAGGCATGTTGACGAGGCAAGCCCGATGGTTGACGCTCGTTTGCCCGACGGCTCCCGTGTTAACGTTATTATTCCGCCTGTTTCACTTGTAGGTCCGATTTTAACAATCCGTAAGTTCGGCAAAACACCTATTACGGCAGAAAACTTAATTACTTGGGGTTCCGCTTCTCCTAAAATGCTTGAATTTTTGGAAGCGGCTGTAAAAGGAAAATTAAACATTGTTGTTTCCGGCGGTACAGGCTCAGGTAAAACAACACTTTTAAATATTCTTTCTTCTTATATTCCGGAAACCGAAAGAATTATAACTATTGAAGACTCTGCCGAGGTTCAGCTTCATCAGCAACATGTTTTAACACTTGAAAGCAGACCGGCAAACTCTGAGGGTAAAGGTCAAATCAGTATTCGTGATTTGGTTGTTAACTCACTTCGTATGAGACCCGACCGAATTATCGTAGGTGAAGTTCGTAGCAGTGAAACGTTGGATATGCTTCAGGCTATGAATACGGGTCACGACGGTTCTTTAACAACAATCCACGCAAACTCTCCAAGGGATTCTGTTTCCCGTATTGAAACCATGGTTATGATGTCCGGCTCGGAATTGCCGTCAAAAGCAATCCGAGATCAGGTTGCATCTGCAATCAATCTTATTGTTCAACAATCCCGTTTAAGAGACGGTTCAAGAAAAATCACTTCAATTTCCGAAATTGTGGGAATGGAAGGTGATGTTGTTCGTATGCAGGAAATATTTACTTACGATACCGAAGGTGAAATGGATGCCGACGGTAAGTTTAAAGGCGTATTTAAGGCTACGGGTATTATTCCAAGATGTATTGAAAAAATCAGAGAAAACGGAGTGAGCGTTAATAATGACTGGTTCCACAATTAATATTATTTTTATAACCGTGGCGTTTGCGCTGCTTGCGTTTGCCTTGGCTTATATTATTGCATACGCTGTTTCGGCAAATAAAATTGCCGCAGAAGAGCGTATTAAAGAACTTGAAAAACAGGTGGGAGCCGATGACGGACTTGCACTTGTTAAAAACAAATCACGCAAATCAAAACAGGCAAAGAAAAATAAAAAGCAAGATAACTTTATTGAAAAATTCGGTTCCTCCGTTTACAGGGAACTGCAAGCAGCCGATATTAAAATGCGTCCTGAAGAGTTTATGACAATTTGGGCTGTTTTGGCTTTTGTACCCGGCAGTTTGGTTGCTTTGTTTATGGCAAATGCCGCTGTTTCTCTTTTGCTTGTTATTGTTGGCATTATTCTTCCTATTGTTTATATTAAAAGCAAGCAAAAAAGCCGCGTTAAAAAGTTTGACGAACAGTTAAGCGACGCATTAATGATTTGTTGCAGCTGCTTGCGTTCGGGTTTAAGTTTTCCTCAGGCTATGGAAACTATTGCAAAAGATATGGACGCTCCTATTTCAACAGAATTTGACACTGTGTTAAAAGAAGTTGCCATGGGTTCTTCAATGGAAGAAGCGTTATATAATATGGAAAAAAGAATTAAAAGTAAGCACCTTTCTCTTCTTGTTTCCGCAGTTTTAATCCAAAGGCAAACAGGCGGTAATTTGTCTGAAATTCTTGAAACTCTTTCCGATACAATTAAAGACAGAATGAAACTTAAAAAGGAACTTAAAACGGCTACTGCTTCAGGTAAAATGTCAGGTATGATTGTTGGTGCAATGCCCGTTATTTTGCTTGCCATGTTTACTGTTATCAATTATGATTTTGTAAAGGTACTTTATACTGAACCGAGAGGTTATGCCCTTTTGGCGGTTGCCGCATTTCTTGAATTAATGGCATTTGTTGCCGTTAAGAAAATTACAACAATTAAAATGTGAGGTGTAAATTATGATTCAATTTCTTGTTATCGCTTATGCATTGTTTGCACTTGCACTTGTAGTTCTTATTCTCAGCAAAAAAGGTATGGAAGAGGATAATAACTTACGCAGAAAAAAAGCAATCGGTAAAGATACCGTAAAAACAGATTATAAAAATGTAGACACTTCCTTTTATGAACGTGTTATAAAACCTATTGTTGATAAGGTAAATAAAAGTAGGGGAAACGACCAAACGAAAAGCGCAAAACAGCGTGAAAAGTTAGAGCAAACTTCGTTAAAATTGCGCAAGGCAGGCTTACATATTTCAGCAAGCAGTTTTCAGTTTTTTAAAACTGCTTTCACAGCCGTTATGGCAGTAATTTCAGTGGGTATCGGTCTTGTTTTGTTTTCCTACACAAATTATGCAATTTTAATAATGCTTTTTGGAATTATCGTTGCCGTTTTAGGTCCCGATATGTTCCTTAACAGCAAGGTTAAATCTCATCAAAATGCAATTAAAGAACAACTTGCCGAAACTATAGACCTTATGAGTGTTTGTATGGAAGCAGGTCTTAGTTTTGACGCCTCTATTGTTAAAATTTCCGAAAGAATGGAAGGACCGTTTATTGATGAACTTATGACGGTATTCAGGCAAATTCAGCTTGGCAGAAACAGGAATGAAGCTTTAAAAAGCCTTGCCGATTCTTCGGATGTTAAAGAGTTAAAAACTTTTGTTTCAGCTATTATTCAGGCAAGCCAGCTTGGTATTCCCGTAACAAATGTTTTAAAGGCACAGTCAGAGCAGTTGCGTATGAATAAAAGAGAAGAAATTAAAGAACTTGCGGCAAAAGTTCCTACAAAAATGACTTTGCCTACGGTTATTTTTATTCTTCCTGCAATTATGTGCGTAATTCTCGGTCCTGTTGTTTTCTCTGTAATAGATAATATGGCAGGAGCATTTTAATGAAGGTTTTAAAATTAGTAAAAAACGGTAATGTTATTTGCGATTACATTGAGGATGCAAGTTCTTTTTTCAGAAGATTTATGGGCTTAATGTATCGCAAAAGCATTCCTCAAAATCACGGCTTGTTACTAACGCCGTGCAACGAAATTCATACTTTTGGTATGCGTTTTGATATAGATGCGGTTTACATTTCAAAAAACGGCGAAGTTTTGTTTATTGACGAGGCAGTAAAACCGCACAAAGTTTGTAAAAAAATTAAAAACGCCTACAAGGTGTTAGAATTAAATTCAGGTATGGCACATAAGTTCGGCTTAAACACAGGCGATTCTGTAGATTTTGTTCATATCCAATCTAAATAATTTTCTCGGGGGATTTATTCAATGGCAAACAATGAAGTTTTTGACAGAACTCAAATTTTAGGTTCAGCGGCAAAGGATTATGATTTTGATAAGGTTCTGCGCGGATATGATATAAAACAGGTTGATACTTATATTGATAATTTGCTTCAGGCAAATAAAAACGCAAGCGAAATTTTTGATAACAGATTTAATGATTTAAAAAACGAAAATTCAATGCTTGCCTGTGAATTAGGTCAGGTTAAAAGCAAACTTGCCGAAATGACCGCTCTTTTTGAAAATTGCCGAAAAGAGCGTGATGAGTTAAAAAATTCAGCCGGTTCTGCAACTTCTGCTGTTGACACGGCTCAAATAGATGAATTAAACGAAACAGTTAAAAAACTTACAACAAAAAACAGACTTTTGACAGATGAAAATAAAAAGCTTGAATATGAAAACAGTGATTTACAGCGTGATGTTGCTCATTTAACAAAAAAAGTAGATAAAAACAGAGCTGAAATTAAGAGCCTTTCAAGCGAGCTTGAATCATCAGTTAATGATGATTTGGCAAAAAAATATTCCGAAATTTCACGCATTTACGAATCTGCCGTTGACAAGGCAGAAGATTTGATTTACAGACTTCAAACAGAATTATCTCTTGCTCATTCCAAAGCAGAAGATGTTAAATCCGAAGAAAAGGAATAATATATCAATTTTTAAGGGGTGATTGCCTTGAAAAAATCACATATAAAATCAAATGAACACGGTGCCATAACTATAATTACTGCGCTTATTTTAACCGTTCTTATTGGCTTTACTGCTCTTTCGGTTGATTTGGGGCTTCATTATTATATGGGTGCCAAGCTTCAAAACGCAGTCGATGCCGCAGGAACCGCACTTGCAGCTAATTTAGGCGCTGTAGACGGCAGCTTAGAGGATATCGCTTGCGATTATTTGGCTAAAAACGGCTACGATATTGACGGAAAATATAAAGATAAAATGACCGTTACTATCGAAAAAAAAGGCGTTCGTAATGCAGAAACAATTAATGCAGATGAATATATAACCACCGGTTATTACAAGTTAACGGTTGATTTGGTAGATAATACGCTTTTTGCCAAAGTGCTGGATATTGATTCTTTGCATCTTTCCAAAACTGCATACATTAGGTGCGAAGCAAATTATGTAGGTGTGCCACGTGCCTTAAAATATACTTTGTTTGCAGGTTCGGATAAAGTTTTGACAAACGGTGCCGCTCTTAATATTAACGGCAGAACCTCCGGAACTTTAAATACTATTACTGCAAGTTTTGAAAAGTTAATAAATAAAACAAACGAAATTATCGTTCAGCCGATTTTAGGTATTTTCGGCAAAGACCCTAATTTTAATTCACTTGTAAATATTAACCTTTCTGAAGTCATCACAAACGGAGATGTTCATTCAAATTCAGATATAAACATTGCCGTTCAGGCATTAAATGCAAGTCGTGTTAAAGATCAAGATTATGAAGGTAACAGCAACGATGACGCATATGATGAGGCAAGCAAGGAAAACGATTCCGCTTATGACGATTACGGTCAGGTAACTTATACTGCTCATAATAATATTAAATTTTCCAGTTCTTTGAAAAATAATCACGATGAGTCTACTCACGTTTATATTCAAAACCAGCAGTATCTTGAGCAAACACAGGTTGCTCTTTATATTCTTGATACAGTTAATTTCAACTTGGTTGGCAGTACCTCTGCTTTGCAGGATAAGTATCGTGAAGCCGCTGTAGTATATTTTTCAAATAACACACAGTACAGCGATAATCAAAAAAATGCAATTTTGGCACAGGCAGATAATCTTGTTTATAATAATGACGGAACATATACATTGAATAATCAGTCTATGATTGTTTATGATGTCAGTCAGTCAAACAGTGAAAAAATGCTTGCAGATGTTCGTAAAAACGGAATTGAAAGTATTGCTGAAAAAATTCAGGTTAACGGTTCAGACCCTCTTTACGGAACATCCGGTGCTCTTTTGTATCAAAACAGGGCAGATAAAGCTTCAACTATTAATTACGGAATTAAATTTGAAAAGAAAGATGACGACGGAACTGTAACGCAAACTAAAAATCTTTCTGTTTTCGGAAATCAGGTAAACAGAGATACTTCAAATATTTTTGCCGGCGTTGGCGGCAGTCAAATGAATGATGCCACAAATGCAGGCGCAGCATTTTCAGTTGGTCGCACATTCCAGGAAATGAGCGAATATATCGCAGTTCCGAATATGAAGCCTTATTTTACCCGTCAGGTTAATCAGTCAATCAGAAATGCAACAAAATCTGCAGCTGAATTGGGTGATTCCCAGGTAACAGGTGCAAGAACGGTTAAAGAGGCTGTTAAGAATATGACAAATGACCTTGTTAATATTCTTAAAGATACGGAATATACCGATTCTACATATGATTCTACAGATAAGCTTACAAATGCAGATTCTACACCGCTTTTTACAAACTTTAAGGAATCTAAAGATGCCGGTTTAACTCCGTTGGTTGATGATACTCATACTTCATATAAAGGCTTTAATTTGTTTAACGGCAGTAATGTTCTTAAAACTCCGGATGAATTTGTAAGCGAATTTAATTCGGCGTTTATTCAAAATAAAAAAACCGCTGTTTACGGCGAAAGCGCAATTAATCAATATTATGAAGAAAATGTTGCAAGTAATGATAAGTATGATACAAATTATGCCGACGGTGCAGTAGCTAAAAAGCGCGATGAGCTTGAAAAGAATTTTAAAAACGGCTACAGCAGCGTAAAATCAGATGTTGTTTCTGCTTCAGGCGGCAGCATTGAAATGCCTAAAATGAACGATAATTTCCTTGGTCAGTATGCGGCAACCAATTCAGTTCGTAGGTATTTTGATTATCAAGTAAGTGATATTGACGGTAAAAATATTACAACAACTTATATGCCATATATTTGGGCAGGTAAATATGTTCTTCGTCAGGGTACAACGTGGGGCGACGGCACTACTGAAAATAAGGCTTTAGATGTTATTTCGATTCATAATACGTCAAATTCAAGTACGGCATTGGGTCCTAATGTAAATAATGTTGTAGACGGAACCGCTTATGTATCAAAAAAGAATCTTGATGTTAAAGCAAACAGCTCCCTTGTTGTAAACGGTAATATTGACATTGCTGGTACATCACATGGTGAACTTCAGTTAAGAACAGGAACTGTTATTTATTGTAACGGTAACATTACATGTAACGGACTCATTATGGAATCCGGTGCAAGATTATATTGTACAGGCACAATTACTGTTAAAAGTTATATAACAACTGCAGATGATAATTCAAATGTAATTGTTTGTAACAATTTAACCTTTAATGCAGGTGAATCAACCAAATTTATTAATAATGCACAGTTGTTAATTAAAGGCGATTTTTATTGTAACGGAAATATAGATAATAATAATGTTATTAAATGTATGGGCGATGTTACAATAAACGGTAACAGGTCTTATAAAGACGGTCTTATTACAAAATATCGCAATTTAGGTCTTTATAACTACGGTGCAATGTATGTTAAAGGCAATATAACGGCAAAACGTGGCTTAAAAATAGATAACGGTGAATTGTATGTAGTAGGTAATATTTCAGCCGCAAACAGCGGAGATGACGGCAGTGATATTCTTGATTTGGCAAATGCTGCAACAGTTTATGTTCGTGGTGTTGTTACATCCAGCCGATCAAATCGCCATTTATGGCTTGAAACAGAGGGAACGGGTGCTGTTTTAAGTATTTACGGCTACGGCGGTTCAAACTGCTTCAATTCCCAGGTTAAAAAGTTTGCAAACGAGCAAAAAGGTTCAACTGTTTATATTGCAGGCGGTAAAGATGATAATTTGTTAACAGGTTATAATTCCGAAACATTGGCTATGTACATTCCAAATTCGGACGATTTTCTTAACGCAGGCACTCTTTATGTTTACGGAAAGGTTCAAACCGTTTCGTCAAATATTAAACTTTATAATGACGGCAAAACTTATATTAACGGTAATTTGTATTCAAATAACGCAAATGTAAGCGTAACAAACGGTCACAGCCTTTCAGTCAGCGGCACTTTAACATGTAATTCTGCTACATTTAACGGAAAATCGGCAAATGATTCTCATATTTATTCATCCGCTTCTGTCAGCGATACAATTTCCGTTCTTAATAATCATAAGTTAATTATTAACGGCGCTGTCAGTGTTAGAATTAATGCTGAAAGCGGCGGATATGTTTGGTGCGTAGGCTCAACTTCTGTTTATTCTGTTAAGATAGACAGCAGTGATGAAAATAATGTTTCTCAAGTATTCCTTGGCGACGGCTCTGTGCTTAATAATGGCAGTATTCTTGAAATTAACGGTGAATTTTATTTGCCGAACGTTGATAGTTTATCATTAAATAAACTTGACATTGGTAGATTCGGTACATTTAATTTCTATGGAAAACAGTTAACTGTTAACGATTATTTTTACATTCGAAACGGCGGCACATTATATGTTGCCGGTAAAACAGTTATAAATAATTGCCGAATTACAAATGAGGGCAATATGTATTTGATGAGCGGCTTGGATATGAGCGCTTCAACATCTTTGCAAACTACAGACGATATTATTTTCGGCAGCGGTTCAGATACATTTATCGGTAATAACGGTAAAACAGACAGTTATAATAATAAATACGGCATATTAAGTTTTAAGGGCTACTTATTCGGCAGGGGTAATATTTATATTGAAAATAACCTCGAAATAAACGGCTACAATAAAACAAAAGATGAAGATAACTATGTTGATAACAGATGGGAAGGTATTATTGTAGACAGAAACAGTAATGTTTATGTCAGCGGCGACGCTAAAATAGTAGGCAATAATTACGCTACTTATGTTTTTGACAGCGGCTCATTCAGTTGTAATAGTTTCTCTGTAGACAGTACAATCGAAAATGCCGGCAAGTTAATTGTTTTGGGTAACCTTGATTACCGAAATGACGGTGAATTCAGTAACAGTTCTAAAGTTGATGCTTCTTCTTTAAAAGCAGGCTTGTCCCTTTTAAACGGCGGTAAAGACGGCGATGTTCACAGTGATGCAGAATTATATATCGGCGGAACAAACCCAATTACAATAGGCGGCGGCTCTGTAAATTACGGTAAAATGTATGTTAATACTTCCCTTAATGTACAGGGCTATCAAAAATACGGTGATTTAAGCGTTGATATGGCATTTAGAAACTGTGATTATGCAGTTGCACATTTTAACGGACCGGTTAATCTTAATTCAAACGCTGTGTTTAACGGAATTACTTCAGTATTCTCTTGCGTTGGTGATTTGTATTACGGTTCTTGTCTTTACAATATTGGTGAATTTATTGCTACAGGCGATATTCGCCAAAATATAAACTCTGTAAATAATTGGACTTGGCGCAACGGCAGTTCAATGTCTGTTATGAACGGTTTTTATCAAATAAATGGTAAAGAATTCCCCGACGCTGTATTGTTCTGCGGCGGCACTCTTCAGCTTGGTTCAAATGAAACAGCAGGCGAGGCAGGTTCCTTCTTCAATATGGCTACTGCCTATGTTGCAAATGATTTGCTAGTTTATTGTAATAAGGCAAATTCGTATTTTGTAACTGCATTTTGGGGCTATACAAATTCAAATACTTTTGTCGGCAACAATTTCTTTGCCGGCGGCGGTGTTGCTACAGGTAACGACAGTATATTTATGGTCGGCAACGATTACCGTTCAAAGCGCTGTACAAAAATTAATATTGATATGTTTACATATAACACTATCACCGAAGGCGATTTCTATTCTTATCGTGACAGAGATAATTATAAACAGTGTTATTTCTATGTAGGCGGCAATATGCTTGTCAACACTCTTGGTGCAACCGTAAGAGCCGATACAATTTTCACTTCGGTTATACCTGAAAACAATTCCCGTGATATGGATGTTTATTCAAATTCAAATATCTATGTTGGCGGCTCTCTTTACTGCAACTGTAAGCTTTATATGAAGCAAAATGCAACGTTGGTTGTAGCCGGTGATAAGAGTTTGTATGATGAAAACGGTAAGGTTCTTCAGCAAATCTTTGACTCCTCTATAAACGGAACAATTAAGCAAACAATTCAAAGCTTGCTTGACGGCACTAATTATAAAATATTTATTTATCAGTGCCTTGATGAAAATATTTGCTCAAAAATCATATGCGGCGGCAGTATGTTTGTTAAAGATACATCTAAAATCCGCGATATGACTAAAAACTGGATTTACGGCGACTTTAAGTGTAACAACTATGTTGAAATCGGTAAATCATTGCTTGATGATGACAGGGATGAATCACAGGCAACATCCGCTCCGTATAGGCTTGACGGCGAGAATAAGATTGACTATGTTTTTGCAAATGCAGGCTATACTTATGTTGGCGGCGATTTTGATTGTTCAAAGTATAATAAGGTTTATGCTTCCACAACTTTAAGAGTTGCAGGCGATTATTACACCGGCAATTATTTAACATTGCGACACGATGCAAAAATTTATGTCGGCAAAAAGTTAACTGCTACAACTTCTATTGATGGCGGTACTTATTCCGAATTCCATGTTGCAGGCAGTATGCAGGCAACAACAAAAACAATTAAACTCAGAGATGGGGTAACATCTGTTGTCGGCGGTAATATGACGGCGCTTTCTTATATTGAATTAGGTAAAGCCGGCGGCGATAACTATGTTCGTACTGTTACTAAAAATTCCGACGGTACTTATACAGTAACAGAAAGTGATGTTCACGGCACCACAGAGGGTACGGAAGATAATTATAATGATGATAAAGGTGACGGCGATAAATCAGAAGGTGAAAATATCGGTTCGGGTTCAGAAGCAGGCGGCGATAATCCGGGCGGAGAAGAAGCTATTAAGGATACAACCACAATAGATACTTCTAACGAACTTGCATCTGATTCAAGCGACACTGCAACAGGCGGCGAATTTTATGTTGGTAAAGCTCTTGTTTCATACACAAGCTATATCAAAGAATTTGCTTACTCCCGTGTTGCTGTCGGCAATTATGTATTTACACCTAAGTATTTAACACTTCGTCATAATTCCGACCTCTGGGTAATGCCTGAAACATTTAATAATGATACCTTTGTTAAAAAGTCTTATGTCAGCGAGTCTGACGGAACAATTTTGGGTAACATTATTGATAAAATTAAGGAATTTAATTTTAATGTTTCTCAAACATTTGCTCTTAAAAACGGCAGTATTTATACTTTGGGCGAGTTAACACTTAATAAGAATGCCTCTCTTATGGGTACTTACGATACTGTTGCTCTCGGTCAGTGCGTTCTTCGTCAAAACAGCCTTATTTATATGGGCCATAATTTCAGTTGTTCGGCACACAGCGTAAATATATCTCTTGATTCAATTAAGGGCAAAACTTCTGTTGTCGGCTTTGACAGCTATGGCACAGTAGGCGAAAACGGCACAGCATTTCCTGTTGTTGTTTATGCCGATAATGAAATAAATATTTCCACAACCGTAGATATGAAATTAACTTATCTTGTTTCAAACCGTGGTGACGTAAACCTTTACGATATTTATTCAAAGTCGGATAATGCAGAAAATAACGCAAAACAACTTCCAAATGCTGTTTGCTCTTATCAAAAGAATGTTAATTACTTTGCTATGTACGGCAAAATCGGTGCATTGTTCTACAGTCCAAACGGCAATATTAACCTTGACGGTTATTATATGGAAATTTGGGGCAGCTGTGTTGGCAATACAATAGATATTAATACTTACTATTTATCTCTTCACAGATTTACAAACTGGCGTACAATGCAGCTTGATATTGCCGAATCCGGCAATGTTTACCTTGTTTCTCAAAAGGAATATGAGGCGGCAGAGGATAATGTAGACGATATTTATATGTTTAATCCAAATGATAAAGACAGTCCGTATTCCGAAGAGGTAAGAAACTTCTTTTAATTAAATAAATCCGCAGATTTACTCTGCGGATTTATTTTTTGTTGACTTGCTTTTTATATTATAATAAAATGTATTTATAAAATTAAAGGAGTGTGTTTTATGCCTTTTATTAACACAAATACTAATGTAAAAATATCAGATGAAAAAAGACTTGCTTTAAAGGAAAAATTAGGCTCTGCTATCGAAATTTTGGGTAAAAACGAATCTTGGCTTATGCTTTCTTTTGAAGATGATTGTAAAATGTATTTTAAAGGTGAATCTGTTCCTATGGCTTTTGTTGATGTTTCTGTTTTTGGCAAATCAACAGATGAGCAGTGTGAAAAAATGACAAAGGAAGTTTGTAAAATTTTTAATGATGAGCTTTCTATATCGCCTGAAAATCTTTATGTAAAATACAGCGGCTCTTCGCAATGGGGCTGGAATAATATGAATTTTTAGGAGCAAATATGACTCTTCAGCAAATTATTAATGAATGTAACAACATTGTTTTCTTTGGCGGCGCAGGTGTTTCAACAGAAAGCGGAATACCTGATTTTCGTTCTGTAGACGGGTTGTATAATCAAAAATATGATTATCCGCCTGAGGAAATTTTATCTCATACGTTTTTTTGCAATCATACAGATTATTTTTATAATTTTTATAAAGATAAATTAATTGCAAAAAATGCCCTGCCAAATCAGGCTCATAAAAAATTGGCGCAGCTTGAAGCTGCCGGTAGGCTCTCGGCAGTGGTTACTCAAAATATAGATGGACTCCATCAGGCGGCAGGCAGTAAAAATGTGTTTGAACTCCACGGTTCAACATTGCGAAACTACTGCACAGGTTGCGGTAAATTTTTTGATGTAAATTATATTTTAAACTCCACCGGTGTACCTTGTTGTAATGAATGCGGCAATATTGTAAAGCCTGATGTTGTTTTGTATGAAGAAAGCCTTAATAATAACACTGTAGACGGCGCCGTAAACGCTATTGCCAATGCAGATTGTTTAATTGTTGCAGGAACAAGTTTAACAGTTTATCCTGCCGCAAGTTTTATTCGCTATTTTAAAGGCAAGTATTTTGTTCTTATAAACAGAGATGCCACATCTGCCGACAGCATGGCTGATTTGGTTATTCACGACAGCGTTGGAAAAGCTTTGTCTGAAATAGAGGTGGTTTAATGTCTGTTTCTGTTATGTTAAAACCGGCTTCATCCGCCTGCAATTTAAAATGTAAATATTGCTTTTATACTTCTTTGGCAGAAAATCGCAGTGATTATTCAAAAGGATTTATGACCGATAAAACTGCAGAAAATGTTATTAAATACGCTTTATCTTTGGCAAAAGGCGCACCTGTTGTTTTTACTTTTCAAGGCGGCGAACCCACGTTGCGCGGAATTGATTTTTATAAATCCTTTGTCAACCGTTGCGGTGAATTAAACAGTAAAAATTCCAATGTTACATATTGCATTCAAACAAACGGAACGCTTATTGATGAGGATTGGTGTTCTTTTTTTAAAGAAAATAATTTTCTTGTAGGAATTTCTTTGGATGGCAATAAAGAACAAAACAAATATCGTGTTTACCCAAACGGTAATGAAACTTTTGACGATGTTTTAAATGCTGTTAATTTAATGAAAAAGCATAATGTAAAATTTAATGTTCTTTCTGTTATTACAAAAAACACGGCGCTTTCTATTCGCGATAATTATAAGTTTTTAAAGCAAAACGGCATTAATAATTTTCAATATATTAATTGTTTAAAACCGTTAACTGGAGATTATAACCCCGATTTCTATATGGATGATAACGATTATTCGTTTTATCTTCAAAAAGCTTTTAAACTGTATTATAACGATAATATGCGCAACGTAAATGTTTCTGTTCGTAATTTTGATAATTATTTAAAGTTGCTTTCAGGTCAAAATGCCGAACAGTGCGGAATGAACGGCTTTTGTTCTCCCCAATTTGTTGTTGAAGGGGACGGAACCGTTTATCCTTGCGATTTCTTTTGCACGGATGAATATGAGCTTGGCAATATTAATGAAAAATCTTTCGTCGATTTAAGTAAATCAAAAAAATATATTAATTTTATTGAATCAAGTTATGCGTTGGAAGATAAGTGTAAACAATGCGAATTTTTTGCCGTTTGCCGTGGCGGCGGCTGTCGCCGATATAAAATGAGCAATGATTTTTGCATGGCTTACAAAAACTTCTTTTCTTCTTCAATTCAAATGATGAAAAATATGATTGGCAGGTAAATTATGAAAAAAGTTATTTCAATATTCCTATCCGTTTTGACAGTGTTTTTTGCTTTCACCGGCTGTTCTTCAAATTCTAATAAAATAAATGAGCTGGTAACAGAACAGGATGTTCAGGTAAATTACACGTTAAGCTATACTTTTGACTCACATTATTCTCAAATCAGCCAAAGTTCTGTTCGAGCATATGAAACATTATGTTCCGCAGTTGTAAATTATGAAAGTCAAGCATCATTTAATACGGCATTGATGGATGATGTAAATAAATTGTTTTATTCATCATTTCCATTGTCTGTTCTTGTGGATAAAATAGAGTTAAACAGTGATAAATCAGGTGTAGCTATTAAATATAAAAATGATAAAAACACACATTTTCAACTTGTAAATGAATTTAATGATAAAATAAATCAAATTTTAAGTGATTGCGGCAAAGGAACTGTAAGTAATGATGTTTTCTTGCTTAACTTATATTCTTATGTTGGGCAAAATATTAAAGTCAGCAGCAGCTATAACAGTATTTTTGATGCAGTTGTAAACGGCATAGGTTTTGCGTCGTCTTATGCAAACACACTTTCATTTTTGCTTTTGCAATCAGGTTTTAAATCCGCAGTTGTTAATTCAACAAATGAAAACGGAATTGCTTTTATGGTTGAAACTGATTTTAACGGTAAAACATATTATTTTAACCCTTATAATGAAGTTGTAAGCACATCGGGAAAAGGCTTAACATCATTTGCCTTAACTTTGAACGAACTTAACGATTTGGGTTACGGTGAAGTGTCATATTCCGACGGTATTTCAGTTACTTCAACAAATAATGATTCTTCATTTCCTGCTTTAAGAAATACCTCTTCGTATTCTGTCGAAAACAATGTTTTATTAGCAACGCAAAATAATGGTGAAATTGTGCAAATTGCACTAAAATGAAGCTCTTTGTTGAAAAAATAATGCAATTTTATTATTTAAGTTGCACAAAAACAAATGTAAATAAATTGTTAACAAATCATTATTTTTGTTGACTTTGTTTTCTTTAGCGTTATAATGATGTCAGCTTGAGTGAGCAGCTGCTCACCGAGTATAAAAATTCGCTAAAGGAGGCAGGAAGTATGTTTAAACTTTTAGTAAAATGTGCAAAAATTCTTGCAATCGGCGACAGAGCATATTCTGAAATGTAATCAGGCTCTCGCCCGGATTTTTAAATTCAGGTTTTCATTTGAAAACTTGATTAAAAATTTTGATATTATCAAGGCTTTGTATGAATAATACAAAGCTTTTTTTGTTATATTTGATAATTTTATATATTTTATACA
>USJL01000012.1 GCA_900555015.1 uncultured Oscillospiraceae bacterium
TGTTGTCAGCAGCCCGTTTCACGGTCTGCGTGTAGTTCCTTGTAAACTGACCTAAGTGATTGTATAAATAATTCCTTAACATTATCCAATTTAATCCCTCAAATCGTTATCTAATATTTCGAGTAATTTTTTCTTTCCTCTTATCAGCTTTTGCTGAACGGTAGAAGATTTTTCACCCAACAAGTCGGCTATGTCTCTTATTTTCATATCACAAACAAAATGATAATACATAACATCTCTGTAGGTTTCATTAAGTAATTCAACAGCATTTACAATTTCTTTATAGCTTTCTGTAAGGCTCATTTTTTCAAAGAAACGTTCATCTGTCAGATTTTCAATGTCGCCTATAAAAATATGCTCGCTGTTTCTTTTGTTTTTGTTGAAAATATTTATTGCGTTATTTTTAGTTGCCGTAATAACATATGCCAATGTCTTTTTTGACTTTGGATCATCAATAGCTTTCATATTTTTAGCAATCCTTATAAACGCTTCATGCACTGCATCCTCAGCATCTTCATGATTATGAAGAATCGAATAAGCAGTTGAAACCATCCTTTTTCTATATTCATTATATATGATTTCAAATTTTTCTCTGTCATCTTCACTGTCAATGAAGGACATATACAATGCTAAAATATTTCCTCCTACTCTATATAACAACCTGATTTTATATTTACGTGACAAAATGTTTTACAAAACATTTAACACTTTATTTTTCGTTTTGTCAAGAAAGATACAAAAATGTGTAAGTTTTTATTAAAAAAATCTGTCAATCCAAGAAATAAAGCGGATTTTGGCACTAAAAACAAGTTCCGCATTGTCTTATTTTTAATATGTAATTTCTCAATACAAAAGGTCAAAAATTAACAGGATATTTAATTGCACACCTCTTCGACAAATAAGCAGACTTAAAAAAACGCCTTAAAAAGAATTAAGGGCGAATAAAAAACGAGAAGCAATGCTTCTCGTTTTTTTGTTACTCTGCAATGAAACAATAAGGAAAATTTTAACCTTCAAGCAAAGGTTTAAGATATTGTGCCGTATATGATTTTTTACATTTTAAAAGTTCTTCTGGTGTACCGGTTGCAACAATTTTGCCGCCCTTTTTACCGCCCTCGGGACCTAAATCTATAATATAATCGGCATTTTTTATAACATCAAGATTATGTTCAATAACAAGCACGGTATTGCCTGTATCTACAAGAGAATTAAGAACATCTATAAGTTTATGCACATCAGCAGTATGAAGACCTGTAGTAGGCTCATCCAAAATATAAATTGTTTTACCGGTAGAGCGCTTCATTAACTCTGTTGCAAGTTTAACACGCTGTGCTTCGCCGCCGGAAAGCGTAGTAGCCGGCTGACCGATTTTAACATATCCCAAACCAACCTTTGAAAGAGTGTTGAGCTTATTATAAATTTTAGGCTGTTGCTTAAAAAATTCCAATCCTTCATCAACTGTCATTTCAAGAATTTCAAAAATATTTTTGCCTTTAAACTTAACCTCTAAAGTTTCTCGATTATAACGCTGACCGCCGCAAACATCACAAGGAACGTAAATATCGGCAAGGAAATGCATTTCTATTTTTACAATTCCATCGCCGGAGCACGCCTCACATCTGCCGCCTTTAACATTAAAGGAAAAACGATTTGATTTATAGCCACGCATTTTTGATTCGGGAAGTTCTGCAAATAAATCTCTGATATCATTAAACACACCTGTATACGTTGCAGGGTTGGAACGAGGCGTTCTGCCGATAGGAGATTGGTCTATATCAATAACCTTATCAAGATATTCGTAACCTTTGATTTTATCGAATTTACCGGGTTTCTTTTTTGCATTATTCAATTCGCTGACAAGGAATTTATAAATAATTTCGTTTACAAGGCTTGATTTTCCGGAACCTGACACACCTGTAACGGCAACAAATTCGCCAAGAGGAATTTCAACATCAATTTTCTTTAAATTATTTTCGGCAGCACCGCAAACAACAAGTTTATGACCGTTCCCCTGCCTTCTTTTTTCCGGAACCGGTATTTTTTTCTTTCCGCTTAAATACTGACCTGTTATTGAATTTTCACAATTAATAATATCATCAACTGTACCTGCTGCAATCAGTTCACCGCCGTTAACGCCGGCTCCGGGACCGATATCAACTATATAATCGGCGGCACGCATAGTATCTTCATCATGCTCAACAACAATTAAAGTGTTGCCTAAATCACGAAGATGTTTTAATGTGCCCAACAATTTATCATTATCACGCTGATGCAAACCGATTGACGGTTCGTCAAGAATATAAAGCACACCAACAAGGGATGAGCCTATTTGAGTGGCAAGGCGAATACGCTGGGCTTCGCCGCCTGAAAGTGTTGCCGCCTCACGAGCCAAGGATAAATAATCAAGCCCAACAGAATTAAGAAAAGTTAAACGTTCTTTGATTTCTCGTAAAACAAGCTTACCTATCATTTGCTCTTTTTCTGTAAGTTCCAACGAATCAATAAAATCAATTTCCTCGGAAATAGACATTTTACAAAATTCAAAAATATTTTTTCCGCCAACGGTAACACCCAAACTCATCGGAGATAATCTTGCACCTTTACAATCAGGGCAAACTGCTGAAACCATTACGCTTTCTATTTCCTGTCTTGACCATTCCGAAGTTGTTTCATCATAACGTCTTTTAAGATTATTGATTACTCCCTCAAAATCATTTGTATATGTTCCTGAACCGTAACTTGTAACACGCTTCATTTTAATTTTTTTGCCGTTTGTACCGTACAAAATTGCCCTTAAAGCAGTTTTAGGCAACATTTCAACAGGCATATCAAGAGAAAAATCATATTCATCTGCCAAAGCATCAAAATACATTTTTGCAATAGAAGAGCCATCTGCCACATTCCAGCCGCTTGCCTTAATTGCACCTTGATTTATTGAAAGTTTTCGGTTTGGAATAACAAGGTCTTCATCTATTTCTTTAAAAGTTCCCAATCCGGAACAGCGTTTGCAAGCGCCGTACGGATTATTAAAAGAAAACATTCTCGGACTCATTTCTTCAATAGAAAAACCGTGCTCGGCACATGCATATTCAAGAGAATAAAGTTGCTCTTCCCCACCGATTACATCACAAAGAACCGAGCCTCCGCTCATTTTTGTTGCAGTTTCTATGCTGTCTGCCAAACGGCTTTTAATATCATTTGAAACAACAAGCCTGTCCACAACAATTTCAATATTATGTTTCTTATTTTTATCCATTTTAATGTCTTCGGATAAATCATAAATACTGCCGTCTACCCTGACACGAACAAAACCGCTTTTTCGTGCGTCATCAAGTTCTTTTACATATTCGCCTTTTCTTCCACGAACAATAGGTGCCATAATTTGAATTCTTGTTTTTTCTTCAAGTTTAAGAATTTTATCTACAATCTGGTCTACGGTTTGTTTTTCTATTACCTTACCGCATACAGGGCAATGAGGCACACCGATTCGTGCATATAAAAGTCGCAAATAATCATAAATTTCTGTTACCGTGCCAACTGTTGAACGTGGATTCTTGGAAGTTGTTTTTTGGTCTATTGAAATAGCCGGACTTAACCCTTCTATATAATCCACATCTGGCTTTTCCATTTGACCCAAAAACTGCCTTGCATATGATGAAAGACTTTCAACATACCTTCTTTGCCCTTCTGCATAAATTGTATCAAAAGCAAGGCTTGATTTACCTGAACCGGAAAGTCCCGTAAACACAACCAAACTATCTCTCGGAATTTCAACATCAATATTTTTTAAATTGTGTTCCCTTGCACCTTTTACAACAATATTTTTAGCCATTAATATCACCTGCTTTGTTTTTTAATTTTAACAATGCCTGTTTACCCTCTTCCGTAACAGGCTTAATCCACCTTTTTGAAAGGTAAAATTTCATACAAAAAATATTTTTTGGTATATCCTCGAATACATACATTATGATATATGCAACTATAAACGGAACCTTAAATAAATAAACGGCAATTAAAGTTGCAGGCACAGAAAGCGCCCAAAGGCAAAATAATTCATATTTTGCACCGGTTACCGTATCGCCGCCTGAACGAAAAATTGCCACTACCTGCAAATAAGGCATAATTCTAAACGGAAAAGCAACTGCATAAACAGCCATAAGTGAACGTGCTGTTTTAACTGAAAGCTCACTGATACTGTTACCCATATTAAACAAATCAACAAGTTGATTTCTGAACAAAACAATAATTACAGATACACAAACCGCCAAAGCGGGAACAAGAACGGAAAATCTTTTTGAATCCCTTAAAGCATTTTCAATTTCACCGCTTCCAACCGATTTACCTATCATGACAGACGCAGCACTGCATATACCTATAAATATTACAAACGCAATATTTTCAAAACTTCTTACTATTGTGAGAGCCGAAAAATATTCGTAGCCCATATTTCCGAATATTATATTAAAAACAAAAGTACCAACACCCCACATGCCTTCATTAATAACAACGGGAGTGGCTTTTTTTACGTATTCCGTTAGCTCTGTTTTATCGAAAACGAAATACTGCTTAAAGCTACCGATTAAAATATTCTTTTGTACTAATGAAATTATTACAAGAATAAATACGCCTAACCAAGCGGATATTACAGTTGCCACGGCTGCGCCTTTAATACCCATTTTGCTAAAACCGAATTTGCCGAAAATCATGACATAGTCAAGAAAAATATTAAGAATTGTGGTGAAAGCAGAAACATACATCGGCAATTTTACATTTTCAACAGACCTTAAAACAGCCGCCATTATATTTGTTAAAGCAACAGCAATATAAGAAAAGCTTACTGCCTTTAAATATTCGCTTCCTGTTGCAACAACCTGTGCATCCGAATTGAAAATTCTTATAACCAAATTTGGAAAGAAAAAGCTTAACAAAGTAAAGGTAACTGAAATAATTAAAGCAAAAATTATGGATATGCCGGCAACTCTGCGAATTTTATCTGTTGCTCTTATTCCCCAATATTGTGAAACAAACACGGTTGTTGCAGAACAAAAGCCTACTAAAATCATAGTCATAAGCCAGCCCCATTGCCCAATCATACCTACAGATGAAAGTGCAACTGTGCCCAAACTGCTTACAAGCAATGTATCTGCCAGTGTAAATGAACTTGTAAGCAAGTTTTGTAAAGCAACCGGTAACGCAAGACGTAATGTGTCTTGCCAAAACTTTTTGTTGGCAAACAAATTTTTTGTCAATTTTGTTTTAACTCCTCAATTTTATCACGCAAATATGCAGCATGTTCAAATTCAAGCATTTTTGCCGCTTCTTTCATTTCTTTAGTTAACTTATCAATAAGAACAGCTTTATCCTTTTTGGAAAGCTTTTTGCCTTTTCTGCCGTCAATCTTCTCTTTAGAAGTAATTTCAAGTACATCACGAACCTCTTTTTTTATGGTTTGAGGCACAATTCCGTGTTCTTTATTGTATTCTTCCTGAATTTTACGACGGCGAACCGTTTCACTGATTGCTTTTTCCATAGACGGCGTAACACTGTCTGCATACATAATTACTTCGCCGTTTGCATTTCTTGCCGCCCTGCCTATAGTTTGAACAAGAGATGTTTCAGAACGCAAAAAACCTTCTTTATCGGCATCTAAAATAGCAACAAGAGATACCTCGGGAATATCAAGACCTTCTCTTAACAAGTTTATACCAACAAGCACATCAAATTCACCAAGACGCAAATCTCTTATAATTTCCATTCTTTCTATAGTATCAACATCATGGTGCATATACCTAACTTTAATGTCGAAACCTTCAAGATAAGCTGTTAAATCTTCTGCCATTGCTTTTGTTAATGTGGTAACAAGCACTCTTTCTTTACGCTCTACACGAATATTTATTTCCGATACCAAATCATCCATTTGGTCTTCGGTAGGTTTAACATTAATAATTGGGTCTAACAACCCGGTAGGGCGAATAATTTGTTCAACAATTTGTGTTGATTTTTCTTTTTCAAATTGACCCGGTGTTGCAGATGTAAATACAACCTGATTAACTTTACCGTAAAACTCATCAAACTGCAAAGGTCTGTTATCAAAGGCAGACGGAAGTCTGAATCCATAATCAATAAGACTTTTTTTACGGCTTCTGTCACCGCCGTACATTCCTCTTACCTGTGGCAACATAACATGACTTTCATCGCAAAACAAAAGAAAATCATTAGGAAAATAATCTAAAAGCGTAAACGGAGCTTCACCCGGTTTTCTTCCGCTCATAACAGCAGAATAATTTTCAATACCTTTACAAAATCCAGTTTCTTGAAGCATTTCAATATCATTCATTGTTCTTTCTTTAATTCTTTGTGCCTCAAGAAGTTTGCCTTTAGATTCAAAATACGAAACACGCTCAACCATTTCGTTATATATTTTATCGAGCGCAACCTTCATTTTTTCTGCACCGACAACATAATGAGAAGCAGGATAAATACAAGCATGGGCAAGTATTCCTTCAATTTTGCCGGTAACATGATTAATTTCACAAATTCGATCAACTTCATCACCGAAGAATTCAACTCTGATTGCATTGCCGCTTGAACCGGCAGGAAAAATTTCTACAGTGTCGCCGCGAACTCTGAATTTATTTCGCACAAAATTAATATCATTTCTTTCATATTGAATTGACACTAACTTATGAATTAACTCATCTCTGCCCAATTCCATACCGGTACGCAAAGATATTACCATATTACGATAATCAATAGGGTCGCCTATAGAATATATACAAGAAACAGACGCAACAATTATTACATCTCTTCTTTCTGACAATGCGGCTGTGGCGCTGTGGCGCAATTTATCGATTTCCTCGTTAATGGCACTGTCTTTTTCAATATAAGTATCTGTTGTGGCAACATAAGCCTCAGGCTGATAATAATCATAATAAGACACAAAATACTCAACTGCATTTTCCGGGAAAAATTCTTTAAACTCACTGCAAAGCTGTGCGGCAAGAGTTTTATTATGTGCCAAAACAAGCGTAGGCTTATTAACTTTTTCAATAATATTTGCCATAGTGAAAGTTTTACCGGAACCTGTTACACCCATAAGGGTTTGTTCCTTATCACCACGTTTAATACCTTCAACAAGTTTTTCAATAGCCTGGGGCTGGTCGCCGGTAGGCTTAAATTTGCTTACCAATTTAAACTTATCCATAAAAATTTTCCTTACTTCTGCGCAATTAGAGTTATTTTAACATATTATTTACTTTTTGTAAATTGTAATATATAATGTAATTATGAAATCTTATATAATATCAAAAAATGACTGCGATCAAAGAGTTGACAGATTTATTCAAAAAAAATTTCCAAAACTTCCAAAATCATTAATGTTTAAGGAAATAAGGAAGAAAAATATTAAAGTTAATAAAAAAAGAACCGAGCCGTCATATATTTTATGCAACGGTGATTTGATTGAACTTTACCTAAAAGATGATGTGCTTGAAGAAAAAAAGGTTCACTATGATTTTACCGATGCATCAAAGCAACTTGATATAATATACGAAGACGAAAATATTATTCTTGTTGACAAAAAACCGGGGTTACTTTGCCACCCTGACGGTAATGAATACACAGACACATTAATTGCAAGAATAAAGCGTTATCTTTACGATAAAAACGAATGGAAACCAAATGAAGAAAATTGTTTTACGCCTGCCCTTGCAAACAGAATTGACAGAAATACAGGCGGAATAGTTATTGCGGCAAAAAACGCACAAGCTTTAAGAATACTTAACGAAAAAATTAAAAGCAGAGAAATACAAAAGTTATATTTATGCGTTGCGCAAGGCATAATGCCTAAAGAAACCGACATTTTAACAGGATACCTTACAAAAAACAACAGCAAAAACAAGGTAAATGTTTCTTTAGCCAAAACCGACGGAGCAAAAAAAATTGTTACAAAATACACGGTAATTGATACTTGGAATAATAATTCACTGATTGAAATTGATTTACTTACAGGCAGAACTCATCAAATCAGAGCTCATTTATCATTTATCGGCCACCCCCTTGTAAACGACGGAAAATACGGAAAGGAACACGGAAGATACCGACAGGCGCTTTACAGTTATAAACTGAAATTTAACTTTAATGACGATAATTTGCTTTCTTATCTTTACGGGAAAGAATTTGAAATAAAAAACTGTGAAGTTTACAGGAATTTTTATGAAAGGAAGTACTGATTTATGAAAAAAGATATTTTTAAAATAATATCGCCTATTCATGTTTTAATTTCAATTATATTTGATGCTGCTTCAATATGGGTAACATCAATAAGCATAATAAGCATAAAAAGCGGTGCAACATTTTATAACATCGTGTTTTTAATAATTTCTGTATTTGCAATTATTTTAGCGATATTTTATACGAAAGAAATTTTTTCAAACGGAATTATATTTTATGATGACAGATTGGAATTTACCGGTCTTGATGAAAACAACATTATAAAATACAACGAAATCAACAGCATTGAAACTTTTAAAGACACAAAAGCAAGTTTAAAAAAGAACTTATACGAACGCCGCTCTCTACTTATCTTTAACTTAAAAGACGGCAACATTCAAACTATTGATTTAGGACTTACATCAAAAAAGACATTAAGCAAAATCGAAAACAAAATAAATGAAAAATTAAAATAAAGGAGTATCAATATATGTTAATAAAAGGGTTAGACGTTGTTTTAAGAGAAATTAACGAGTTATGTTCACAACCTGACGGACCAAGAGAAATTACTGTTTGTGAACCTGAATACGACAAAGAGCAAATTGATGTACTTATTTTATCCGGTCATCTTATAAAAACAGATATCAGCACACCTGATGAATGGAAATATATTGTTGAACCTGCCGAGGCAGGAATCGGCTGTTATTCTAAAAGAAAATCAGATATACTGATTAAAAGACAGCAATATATTATGGAATTATTAAAATTCACGATACCCACGGTTATCTCAATCATTGCACTTATAGTCGCTATTGTAAAATAAAATTAGTTCTAAACCTAAACAAAACGGGCTTTGACATACATACGTCAAAGCCCGTTTTATAATTAAGTGAATTACTGAATAAAATCAAATTTAACACCGTAATCCACAAAATTAATTGATATATAACAGTTGTCTTTTTTCTGCAGCAAAACAAAATCACCAAGTGCAGTTTTTCCTTTATATTCAAAGCCTGTATCTGTAAGTGATACGTCAACATTTTCAACATTTTTTAAATATTCAAATGCATCATATAGAGCAACGGCGGGATTAGAGGCTTCAAAACCGGAATTTTGAGTATATTCCATATCATCATAAGTGCAAATTAACGATGAACCGTTATAAATATAAGTAACGCCCGAAACATTTGTTGAAGTTGCGGAAACAGTTACTGTGCCGTTTTCATAAGTAACATTACATTGACATGAAAATTCCCCTGAAGTAAAAGTTGCGTTTTGATTAAAATCAGCTATTTCAGGGGTATAATTTTTTATTTTACATCCTGTTAAAAGCACAAAAATCAGCACTAAAGGAATAATTTTTTTCAAAAGCTCAGTCCTTATTCAAATTCACTTAACAGAGCAGGCAAAAGTTCCAACATATCATCCACAGTCATACCGGACATACTTAATTCTTTAGCGGTTATATCGCCGCACAATCCGTGAATATAAACGGCACACACAGCACTTTTTAACGGTGTTATTCCGCGTGCAATAAATGCCCCGATTATTCCAGACAGCATATCGCCTGTTCCGCCCATTGCCATACCGGGATTGCCTGTTGTGTTAACAAACACATCAACACCGTTTGTTACAACTGTATTTGCCCCTTTTAAAACGACCACACAATTATAATCCTTTGCAAATGCCTTGGCAACTTCAATTCTGTTTGACTGAACATAATCAACGCTTTCGTTAATAAGCCGTGCCATTTCCGCAGGATGGGGAGTTAAAACAGGTTGTGCTTTTGCGTCTCTTAAAACATCTATATTCCCTAAAATTGAATTTATGCCATCGGCATCAATAACAACAGGCACATCGCTTTCTTTAATTATTTGATTACACAAAACTTGAGTGTCATCATTGTTACCTATACCGCAACCAAGCACAATACTGTTTGCCCATTTTATTTCCTCGGTAATTTTTGTTAAAGCACCGATTGAAAATGTTTTGTCTTCATTTTCACTTACGGGTGAAAACAACGGCTGAATCAAATGAGAAGTTAAAACAGAGTAAATTGATTTTGGAAAAACACATTTAAGAAGACCGACACCCGATTTTAATGCCGCCTTTGCACATATAACAGCGGCGCCGCACATTTTATAACTGCCGCAAATATTTACCTGCCTGCCGTAATCGCCCTTGTGAGAATTAAGTTTTCTTTTGGGGAAACACGATTTAACATAAGATTTAGTTATTGTTTGGGGATATGAATCTTTAAAACAATCGTCAGGAATACCGATATTTACAACAACTGTTTTGCCGCAACATTCATTTGCCGGCGGCAAAACATGGCAATATTTTAAGGTTGAAACAGCAATGGTTAAATCTGCTTTTACAGCTCCGTTTTCGAAACCGTTTGTTGCGTTAACGCCGCTTGGCGTATCAACGGATACAACAATACAATCACTTGAATTTACAGCGTTGCAAACAGATTTAAACGGTTCGCCTATTTCGCCGTGAAAACCTATTCCGAAAATACAATCAACTATTAAAACGCCGTCAAAAGCAACCTTTGAAAAAGGTAAGGACTTAACACCTGCATTAATCGCTTGGTCGTAGTACATCTTAGGTTCGTCAATTTCAGGTGCCTTATCTGCCAGAACAATTTCCGGAAAAGCACCGAATTCCAAAAGCATTTTCGCAATAACAAAGCCGTCGCCTGCATTTTTTCCGTTACCGCAAACAACAGAAACTTTTTTACTTTTTATTTCTTCGCCGTAATATTTAATGATTTTTTTATAACATTCTTCTCCTGCTTTTTTCATTAATTCGGCTTCTGTAAAATATTTTTCAAATGCAAGCTTTTCAACATTTTTCATTTCATCGGCAGTTAAAATCCTCATTTGAAATTCCACCAATCTTTCTTAACATTACATTCAAATAAACTAATCCCACAAAATAACAGTGGAAACAGCATAATCACCGTCATGGCTTATTGAAACATCGCTGTTTAAAACACCGTTTATATACGGTTTTCCTTTTTCATTATGCAAAATTTCAACAGCATTAAGCTTTTGGTTAATTCCTGTACCTAATGCTTTAAAGTATGCTTCCTTTGCGGCAAATATGCCGGCAAAGGTTTCTGCTTTTTTTGAATAATTAATTTCATTATCCGTAAAAACAAACTTAATAAAATTTTCTTTTTGCATACTTTTTTCAATTCTTGAAATTTGAACAATATCTGTTCCTATTTTAAACATTCTTACCGCCTACAGGTGTTACAGTGAAGCTGTTACTGTAATTGAACACAACAACTTTTCTGTGATTTTTATTTGGAAAAGGTCCGCATGCATTTGAGCCTGCGCCAAGCATAAACCCATCTATTGCAACATCAGTTGTATCATAATCTTTCAAATCTTCAATATGAGCAGCTTTTGCACACAAATCAACTGTATAATGACAGGCATTAAATACAAATGAATTTGCACTTTCAAATCTTAATCCAACGCCGTTTTCATTAGTAATATTTGCCCAATAAGTAGAAAATCTCATTCCGTTTTCCTGCGGCTTAATATAGTTGGTTCTCATGTCGTCAACTTTAAGTTCTTTAACGGCATAAACAGAATGCTCCTTAAAATCAGACAATGTTTCTTGATCATAGCCAAAATAAGAAACATTATCAAATTCTTTTGGCATTTCAATATGAACGCCTAATCTCGGAACAACTTTAAAGCCGACATTTGAAAATGTATAACTGATATTAATACTTCCGTTTGACGATATTTTATAAATTACATTATATTTTCCGGCATGATTTTTTACAGATGAAGACAGTCTGTATGACGCATTAATTATAACGTAATTACCTTCAACCCTATATGCATCCTTAACAAAGGTTTTAAGTGTGTAGGAAAAACGATGCAAACCGCTTTTTCTCCACAATTTATCTAAATTCATATCGTTATCAATAGGCGCTCTGTAAAGCTGAGGGGCAAAACCCTTTGTAGCAGAGTAAGGCATTTGGTTAATTAACTGTGTGCCGCAATATACATAACTTTCAAATTCGCCTGTTTTTCTGTTATAGATAATTTCACCGTTCTTAACAGAAATAACTATTTTAGACTCTGATGTTTTAACATCAATTTTGTAATCACAATCATCTGATTTACTTTCTGCATAATTTGGATTTAGTATAACTTGTTCTTTTGCAACTTCAAAATCACCGTCATAGTATGTAAATATAATAACACTGTGATTTTCTGCTTTAACATCAATCTTTTTTCTGTAATGCCTTTGCGGCTCTAAATCAACATTAAATTCACCGGTATCTACTTCATTGCCATTATTTAAAACAGAATACTTAACAAGCAATTTTTCGTTTTTAAAACAACTGTGATTAAAAAATTCAAATTCATTATTTGATATTTTTTTAGTTCTTACCGGCCTGTAGCAATTTTTCATTTGCAATGCACCGGGATGAGGAGTTCTGTTTGGGAAAAACAATCCGTCAACACAAAAATTGCCGTCATGTTTCCATTCATTATGGTCACCGCCGTAAGTATATTCATACGGTCCTTCTTTTTCCAGAACAGCATGGTCTGCAAATTCCCAAATACAGCCACCTAAAATATTATCGCCTTGGTATATATACTGAACATATTCCTCCAAATCACCGGCACCAAGGCCCATGGCATGAGCATATTCACACATAAAATAAGGTTTTTTATAAAATTTCTTTGACAATCCCTTTCCGGCTGCAACTTTTTTCACCAAATTGTGCCAAGGGTACATTTGAGAAACAACATCATACGCCCAACGTTTCGTGCGAACAACACCCTCATAATGAATAGGAATCGGTGAAAGTTTTTTCAATTCTTCATAGCAATAATCTTGGTTACTGTATCCGTGAGATTCATTGCCCAAAGACCACATTGTTATTGAACAATGATTTTTATCACGCTGAAACATACGGTAAACTCTATCCCAATAATGACCTTGCCATTCGGGATTATGAGAACAAGCGCCCGGTTTATGAAGTTCCGTTTCACAGCCGTGAGTTTCTATATCAGCCTCATCAACAACATAAATTCCATATTCGTCACACAAATCAAGAAACATCGGATCGGGAGGGTAATGAGATGTTCTGACGCAATTAACATTATATTCTTTAAATATTTTAACATCACGTTCCATATCATCATAAGACATTACATATCCCTTTGAAGCATCGGTATCATGATGATTAACGCCCAAAAGTTTAATACGCTTATTATTAAAATAGAAAATATTGCCTCTTATTTCAATATGTTTAAATCCTATTTTCTTACGTATAATTTCTACAATTTCACCCTCTTTTGAAAGTGAAAGATAAAGATTATAAAGATTGGGAATTTCAGCACTCCACTCTTTAACGTCAAGCACATCAAAAGTAATTTTATCAATTTTTTCCGGGCATATATTAATTGACTTTGAAGTTACAAGTTTATCGCCGTCAAAAATTTCCGCATTAAACGTTACTTCATCTGTAATTTTAAATGACGGAATAACATCAAGCATATAAGTTCCGTCCTCATTATATGTTGTTTTTGCTTCAAAATCATAAATACTGTTTTCTCCTGTTTTAAACAGCAAAACATCTCTAAAAATTCCGTTATTTCTAAACATATCCTGACATTCAAGATATGTGCCGTTACACCATTTATGAACAACTGCAACAACTTCATTTTCACCGTCTTTTAAAAACGAAGTTATTTCATACTCGCTTGTATTATGACTTCCTTCGCTGTAGCCTACATAAGTGCCGTTAACAAAAACATCAAGTGAACCGGCAACACCCAAAAACATTAAATTAAAATTACCGTTAACGTCATCCAAAACAAATTTTTTTGAATAAACGCCCACTGAACAGTCTTCGGGAAAATGAGGCGGATTACAATCAAACGGATAGCGTGAATTTAAATAATAAGGTTTTTCATATCCTGTAAATTGCCATACAGACGGAACGGCAATTTTATCCATTTCAACACTGTCTGTATCAAATTCATTCGGCATCAAAGAAACCTTGTCGTAATATTTAAAATTCCATTCCCCTGAAAGAACGGCAGTCATAGAAGAATTAAAACGTTCTGTTCTTATATCGGTATCCATCATCTCTTCCCTGCTGCTAAAAGGAATGAAATAAGAACGTGGCGTTAAAACGTTATCTTTAAAAACACTAAATGTTTTATAATTATCTGTTTTTAAATTGTAAATCATAAAAATAACCCCCAAATATTCTAAAATCATTATACATTATTTACCTTTACATTACAATATTTTAAACAAGAATAATAAAGGTGATATTTAACTGCTAAATTAAATATACATTACTGAGGACGGTGAAAACTGTGAACAGTAATGTTGAAAACAGATGTATTGAAATAGGAAATTACATAAAAAATACAGGCGCAACAGTAAGAAAAGCAGGCGCTGTATTCGGCATAAGCAAATCCACAGTACATATTGACGTAACAAAACGGTTATATGAAATAGACAGAGAGTTGTATGAACAAGTACAAAAAGTTTTGCAGGAAAACAAGGCGCAACGGCACATTAGAGGCGGAATTGCAACAAGAGAAAAATACAATGCATTAAAAAAGCATTGATATTTACATACTTGATATGATAATATAAAGTTAAAGCGGAGGACATTTAAAATGAACATTGGATTTATAGGATGCGGCAACATGGCATCTGCAATAATTAAAGGAATTGTTGAATCAAAAGCTGTTAAAGGCGACGATATTTTTGCATATAACCCAACTGAAGCAAAAACAGATAATTTAGCGGCAAAATACGGAATAAATAAATGCAAAAATTCAAAAGAAGTAATTTCCCTTTCCGATTATGTAATTCTTGCTGTTAAGCCAAACAAAATTTCCACAGTATTAAATGAAATAAACCTTGAACTTGAAAAAAATGAAACTGTTTTAATTTCAATAGCGGCAGGTAAATCAATAGAATTTATAAGAAATAATTTGTCTCACGACAATAAAATAATTAGAGTTATGCCAAACATAAACGCCAAAGTCGGCGAATCCTGCAGTGCATACTGTGTAAATCAATCGGTTACAAACAAAGAAAAGAAAGCAGTGGAAAAAATATTCAAATCAATCGGCACAATCACTGAAATTGAAGAAACCGCCTTTCCGCTTTTCGGTGTAATTGCAGGCTGTTCGCCTGCCTTTGCATATATGTTTATTGACGCATTAGCACGTGCCGGCGTTGAAAACGGTATGAAAAAAAGCGATGCATTAAAATTTGCGGCACAAAGCGTTTACGGCAGTGCTAAAATGATTTTAGAGAATACTACTCACCCTTATGAACTTATTGACCAAGTTTGTTCCCCCGGCGGAACAACGATTGAGGGCGTAATTTCACTTCAAAAAGACGGTTTTGAAAGTGCAGTACACAATGCAGTAAATAAAGCTGTTGATAAAGACAAAAAATTATAAAAGGAGAATATGTATGAATTATGAAATCAAAGGCGGTAATTTTCCGGTTCTTATTTGCACACTTGACGCAAATGAAACAATGATTACCGAAGGCGGCGGAATGAGTTGGATGAGTCCAAACATGAAAATGGAAACAACCACAAACGGCGGATTAGGTAAAGTTTTCGGCAGAATGATGACAAACGAAAAACTTTTTCAAAACAGATATACTGCTGTGGGCGGACAAGGCACCATTGCTTTTGCAAGTTGCTTTCCCGGTGATATTCTTCCTCTTCAAATTGAGCCGGGAAAAGAATACATATGCCAAAAATCTGCCTTTCTTGCAAGCACAAGCGGAGTACAACTTTCTATTGAATTCAGAAAAAAATTCGGCGCAGGCTTGTTTGGCGGCGAAGGATTTATTATGCAAAAACTTTCCGGCAACGGAACGGCGTTTATTGAAGTAGACGGTTCTATTGTAAAATACACACTGCAACCCGGTCAGCAAATCATTATTGACACCGGTCATCTTGTTATGATGAGCAGTACATGCAGCCTTGACGTTCAAACAGTTAAGGGTGCAAAAAACATTTTATTCGGCGGCGAAGGACTGTTTAACACTGTTGTTACAGGTCCCGGTGAAATTGCACTTCAAACAATGCCTATTTCAAATTTGGCAAACAGTATTCAACCGTACATTGTAACAACAAACGGCGCACAATAATATAATTATAACAAAAAAGATAGGAGTGCTTCTCAAAGAATGACTCCTATCTTTTTTTACATTTTATATTACAAATAATTACCCGTTATTTAATATATTTTTCAAGGCATACTAACTGTACATTTGGAATTCCGTTAAATTCACATTCTACTATGCCTATTTCTTCATATTCTAACTTTTTATACAAATTTCTTGCTCTTGTGTTTCGCACATTAGTATCCATACGCAACATAAAGCAATTATGCAATACTGCATAATCTTCATAAAATGCAATTAACGCTTTACCGTATCCTTTATTCTCTTGATATGGGTCAACTGCCAAACAATGCAACACCATTATTTCATTATCTTTTGCATTATATTTCCAATTTACACGCTTATACTCGTTAACTTGAATTTGATTGATAAAAGCTGAAGCAACAATTTTACCGTTATCCTCAACAACAAATAAATCCTTTCGGTTCAAAGCATTTTCTGCTGTTTTTTTAGTTGGATATACATTCCGAATCCATCCGATTTCGGTCAATCCCTTTTCTTCAATATCATGTATGTTATTGTATATTTTTTCAATACTGTCTATATCTTTTTTTGGTTGCTTCACGTATTACCATAAAACCGAATACTCTTTCTAAAATATTTAAATAACCTTTAAAATTATACTTTAATATTTCCTTTATTTCAATATGTATATACACAAAAAAGCCAAGATTTACGAAAGTAAATCTTGGCCTTTAATAATAAATAAAATTACATATACTTCTTAAGTTCGTCTACCATATCAAGTTTTTCCCAAGAAACACCTAAATCTTCTCTGCCCATATGACCGTAAGCAGCAACATTTTTATAAATAGGCTTTCTTAAATCCAGTCTGTCAATAATAGCAGACGGTCTTAAATCAAATACTTTTTTAACGATTTCGCAAATTTCTTCATCAGACTTAACGCCGGTACCGAAAGTATCAACCATAACAGAAACAGGCTTTGCTACACCGATTGCATAAGCAAGTTCAACTTCACATCTTTTAGCAAGTCCGCTACCTACAATATTTTTAGCTACCCATCTTGAAGCATAAGCAGCACTTCTGTCTACCTTTGTAGGGTCTTTACCGCTGAATGCACCGCCGCCGTGGCGTGCATATCCACCGTAAGTATCAACAATAATTTTTCTACCTGTCAATCCACTGTCACCTTGAGGACCGCCAACAACAAATCTACCAGTAGGATTAACGAAAAATACCGTTTCACTGTCCATTAAATCAGCAGGAATAGTTGTTTTAATAACTTTTTCAATAATATCCTTTCTTAATGTTTCAAGTTCAACATCTGCACTGTGTTGACTTGAAACAACAACAGCAGTAACTTTAACAGGCTTATCGTCATCATATTCAACGGTTACCTGTGTTTTACCGTCTGCATAAAGATAAGGAAGGGTTCCGTCCTCACGAACCTGTGTAAGTTTTACAGCCAACTTATGTGCCAAACTGATTGGTAAAGGCATAAGTTCCTTTGTTTCATCACAAGCATAACCAAACATCATACCTTGATCGCCTGCACCGTTAAGGTTATATTTATCTTCTTCATCATTTTTTAATTCAAATGATTTATCAACACCCATAGCAATATCAGGGCTTTGATGGTCGAGAGCAACAAGAACCGCACAAGTGTTGCCGTCAAATCCCTTTGCGCCGTCATCATAACCGATTTCACAAACGGTTTTACGAACCAATGACGGAATATCAACCTGTGCTTTTGAAGTAATTTCACCCATAACAAGCACTTGACCTGTAGTACAAGTAGTTTCACAAGCAACACGGCTCATTGGGTCTTGTTCAAGCATTGCATCCAAAATAGCATCCGAAATTTGATCACAAATTTTATCGGGATGGCCTTTAGTTACGGATTCACTTGTAAATAAATGTTTTGCCATAATAATATCCTCCAATAAAAAAACACGCACTCCGTAATGAGTTGCGTGTAAGAATAAACTCATCACTCGGATTAACCGCAGGAATTAGCACCTTGCATAAATGCAGGTTGCTGTGGCTTCATAGGGCCAGTCCCTCTGCCACTCTTGATAAGAAAATATTTTCTTTGTGCAAATATAATAAACCAACATATGTTATTTGTCAACAATATTTTACACACTTGTGAAATGTTATATTTTATTTATAAAAAATTAATATTTTCTGTTAAATGTGTTGTAATTTGTTTAGAATTAGTTTATAATATGTTTTGTAAAAATTTTACCATTAATAAGGGAGGATTATCAAATGGCAAAGAAAACCGTATTTATTACCGGCGGTACCGGTAATATGGGTTGGGCTGCTGTGCAGGAAATGCTTAAAAAGCCTAACGAAATCAACATCAAAATGCTTGCAAGAAAAAGCGCTAAAAATGAAGAAAAATTAAAACCGCTTATGGGCAAGCCAAATGTTAAAATAGTTTGGGGCGATTTCCTTGACTATGATGCAATCCTTGAAGGTGTTACAGGTGCAGACTATGTTCTTCACGTAGGCGGTATGGTATCCCCTGCTGCTGACTGGAAACCTTACAGAACACAAAAAACAAACATCGGCGCTGCTAAAAATATTGTTAAAGCAGTTCAGGCACAGCCAAATGCAGATGATATTAAAGTTTGTTACATAGGTACTGTTGCAGAAACAGGCGGACGTAACTACCCTATTCACTGGGGCCGTTGCGGAGATCCTATTAAAGTTTCTATTTACGACCACTATGCAGTTTCAAAAGTAGTTGCTGAAAGAGTATTTGTTGAAAGCGGACTTAAAAACTGGGTTGTTATGCGTCAATCAGGTATTCTTTATCCAAACATTCTTAAAAATATGGACCCAATCATGTTCCACGTTCCGATTAACGGCGTTCTTGAATGGTGTACTGTTGAAGATTCCGGTCGTCTTATGTGCAACCTTGTTACAGAAGACGCTGCAGGTCATTTAGGCTCTGACTTCTGGAACCACTTCTACAACATCGGTTCAGGTAAAGAATACAGAATTTCCAACTATGAATTTGAAGTTCTCCTTCTTGGCACACTCGGTCTTGCAGGCCCTGAAAAATTGTTTGACCCTAACTGGTTTATTACAAAGAACTTCCACGGTCAATTTTATGCAGACGGTGATAAACTTGAAGATTACCTTCACTTCCGTGAAAATCTTCCTATTCAGGATTATTTCAACAGACTTGCCGATCAAGTTGAATTCTACTTTAAAATACCAAGATATCTTCCTAAAAACCTTGTTGCAGCTTGTGCAAAACCGTTTATGAAGAAGATTGCTTCCACACCGGATTTCGGTACTCTTGACTGGGTTGCTAAAGACAACAAAGTTCGTATGAGTGCTTACTACGGTTCAAAAGCTGAATGGGAAAAGATTCCTTCAAAATGGGATGATTTTGAAATTATTCACTTTGATAAAGACAACAGCGCAGCAGAGCAATACAAGCTTGACCACGGTTACGATGAAAGCAAACCTGAATCTGAACTTGACATTGAGGATATGAAACAGGCTGCTAAATTCCGTGGCGGCGAATGCCTTTCAACAGAAATGAAAAAAGGCGACATGGCTACAAAGCTTAAATGGAAATGCGGCCATTGCGGTGCTGAATTTGAAGCAAGCCCATCACTTATTCTTCTTGGCGGACACTGGTGCCCTGAGTGCTATGTTCCTCAAAAGGCATGGGATTACGATTCAATCGCAAAAACAAACCCATTCTTTGCACAAGTTTGGTATCCAAGCCACAATAAGGACGAAAACAACCGTTATGAATTTGACGATTTATTCCATATTGACGGCGTTGCTTGGGACGATATTAAAAGATAATCTATCCCTTAATAAATTGCTTATTAAGCAGTGTAACTGTTTTTAGTTACACTGCTTTTTTTATAAAACTTTATTTAATTCGGTAATATTGTTGAATTAATTTACTATTAAATGTATAATTATAAAAATACCATTTATAAAGCTTGGCTTATTTGGAGGAAATATGTATAAATTAGAAAGCAACAAATTAATTTGTGAATTTGAAAATGAAAACAAAAATTTTCATATTTCAAAAATAATAAATAAATGCTCGAAATCGGATTTTATTCCCGACGGCAATTCAGCAGAATTTGTAATTAAATTTACAAACGGCAAAAAAATTTCATCAAACGATTTAGAAATTGAAAAAGTAGATGAAACAGAAAATAAACTTACAATTTCTTTCAAAGAAAATTTAGATATTAAAGCTAAACTTCAATATTGGATTCATAAAGACCAAAACACAGTTTGCAAGCAGTTATTTTTAACGCAAAAATCAACAACTCCTATAGATTATATTGAACTTGAAAGCACAGGCGTAGCAAATGCTCACTCTAATTTCAGTGCAAAAATTGTTGAAGGCGGTGAAATCCCTGCATTTTGGTCTATGCTCGGTCAACCTATTTATATTGACAGCCTTTTTTACGGCTGTGAATTTCCTATGACGGAAAATCGAATTATAAACGATGTTGCAACTGTAAGATACTATTTAGGCAAAACTGTTGGTAACGATTTTAAATGCCCAATTACAATTATAGGCGGTGGATTAAATGATTCATTAGCCGGCGTAAGAGATGCATTTTTTGATTATATTGATTTTATAAGCGTTCCTGCGCCCCTTAGATTTCAATACAACAGTTGGTACGATTATATGAAAGATATAACAGAAGAAAACATAATGGTATCTTTTGCTGAAATACACAAACAACTTGAAGCACACGGTGCTCCACAGCTTGACGCATATGTAGTTGATGACGGATGGCCGAATACAAAAGCCGGATTTTGGTCTTTTAACAAAAAATTCCCAAATAAGCTTACAAAAGTTACCGAACTTTGCAAAAGTATGAATTCTCATTTTGGCTTATGGTTGGGACCGAGAGGCGGATATACAAGACCCGACCGAATTGCAAGAAAAATGCAATTTGCTAAAAATGGATACCTTAACAGGCAAGCAAAAGATATTTGCGTTGCATCTTCAAAATATATAGACAAACTTAATGATTTCCTTATTGAAACAACAAAAGAATTTGATATTGACTATTGGAAATTAGACGGATTTTGCCTTAAAGCCTGCAAAAACAAAAAACACGATCACGCTGTGGGCGGTTACGAAGATATGTATTTTGTTACCGATATGTGGGAAAAATGGATAAAATCATATGAAAAATTAAGAGAAGTAAACCCATCTCTATGGATTAATATGACTTGCTATGTAAACGTTTCCCCATGGTGGTTACAATGGGTAAATTCACTTTGGGTACAAAATAGCGGCGACATAGGCTTTGCAAAAAATCTTGACAAGCAAGCACAAGTTGATAAAGAAATCACTTTCCGTGACGGAAGATATTACGACTGCCTTTGCACAAGAGCATTGCAAATACCTCTTAAAAATCTATACAACCACGAGCCGATTTACGGAAACACAGCTAAAGTTGAATATACGGATGAGGAATTTAAAAAGTATATTTATTGGTGTACCGTTAGGGGTCAGGCATTAAATGAACTTCATTTATCGGCAAATATGATGAATGAAAGCAAATGGAATTCACTTTCAGAAGCAATGAATTGGCAAAAAGAAAATTTTGAAATTTTAAAGAACGCTGTATTTGTTGGCGAAAATCCCGAAGAAAACAATATTTACGGCTATATTTCCTGGGACAAAGAAGGTAATGGAATTATTGCTTTAAGAAATCCTAATGACAAAAAAGAAGAATTTATACTTTCATTAGACGACAGTATTGCAACCCCAAGAAATTTAATACGCGGAAAAAGAAGCAATATTTATTGCGAATCAATTATGGCAAGAGAAATAACTTATTCTTACAAAGATATTAAAAATGTTATTTTAAAACCTTTTGAAATATTAATTTTCAAAATAGAAAACAATGCCTAACAAATCTTTAAATGTATTAAACACAATTGATAAAAGGCAGTAGATACAACAAGTTTGTATCTACTGCCTTTTTATATTGGTAGTATTAATATTTACTTGTACAAGAATAATTTAATCTGCCGTTATAATAACGCCTTAAAGTATAAACATTGCCGCTTTTTAAAACACTGATATCAACATTTCCGGGACTTACATTATGATTTGCATACGCATAAAGAGTACATCTGATTACACCGCCGGAAACGCTCATTTCGATTTTAATAGGATAATTTGTATTATTTCTCCATCTGAAATTTTTATATGTGCCGGAAATAGCAGCATCTCTGCCGTAAGGAACATAAGTTACTTTTTGAGAATGTTGATTTCTTTCAACAATTTCCAAATTAGCACTTAAAACGGCATTAAATATAGTTGAAGAAACCTGACAAATACCGCCGCCAAGCTCTTGAGCTGTTCCTGTGGTACCTGTAAATACAGTTGCTTTTTTATATCCTCTTTCAGCCGTACGCGGACCTACTATTTCATTAAAATCAAACACTTCGCCGGGATAAATTACAGTACCGTTAATTGCTTCTGAAGCAATTCGCAAATTAGTTGTTCTGTCTTCATTTTTTACATAATTGGAAGCGTAGTAGGAATATTCATAATAAATTCCTGTTACGGCTGAGGAACTGTACGGTCCGTAATAATAATCATTTCCAATAGTGTAATACGGACGAACTTTTACATAATAAGATGCATCTGCTCTTAATCCGCTGATTGTTTGCTTTAATTTATTGATACCGCTGCAATTAATAACATTCGGCTGACTGAAATCGCTGAATCTTGAGCAAACAACCTGATAGCCGTAGCCATAAGTTGACTTACTGTAAGACACAGTTAATTGCCTTGAATTTTCAGCTTTGTATGCACTGACACTGCTTCTGTAATAAAAGTCGTTTTCGCTGTCGCTCCAAGCACCGTAAATTCTGCCGTCTACAGTATCAAGGTATGCCCTTATTCTAACATAAATCGGAAGAGATGTATCAAGACCCGTTAAATCAAAAGCAATGTTTTTATAGCCTTTGTTAGTTTGCGTTTTTTTCATTTTTGAAAAATAAGGGTCCGGCGTGTAAATAACTTCATATCCGGAGCAACCCGGTACACTGTGGAACATTATTTTTGCAGATGAAGAATTATCATCCCTGCGAATTACAATTCCTTTATTATATTTTGAAACGAGAGTATACGCATCAACAGCCGGGCTTAATTTGCCAAAATATCTTGTTTTTCCAACATCTTTATATGCTGCGATTGCGAATTTATAATTATTGTTTGCTTCGGCAGAAAAAGTAGATTGTAAAGTATTTTTACCGTCTACAAGTTTATATGGAACATATCTGCCGTTCCTTAAAATATAAATTTGATAACCGTTTGCATCTGCTAAAGCAGACCAACTTAATGTAATTGAAGTTTCAGTGCTTTTAACAAATTTCAAATCACTTACAGTATCGGGAACAATAGAAAAATATTTATAAACAGTTCCGCTATAATTATTAATACCCGTAATTTTAACAGTTGCCTTACCAATGTTAACATTATTTTTATATGAAACCTTGTAATCTCTGCCTTCAATTAAAGCCACGCCGTTACTGCTTGCGGCAAGTTTAGGCGTAAATTCTTTTGAAGTATAGACCACACTGCTGAACGGTAACGAAAACTCGGCACCGTCTTCAATATTTTGCTGTTTTATTTTATATTTTACCGTTTTACTGCCGACTAACTCACCGTTTCCGCTGACGGTTAACGAATATGTGCCCACATTAACTGATTTAGCATCATTATATGTAACATTATACAATTCTGAGTCTACCGCATTATTGTTTTCATCAATAACAGTTACTTCAGGTCTTTGTTCTAATCCGTTATAAACAAATTCCGATGCATTTAATAAAATATCAAAATTGCAGGAATCGCTTGCATATGCAGTAAACGCAAAAGAAACTGAAAAAATTAATGCAACCAAAGTTGAAAATAAACAAATTTTTCTTTTCATCTTGTTCCTCATTTCAAAAATTAATTATAACTAATAATATGTACTTTATCACAAATTAATTACTTTGTCCATAGTAAGCATTTTTACCGTGCTTTCTTTGGTAATGTTTGTCAAGCAAATACTGTTCTATGCCTATGTTTGAATTGCTGTCAAATTCAGATATTTTTTCAGTTCTGTAAGCCATTTTAGCAACTTCTTCAAGAATTAAAGCATTTTCAACGGCTTTAAAAGGATTGCTGCCCCAAGTAAACGGTCCATGCCTGTGAACAAGCACGGCAGGACATTCATTCGGTTTAATTTTTCTTTTAATAAATTCTTCTACAATTACTTTGCCTGTATTCAGTTCATATTCTCCGTTAACCTCTTGCTCGGTTAACCCTCTTGCACAAGGAACGGCACCATTAGCAAAATCGGCATGTGTAGTACCGTAAGCATTAATATCTCTGCCTGCCTGCGCCCAAGAACATGCCCAGCTTGAATGTGTGTGAACAATTCCGCCGATTTCCTTGAAATTATTATAAAGTTCCAAATGAGTAGGAGTATCTGAAGAAGGGTTTAAAGCACCCTCAACCTTGTTGCCGTTTAAATCCATTACAACCATATCATCGGCAGTCATTTTATCATAAGGAACACCTGACGGTTTAATAACAAACAAACCTTTTTCTCTGTCTATTCCGGAAACATTACCCCAAGTTAAAACAACAAGACCGTACTCAACAAGTTTTAAGTTAGCCTCAAAAACCTGCTTTTTTAATTCTTCTAACATAGTTACTCCTTACATTCCCAATTTATAAGCAACATCGTTGTAAAACAATTCTTTTCTGAATTGATTAATCTCTGTGTTTTCATTAATATGAACAAATTCAATTCCCATAATTTCAGCAAAATCACGCATATTATCTGCTGTTAAACTGTATGAAAGCACACTGTGGTGCGCTCCGCCTGCGTAAATCCACGCTTCGGCTGAAGTTTGAAGGCAAGGAAGAGGTTTCCATAATACACCGGCAACAGGAAGCTTTGGCATATCGTGAACCTGTTCTTTACACTCAACATCATTACAAATCATACGCAATCTGTCACCCATATCAACAAGGGTAACAACGATACCTTTACCTGTTTGAGCTTTAAAAACAAGTCTTGCAGGGTCTTCCCTATCGCCAATGCCAAGAGGATGAACCTGAATTTTTGGCTTTTCGGCAGAACAAGTAGGACAAACCTCGAGCATATGAGAGCCGAGAAGCATTTCATTTCCGGGTTCAAAATGATAAGTATAATCTTCCATAAACACAGTGCCGCCGTTTAAGCCTTCAGCCATTGATTTCATAACTTTTAACATTGCTGCAACCTTCCAGTCGCCTTCCGCGCCGAATCCGTAACCTTGACGCATTAAATCTTGAGCAGCAAGTCCCGGTAATTGACGTAACTGCTGCAAATCCTCAAAATTGGTATGAAAAGCACCGAAATTACCTTTTTCAAGAAATTTTTTAATACCAACTTCTTCTTTTGCCTGATAGCGAACAGCATCAATATTATCTGTATCCATTATATACAATTCATTATATTCTGCCATTTGCTTATCTATTTCTTCTTCTGTAACAGCTTCTACTTCTTTAATTATATCGCCAACGCCGTAATGGTCTACCTGCCAGCCTAACTTAATTTGCGCTTCAATTTTATCTCCGTCTGTTACGGCAACGTTACGCATATTATCAGAAATACGCAAAACGCGTAATTTTCTTGACTCTGCGGCGCCTACAGCAGCTCGCATCCAGCATTCCATTTCAGATTGAAAAGCCTCATCCTTCCAATAGCCTGTAATAACCTTTCTTTTTAATCTCATTCTTGCGGCAATATAGCCGTGTTCTCTGTCGCCGTGAGCAGATTGATTAAGATTCATAAAATCCATGTCAATGTCATCCCAAGGGATATCTCTGTTAAACTGAGTATTTACATGTAAATACGGCTTTTTCAAAACATTAAAACCGGCAATCCACGCTTTTGAAGGTGAAAAAGTATGCATCCAAGTAATTACACCTGCGCAATTTTCACAATTGTTTGCCTGCTGCATAACATCAAGAATTTCGCCTGATGTTTTAACGCACGGTTTAAATTTTACATTACAAGGTAATTTTTCACTCCACTCTGCACACATTTCTTTAGCGTGATTGTTAATGGTTTCAAAAATGTCTTCTCCATAAAGGAATTGTGTACCGACAACAAACCAAAACTCATAATCTTTAATAGCCATAATAATACCTCTTTATATTAATTCTCCGGCAAGTTTTTCAACTTCCAATCCGTTTTTATATTTTTCAATATATTCCTCAAATCCTGCCACATCATCGGTATTGGGATTTTCTGTTACGGATTCACAATTTGAAAAAACAAAATTATTTAAATAATCAGAAAGTTGAGAATTTTTGCTGTTTTTAGAATACGCAGCTAAAACGGCAATTCCCCATGCACCGCCTTCACCTGCTGTTTTCATAACAGTAACAGGACAATTAACAGCACCTGCCAATAACTTTTGACCAACATATTTTGTTTTAAACAATCCACCATGACCCGTTAAGCAATCGATTTTAACATTTTCTTTATCAAGAATTTCCATGCCTATTTTTAATGTTGCTAACGCCGAATAAATATTAGAACGCATAAAATTAGCCAAATTAAATTTTGCATTTTGACTTCTTGCAACAACGGGTCTTCCTTGTTCAACATGAGATACCGGTTCGCCGGAAAAATAATTATACGTCAAAACTCCGCCGCAATCTTTATCACCGTTTAATGCCTCTTGATACAAAATATCATAAACATTTGATTTATCAATATCAAAACCGCCTATTTGAGCAAAACGATAAAATAAATTAACCCAATAATCCAAATCCGTACAGCAATTATTGCAATGCACCATTGCAACAGGTTTGCCGTTTGGAGTAGTTACAATATCAATTTCTTCATATACATTTTTAAGCTGTTTTTCAAGAACAACCATAGAAAATATTGATGTACCGGCAGAAACATTGCCTGTTTTTTCGGCAACGCTGTTTGTTGCGACCATTCCGGTTCCCGCATCCCCCTCAGGAGGACACATAACGGCACCGGGCTGTAAATTACCGCTTGGGTCAATTAATTTTGCACCGTTTTCTGTTAAACGACCGCCGCTTTCACCGGCAGACAAAACTCTTGGTAAAACAGACTCAATGTTCCACTTGTATTTTTTTACCGAATCTATTGATGAAAACTTTTTTAACATATTTTCATCATAATTACCTGTGTTGCTGTCTATCGGAAACATACCGGAAGCTTCGCCCACACCAACAACCTTTTCACCGCTTAACAAATAATGCACGTAACCTGCCAAAGTGGTTATAAAATTAATTTTTTCAACATGTGATTCATTATTTAAAATTGCTTGATAAAGATGGGCGATGCTCCATCTTTGAGGAATATTGAAATTAAAAAGTTTTGTTAATTCTGTTGCTGCCTCATAAGTAGTTGTATTTCTCCAAGTACGAAACGGGGCAAGTTGATTGCCTTTATCATCAAATGGTAAATACCCATGCATCATAGCAGAAATTCCGAGAGCGGATATATTTTTTATGTTTGAACCGTAAATTTTAAATACGTTATTATTTAAATCAGCGTAAGCACTTTGCATTCCATAAACAACATCTTTCAAATCGTAAGTCCAATAACCGTTTTCGAACTTATTTTCCCAAGTATAACTGCCGGAAGCAACGGTATTATAACTTTCGTCAATAAGAACTGCTTTAATTCTTGTTGAACCGAATTCAATACCAAGAACTTCGTTGCCGGATAAAAAATTATTAGTCATTAAACATTCCCCTTAAACTTCATACAACAATTTTACAATATATCTACCGCCATTTCAACAAAATATAAAGAAAAAAGGTTGTTAAGCAAAATAATTTCAATAAACTATTGACTAAAATCAGATTAAATGTTATTATATCAAAGTCGCTTAAGTGGATTTGGGCCATTAGCTCAGTTGGTCAGAGCTCCCGGCTCATAACCGGTCGGTCCGGGGTTCGAGTCCCTGATGGCCCACCAAATTCATAGGGGTATAGCTCAGTTGGTAGAGCAGCGGTCTCCAAAACCGCGTGCCGAGGGTTCAAGTCCTTCTGCCCCTGCCAATGATAAAGCCTTTAACCATCGTGGTTAGAGGCTTTTCCTTTTATATACGCCAAAAACAAGGACATCTACCAAAGTAGATGTCCCTTTTCATTTTGTCCAATCTTTCGCAACAAATCCAACAAATTCAACCCGTACAGCATCATTTGAGCATCATTTTTGTTTTTACAACTTAAACCCATCTGTCAATCCGCCGAGCAGGTTATCTTCGTTTGGTCTGATGTTTCCGTACCATAGTTCTCGTAATATTGACATAAAATCAACTCCCTTGTAGTACAAACATATACCACAAAGGAGTTAGAATATCCAGACTAAATATGAATTTTTATTTATGAAACACAAATAAATACTCGTGTGCGATTAGCAAGAAGTTGTATTTTACACTATTTGTTTTCCAAAATCCTGTTGCCTGGCAATTATGCTGTTCCTTTATGATTAACTCTTTAAGCTTGAAGCCTGCATCTTGAAAGATTTTCATAACCTCAAAGCTCAAAGGTATCATATGTCCCTTTTGTCTTGTGTCTCCCATAAGTATTGCACAGAATTTACCTTTCTTCAAAACACGATAGCTCTCACTCGCTACCTTTTTCATTTCTTCAAGAAAAGAAGGAACTTTCAAGTGAGATAAGTCGTTTTCAATATCTTCACTATACTCAATTATATTTGCATAAGGTGGGTGTGTGCAAATTAAATCAATGCTTTCGTTTGGAAGCATATCAAGATTTCTTGCGTCACCTTGCTTTATTTGAACAGTGCCACAATTCTCTCGTTCAAAATCAACCTTTTCTCTACATCTATCAAGTGCAACAGGATTGACATCAATGCCTATTATATTTCTGTTTAACAACTTTGCTTCAACAAGTGTTGTACCACCACCGGCAAATTGATCAAGCACATAATCTCCCTCTTGGGAGTATCTCAAGATAATATTTCGTGGAATATATGGCGACCAATTACCACGCCATTTTGCATCATGAGTTGCCCACTTGCCACGTTCGGGAAATGACCAAACAGTATTGGTTTCCAATTCAAAATCATCAGGCTCCCATTTAGTTATCTTTTTTGCCATTACTTAAAAACCTCATTCATAATGCCATTTTCCATATCGTTGATGTTGTAAATATTTTCCATAACATCGAAGGTTTCTTCTAGATTATGCCTTGCACTATTCCAACCCTTTCCGTCAGTAAACCATACAAAAGTAAAACCGTCAATGGTATCAACCTCTTGAGCTAAGGTCTTATAGCTTCGGGCAGTTTCGTTTAATTTAGAACCACCGCTTGCATAGAAATTAGTCTCAATTGCATAAATCATATCATCTGTTTTTACAACAAAATCAAAACGCTTTTCCATTTTGCCTTGATTTGAAATAGCAGATAAATCTATTCTCCATTTATCAGTGATTTCGTGAATATACATTTCTTTAAAATAATTCTCGTTTTTTATAAATCCAGATTTTTGAATATAAGATTCAACAAGATTTTCCATTAAGTGACCGCCGCGATTTTTTCTGCCGTTTGAATCAAGACCCGTTTCAACACCTGTTACATAATCAACAAGATTAGACACAATTCTATTTGATATTAGATCAAATAACCCTGTCTTTTTCATAAACGATTTATATTCATCAACAGACAATGTCATATTTCTAAAATCGTATGTATATTCACCGTTGCAATCCATAGCATAAATTTCATTGCTTCTCACAGCAAGTAATATCGGAATGCATTTTAAGGTTTGCGGATATTCTTTTATGATTTTCTCGAAATCTTCTTCAATATTTTTAGAGCCTACAAGAGAATTAAGTATATTAAGTTCAATTTTTATGCTATCAACATTTCTGTGTACCTTTTCAAAATCTATGTAATAGTCATAGCTTGCAATACTATCTCTAAAATTTTCAAGCCATTTATTAAATTCTCTCATAATCATCCTCCCTAATAATTGCAGATAAGCAATTCGCTAACATTACCTCTGTTATTACCTTTGCTATTAATTGACCTTTTTGCAGTTACTCTATTTATACTGAATGCCTTATACAAATTATCAAAGAAATCATCATCGGGATTTGTATTCTTTGGATCTGAATTACTTGCAAGTACCTTTGCGCCTTTGCCGGATAATTCCTTAATGAATTCTGCAAGTTCAATCTGGTTTTCGTCATTAAATTCCGCTTCGGTATATGATGTGAATTCTGCAGTTTTCGACAATGGTCTGTATGGCGGATCAAAATACACAAATGTGTTTTCATCAATAAAATCTTTGGTCTGCTTATAATCTCCTGAAACTATTTGAACCTTTTGTAGCTTATCTGACACCAAAATCAAATTTTCAATATCGCAAATTGTAGGATTCTTGTAGGAACCCATTGGTACATTATATTGACCTTTTTTATTCACTCTGTAAAGTCCGTTAAAACAGGTTTTGTTTAGATATATGAATAGTGCTGATTTCAATAATGCATTAGATTGTTTATTTGCGATTAAGCTATTATATAGTTCTCTTTGCGAATAATAGTATTCTTTTCTGTTTCCTTCGGGACACGATAAATGCTCCTTTTCAAATTGTTGCAGCAACTGAATGAGTTCCGAAGCATTATCTCTTATTTGAAGATATACATTCATCAATTCAATATTTGAATCATTAATCAGTATCTCATCAAGCTCATAATTGTTGAGTATATCAAACATTACTGCACCTGCGCCAACCATAGGCTCACAGTATTTTTTGATTGTTGTGCCTAATTCTTTTGGATAATATGTACGGAGCGTATCAAGCAGCTGTCCTTTTCCACCTGCCCATTTGACAAATGGCTTTGCATTTACATTTCCTTCATAACGAGTAGTTCTCGCATCAACAGGCTTTTCAGCATCTGAAGGAATTATCCACATGTTTCCAAGCATTGCAACATTACTAATTCTGTTTTCGCTACACAGTGTAATAACTCGTCTATGAGATATATTCCACTTTTGTGCAGCTTCACTTGCAGTCATATATCCAATCATTTATAGCACCTCGCAATTTGATAATTTTATTATATTCCAAATCTGGAATAATAGCAAGATCCAATTTTATTTTTGTAACAATAAATTATCATTGTGATAATAATCTAAAATATAAAAATTTCACAGAGCATCAATAAAGCATCAAAGTGAAAATATTTATTTTTGATATTTTGAAAGATGTCCTAAAACTGTGGGTTTTGAGGGGCTCGGTTTAATAGACCGCGGCCACTCCAAAACCGCGTGCCGAGGGTTCAAGTCCTTCTGCCCCTGCCAAGGAATAGAGCCGTTTTTCAAGAAATCGGCTCTTTTATTTTTTGCTTTGTCTAACACTTTGTCTAACGCATTTTGCTTGTTATAATATTACAAATGTTGTTTGAAATATTTTCTTTTCGTTTTGTGTCCAAATGTGCATAAGTGTTAGCTGTTGTTTGGATGTCAGAATGACCGAGCCACTCTTGTATATCCTTTAGTGTATATCCTTGTGCATTTAATAGACTTGCACAGCTATGGCGTAAGTCGTGAAATCTTATATGACGAAAACCATATTTTTTTAATATTTTTGCGTGCTGTTTGGTAATGTAATTTGGGGAGTAGGGTTTACCATTTTCCATTTTGAATACATAATCATTTTTTATGTATTCTTTACCGAACAGCTTTTTATTTTGTTTTTCATCATTTTTTAATTTTACGAATAAGTTTATAATTTCTTCATTTAAAGGAAAGCTACGATAACTTGATTGATTTTTTGTACTATCTTTTTCAATTATTTTGTAACTATAAACTATCGTGTGTTTAATTGTGAGTTTTTTATTTTCTAAATCAATGCTATCCCATTTTATACCTAATACTTCACTTCGTCTTAAACCAAATGAAATAGTAACAAAGTAAAGAGGGAATAATCGTTCATTTTTTATTGAATTTAAAAAACTATTTATTTCATCTAAATTATAGAAATCGTAATTGTAACGCTCACTTTTTGGCATAGTTACATATTGACACGGATTTGATAGTATTAAATTGTTTTTAACTGCTAAACTTAATGTTTGATTTATTATATTTCTATGATGTTTAAGTGTGGTTGATGAAACTGTTATTGTTATATGTTCGCCGTTTTCTGTGTCTACTTCTACAATATCAGTTAACGGAAAATAACATTTTTAAAATTTTTTATGAAAACGAAACATTAAAAATGCATAATTGCAGCGTGCATTGCCGTTTGCTTAACTTTAACGGAAATGTTATTTACGATAATTGTATTGAAGCGAAGCTTGAAGCAATGCAATCAAGCGAAATTATAAAAATAGATTTAAATAAATACGTTAAAAATGATTTTTATAAAAAAATCTTTATGCAGATTTTGAGCTTATTGAAAATCACAAAACAATAAGCCGAGGTATTGAACTTTTTGCGCCTGCAAAACACATTGATTTTGAAATTCCTGAAATTTCTGTTCAAGTTACTGAAAATGATTCTGAATTTTTTGTAATTCTTAATTCAAATCCTCCGGCTTTTTATGTTTTACTGGAATTAAAAAATGAAGACGCCGTTTTTAGCGACAACTGTTTTTATTTGCCGCCCGGCAAAAATATAACCGTTTCGGTTAATAAGAACAGCATAAGCAATAAACTAACCAAAAAAGAATTTGAAAACTCTTTAAAGATCAGTACATTAACAGACACTTATTAAAAAGCATTACAAAAAACATCTAAAATATTAAGGAGAAAATACAATGAAAAAACCGTATATTATTTGCCACATGATGACTTCTGTTGACGGAAGAATTGACTGTGCAATGACTTCTCAACTTTCCGGTGTGGAAGATTACTATAAAACGCTTGCCGAATTAAATTTACCGTCTACATTAAGCGGTCGTGTAACTGCAGAAACTGAAATGGCAGAAGAAGGATTTTTTAAAGTTAAAAACAAAACGCCGTTGGGAAAAGAAGAATTTGCAAAAAATCAAACATCATCTGAATATGAAATAATTACAGACACTGACGGAAAACTGATGTGGCAGAATATAGACGATAACAAAAAACCGTATTTAATAATAACAAGCGAGCATGTTACAAAAGAATATTTAGATTATTTAAACCACAAAAATATATCTTGTATTGCATGCGGAAAAGATAAAATTAACCTTAAACGTGCCGTTGAAATTCTTTATAGTGAATTTGATATTAAAAGACTTGGCATTGTAGGCGGTCCCACAATAAACACGGCATTTTTAAATGCAAATTTATTAGATGAAATAAGCCTGCTGATAGGTCCCGGCATTGATGCAAGGCAAAAAATGCCGTCTGTTTTCGACGGAAGAAAAAATGATTTTCCATTAACCCATTTAAAGCTTAAAGATATTAAAAAATTTAACAGCGGCGCCGTTTGGTTAAGATACAATATTGAACAATAAAAAAACGCACAGCTTCATTTTAAGAAGTTGTGCGTTTTTATTATTACAGTTGCACATGCCGCAAAAGATTTAAAACATCTTCTCTTGTAGCACATTTATTTTTTGGTATTAAAAATCTGTGTCTTTCCTCGGATTTATAGTAATAAATTCGCCAATAATCTTGAAATTCGGATATTGAAAAGAAATAACCGTTAATTTTAATAGTTTCCATAATTACATCCTTTATATATTAAAATCAAATAGTATTAAAAATAAAATCGCCCATTTCGTCTATAACATCTTCTACCTGAGGAAATACACCTGTTGCATTTAGGTAGCCGTGCCCTAATCCGTTATAAACAACCATTTTAACATTAACGCCTGCATCTTTTAATTTATGAGCCCATGCAAATGCATCCTTACTTAAATAGTCAAGTGCACCTACCGTAATAAACGTAGGCGTATTAAATTTAACACCAAAAGAATACGGATTATTTAATTCATCCGGACGCATAATTCCTACTTTTTTAACATTACAATTTACAAGCATTTGCATTTGGCGGATAACACCCTTTGAAAGTGTCTTTTGCGTAGGTTCTAATTTAAAACCGTCTAATCCTTTCTTAAAATATTTATCTTCAACCGAAAATAAATTAAGCGTAGGATAAAGTAAAAGTTGCCCTTTTACCATACCGGTACCGCTTGCTTTTGTTGTGCAGGCTTGTGCAATATTTCCGCCGGCACTGTCGCCGCAAACAAAAATTTTGTTTTTATTTATTTCATACAAAGCACTGTTATCATATATATGTTTTAACACACAAAAGCAGTCTTCATAAAGAGTAGGATATTTATTTTCAGGCAGCAAACGATAATCAACGCTTATAACTTTTATACCAAATTTTGACGCAAACATTTTCCAACATTCATCATAAGGTTCAAGAGTGCCGCCGACAAACGCGCCGCCGTGAATAAAAAGCAAACAAACATCGACGTTGTTTTCTCTGCGAGTATAAATTCTTATCGGTATTTCATAGCCGTCAGGCGAACAAACCGTTCTGCTATTTACATCAACATTATTTATGTGGCAATTTGCATAAGAAATTTTGCTGCAACTTTTTCTGAAAAAAGAAAGATTTTTTCCACTAACAGACGGCTTAATTATATTAAAAATAAAATCGGGAACAAATCGCATTGATTTTGCCATTTTTCCGATAGGTCCACCCAACATTCTTGGGTCAATTCCGAATTTAGAAACTGCATCAGGAGCGTATTTGGCAGTATATTGCAAACCACCGTCGTAATCAATATACGCATTATTTTTAAGCTGTTTTAAAAAATCTTCGTTGTACCACTTATTATCCCAACTTTTTTTCATCAATTTACCTCAGCATACTATGTAATATTATCAGCAATCTGTTTTTGCAATAATTCAAACTTGATTTAAATAAATTACTCTGCCCGCAAAATCTCCTACTGCAACATTTGAACCGTTGCAAGCAACGGAAGAAAATACCGGTGCACCGATAAATACTTTGTCTTGAATTTCACCGTTTTTGGAAAGAACGTACAAATTACCGTCAGAAGAAGCAAAAACCATTTGCCCCTTGTCATTAACGATTATGGTAGGCTCAACCGTTAACGAATTACCGCTTGTATACGGTGCAGCATAAATTAAAGCCTTTTCAACTGCAATTTCGTTTACAATTTTTTGTGTATTTAAATCAAAAATAACAATGCCCTTATTTGCAGTAGGAATGTATGCCAAATCACCTGATATAACAGGTTGACCGCTTGATGAAAAATTATAATCTTCAAAATCGAATTTTGATGTTATTTTACCTTCATCACTGTTAACAAGCATAATTGCATCGGAATCAGCCACAAGCAAAGTTTTTTCATCAACAACACAAGGCGTTGAACTTCTGAATCTTATATCATCATCTTTAATTTTCCATATTTGTTTGCCGGTATTTTTGTTTAAAGCCACAAGTGCATCCCAATGTGAGCTTACAATCAATTTATCGCCTGTTATAACAAATTCAGCAGGTGAAGCCTCACCGTGATTTCTTATGTTTTCCCAAACTTTTTCTCCACTGTTAATATCAATAGCAGTTATAGCGGCAGCACAACCTGCATAAACAATTCCGTTATCTAAAACAATGCCTGTGCTTGTATTTAAAGAACTTCCCAGCTTAACTGTTGTTTTCAACTTCAATGAACCGTTTTCCAAATTAATGCAATAAACATTGCCCTGGCAATCCTGTGCCACAACAAGACCGTTTTCAACAATCAAATTATTTTTAACGGAATTTACTGTTTCGTAATACCATAAAACCGAACCGTTATTTTCATCAAGGCAATAAACGCCACAGTTTCTTGGATAATCATCATCAACCGTTGCAACATAAACTTTGCCGTTTTGAATTACAGTATTACAGTAAAGAATATTACCGTTTAATTTAGCAGACCAAGCAGTATTTTCCGGTTGAATCAAATTATCGTTTACATCAAAATCATAATACGTCATTTTAGTGGAAACAGAGCCGTCTTTTGCAATATAAACCATTCTTGCACCGCTTACAGATGAATCAATACCGCCGCAATCGGGACGGGCTGTACTTATATTAAGAACGCCGTTATTTTCTTTAACGTAATTATAATGATAATGGCCGTAACACCAAGCAATTAAATTATGTTTTTTTAAATCAAGCTCTTTTCTGTCAAATGAAATAACATAATCGTCTGAAGAAGGAACCGTATGATTAAACATAACAGCCTTCATATTTTCATCAGTATTTGCCAAATCGTTTTCAAGCCAACGCCACCTGTCATTTTTACTGTAGCAAGACTTATAATCACCACCAACCTGAAACGGAGTAACAACGTAATGAACATTACCTACTTCAAAAGAATACCACACGGGACCGTAAATACTTTCAAAAAGCTCCTCACCGTACTTTCCGTCAACATAGTCGTGATTTCCGTAATATAGCGAACCGGAACGCTCATATTTTCTGTATTCATATCCTGTTTATGGCGTTTTAAGCCCGTCTCATAGCAAATATCACCGGTATGAATCAAAAAAGCCGGATTTTCGCTTTTAACTGTATCTTTTAAATAATTTATCCAATCGCCTACGCCGTCTTCACCTATTTCGGTATCTGATATTTGAAGAAAGCTGTGTGCTTCTCCTGCTTCGATATTCGACTTTTCAAGGACAAAATCATATCCGTCATATTTATCTTTCTCAACGGGTATGTAATAATTTTCTGTTGTATAGCCGGCAGGAACGGTAACGGTTATAAAATGTGTTTTCTTATAACCTTTTAACTCAAAGCAACCTTTTTCATCTGTTTTAACTACATTTCTTCCGTCTGTTACGCTGATATTTGCCATAGGCATATTATCAGAAACAAAAACCTGACCGGTATAACAACCGAATTTAAAACCGGTTACAGCATAAACGATAATAACAACAGCTACAACCAAAACAACTAAAACAGAAATTATAACAGCCATAATCTTTTTATTCATTTTTACCACCTTTTATATTTCAATTATTGATACACACGAACATAATCAACCACAAAATCAGCAGGAAATTTATCTTTGCCGTTATTGCGAATGTCGCCCGACCATGTAAACTTATTATCTGTATTTTCAGGATTTGAGGAATTTGATTCACCTGCAATTTCAACAGACAGCCATAAAAATTCCGGCACCTGTGAAACGCCGAAATCAGTTCGCCAAGTTTCTTTACCGTTTACATAAAAAACATATTCGTCTTTCGTCCACAAAACACCGTATGTATTAAAATCGCTGTACATATCCTTATCCACACGAATAAATTTTGATGATTTTGCCGTATGAGCATCGCCGTATCCATCCACATGAATTGTGTGCATTGTAGTGTTTCTGTATGTTTTTGCTTTATTAACAGGGTCGTTATAATAAGGAGATTCCATTATATCTATTTCCGCACAGTCTTTACCGCCGTTTGTTTCATCATTAGACATAGACGGAGATTGCATCCAAAATGCACTCCACAACCCCTCAGCTGCCGGAGCTTTACAACGTACTTCAAAATAGCCGTAAGTATATTGCAATGTATTACGTGTTGAACAAGTTCCGGAATACCAGCCGGCACCCTGACTGCCGTTTTCTTTATATTCAGTTCTGATTATTAAATTTCCGTTTTCCGTAAAGCACTGTTCATCAGTCCAAAACCTCCACGGCGAACAGGCGTTTCAAAATCGGTTTGCCAAATATCTTTATTAAGTTCACCGTTAAAATCATCTTCAAACACAAGATTCATATTGCTTAAATCCAAGGTTTTATTTTCATTTGGTTTTGAAATATTAACGCTGCAAGCTGAAAAAGCAAACATCATAGCCGACAGCAATAACATTGCAAATAACATTTTATAAAATTTTTTATTCATGTTTTTACCCCTAAATATTTAAATACGCAAATACACACTCATTTCCGTTTCTCCCCTATTTCCCCACGAATTATAAGGGATTAATGTAATCTTACATTTTTTTAAAGAAGCAGGTTTATATTCGCCGTACAAGCTTTCATCCGGTTGTTCAATGAAACCGTCTGCAATTATTGTGCCGTTTTCATTAAACACAAAATCGCCATTTGGATTTATTTTCAAAAGCTGCAAGTTTTCGCAGTTATCAATACTTTCTGCACAATATACAACGGAACCTCTTGCAACAGCAACCTTGCCTATATTAGCTCTGACAAGATTTGAGCATTTAATTAATTTAACTTTTAAATCAAAAGATATTTTAACAACGGTGTTTTTATTAATACTCAAAACTGCGTAGCCGTTTATCATTTCATAATCATAATTTATTGTGAAGTTATCACACCAAGCAGGAATTCTGAGTGCCAATTTAAACGGCTTATTAGGCTTAACATTTAAAATCACATTACCGCTTGACAAATAATCCGACTGAACATCAATACTGCCGTTTGCAAATTGAGCATTTGCTCCAATATAAAGATTTACAAACAAAGTGCTGCTGTTTTCACTAAAACAATACTCTCCTATTGATGATAAAAAGCGTGTTAAATTGGGAGGGCAACAAGCACAACCAAACCATTTTTGCCGCCGTGTTTTAACGTGATTTTTTCTTTCATCTTTTTTTGAAGCAACAGGCAAAACTTCAAGAGGGTTAACATAGAAAAAAGATTTTCCGTCACTGCCCATAGAGGCAAGAACCGTATTGTAAAGAGCTTGTTCAAACACATCAAAATATGATGAAATGGGATTAACTTCAAACATGCGGCGTGCAAACATTGCAAGACCGATTGAAGCACAAGTTTCACAATAAGCCAAGTCATTCGGCAAATCGTAATCAAATGAAAATGCCTCTCCGACTGCTGTGGAACCTATACCGCCGGTTATGTACAATTTTTTATTTACAATATTATTCCAAATATTTTTGCAGGCGGTAAATACACAATCATCTTTTTTCGCCTTTGCAATTTCAGCCATACCACGGTATAAATAAACGCCTCTAACTGCATGACCTACAGCCTCATTCTGCTCAATCGCGGGCATATGCGCCTGATTATATTCATAATCAATGCTGTTATCTGTACGATTATAACTGCGTTCAATATCAAAATAATATGGTTTTGTACCTCTTCTTTTTATAAATAATTCTGCCTGATTTATGTATTTTTTATTACTTGTTATATAATATAATTTTACCAATGCAGATTCGGCTATTTCATGACCCGGATAACCCTGATTTTTATTATCGCCGAAATAATCGCAAATTAAATCGGCAAAACGAATGGCGGCATTTAATAATTTATTATTGCCGGTAGAATTATAATATGCCACAGCAGCCTCTGTTAAATGGCCAAAACAATAAAGCTCATGACGGTCTTTTAAATTAGAAAATATTTTACTTCTGTCGTTAATAATATAAAGGGTATCAAGATAACCGTTTTCAAGCTGTGCGCTGCAAATTAAATCTACCAAATCATCAACTTGCTTTTTTAAATAATCATTTTTTTCGTTAACTAAAACATACGAAGCGGCTTCAATCCACTTATATGCATCTGTATCCTGAAAACACCAACCTAAAAAAGAATCGAAACTACATTCTGATTCTTTATATTCCCATTTATCAACAGGAAAAACAGGTACAGAAATACCGGCTTTAAGTAACAAGCATACAGAAGACGCCTTTATAAAATTTGAAATACAATAACTTTTAGGCGCATCGGGAATCAAATCGTTTAAAGCCTTGTACTGATATGGAATAACAACTGTTTTAATTAAATTCAAATATTTGTTAAAATAATTGTCATTCACTTTAACATTATTTAAATGCAAAGAATTTGAAAAATTGTTTATATTCATATTTACCCCTTTAACAAACAATTCACTAATTATACTTTATCATAAAAACAGCGTATTTTCAACAACAATCAACAGATATATTGCAATGCAAACAAAGTAGATATATAATAGTTACAGAGGTGAATTTAATGGAAATCAGGAAAGCAAAAGAAAGCGACGTTGAACAAATAACAAGACTGCTTTACCAAGTACATAAAGTTCATGCCGACAAAAGGCCCGACCTTTTTGTACCCGGAAAGAAAAAATATAATGAAAATGAACTTAAAAGCATAATCAAAAATGAAGAAAAGCCGATTTTTGTTGCAACAGATGAAAAAAGCGGTAATATATTGGGATATGCATTTTGTGTTTTTCAAAAACAAAACGCAAATTCAATGCAACACATAAAAACGCTTTATATTGACGACTTATGTGTTGATGAAAATCTGCGTGGCGGCGGAATAGGTTATAAAATTTTTGAATATGTAAAAAATTATGCCAAAGAAGAACACTGCTACAATTTAACGCTTAATGTTTGGACTTTAAATGAAGGTGCCAAAAAATTTTATGAAAAGTGCGGTTTAAAAATTCAAAAGTATACAATGGAAAATATTTTATAAAAAAAGCACATCGTAAATATAAATACGATGTGCTTAATTTTTTATACAAAAATTACAGAAGAAGCAATTAAATACTGACCTGCGTAGTAAAGAAAATGATTTATGAATATATGAATGGGTTTATCCCAATTTCTGCCAAAATATGTATTAGACAAAACAGCATCAGACAAAAGGAAAGAAACTGCACCAACAGCAAAAATAATCATTGATTTTTGCTTAGTAACAATGGCAGATAATATTGAGCAAACGGCAGTCATAGTTAAAAATACAACATAAAGAAAAACAACTCTTCTGTATTTTCCGTAATGAACTTTCATAATATTTGCAGAAAGAATAGTTGCAGCCGCAACGGCAATAGAAATTGCCGCACAAATAAGAACCCACCACCATTTAAGATGATTGTACCAAACAAGTGCACCGCTGTAAAAGATATGTCCTACAAGGAAAAACAAAAATCCGGCCTTTAAATAATCATTTGCATCCTTTGTATAAATGCATTTTAAATCAAGGGCTGTATCGCCTGCAAGACCTAAAGCACCGCCCATTATTATAAGTGAGCCGAATTCCGGCTGATCAGGATTTGAAATTACGGCAAAAACCGTTGTTAGTAAATAACAAAGGCTTGAAGCCATTTTGAAGAACAAGTTTTTAACAGTTGCACCTTTTGAACGGCTGAACAAAAAAGCAACCGACACAATTAAACCTGCACCTAAAGTGAAATAATACGGCATAAAGATTTACCCCCTAATGAAAACCTTAATTACTGATTAATTTTTTAAATTTTTTCTGTTTTGATAAATATATAATAACGAGTGGAATATCCGCAAGAAGCCACGCAACAGGTCCGGCATAACAAACGGCATTAAAGCCGATAAGCGGTGTAAATATTAACGCAACCGCCAATCTTCCAAGCAATTCACCTGCACCGGCAATCATATTTGAATATGTAAATCCTAATCCCTGCAACGTATTTCTTAAAACGAACAAAACCGCAACAAGGCTGTAACATTCTGCTATTGCCCACAAATAATGCTTTGCGGCAAACATAATTTCACTGTTATAATCGGTCATAAACAATGTTACTATATAAGGTCCCACAGCAACCAAAATTAAACTGCAGGCAACAGATACCACTATATCCAGCAAAAAAATCTTTTTTACGCTTTGCACAATGCGTTCATAATTTTTTGCACCGTAGTTTTGAGAAACAAATGTCATTGTGCCAACGCCAAGACCTGACATAGGAATATTGAGTATTTGCTCTACCCTGCCTGCTGCCGTAAAACCGGCGATAACATTTGAGCCAAATCCGTTTACTGCTGTTTGCAAAACCATTGAACCTATAGAAGTTACAGTAAACTGCAAAGAAATAGGAATACCCAATTTAAGCTGCATCCAAACTGTTTTTAAATCAATTTTTAATTCTTTAACGGTAATATTATATGTTTTATTAATTTTTAAAATGTACACGCCTGCAAGCAATGCCGCAACCGTTTCAGAAGCAGCGGTTGCCCACGCAGCGCCTTCAACGCCCCACTTAAATACACCTACAAAAAGCACATCAAGTGCAAAATTAACACAAACACTTACAGTTAAAAACACAAGAGGTTTTTTGCTTTCACCGACTGCGTTGGAAAGTGAATTAAAAACATTCAGCAAAAGTTGAACGGGAATTGCCAAATATAAAATATTAACATAACTTGCAGACAGTTCAATTATATTTTCAGGAGTATTAATAAGTTTTAAAAGAGGTGTTGAAATAACGTGTGCAATAATTGTACATAAAACACCTAAAATCAAAGCAAGAGAAATACCCGAACCTGCAAACTTATTCATTTTTTGCTTATTACCTGCACCGAAGTTTTGAGCAACAGGAATTGTAAAGCCTGCTGCAAGACCGAACACCGTGCCAACAATAAATCCACCTATTGAACCAACATTACCTACAGCAGCCAAAGCATCTGTGCCGACATACCTACCGACAATAATATTATCTACAAGATTATAATTATACTGCAAAAGTGAACTTGCCATTAAAGGCAATGCAAACATAATGATACTTTTAATTGGTTTTCCGTTTAATAAATCCGATTTCAAAATAAATTTCCTCTTACCTGTCTATACCCACTACATTAACATTAATCTGCCTAATAGTCAATACTGTTTATTGACACAATGCACATAATGACTTATAATTTTATTAACTATTTAAGAAAGAATGAAGCTAATGAATTTAACCGTAACATTGGAAATACAGAAATTTAAGTTTACTAATTTTTTAAAATCATATATAACAAGCGTTAAACCGGTTTATTTAATTATATGTGTAATAATGTTTATCACCTTAACAGCTGTTTCGATTTACCTTAAGAAAAAACATAACACAAAAAATATAAAACTGTTTACTCTTACCGTTTTACCTGTATATTTATTTGCGGTTTATTCTTCACTTGTTTTTTCAAGAGTGGCATACCCCACATACAACTACAGTTTAATTCCTTTTTATTCTTATTATCAAACAATTAAAGGCATAGAAAAATTGGCAATGGAAATTATAGGAAACATAATAATGCTGATGCCTGTGGGAATTTTACTTCCGTTTAATTTGAAGAAAAACAAATTTAAAACAACGCTGATTATAGGGTTTTTAATTACATTTTCCATTGAATTTATGCAGCTTATATTTAAAAAAGGACTTTTTGAAACAGATGATTTAATAGACAATACGCTGGGTGTTGTTTTAGGTTACTTAATTTACAAAATTATTTGTTCTGTAATTGAAAAGCATAAAAGAAAAGCAGATTAAAGTAAAAGAGAAAATACAATGTATTTTCTCTTTTTTATTTATAAACAAATTACTTTGATTTGCGCTTTTTTATAATTTTTACTGCTGCTGTAACGCCTGCGGCAATTACAACAACACCGCCTACTATGCCCCAAAACGCAGGCACAACATAGTTTTTATAATTTATATAACCCATTTCTTTAATGAAAATATTTTTAACCTTGCGGTCTACCAAATCATCATAAGTCAATACTTCGGTATCAAAACCGGTAAGGTCATTTTCATCAAGTGTAATTGTTCTAACGCCCCTATAATTACCGTAACTGTAAAAAGTAACGGCAGGAGAAGCAATAAGCCTTATTCCTTTATATTCGCCATCATAATCATTAACGTGGTCATGACCGAAGAATGCGCCCAAAATATCGCCCTGATTAAGCCAACTGTCAAACTGACCGTCATTTGCCGTATTTGCCGGGCAGGGTCCCTCATTAACATGACCTGAAGTTATATATTCAGGATTTGCAATATAATATTGACTTGTATGATTTGCATGACCTTTTATTGCTCCCTTTGTTCCTTTCGGAACTTCTGAAAGCATATCATAAACTTCGGGAACAACAATGTGCTGGAACAAAACAGACGGCAAAGGAGTTCCGCCGTTTGCGGCTTTAAGCTGATTTGACGTTCTTTCATACCACTCTATTTGGTCTTTATGTACATATCCGTAACCGCCGCCCTCGGATTCATCGGTATAAGGATTTGAATCCATAAACCACATATTAAAAATATCTTTATCACCGGCAGAATTTTTAACAGTTAAATTGTAATTACCCACGCCTGTTAAATCTTCGCCTTCAACAGCCATGCAATATTCATATTCGTTAAACCAAGCCATTATTTGTTTTTTGGCTTCCTCTTCTGTCATACCTATTTCATCATCACACAATCCTTCATGGTCATGATTACCAAATACAAGAGCAAAAGGAATTTTCCTGTCGTTAATTGTTTTTGCAACAATATCTACAGCTTCTTTTGTTTCTTCCGGAGTAACATGTTTCCACCAGCCTGCAATATTATCACCTGTTAAAGCAATAAAATCAGGATTTGTTTTATCTATTGCATTGGTCATTAAATCAATAGTTTCTTGCTGTGGAGTATTAGTGTCCTGAATATCCGCAAGAATAAGAATTTTAAATTTTCCGTCCTTAAATTTTAACATTTGTGTACTCTCCCCACTTGCAAAAATTGTAATCGGAAATGCTGCAAGCACAAGTATAGCAGAAATTAAAACTGCTGTAACCCTTTTAATCATTTTCACTTTTCTTACCACCTTTTTTTCTTTTAAATTTAGCTAAGAAAGCATCAGCCTTTGCCCATTCGGCTTCAGCTTTCTCGGCATCTGCTTCAAGTCTTTCGTCCATATTGTAATTCATAATATTACAGCCGCAATTAGGACACTCAGGCTTTAAATAAAATACGCTTAGCTTTGTATTACACTTTGGGCATCTGTTTTCCATAACTATAATACCTTTCAACACATCAATAATATATTTATTCCGCAGAGGCGGATTTTGTTATTTCTTCACGGCGTGCAGCGATTTCACGATGAATATTATCTAACTTTTCGCCCTCTAAATCGTAGAAAGCATAAGGAATCAATGACAACAGATTTAAAACTGCCGGAATAATTGTAACGATTGCCCATAAAAGAAAACGTGTATTAATTTCTCCGTTTTCCGGCAATACCATATCTTGATTAACCTGCTGCAAACCGATAACGGGAATAAGTGCGGCAGAAACGGCAGTTGCCAAAGAACCTGTTAACTTGCTTACGAAAGTAAGCAAGGAAAACGACGTGCCTTCATTACGTTCTTTTGTTTTCCATTCCATATAATCCACGGTATCACCAATCATTTTTGTGGGAATTACCATTTTTATACTGCTGACTACTGAATTAAACACGCCCCAAACCATCATTAAAGGAACAATTACCGTAGGTTGACGATACCATTTTATGCCTATAAAGAAAATTGCAGACGAAACAACGGCTTTAACAATAACGGCACGAATAATAATTTGCTTTGAACTCCATTTCTTTTCAAGTGCAGGAATAAAAGTATATGCCAAAAAGCCGGTAATCGTACCCGGAATACCTGCTATTATTGAAAGGCTGGCTTTGCCGAGAGTAAACAAATAAAAATATTGAGTAAATGTATCTGCAATACTTTCAACCGTTCCCAAAACATTAGAGCAAACTATAAGAAGTAAAGGCTTATTTTTAAACAAGCACTTAAAACAATCTGAAATTTTTGGCTCTTCTGAGTTTTGAATAACACGCTCTTTAGTGCAAATACCTGCAAGAGAAAACAGAGCCATACCGAATGTTCCGGCAACTATGCCCAAAATAAAAAACAGTTGACGCATATCAATTCCGATTTTTCCGCTTTTTTGCAAATCAATAAAAACAGAAATAACGGGACCTACAAGTCCACCTATAATGCCTGAAATGAATCGGGCAGAAGTAATTGCCATTGACCTGTCTTGTGGATTAGGTGAAATAGCCGCTGACAAACCCCAAAAAGGAATATCACCTATTGTGTAGAAGAATTCCCAAATAAAATATGTAATGCACATATAAACAATTTTAGCGGCTGTTGACTGAACATCTCTTAAAAATTCAGCACCGCCAAAAAACAAAATTGTTGCAATTCCCAACGGTATGGGAACAAACAAAAGATAAGGGCGCAGCTTACCGTAGCGTGTTCTTGTTTTATCAACAATGGTTCCCATTATAGGATCGTTCATAGTATCCCAAATGCCCATAATAAAAATCATTAAAGACACGGCTGTTCCCGGAATACCGAAAACAGTTACAAGAAAGAATGTTAATTGCATACGAACAAGATTATAACCGATTACCTGACCGCCGTTTGCAATGCCATATATTACAGTTTCCTTAACGCCGACATAGCGTTTTTCTTTTAGTGCAGTATTATCCATAAGAAAACACCTTTCACAACAATAATTAATAATAAACAGGTGCAGTAAAAGCAATTAAACAATTTTCGCTTTCGTTAATTGCACCATACAATTCAGCACGATAATAATGATTAAATTCAAAGTTAATATTATTTAATTCCGCATTAAAACTAAAAGGAATTTCTGCCAAAACAGTATTATTGTTTGTTAAAAACCTTATAATTTTCGGCTCAAATACAGGTGCATTTTTAAATTTTTTGCACCTACTAAAATCTGTTGTAAAAACAACTCGATTATCAACAGTTTTAAAATAAAATAAAGGACCTGCACTTACAGTTGTTTTTCCGTTTTTGATTGCATTTTTCATTTCAATAGGTGTTAATTGATTTGAAACACAATTTAAATAAGTACAGGCGCAAGTATAAATATCATTTTCTCCGTTATGCCAATCTCTCCCGAACGTGGGGGCGATTTTAAAACCCTTATCAAGGAGTGAAATCCATAATTTATATGCTTTAACATTTACACTGTTCATAAACGGATTTCCTTCAGACCAAACCTCCAAATAATTAACAAGACTGTAATCACTGACATTATAATCCCAATGACCGCCGGTACAAATAGGTGTTCCTGCCTGAAACGGATGAGCCATGCCCACCAACCCTGAATGGAAATGCACATATTTCATTTTTTCATCAATATTATCGGGCAAAGCATCACGCCATTCAACATATTCATCAATTCCGAGAGCTAACATATGCCCATAATAAGTAGTCCACTCCATTCCTTTTAAAACAACAGGTATAGAGTTATTTTCTACTTCATCCCAGCCGGATATTGTATTATGGTCTGTTAAACAAATTCCGTCAAGCAAACGCTCTTTTGCAGTTTTAAGCAATGTATTTACAGTAAAATCGCCGTCGCTGTGACAAGTGTGACAATGAAGTTCACAAGCAAACCAATTACTCATTGCCGTCACCTCCAACGCTGACTTTTAAATTACAAATGCATTCATCGGTAACAACGGCATGAACATTAATGCAAACATACCATTCACCCGGCACAATTTCCCCGGAAATAAATCCGGGAGAACTTTTGATTTTATTTACAATATGATGCTGAACAGGGTTATGACGATGAGCAGAACCCACCCAACCGCAAGGAGAATAAACAGATACCGTTACAAGATTTTTAAGAGGTAAAAAATCATTAAAATTAATCATATCGTCCGTAATATCAGGTTCATCAACGGAAAGGCATTTTTTTATTAAGAATTTTGATTTTTCAAAATCATCAAGATTTTTAGGCGAATAATCAAAATCAATATAAACAGCGTTAACTTCCCCTTTTACGGTAAAAGGACAAATAATGTTCGTTTTTTCATCACACGGCGAAAGTACCGTACTTTTATTTAAAACTGTTTTAATCATTATTACTTTCCAAACATTTATCAATAAACCGTTCAACAGCAAGCTCATATGCAGTTGAATCTGTATAATAACTTCTTGCATGTACGGCATTTTTAACCGTTAGTTTATATTTTTCCGTAGGGCAGGCGTTATATAAAATATCACGCATATAAAACGGAACAAAATCATCTTTTTTGCCGTGAATAAATAAAATCGGTACTTTTGCATTTTTTACTGCATTTAACGGAGAAGCCGATTTAAAAGAATAACCTGCAAAAATTTTACTGTACAAGTTACAAATATGTAAAATAGGAAAATTCGGCAAATGGAATGATGTTTTAAGCTGATAAGAAAATTCATCCCAAGCAGAAGTATATGAACAATCTTCAATTATGCCTTTAACCTGATTGGAATCCACCTTATCACTCATCATTAAAACAGTTGCTGCACCCATTGAAATACCCAATAAAAACACGGGCATATTGGGATAGTTCTTTTTTGCATAATCAAGCCACAAAAAAGTATCTCTGCTTTCGTGAGTGCCATAGCCCATATATTTACCGTCGCTTTCACCGCATCCACGATGATCCGGGAAAATAACTGTAAATCCCTTTTTATATAAAAACTTTGACATAAATGCAAATTCACCGATACCGGAGCTTCTGGCACCGTGGCAGGCAACGATTAATTTTCCGTTTGGATTTTCAGGCGTCAAAATGTGTGCTAAAAGTTTTGCGCCGTCATCGGTTGTAACAGACACGGTATCAAGAGGAAGCTGTAAAAAAGATTTAATTGCAACGGCATTCTTTTGTTCATATTCATCCGGTGCTGAATTGCCGGCAATCATATTCATAATAAAATTCGGAACTTTAACAGTTTTTTTCCAAATAATTTGGTTAAATACAAAGCCGCAAACAATAAACAAAAAAAGCAAAACAACTAACAATATTATTAATAAAATCAAAAGTAATTTCATATCTTACCTCACAGAACAATATTAACAATCCGAACTAATAATAACTTATTTTGCACAAAAAATCAACTTTAAGTTAATAATTTTTGTATAAATTGCAAAAAACTCTATTGAAATTATTAAAAATTATTGATATACTCAAACTGTAAAGGAGTGAAAATTTTGAAAAAATCTAAAATAATTACATCAATTTTTTTATGCATTATATTATCTTTTTCTGCAATGCCGTTAACTGTTTTTGCCGGCAACAACGATACTATTGCAGCAAATTGGAAATTTGACGAAAAATCGGTTAAATCAGGTTCAATTGAAAACAACGACCTTGTTATAAGCGATTTAAGCGGCAACGGAAATGACATTTATTTAACAGGAAAAAACGCAAGTAAATACATTGAATTTTCAGATGATAAAATGTATAACGAAACGACCGGAAGCCTAATGTTAAATAATGAAAAGCAACGTGTTTTAGGCAAAGGTGTTGAATTTTTAACTTCAAAAAATGCAAAAATTAACAAAGAAAATTTTGAAAACGGATACACCATTGAATTAATTTACCAACTGCCAAAAGATTTTTCCGCAGATGACGCTTGGATGGGGTTACTTGCAAGGAAAGGAAATTGTGAAACCCAAACAGACACAAAAAAATGCACAATGAGTGTTGCAGTTTCAAACTGCAAAGAAATTCAATTTTTAACAGCTAATAAAGATGAAAGCCACAAAATGGATTCAACCTGGTCATTAACAATGGATAAGGGCGGATTGTGGTACCACATAGTAATTGTTTCAGACGGAAAAATAATAAGAACATTTGTAAACGGCTGTGAATCTTTTAGAGACTATGAAAGCAACGAAATGATTGGAATGTATGCAGACTCGAACGACGGCAGATTTGTTATAGGCGGATATAACAGCGGCATACATAATCATTTTGGAAGAGGCGCAATACAGCAAATAAGAATTGCAAGTAAGCCCTTAGAAAAATCACAATGGTTAATTTCCGATCATGAAAACTATGTTGAAGATTTTGGTGTTAATTTACCTTTCACAAAATCATCAGTTGCAAGTTATAATGTAATGTTTTTGCCGGACATTCAAAATGCAGTTGAATTTAAACCCAATGTACTTTACACGGCTGCAGAATGGATAAAAGAGAACAAAAACAGTGTTAATTTAACATCAATTATAAGCCTTGGCGACAATGTAAACGACTTTGACGACGAAAAGCAGTGGAACAACGCAAAACAATTTTATTCAATACTTGAAGAATGTAACTCTCCTATTCTTCAGCAACCCGGAAATCACGATTACGGAGAAAAATATTATTTAAATGCATTTGGCAATAACTCCGATTTCGGAAAACGCCAAACGGAACGTGGTATAATTTATTCGCCGAGTGGATATTCATCATATATTATATTTGACGGCGGAAGCTACAAGTACCTTGCAGTAAACATTTCAATGTACCATATTAATGACAAAAAAGAGCGTGAATGGTTTGAAAACGTGCTGAAAGAACACCCAAACAACCCAACAATAGTTACAAGCCACAACTTTCAAGATGTTGACGCAGCTGTTCCTAATCTTGTTAATTTAAGCAAATTAGGTAAAGACGTTTGGCAAATTGCAAAAAAATATAATCAAGTGTTTATGATAATTTCAGGGCATAACCACGGCGCCGGAGAAGAAGTTTTGAAAAACGATGCAGGAAATGAAGTTTATTCTGTTATGGCAGACTATCAATTTATGCACAACGGCGGAAATGCATTTTTTAAATTTGCAGATTTTGATGAAGTACACAATAAAATTCATTTAACTACATTTTCACCGTATGCAGTAACACTTTCTGAAAATGAAAGAACATTTTTTGATGTAAATTATATGACAGGTTTGGGAAATTATACCGTTATCGATTTTAATTTTACCAACCGATTTAACGGCTTTGAGAATTCTGACAATGTAAATAAATATAAAGCAATAATCGAAAATACAAAATCTGCCGAACCGGAGCCAAATGAATTAAATTTAGACGGTATGGTAACATTATCAATCAATGACGCCCATGAGGTTACAAATAAAATTGGCACAATAGAAAAAACTATAATAAAAATAGTTGTGCCTGTTATTGCTGTAATTATAATAATTGCAGTTGCTTTAATAATTATAATAAGAAGCAAAAAGAAAAGAAAAATTTTAAAATAATATGCATATAAAATAAACCACGGCAGTTCAATTTCGCCGTGGTTTTGCTTGTTTAAAAATTAATATCATTAATATTATTTTACATTTTCATATTGTTTTGGTTAATTACAAGTTATCAAAATAATTATATGATTATGATATATCATATATAAAATTTAGGCAATCTTGTTTTAAAACAATGAGCCCACGCAGGACAATATCCGCTTTTTATTGCAACTTTTTGAGAACTTATATTTGAACAATCAGTAGTATAATACGGAACAATACCGTTATTAAGCGTTTCTATAGTTAACATATTAACAAGCTTTACTGCTACTCCTTGCCCACGATATTCAGGTAAAACATCAACACCGATCTGCCACATCGTTTTACAATCCATGCTGGCAGACGCAACACCTATTATCTTTGTAAAATCATATGCTACAGCAGCCAAAACTTCAGGTCTTTTACTTAACCTATTGTATTGCAAAGCATTATGAAAACAATCATATTTATATAAAGACTGAATATCATTTCTAATCAATTTAAATGTATATAAATCATTATTTATAAAATTAATATTTTCAACATTAGGTAAATAATAAGGATTAACGCCGTATAGAATTTTACTTGTTAAAATTTCATAAGATGATTTACCCTTAAACCTACGCTTAACATACGGCATAATTCTTTCAGATGCATTAATAATTGTACTTTTACCCATAGTTATTACCTCAAGACGAGGAGATACAAAAGGCATTTCACGCCTACCGATTTGTTTTTCGGCATATGTGAAAATAACACCGTCTTTATTAAAGTCGTCTGGTTTACAATTATAATCAACAGCAAGCTGATTATAAACAATATTCATCATTTCTTGTTTAGTCATTTAAAAAATTATTCCAATCCTTTTTTAATTCTTTTATTGACTTATATCGCTCATTTCTATCATCCTTTACGGCCTTTGTTGCGACTTTGAACAAATCATCAGATAATTTCCAATCATCAATATCTCGACTGAAATTTCCAAACAAAGCAAAAGCAAACGCACCGGCAGTATATACGTTTGTTGCTTCATCAATAATTGCGCCAAATTTAAATTCTTCAGGTGACATAAATTTTGAACTGCCGTACATTCTGCCGATATTATTTACATATGGGCTTTTTTCAAAATAATCAATATCGCAAATTGTTGTTTTACGAATTATAGAATCGTAAATTATACTTTCATCGTAAAAATCAATAGCAACATAACCGTTTGAATTAACATATTCTAAAAAATCGAGTATATCGAAAAATATATTAAGCTTTTCATGGGTTGGCAATTGCATAAATATTTTATGTTCTTCCTGACATACACGACCCATACAACAGCCATCAATCCACTTAAATATCATTACAAAACCATTATTTATATTTTTAAAATCAACTAATTCAATTAAATTTTTGTATTTTAATTTTTTTATAAATCGGCAAAGCCTTTTTTAATTGGTTAACTGCAACTTTAGTATCACCGTTATATTCAGCAGTTTGTGAGCCGGCAAATTTTATAAAATACTTTACATCGTCTTTTACAGTACCAAAACATATATTACCTGAATCTTGACTATCAAATACTTTAAACACTTTTCCATACTTATTAATAAAACTAAAATCATAAAATGATTTCATTTTAAACGAAATATCATCAATAGTTTGATATATGTAATTCATAATAAATTAATCCTGATAAATATTTATTTTTAAAATATTTTTATTTTTTAAAATTTTATATTCATTTGTAGCTAAAACATAGTTTTTAAAATCATTATGGGAAGAAAAATGTCGGTTATCAGATAATTCGTAATTATCAATATTAGGTGAAAAAATAACATCTACACAAATTCTGTTTAAAATGTTATTTTCTTTATACTCACGAATTAAAGAAAAATTAAACATTTCATCACAAGTAGATTCATAAATGCCTGAATCAAAAATGTATTCTGAATTATCAAAAGAAAATATTTCATTAACTGTGCAAAAAACATTAACTATTTCTTCAAGTGGAATAGAAACCAATATATTTGATTTTAAAGCCTCAACAATATCCATAATAACACCAAATAAAAATTAATATAAAATATATCTACATCATATCAAAAAATAAAGAAAAGAGCAAGAAAAAAACCTACTCAAAAGATGAGTAGGTTTTTAAGATGTCAGCGTTGACCTATCT
>USJL01000013.1 GCA_900555015.1 uncultured Oscillospiraceae bacterium
TCTGTTCGTTCCATTTATAACAAATTGCCCGAGCTAACTAAAAACAGTATAATGGTGCAATTACAACAGAAGCTCACACCGATTTTCCTTTAAGGCTTCAGCAAATATATATGGGTATGAACGATATTTTTGATAAATATCATCCTCAGGTTATGAGTATGGAAAAATTGTTTTACAACAATAATGCCAAAACTGTTATTGATGTTGCTCAGGCAAGGGGTGTAATTACTTTAAGCGCTAAAATGCACGGCGTTGAAATTGCCGAATATACTCCGCTTCAGGTTAAACAATCTGTTACAGGCTACGGCAGAGCAGTAAAAAAACAGGTTCAGGAAATGACAAGGGTCATTCTTAACCTTGAAAAAATTCCTAAGCCGGATGATACTGCAGACGCTCTTGCAATGGCAATTTGCCACGGCCATTCAAGCGGAAGTATTTTAACTTCTTATAACATTAAATTTAGGTGATTTTATGATTTATAGTTTAAAAGGTGAATTAACATACATTGACGCTCAGTTTGCAGTTGTTGAATGCGGCGGAGTCGGTTTTAAATGCTTTGTTTCGTTAAACACGTCAAAATCAATCGGCAAAGTCGGCGAGCAAGTGTTTTTGTATACCCATATGGCTGTGCGTGAAGATGCTATGGATTTGTTCGGTTTTTCTACTCAAGCAGAACTTGATTCGTTTAAATTGCTTATAACGGTTTCCGGAATAGGTCCTAAAGCGGCAATTTCAATTTTGTCAGAGCTTACACCTGATAAGTTGGCGCTTGCCATTGCCAGCTCGGATGTTAAATCAATAACAAGGGCTAACGGCGTCGGTAAAAAAACAGCCGAAAGAGTTGTTCTTGAATTAAAAGATAAAATGGTTGGTATTTCCGGCGACGGTTCTTCCGTATCTGTTGCCCAAAGTGCCGCCGCTGCTGTTGAAGAATCATCATCAGCCGAGGCAGTGGCTGCGCTTGTGGCTCTCGGCTTCAGTCAAAGTGATGCCGCAGTTGCCGTCGGTCAAATGGATAAATCACTTTCTGCAGATGAAATGATACGACTTGGATTAAAACAGTTGTCAAGAAATTTATAATAAACAGAGGAACACTTTATGAGTGAAATGGATTTTGAAAACAGAATAGTTTCTACAGAGTTTACCGAGGCAGACAGCGATATTGAAAGCAGTTTAAGACCTAAAACTCTTGCCGAATATACAGGACAGGAAAAGGCAAAGGAAAATCTTTCTGTTTATATTCAGGCAGCAAGAGGCAGAGGTGAGGCGCTTGACCATGTTTTGCTTTACGGACCTCCCGGACTCGGTAAAACAACTCTTGCCGGAATTATTGCCAATGAAATGGGCGTAAATATCAGAATTACAAGCGGTCCTGCCATTGAAAAGCAAGGCGATTTGGCGGCTATTTTAACAAACCTTCAAGATGGCGACGTTTTGTTTATTGATGAAATTCACCGTCTTAACAGAAGTGTTGAAGAAGTTTTGTATCCTGCAATGGAGGACAGAGCGCTTGATATTATTATCGGCAAGGGCCCTTCGGCAAGGTCTATTAGACTTGACCTTCCTAATTTTACACTTGTGGGTGCAACAACAAGGGCAGGTCAACTTTCCGCTCCGTTGAGAGACAGATTCGGCGTTATTCTTCGTCTTGATTTATACAGCAATAAAGAGCTTGCCGCAATAGTTCACAGAAGCGCAAGCATTTTGGGTATTAATATTGATGAAGAGGGGGCAATGCAAATTGCTTCCCGTTCAAGGGGAACACCTCGTATTGCAAACAGGCTTTTAAAAAGAAGCCGTGATTTTGCCGAGGTTAAGTATAACGGAATTATTACAAATGAAGCAGCTAATGACGCTTTAAACAGAATGGAAATAGACGAACTTGGCCTTGATTCCATTGATAGGCGGTTGTTAACTGCAATGATAAAAAATTATAACGGCGGTCCTGTCGGTCTTGAAACAATAGCCGCAAATATCGGCGAAGAGGCTGTTACTATTGAGGATGTTTGCGAGCCGTTTTTGATGCAAATAGGTTTTTTAAGCAGAACTCCACGGGGACGTTGTGTAACACCTGCAGGCTATCGTCACTTGGGTTTTGAACAGGACGGTCAGCAATCTTTACTGTAATTAAGAGAAATTTGTTTTATTTTTATATTGAAAGGATTTTGTTATTATGGGCAGATTATTCGGTACAGACGGTGTAAGAGGTATTGCAAATCAGGATTTAACAAATGACCTTGCAATGCAAATAGGTAAAGCAGCAGCAGAAATTTTAATAAAAAATAAAAACAGCGACAATAAACCTACCGTAATGATAGGCAAAGATACACGTGCCTCGGGCGATATGCTTGAAGCGGCTTTAACGGCAGGATTTTGTTCTGTCGGCGTTAACGTTCTTTCGGTTGGTGTTGTGCCTACTCCGGCAATTGCTTATTTGGTAGGTAAATATAATTGTGATGCCGGCGTAATGATTTCCGCTTCTCATAATCCATGCGAATATAATGGAATTAAAATTTTTCAAAGCACCGGTTATAAGCTTCCCGATGCTCTTGAAGAAGAAATTGAAGCAATTATTCTTGATAATGCGGAAGAAATTGAACTTAAAATCGGCGGCGAAGTAGGAAAAAGAACATTTTGCAAAACCGCTGTTGAAGATTATATAAATCATGTTGTTTCCGTGTCTGATGTAAGATTTGACGGATTAAACATCGCTCTTGATACTTCCAACGGCTCCGCATCTGTTTGCGCAAAGGAAATATTTACACGTTTAGGTGCAAAGTGCCATATGCTTTCAGACACTCCCGACGGCGTGAATATTAATAAAGACTGCGGCTCCACACATCCGGAAGAATTAATGAAATTTGTTAAAGCAAACAAACTTGATTTAGGTCTTGCTTTTGATGGGGATGCAGACAGAATGCTTGCCGTTGATGAAAACGGAAAGCTTGTAGACGGTGATAAAATTATTGCAATTTGTGCCACTCAAATGAAGCAAGAGGGTAAATTAAAGCAAGATACTGCTGTTGTTACGGTTATGAGTAATATGGGATTTTTCAAATTCTGTGAAAAATACGGCATTAATTGCGCAAAAACCGCTGTAGGCGACAGGTATGTTTTAGAAAGAATGTTGAAAAAAGGTTATAATATCGGCGGCGAACAAAGCGGTCACGTTATATTCCTTGATTATGCAACAACCGGCGACGGCGAACTTTCGGGTGTTAAACTTCTTGAAACAGTTGTTAAAAGCGGCACAACATTGGGCGAGCTTGCAAAAGTAATGACCGTTTATCCTCAGGTTTTAATTAACGTAAAGGTTACTCCCGAGGGTAAGAAAAAATATAATAATGACGAGTATATTATTTCTGCTGTTCAAGAGGCTGAAATGGAACTTAACGGCGAGGGTAGAGTGCTTGTTCGTGTTTCAGGTACCGAACCGCTTGTTCGTGTAATGCTTGAGGGCAAGGATATAAATAAAATAACGGAACTCGGTAATCAAATTGCCGATGTTGTAAAAGAAAGACTTAGTTAATGAGATATACAAAAGATTGGCAGGATTATCGTTTAATAGATTGCTCCTGCGGTGAAAAATTGGAAATTTGGGGCAAACAGGTTCTTGTAAGACCGGACCCCCAGGTTATTTGGAAAAGCGAAAAAACAAATAAACTTTGGTTTAATCCCAATGCACGCTATATTCGCTCAAAAACAGGCGGCGGTAATTGGCAGGTATACAGCTCAATGCCGTCTGTTTGGCAGGTGCATTACAAGGATTTAACATTTAATATTAAAACTATGGGATTTAAGCACACAGGGCTTTTCCCGGAACAGGCTGTAAATTGGGATTTTACACGTGATGTTATAAAAAACAGCGGTAAAAAAGATGTTAAAGTTTTAAACTTATTTGCATATACAGGCGGTGCAACGGTTGCCTGCTTAAAAGAAGGTGCGTCCGTTGTTCATGTAGATGCTTCAAAGGGTATGACACTTTGGGCAAAAGAAAATGCAGAGGCTTCCGGAGTGGCAGATAAAAATGTTCGCTGGATTGTGGATGATTGCATTAAATTTGTTCAGCGTGAAATTCGCAGAGGCAATAAGTATGATATTGTTATTTTAGACCCGCCAAGTTACGGCAGAGGACCTAAAGGTGAAATTTGGCATTTGGAAGACTCGCTTTACGATTTTATTCAACTTGTTAAACAGGTGTTAAGCGAAGATGCGTTGATGGTGCTTTTAAATTCATACACAACGGGGCTTTCCGCTTCTGTTATGAAATATATTTTAGATGATGTTATTGTTAAGGAAAAAGGCGGCAGCGTCAGTGCCGATGAAATCGGGCTTCCGGTTTCGTCAAACGGCGAGGTTTTACCTTGCGGTGCAACTGCTGTTTGGATGAAATAAATGGATTTAATCAAATTAGAAAATGTTGATTTTTCATATACGGTTGATGAAGATGAAAACGGTGCTTCACAAAAAATTAAAGTTCTGGAAGATTTTAACTTAACCATAGAAAAAGGTTCTTTTGTTGCCGTTTTAGGTCATAACGGTTCAGGAAAATCCACTGTGGCAAAGCTTATAAACGGAATCCTTTTCCCTGAAAAGGGCAGGGTTCTTGTTGATAATCAGCAAACTGCGGATGATGATTCTATTTTTGATATTCGCAAAAAGGTAGGCATGGTTTTTCAAAATCCCGACAATCAAATTGTTGCTTCAATAGTTGAAGAGGATGTTGCCTTCGGTGTTGAAAATTTAGGCTATCCTCCGGAAGAATGCAGAAAAAGGGTTGATGAAGCGCTTAAAACCGTGGGTATGTATGATTTAAGAGAGCGCGCTCCGCACAAACTTTCAGGCGGTCAAAAGCAGCGTGTTGCCGTTGCAGGTATTATTGCCATGAAGCCAATGTGTATTGTTCTTGATGAGCCTACGGCTATGCTTGACCCAAGCGGAAGAAAAGAAGTTATGGATACCGTTAAAATGCTTAATAAGCAGGATGGTATTACTATAGTTCTTATAACTCATTATATGGACGAGGCTGTGCAGGCAGACAGAGTTGTGGTTATTGACGACGGTAAGATTAAATCCGACGGCACGCCTCGCAATGTTTTTAAAGACGTTGATAAAATGAAATCAATGGGGCTTGATGTGCCACAGGCAACAGAACTTGTTTATAATCTAAACTTAAAATCTGAAAATACAATACTGAATGCAGATGAATGTGTTGAGTTTATTTTGAAGAAAATGGAGGAATAGCCGTGGCTGTTTTGGTTTGTGAAAATTTAAAATACCTTTACAGTGTAGGCACCCCTTTTGAAAATGCGGCAATAGACGGTGTTGACTTTTCTGTTGAAAGCGGCGAGATGATTGGTATAATCGGTCATACCGGAAGCGGAAAATCGACTTTAATTCAACATTTGAACGGGCTTTTGGAGCCAAACAGCGGCACTGTTTTTCTTGACGGAAAAGATATTTGGTCAAAGGAAAACAGAAAACAAATAAGAGATGTGCGTTTTGCCGTGGGTCTTTGTTTTCAATATCCCGAATATCAAATTTTTGAAGATGATATTTATAAAGAAATTGCTTTTGGACCTAAACAAATGGGTCTTGATGACGAGGAAATCAAAAGGCGTGTTTATGAAAGTATGGATTTTGTGGGCATAGACAGAAAATTGGAAAAAAAATCTCCTTTTGATTTGTCCGGCGGTCAAAAAAGGCGTGTTGCGATTGCTTCAATAATTGCAATGAAGCCTAAAGTTTTGATTTTGGACGAGCCTTGTGCAGGACTTGACCCAAAGGGCAGAGATGTAATTCTTTCTATGATAAAAGATTATCAGCATAAAATGGGAAATACGGTTATTTTTGTTTCTCATTCTATGGAAGATGTGGCAAAAATTTGCGATAAAGTTCTTGTTATGAATAACAGTAAGGTTGCAATGTACGGCACCGTGCCTGAAGTTTATTCTCACGGAAAAGAGCTAAAAGCCATGGGGCTTAATGTTCCGCAGGTAACGGAAATTTTTCTTAAATTGAAGGAAAAGGGCGTTAATTGTTCTACCGATATATTTACCGTTGAACAGGCGGAAAAAGAACTTGCACGCCTTTTGAAAGGGGGAGATACCCATGATGAGTGATATTACACTTGGGCAGTATTTCCCGGGAAAATCATTTATACATAAAATGGATGCAAGAATTAAGGTTGTTCTTACTATTGCCGTTATTGTATCTCTTTTTGTATGTAAAAACTTTCTTTCGCTGGCTCTTGTGTTTTTTGGTGTGGTAGGTATTGTTGCAATAAGTAAAATACCTGTTAAAACAATTATGAAAAGCCTTAAATCGTTATCGGTTATTATTATAATTACTTCTCTTCTTAACTTGTTTTACGGTGAAGGGGAACCGCTTTTTCATATTTTCAGTTTAACGGTAACAAAAGCAGGCGTTTATAAAGCAATATTTATGGCGTTTCGCATAATTGCTCTTCTTGTTGTGGGTTCAATGTTAACATATACAACAACCCCTACCGATTTAACAGACGCTATTGAAAGGCTTTTAAAACCTTTAACATATATAAAAATTGATGTTCATTCCGTTGCAATGACAATGACTATTGCTCTTCGCTTTATTCCTACATTAATTGAGGAAATTGATAAAATTACTGCGGCTCAAAAATCAAGGGGCGCAGATATGGAATCAGGCAATTTAATTCACAGGGCAAAAGCCCTTATACCCATTTTAATTCCTTTGTTTATTTCTTCTTTCCGTCGTGCAAATGAACTTGCATATGCAATGGAATGCCGTTGCTACAGAGGCGGCAAGGGCAGAACAAAAATGAAAGTAGTTAAAATGGAAGCAAGAGATTATATTGCTCTTGCAACCGTAGTATTGTTCTTTGCGGCAATTATTTATTTAAACAGTTTAATGCCCGGTGTTATATGAGAAATTTATTGTTAACAATCAGTTATGACGGCAGCGGTTATCACGGCTGGCAGGTGCAAAAAAATGCTTTAACCGTTCAGCAGGTTTTTCAAAATGCCGTTGAAAAGGTGTTTGGCAGCCGCATTGATATTAAAGGCTGCAGCAGAACAGACAGCGGTGTGCATGCTAACAAATACTGCTTGTCGTTTAAAACAGATAAAAATATTCCTGAAAAAAATGTTGTCAGTGCATTGAACACTTATTTGCCTAAAGATGTGGCTGTTCTTTCTTGTGTTGAGGTTGACAGTGATTTTCACGCAAGATACAGTGTAAAAGAAAAAGAATATGTTTATGTGCTTTGTAACAGCCAAATAAGAAATCCTTTTCTTGAAAAATACGCTTTCTGGTATCGTTATCCTATCGATGCGAATTATTTAAACAGTCAGGCACAGGCGTTTGTCGGCACTTATGATTACAGCGGGTTTTGCTCTGCAAATTCAAATGTGCAGGGAACTGTAAGAACCGTTTATTCCTTTTCCGTAACAAGAGATGGCGATATGGTTTATTTTAAAGTGCGTGCCAACGGATTCTTGTATAATATGGTTCGTATTATGGTTGGCACGTTGCTTTTTGTAAGCGAAGGCAAAATAGAAAAAGATGAGCTAAAAAGCGTTATTTTGAGCAAAGACAGAAAACAGGCAGGAAAAACGGCTCCTCCCCAGGGGTTGTATTTAAATGAAATAATTTACTGAATTTTGGGTGGATTATGGCAACTAATCAAAGAGAAAATTTAAGAAAAGAAAAAAAGCAAAAAAAACAGCATAAAATAACTGTTGCATTTTGGTGCGTGGTTCTTGTTGTGATTTTGGCACTTATTGTAATGAAAGTGTGCGAAATTGATTTTTCAACTATTAAAGATAAGATTTCCGGCAATTCAAACATATCAAGTGCGGTTTCCGATGAAAATAAATTTCCCTATTCGCTTGATAACAGCGATAATGTGGTTTTATCGAATTTAGGAAATAATATTTTTGCAGTCAGCCAAACTTCAATAGTTTCAGTTAATTCGTCAAATGGCAAAAAAAGTTTTTCCGACGACCATGGCTATGCTAATCCTATATTAAAAACCCGTGGCAGTTATGCACTTGTTTTTGACCAGGGTTCAAATAAATACAGGCTTGATTCAGGCGACGGTAATATTTATACGGATACTGTTCAAAATTCTATTTTAACAGGCGATGTTTCCGGCACAGGCACAGTAGCCTTGGTAACAACATCTTCCGATTCATTAAGCCAAATTTTGGTTTATTCAAAATCATTAAACGAGAAGTTTAATTACCCTGTTTCTTCCGGCTATGTTACGGCTGTTGCTGTTGATGAATCTGCAAGGCGTGTGGCTTTTGCTGTTGTTAATTCAAAAGACGCAAAGCTTCAAACCGTTGTTTATACAATGAATATAGGCGACAGTGAGCCTAAAGCGCAGTTTGAGTATGAAGGCTCGTCTGTAATTAATATACGCTTTTTATCATCAAATCTTTATGTTGTTGGCAGTGATTTTATAAGCGTAATCACTTCAATGAAAAATGAAGTAAAGGTGTTTGAACAGGGCAGTGTTAAGATTAATTCCTATACATACAATTCATCGGAAAATCTTGTGGTGGCTTATACTGCTTATGACGGAGAGTCCGGAAATACTTTGGCGCTTGTTTCATCATCAGGTAAAATTAAGCACACGGTTGAAACAAATGTTGATGTTAAAGATATAACAGCTTCTTCTTCGGATGTTGCAGCTTTAACAGACAGCAGCGTAATTGTTTACAATTTCTCAAAAGGCGAAATCAAAATACAGTACAGTGTGGACGATTCTTATTCGTCAATTCTTCAAATATCTTCAAAAATATTTGCAAAGCACCGTTCATATATTGAATTGTTAACGGAATAGGGGTGTTTTGTTGAATTATATTGATTTGTTTTTTATCGTTACATTCAGTGTAATGATTTTCAGCGGATTTTTAAGGGGCTTTCTTGTTTCAGCTTTATCTTTAGCCAGATTTGTTGTTGCTTATCCTTTGGCATTTTTTCTTTGCAGCAATTACAGTGATTATGTTTACAATAATTGGCTTCGTGATTTTGTGTTTTCTCAAATCAGCAAAGGCGTTGAACAGGGCAGCATTAAAACGGTAACGGAAAATGCCCTTGCTTTCGTAAATGACTTGCCTTACGGACTTTCAAAGTTAGTTGATACGTCATTTTTGGAAAACAGTAACGGCGAATTTTCAAAAGCTGTTTTGGAAAATATTGTGGACCCTGTTGCCCCAACAATTGTTAAAATTTTAATTTTTATTTTGACTATTATTCTTTTCTATGTTATAACTTGGATTATAATGTTGTTCTTTAGAAAGAGGAATAAAGATAAAAAGTCGTTGCTTTATAACACAAATAAAGTGCTTGGCGGCGTTTTAGGCTTAGTTAAAGGCGTTGTTTTCATTTTTGTTGTTTGTGCAATTTTAAATTATGTTTCCGTTATTTTTGACGGCTCTTCAAACAGCTTTATAAGTGAAATACAAAACAGTAAACTCTTAAATTTTATTGTTCCCTTTAACCCTATAATTACATATTTTGCAGTAGAATAGTGCGAAAAATTACACTATATATATTATCTGCGGTGTCGAAATTTACAGTTGTGCATAAATGTGCTTTTGAATTTTGAGCCGGCTGAAATCACCGTTACGCCTGTTTGGGCAGCACAGGATACAGGGTGATTTTTAATAAAATATTTGTTGCCTGAAAGGCTATGGTGATTAAAATGAGCGATTTTAAATCCAATATGAAAGATTTGTTTGACGGCTGTCTTACAATTCCGAATTTGTTATCTGTAATCAGGATTATACTTATTCCTGTATTTGCCGTTTTGCTTTTAAAAGATTATGTTGTTGCCGCAATTATAGTTATTATTGTGGCAGAATTAACCGATTTGCTTGACGGTAAAATTGCCAGAAAATTTAATCAGGTTTCTGCTCTCGGCAAATTACTTGACCCTATTGCGGATAAACTTTCACAAATTTCAATAGTTATTGTTTTAATTGTAAAATATTGGGATAATGCTATTAAATATTTGTTTATGTTTTTCATTGCAAAGGAAATAATAATGCTTATCGGCGGCGCTGTTTTGCTTTCAAAGGGTTTGCGCCCCGTTGCGGCAGAAATTTGGGGAAAGGTTGCCACAACGGTATTTTGTATCGTTATGATATTTGTTCTTGCTTTCGGCGAAAACGGCGCTCTTTGCGATTTAACAGGCTTTACTTTGCCAAATGTTGTAACATGGGTGCTTGTAAGTATTTCAGCCGTTTGCACGCTTTGCTCTTTGCTTGGTTATGCGCCGGGCTTTATAAAGCAACTTAAAGAAAAAAAGAACAATAATAAAGCTTAAATTAAGGAGTTAATTTTATTTAATGAAACAACAAATGTGCAGCAGGTGCGGCGAACGACCTGCAGTCTTATTTATTCAAAAAATGGAAAATGACAAGGTTGTGCCTGAGGGACTTTGCATAAAATGTGCAAGAGAACTTAATGTAGGCTCAATTAATCAAATGATTGACCAACTGGGTATTTCAGATGATGAGCTTGAAGCCGCTTCCGAGCAAATGGGTCAATTTATGGAAAATATGGGCGATTTTGATTTCGGTTCATTAGGCGAAATGTTTAACCCTGAAAATATGGACGGCGCTCAAACAATGCCTTTTACAAATCTTTTCAACGGCGGAACATCAGATGCCGAAAGTGAAACAGACAGTAAAAAAGGCGGTAAAAAACGTTCAAAACGCCCCGGTAAAAATTCTTCGGACGATTCAAGAAAGTTTTTAAATAACTATTGTAATAATTTAACGGCTAAAGCTAAAAAAGGTGAAATAGACAGTATTATAGGCAGAGAAAAGGAAATTTCCCGTGCCGTTCAGATTTTGTGCAGAAGAACAAAAAACAACCCTTGTTTAATCGGTGAACCCGGTGTCGGCAAAACAGCTATTGCAGAGGGTCTTGCAATTAAAATTGCAAAGGGCGAGGTTCCAGCACGACTTATGGATAAAGAAATTTATTTGCTTGATTTAACCGCTCTTGTAGCCGGAACTCAATTCCGAGGCCAGTTTGAGGGCAGAATTAAAGGCTTGGTAGACGAGGTTAAACACGAGGGTAATATCATTCTCTTTATAGATGAAGTTCACAATCTTGTCGGTACCGGCGACAGCGAAGGCACAATGAATGCCGCAAACATTTTAAAACCGGCTCTTTCAAGAGGTGAAATTCAGGTTATAGGTGCAACAACTTTTAACGAATATAGAAAATATATTGAAAAGGATGCCGCTCTTGAACGTCGTTTTCAGCCTATTAAGGTTGAAGAACCGTCTATTGACGACGCTTATAAAATGCTTCTCGGTATTAAGGCTTATTATGAAAATTATCATAAAGTTGAAATTTCCGACACTCTTGTGTATAAAGCAGTTACCATGTCGGAACGCTATGTAACAGACAGGTATTTGCCCGATAAAGCCATTGACTTGCTTGATGAGGCTTGCACTTGTGCAAATTTGCGCAATCCGGCAATTTCTCAATATCAAAAAGAACTTGATAAGAAAAATAATTTGCTTGTAAATATTGATAATCTTTCTCAGCCTGAAGAGGATAAAGAAATTGATTATGAATTAATAACAAAATTAAAATCAGAGGTACTTCAAATAGACCAGATTTTGCCTGAACTTGCCGAAAAAGCAAAAGACAATCAGGTGCAGGAAAAGGATTTGGCTCAGGTTGTTTCTCTTTGGACGGGTATTCCCGCAACAAAAATTAAAGAGGGCGATATTAAAAAACTTGCTTCACTTGAGGATGAACTTAAAACTCATATTATCGGTCAGGATGAAGCTATAGAAAAGGTTGCCGCAGCAGTAAGGCGTGGCAGAATTCAAATCAGCCCAAAGAAAAGACCCCAGTCTTTTATATTTGTAGGTCCTACAGGTGTTGGTAAAACAGAACTTGTTAAGCAGCTTGCACAGTATCTTTTTGATTCTCCGGACAGTTTGATTCGCCTTGATATGAGCGAGTTTATGGAAAAATTCAGCGTTTCCAGAATTATCGGTTCGCCTCCGGGATATGTTGGTTATGACGATGCCGGTCAGTTAACCGAAAAGGTAAGAAGAAAGCCTTACAGCGTAATTCTTTTTGATGAAATCGAAAAGGCACACAAAGATGTTTTAAATATTCTTCTTCAAATTCTTGATGAGGGCAGAATTACCGACGCACAGGGCAGAACCGTAAATTTTGAAAACACAATTATTATTATGACTTCAAATGCCGGCTCAACAGATGCCGCAACGGTTGGCTTCGGTAAAACAGAGGGCGATATAAATAAAGAAGTTACAATGAAAGCTCTTGAGCGATTCCTTCGTCCCGAATTTTTAGGCAGGGTAGATGAGGTTGTTGTTTTCAATAAGCTTACATTTGATAATTTTGAAAAAATCGCTTCAATTATGCTTCACGAGCTTGAAGATGGCTTGAAAGATAAAGGTATTGAGCTTAATGTTGAACCGTCTGTTCCTGTTTATATTGCCAAAAAGGCATACGGCTCTAAAAAGAATGCCAGAGGATTAAGAGATGTTGTAAGACGAGAGGTTGAAGACGCTCTTGCTTCTGCTATCGTTTATAATCAAGACGTGGATATAAAATCTTTCACAGTTTCCGCAAATGATAAAATTGAAATAAAAATTAACTGATTTTTACAGTTTTTTTTAAAAAAGACTTGACAGTTCGGCGGTCATTTATTATAATAATGACCGTTGCACTACGCGGGTGTAGTTCAATGGTAGAATGTCAGCCTTCCAAGCTGAACACGAGGGTTCGATTCCCTTCACCCGCTCCATTGTGTGCGTTTGTAGCTCAGCTGGATAGAGCAACCGCCTTCTAAGCGGTAGGTCGGAGGTTCGAGTCCCCCCAAGCGCGCCACTTTTTTGAAAAATTTAAAAATAATTGAACTTTTCAAAAAAAACATTTGACTAATGTGTGAAAATGGGTTATAATAACACCCGTCTTCCGTTAGCACACCGAGGTCTTGGCTTTTAGCCAAAAGTTTATATGGTGGGATTAGTTCAGTTGGTTAGAGCGCCAGTTTGTGGCACTGGAGGTCATCGGTTCGACTCCGATATCCCACCCCACTTAATTGAATACATTGGGGTGTCGCCAAGTGGTAAGGCAAGGGACTTTGACTCCCTTATGCGTAGGTTCGAATCCTGCCACCCCAGCCACGTCTGGTTAAATTTAATATCAGATGATTCGGTTCATTAGCTCAGATGGCAGAGCACTTGACTTTTAATCAAGGTGTCCGGGGTTCGATTCCCCGATGAGCCACCAAGTAAAAGCATTGAATTTCGCTGGTGCAGCGGTTCAGTGCTTTTCTTATATTTAAATTTATGAGGTTTATAACACTTTGCAATCGGCAAGGCTTTTTTGAGCAATCAAACAGTAAAAATCATTTGCAAATTTAAAATAAAAATTTGTTTTCAAATTATTTAATGTGTAAAAAATATTACATTTTAATAAAGTTTTCTTTTTTTATTTCACATAAATTTTACATAATCTTGACTAATGGCTGAAAATAGTATATTATTTTTAAAGGGCAAAGGTGTCGCATAAGGCACTTTTGCCCTTTTGTATTTTTATAATTCAGGTGGTAATTATGAAGTTTAATAAAAACGGTAAGTTTAAAATTATGCAAATAACCGATATTCAAGAGGTTTATAAAGTTTCTCCCGATACGGAAAAATTGCTTGAAGCGGCAGTTGAACAGGAAAAACCTGACCTTGTTGTTTATACAGGCGACCAAATTAAGGGCTATGGCGTAACTTATAAAGGTATGGGCAAAGAGCTTGTCAACAATGTAGCTGCTACAATTCAAAAACTTCTTAAACCTGTTACAGACAGAAATATTCCTTTCGCCGTTACTTTCGGTAATCATGACAGACAGGTTGGTATCAGCAATAAAGACCAGTTTGAGCAGATTTATAAAAAATTGCCTAATTGTATAGGCGAGCAGGCAGAAGGTATTGACGGCGGCGGAACTACATATATACCGATTAAATCAAGTTCCGGCGATAAAGATGTTTTCAATATTTATTTGTTCGACAGCGGCACAGATGCAAAGGGCGGCGGTTATGAACCTTTTGACCCTGCCGTTATTGAATGGTATAAAAAAACAAGAGAAAATTTAAAAGAAAAAAACGGCAATTATGTTCCGTCTCTTGTTTTTCAGCATATTCCTATGTTTGAACATTATAATGTGTTGAAGCAGGTTAAAAAAAGTGAAAAAGGCGCTATACCCGCATTTAGAATACATAAGGGCGAATATTATAAAATTGATGAAACCAAATGTGTACCCGGCTCTGTGCTTTTGGAACCGCCGTCAATTCCCGATGTAAATACCGGTGAATTTGACGCTTTGAAAGAAAAAGGAGAAGTATTGGGTGTATTTGTCGGTCATGACCATAAAAACAGCTATGTTGGCAAAGTAGAGGGTATTGATGTCGGTTTCACTCAATCCGCAGGCTTTAATGTTTACGGTAACGGTAAACAAAGGGGCGTTCGTTGTTTTGTGATTGATGAAAATGACCCAACACATTATGAAACATACACAAAAACTTATGAACAGCTTTGTGACGGTAAGCTTCATAAGCCGCTGCTTGACGCAATATGGCGTGTTGCCCCAACAACAATGGATATGGCAAAGCCGATGATTGCAAAAGCCGTAGGTATACTTGCGGCAATAATAGTTATTATTGTGCTTTTAGTAAATCTTTTGTAATAAGTAATTGTTGTTTGTGCGCTTTATAAGACCACGTAAAGTGTTTAATTTTAATAAGTGGTCGGAAAGGCAGTATATTTTTATGAGTGAAAAGAAATCGGGCGGCTTTAAAAAATTTACCGAAAAGCATGCCGAAATATGGAAGTTTATTAAGTTTACAATTGCCGGGGGAAGTTCATCTGCCATTGAGCTTGTTGTGCATATGATTTTACTTAATACGGCTTTTAAGGCATTAACTGCTGTTCCCATTACTAATTCTGCATTGGAAATGATTGGCATTCAGTCAAAAGGTTATCTTTATACTTATTTAATCTCAACCACTGTGGGTTATGCCATTGCGTTTATTTTAAATAGAAAAATAACCTTTAAAGCTGATTCAAACCCGGCTCTTTCAATGTTCTTATATTTCATAATGGTTGTGTTTACCATTTTTGCAAACGGCTGGATAGGTTCGGCTATGACTACGTTTGCTCAGGCACATTCTTTAACCGGTAATTTGTGGGATTTAATTATCAAACTTATCGGAATGGCAATTCCGACTCTTTGGACTTATCCGTGTAACAGGTTTATAATTCACAGAAAGAAAAAAGAAGTTAAATCCGAAGATTAATGTGTTGTTTTACATTGACATATGTTTTACAAATGATATAATATTATTGTTGCAAGGAAGCACGTTTTGTTTCCTTGCATTTTCATTTTAAAAAGGCTTTGGTTTGTTATGGAACAGGTTATTTACAGTACCGGTATAGATATAGGCACGTCAACAACTCATTTAATTGTAAGTAAACTGACTGTTACGGTTAAAGAGGGCTTTGGCTGTGCCCCAAAAGTTGAAATCGGTAAAAAAGAAATTTTATATATGTCAAAAATATATTTTACACCTCTTGATGAAGACGGAAAAATTTCTGCCCGCGGTGTAAAACAAATAATTGATTTTGAATATAAAAATGCAAATATTTCTCCGGAAATATTAAAAAGCGGCGCAGTAATTATTACAGGGGAAAGTGCTAAAAAACGAAATGCAAAGGAATTGCTTTTTGAAATTTCCAAATATGCAGGCGATTTTATAGTTGCCGAGGCAGGCGGCGAAACAGAAAGTGTTCTTGCCGGTAAAGGCGTCGGCGGAATGCAGCTTTCCGCAAATGAAATGTGCGGTGTTTGCACTGTGGATATAGGCGGCGGCACAACAAATATTGCTTATTTTTTAAACGGAAGTGCAAAAAAGGCATCTTGCATAGATGTCGGCGGCAGATTGATTAAACTTGACGGCAATAATATTGTTTCTGATATTTCAAATACAATAAAACCTTTGCTTTTACAAAATAACATTGATTTGCAAATCGGAGATGTGTTAACAAAATCTACGGCAAGCAAAATTGTGTTTGCTTTGTGGAAAAACATTTTACTTGAGCTTAAAAATTATCCTCCTGCCGATAAATATATCTTTTCCGGCGGCGTTTCAGATTGTATAGGCAAAAATTATGGCGATTACAGTTTTAATGATTTAGGCGTTTTGCTTTCCCGTGAAATTGAATACAGTAAATTTTTTAGGGAAAATAATTGTGTTGCCGCAGAAAATTCAATTCGTGCTACTGTTATAGGAGCAGGCAATTTTTCCTTTGAAATTTCAGGTTCAACAATTTCAAATTTCAATTTTAAATTACCTGTAAAAAATATACCTTGCATAAAAATTAATGTGAATTGCAAGGATGGTATTAATACCGCCGCAAACGGATTAAATGTCGAATTTTTGAGGCATCCTCAAAATAAGCCGGTTGCCGTTGCGTTTAACGGTTACAGCGGTATAACTGCAAATGAAATGATTTGCCTTGCAAAGCAAATTGTAAACAATGCACAACCTTTAATTAAAAATAATTTACCGATTATAGTTTTAATTGATAAAGATATCGGCAAAGCATTCGGCGTTTGCCTTAAAAAATATCTTCCTGAAAATTACCCCGTGCTTTGTATTGATTGTGTAAATGCCAATGATAACGATTATCTTGATATAGGCGAAAGTGTGGGCGGAGGAAGGGCTGTCCCCGTTTCTGTTAAACAACTTGTATTTTCTGTTTAATGAGGTGAAAATATGATTTTAAAAACTATGCTTTACGGCGTTGTTTATAACTTTTCTTCAATTAAAGAAGTTCTTGCCAAAGCTAATGAAAGAAAAAGCGGCGATACTCTTGCAGGAATTGCCGCCGAAAGTGATTTGGAACGTGTGGCGGCAAAAATCGTTCTTTCTGAATTAACTGTAGGCGAAATAACGGAAAACCCTGTTGTGCCTTATGAAGATGACAGTGTAACAAAAATTATTCTTGATGATTTAAATATGGATGTTTATAATTCCGTTAAAAATATGACTGTTGGCGTTTTGCGTGAATATTTGCTTGATAATGTGCGCACATCTGATGAATTGCTTCATATATCAAAAGGTTTGTGCAGTGAGGTAATTGCCGCGGTTGCAAAATTAATGAGTAATCTTGATTTAATGTATGTATCTTCAAAATTTGAAATTACTGCCCATTGTAATACAACAATCGGTAAAAGAGGTACGTTTTCTTCAAGACTTCAGCCAAATCATCCTACAGATAATGTTAAAGGTGTAACTTCATCTCTTTTGGAGGGGCTAAGTTACGGCGTAGGCGATGCTGTTTTGGGACTTAATCCGGCAGTTGATACGGTGGAAAGTACAACAGATATTTTAAATCTTTTTTGTGATGTTAAAACACGTTTGCAAATTCCGACTCAAACTTGCGTTTTATCTCATATAACCACTCAAATGAAAGCGCTTGAAAAAGGTGCTCCTATGGATTTATGTTTTCAATCTATTGCCGGCAGTGAAAAAAGTTTGTCTTCATTCGGCGTTACTGTTGATATGCTTGCACAGGCAAACAGCATGATGGCAGAACTTTCTTTTGCCCAGGGTCCGAATTATATGTATTTTGAAACAGGTCAGGGTTCTGAGCTTTCTTCAAACGGTCATAACGGCGCAGACCAGCAAACAATGGAATGCAGGTGCTACGGTTTGGCTCGTCATTTTAATCCGTTTCTTGTAAATACCGTTGTGGGTTTTATCGGTCCTGAATATATTTACGATACAAAAGAACTTATCCGTGCCGCATTGGAGGATGTTTTTTGCGGTCACATGCACGGCTTGCCTATGGGGTGTGATATTTGTTATACGAATCATATGAAAGCCGGCCAAAACGATGTTGATTCTCTTTTGGTTATGCTTGCCTCAAGCGGTTGCCATTATGTAATGGGCGTTCCGCAGGGCGATGATATTATGCTTATGTATCAATCCACCGGCTTTCATGACATAGCGGCTGTTCGTGAAATGCTTGATAAAAGACCTATTAAAGAGTTTGAACAGTGGCTTGAAAAATACGGCATAATCGAAAACGGTAAATTAACAAGCAGGGCAGGCGACCCAACTTTGTTTATGTAGGTGTAAGTATGAATAATGATGTTAAAGATATTACTTCCGTGCCGATGAATGATTTTATTTTCACCGATACGGAAAACGAAAAGGCATTAGTTAATTTAAAAAAGTTTACAGATGCAAGAATAGGTATCGGCAGGGCGGGTGCACGTTATAAAACCGTTCCCTATCTTCGTTTTAGGGCAGACCACGCCGCTGCCAACGATGCCGTTATGCTTGAAGTTGATGAAAAAACAATTCAAAACTTAGGCTTGTTTGAAATAAGAACAAAATGTAAAAATAAATACGAAATGATAACCCGTCCCGACTGGGGCAGAATTATTCCTGATGAATATAAAAACATTTTGCTTGAAAAATGCAAACAAAATGTTGATGTTCAAATTTATTGCGGCGACGGATTGTCAGCTCCTGCTATAGGTGCAAATGTGGGCGATTTGCTGCAAATTATTTCTCTTGCGCTTGACGGTTCGGGAATAACAATAGGCACTCCGTTTTTTGTTCGCTATTGCCGTGTTAATACTGCCCGTGAAATTGCGCCGTTGCTCCATGCAAAGGTTACATGTGTTCTTATAGGCGAACGACCCGGGTTATCAAACGGTGAAAGTATGTCCGCTTATATTGCATATAATGCCCGTCCGGATATGAGCGAATCCGATTATACCGTTGTTTCAAATATAAGCAGAAAAGGAATGCATCCTGCCGAGGCAGGCGCTTATATTGCCGAATTGATTGTGAAAATGTTAAATCAAAAAACAAGCGGATTAAATTTAAAAATCTAATTTATCAGTAATTATGAATTATGTTATTTTTGATAATGAGAAAATTGAATATAATTTAACACGAAAAAATGTAAAAAATATTAATTTGCGTATTTATCCAAACGGTAAAGTAAACGTTTCCGCACCTAAATATGTGGGTATTGATGTTATTAACGCTTTTGTTTTAAAAAACGCAGGTCGTATTGTTTCCGCTAAAAATAAATTTGCAGAAGCTTTGCCGGTTGAAAATAATATTTTTAATTGTTCCCAAATTTATGTGTTTGGTAATTTGTATAAACTTGTTGCGCAAATTGGTGAAAAAAACGCTTGCAGAATCGAAAACGGCGTTTTGTATCTTACATGCAAAGATTCAAACATTGCAAATAAAGTGTTTTATAATTATGTTTTTGATGAAGCACAAACGGTGTTTTCCGAAATTTTAAGCAAAAATTATTATTTGTTTTCCCGTTATTGTAAGTCGGTTCCCGAATTAAAAATTCGTATGATGAAATCACAATGGGGCAATTGCCGACCTAAATTAAACAGAATAACCTTAAATTTAAAACTTGTTCATTTTGACAGAAAAGTTATTGAATTTGTTATTTTGCACGAATATTGCCATTTTGCCGTTGCCAATCATTCAAAAGATTTTTATAATGTTTTAAATTCCGTTATGCCGGATTGGAAAAAATATGATTTAATTCTTAAAAATCAGTTAAATTATTGTTAATTAATTGACAATCGCCGCTTTAGGTTCTAAAATATTTGTTGAACGAAAGTTCAATATGTTATTGTATTTTGGAGGAAAATATTATGGCTAATCGTTTTGTGCTTAATGAAACAAGTTATCACGGCGCAGGTGCAATTCAAGAAATTGCAGGCGAAGTAAAAGGCAGAGGCTTTAAAAAGTGCTTTGTTTGTTCAGACCCAGACCTTATTAAGTTCGGCGTAACTAAAAAGGTTACGGATGTGCTTGATAACGCAAATATAGATTATGAAATTTACAGTGAAATCAAACCAAATCCTACTGTTCAAAATGTTCAAACCGGTGTTGCGGCATTTAAGGCATCGGGTGCTGACTGTATTATTGCTATCGGCGGCGGTTCTTCAATGGATACGGCAAAGGCAATCGGCATTATTATTAAAAATCCTGAATTTGAAGACGTTATTTCTCTTGAAGGCGTAGCTCCAACAAAAAATAAGTGTGTTCCTATTATTGCAGTTCCTACAACAGCAGGCACGGCTGCCGAAGTTACAATTAACTATGTAATTACAGATACAGAGAAAAACAGAAAAATGGTTTGCGTAGACCCTAAAGACATTCCTGTTATTGCAGTTGTAGACCCCGATATGATGTCTTCAATGCCAAAGGGACTTACTGCCGCTACAGGTATGGATGCCCTTACACACGCTATTGAAGGTTATATCACAAAGGGTGCTTGGGAACTTTCCGATATGTTCCATCTTAAAGCTATTGAAATTATTTCAAGAAGTCTTCGTGATGCTGTAAATAACACACCTGAGGGCAGGGCAGACATGGCACTCGGTCAGTATGTTGCAGGTATGGGCTTTTCAAATGTAGGTTTGGGTCTTGTTCATTCAATGGCTCATCCTCTCGGTGCTGTTTATGATACTCCTCACGGTGTTGCAAACGCAATCATTCTTCCAACTGTTATGGAATATAATGCTCCGTCAACAGGCGAGAAGTACAGAGATATTGCAAAGGCAATGGGCGTTGAAGGTGTTGATGATATGACCCTTGATGATGCAAGAAAAGCCGCTGTTGACGCAGTAAGAAAACTTGGCGAGGATGTTGGCATTCCTGCAAATCTTAAAGAAATTGTTAAGGATGAGGATGTAGATTTCCTTGCTCAAAGCGCATATGATGATGCTTGCCGTCCGGGCAACCCTAAAGATACTTCTGTAGAAGAAATTAAAGCACTTTACCGTTCTTTAATGTAACTTTTAAATAATTTTAAATCCGTTCTCTTTGAGAACGGATTTTTCTTTTTTTATATACATTTTTATTTTGTAATACTTTTGTAAAGTCGGTTTTTGTTGAAAAAAAGTGCTTGCTGTGGTATTTTATATTAGAAAAATTACGAAAGGAAATAAAGGTAAATAATTATGGAAAGAAAAGTTGTTATTATGGACCATCCGCTTATTCAGCACAAGCTCTCTATTCTTCGTAATGTTGAAACAAGCACAAAAGAATTCAGAGATCTTGTAAATGAAATTGCAATGCTCATGGTTTATGACGCTACAAGGGATTTGCCGCTTGAGGATATTGACGTTCAAACTCCTTGCGGAATTGCTCATTGTAAAGAAATCGCAGGCAGAAAGCTTGCTTTTGTGCCTATTCTTCGTGCAGGTTTGGGTATGGTTGAAGGTGCTGTTGAACTTGTTCCTTCAGCAAGAATCGGTCATATCGGTCTTTACAGGGATGAAACTACTCTTCAGCCTGTTGAGTATTATTGCAAATTACCTAAGGATATTGAAGAAAGAGATGTTTTTGTTGTAGACCCAATGCTTGCAACTGGCGGCTCTGCTATTGATGCTATCGGTCAAATTAAATTAAGAAAGCCGCGTTCAATTAAGTTCCTTTGCATCATTGCTGCTCCGGAAGGTCTTGAAGCACTTAAAAAGGCTCATCCTGATGTAGATATTTTTGCGGCAGGTCTTGATGACCATCTTAATGAAAACGGTTATATTGTTCCGGGTCTCGGTGATGCCGGCGACAGAATCTTCGGCACAAAATAATTTGGAGGATAAAATTAATGGCTAATAAAGTTAAAGTCGGTAAAGAAGGTATTTATGATGCCCGTCAGTTAGGCACTTCCAAAATGGTTGTGCTCGGTTTCCAGCATATGTTTGCTATGTTCGGCGCAACTGTAACGGTTCCGCTTCTTACCGGTCTTGATATATCAACAACTCTTTTGTTTGCCGGTTTAGGCACACTTTTATTTCACTGTTTAACAAAATTCAAAGTTCCTGCATTTCTTGGTTCTTCATTCGCTTTCCTTGGCGGTTATGCGGCTGTTGCACCTATGGCTGCCGACGGTTCGCCGAATAAGGAAATGCTTCCTTATGCTTGCTTGGGCGTTGCCTGCGCAGGTTTGCTTTACCTTGTTGTTGCCGCACTTGTTAAAATTGTTGGCGTAAATAAGGTTATGAAACTTTTCCCGCCTGTTGTAACAGGTCCGATTATTATTGCAATCGGATTAAGCCTTGCACCGTCTGCAGTAAATAACTGCTCATCAAACTGGTGGCTTGCAGTCGTTGCTCTTGCACTTGTAATTATATTTAATATTTTCGGTAAAGGCATGGTTAAAATCGTTCCTATTCTTCTCGGTATAATCGGTTCTTACCTTGTTGCAGTTCTTGTCGGTAATGTAGGCGGCGTTGAATCTTTTGCTATTGATTTTACAGGCGTTAAGGAGGCTGCTTGGATTGGTTTCCCTGTTGAATGGAGCTCAACTGTATTTGGCGGTGTACACGACGGTTCAAAAGCTGTTTCTGCTATTATTGCTCTTATGCCAATCGCTATTGCTACAATGATGGAACATATTGGCGATATTTCCGCAATTTCAGCTACTTGCGGTAAAAACTATATTTCGGATCCCGGTCTTCACAGAACACTTCTCGGTGACGGTCTTGCAACTTCAATCGCATCTCTTTTCGGTGCTCCGGCAAATACTACTTACGGTGAAAATACAGGCGTTCTTGCTCTTTCAAAGGTTTATGACCCAAGAGTTGTAAGAATTGCTGCTTATTTTGCAATCCTTTTCTCATTCTGCCCTAAGTTTGCCGCAGTTATCGAATCTATTCCAGGCGCTGTTGTTGGCGGTATTTCATTTGTGCTTTACGGCATGATTTCCGCAATCGGTATTCGTAACGTTGTTGAAGCAAAGGTTGATTTTTCAAAGGCTCGTAATACAATTATTGCAGCTGTAATTCTTGTTGTTGCTCTTGGTTTAACAAGCGGTATTACATTTAATGTAGGTAATGTTTCAATTACATTAACATCTCTTGCTGTTGCTTCTATTGCAGGTATTGTTCTTAATCTTATTTTCCCTGAAAAGGATTTTGACCCTGAAAAAGCATTCCAAGCAGATTCCGAATCAAAGCAAATTAATTTGGAATCCGATTACGGTAAGAAAAAAGCAGAATAATATATCTGTAGTTTTAAACGCCTCTGCTTCGGCAGGGGCATTTTCTTTTTGACATATGTATGTAAATATGTTAATATAAAAAATATTATTTTTCTCGGGGGTTATGTAATGTCCAGCGCAAATATATTTATCCTCATAGCAATTGTTGCATATTTAATTGCAATGGTTATTGTGGGCGTTGTTTGTTCAAAAAAGAATAATGATGTAGATGACTTTTATCTCGGCGGCAGAAAATTAGGACCGCTTGTTACTGCAATGAGCGCCGAAGCTTCGGATATGAGCGGCTGGCTTCTTATGGGTATGCCGGGTCTTGCTTATTTATGCGGCATTGCAGAGGCTTCGTGGACCGCTATCGGTCTTGCAATAGGTACATATTTAAACTGGCTTATAGTTGCTAAAAGACTTCGTAATTATTCAAGTAAAATCGGCGCAATTACTATACCCGATTTCTTTATGAAAAGATATAAAGATAACACAAATATTTTGATTATCGCTGCGGCAGTAATGATTATTATTTTCTTCATTCCTTATACCGCTTCGGGATTTTCTACCTGCGGCAAGTTGTTCTCTTCTTTGTTTGGCATTGATTATCATGTTGCAATGGTTATTTCTGCTGTTGTTATTGTTCTTTATACTTCGTTGGGCGGTTTCTTAGCTGCGTCTACAACAGACTTTATTCAGTCAATTATTATGACCATTGCTCTTGTTGTTGTTCTTGTTTTTGGCATAAATGTTGCCGGCGGTTGGGATGTTGTTGTTGAAAACGCAAAATCAATTCCTAATTATTTGTCATTAACATCTACAACAGATGGGGCAGGGAATTTTGTGGATTTCAGCGGCTTAACTATTGTTTCAACACTTGCATGGGGTCTCGGTTATTTCGGTATGCCTCACATTCTTTTAAGATTTATGGCTATTGAAGACCCTAAAAAAATTAAAACTTCCAGGCGTGTAGCGTCTGTTTGGGTTGTTATTGCAATGAGTATTGCAATTATTATCGGTATGGTAGGTCTTGCAATGAGCAAGGTTGAAAGTTCAATGGTTTTGGCAGACAGTGAAACTGTTATTGTTGCAATTTCAAGTCTTCTTTCAAAGCACGGCGCTTTCTTTGCTTTAGTTGCAGGTTTGATTCTTGCCGGAATTCTTGCTTCTACCATGTCAACGGCGGACAGTCAGTTGCTTGCTGCCGCTTCTGCAATCAGTCAGGATATTACGGTAGGCACATTTAAGGCAAATCTTTCTTCAAAAACAAAAATGCTTATTGCCCGTGCAACTGTAATTTTCATTGCTGTTTTGGGCGTTGTGTTTGCTTGGAATCCAAATTCATCCGTGTTTAGAATTGTAAGCTTTGCTTGGGCAGGTTTCGGTGCAACATTCGGTCCTCTCATTCTGTTCTCACTGTTTTGGAAAAGAACAAACAAATGGGGTGCAATGGCAGGCATGATTTCAGGCGGCGTTACCGTTATTGCTTGGCATTATGCATCAGACGGAATATTTGCACTTTATGAGCTTTTACCGGCATTCTTAATTTCTTGTATATTTATTGTTGTTGTTTCGTTGCTTACTAAAAAGCCGGAACAGGAAATACTTGATGAATTTGATGAAGTTAAACAAATGAATTAAATTACTAAAGAGTAGTTCTTTTGGAACTGCTCTTTGTTTTCAAGAGGGGATATAAAATGAAAGCATTAAGCGTGTTTTTAATTATACTTTTAATTTTGGTTATTTGCTGTGCCGCTTTATTTGTTTTGTGGTTTTTTAAAATGAAAAATTCCGGTAAATGTCCGTTATGTATGTTAAAAAAATTAAAATTTAAAAAGCAAATAACATTGGATATTTCTCAGTATGAAAATTATAATAACGGCGTTGCCAAAACTCCGCCTATGGGTTGGTCAAGCTGGAATACTTTCAGAAATAATATCGACCAAGATATAATTATGGAAACTGCCGGTGCAATGGTTGAATCAGGTTTAAAGGACGCAGGCTACCAATATGTAAATCTTGATGATTGCTGGCAAAGCTCAATGCGTGATTCCGACGGTAAATTGCAGGGCGATTTAAGAACATTCGGCAGAGGAATTGATTCATTAATTCATGATATTAATTCCTTAGGGCTTAAAGTGGGTCTTTATTCTTCAAACGGCGATTTAACCTGTGAAGATATGCCGGCATCTTTGGGCAATGAAGAACTTGACGCAAAAACTTTCGCTTCTTGGGGATGTGAATTTTTTAAATATGATTTTTGCCACAGCAATCCAATCAGCGGTGATTGCCCTGTAATTGAAAAAATTGAAATTAATAAAACAGACGGTAATTATGACGATTATGTTACCTTAAATGCAGAAGACGCAAAGCTGTTCGGCAGGGCAAAAATTATTAAAATGAATGAATTTAAAAGTAAAAAAGGCGTTGCTTATTTAAATCACGGTGCAGGCTCCGCAACATTTGTAACTCCCGTTTTAACTGCCGGTAAATATGCTTTAACTTTTGTTCACCAAAAAACTTACCGTAAAAAATACAGCTATGCCCAAGTAACCGTAAACGGTAAAATGTATGAAATCTTTTTCCCATACGGTAAGGGTTTCAGTAACAGCGGCAGAACTCAAATAGTAGTTGATATGCGTGCAGGCGAAAATGAAATAAAAATTGAAAATCCTGTTGTAACTCTTGCTGATTCATCTTTTATTCAATATCAAAGAATGGGCAATGCACTTAAAACTGCAACAAAGCAGTGGGCACAGTTTACAAATACAGCTGAAAAACCAATCGTATTTTCAATATGTGAATGGGGCGTTTCAAAACCGTGGCAGTGGGGTGCAAAAGCAGGAAATATGTGGCGTACAACTCATGATATAGAGGCAACCTGGCACAGTATCATGGAATTGTATAATTTAACTGTTGATAAATATGAATATTCGGCTCCCGGTGCTTGGAACGACCCGGATATGCTTGAAGTCGGCAACGGAAAACTTACAGAAGATGAAAACAAAGCGCATTTTTCGCTTTGGTGTATGATGGCTTCACCTTTAATGTTGGGTAACGATATAAGAAAATTTGTTGTTAATAAAGACGATCCTGCTTTGAAAATCGTTACAAATAAAAATCTTATTGCAATAGACCAAGATGTTTTAGGTAAAGCCGCAAAGCGAATTATTAAAAATTCTAAATATGATGTTTTGGCAAGACCGCTTTCAAACGGCGATGTTGCTGTTTGTGTGTTGAATAAAAGTGCTAAGGATTTAAACGTTAATGTTAAATTTAATGATTTGTTAAGTGACGGTTATTTGAGTTTTAAAACATACGGCAATATGAATATTGTTGATTTGTGGGAAAATGAATCATTTTCCGCAGATTCCGTTTCTTTGAATCTTGCTCCTCACAGCGTAAAGGTTTACAGAATCGAATCTTTAAAAACAGTTTAATAAAAAAGCAGACGTTGGGGTTATTGCCCCTTAATCGTCTGCTTCTTTTTTTATTTCCGATTTTTCTTTTTGCTTTTCTGCTTTTATTTTTTCACGCCTTTCTTTTTCCGCTTTCATTTTTGCAAATATTTCGTTTATCGTTTGAATTGTTTCGCTGTTTTCTATTTCGCCTGTTTTAATCTTTTCCGCAAGCAGATTTTTTCTTTCTTCCTTGTCAAGAGCGGCGTATTCAAGTATTTCGTCCGGTATGTTGTATTTAATGAATTTTTCAATGTTAATTGATGAAAACAGGCTTTGAACAAGAGTTTTGATAACAGATGTCAGCTCGTCTGATACATCGTTTTCTTTGTCTGTAATTTGCAAAAGCAGTAAAATCATGCTTTTTATGTTTTTTGCGTTAAAATCTTTTGTTGTTTTAATGCCGCTGTTAACTGCTATGTTATATATTGTTTGAACGGCTTTTTTCATTTCCTCACTGTTTGCGCTGTCTAAACTTGTTGAAAAAGAGTCTTCCAAATATTCGCTTAGTAAACTGAATTTTTTTGTGCTTTCAAATTCAGTCCCTTTTATGCTCCATGTAAAAATATTGTGCTGTGCTCCACCGTTTGCATTGCTTTTGATTATTTTGCATTTACCGGCAGTTTCAAGCATTCTGCCTACTATAGAATCCTCAGGCAGCAAATTAAGTATTTTATCATACATATCAGGGTGAATCAGTATTTTTACAAGCTCTTTCGGAAAACCCGGTCCGTCGTTATTATATGTTTTTATAATTCTTTCCCTGTATTGCGGCTCAATGAAAGCAAAAGTAAAAAGCGCACTGTTTCCGCCTTTTGAATGACCGCCTAAATAAAATTTTTCAGCCTTGTTTTCCGCTGTTATTATATCTGTTGCAAAACTTACTGCGGCAACTTGGCTCGGTATCGGGAAAGAGTATGCAAGCTCTGCATCTTCATAAAATCCCATCAACTTTTCGTCTGTGCCTCTGAATGCAATATATGTTGTGCCGTTTATCATTTTAAATGATACTCCGTAAAATGCCGCTCCTTTATCCTCGCTTATAACTTCTTTTGTGTGGCTTATTGTAACGCTTTCAAATCGCTTTGTATTTCCTGCGGCTTTAATTAATTCTTTTGTTTTGGCAATGTTTTTTGAATCTTCTTCATCGGCTGTAAAATTTTTTGCAATTTCTTTTAACTGTTTGCTTTCGCAACCGTTAAAGTCTAAATATGCCAGCCTGCTGAATACGGCGTTATCCGCTTCCGTTAAACCCATATGGTTAAAATCTATATTTCCAAACTTTTTTACATATGTAAATAAATCACCCATACTATCACCGCTTTCCCGTTTAATATCATTATATAAAAATTTACAAAATAAGACAATCAAAATTTGCGTTATTTATACATTCCGCCAAAAAGGTTAAAATTTGGTGTCAAATTGTCATATTTTGTTGCAATAGGTTAGTTTATAGTATATCATATTTGCGTAATTCAGTTAGGTGGATATTTTATGGAACTTCTTAAACAAAAAATAATTAATGAAGGCGAAATTTACGAAGGCAACATTTTAAAGGTAGATTGTTTTTTAAATCATCAAATTGATATTCCTTTTATGCGTGAGGTAGGCAAGGAATTTCATAGGTTATATAAAAACGACGGTGTAAATAAAATTTTAACTATTGAATCTTCGGGTATTGCAATCGGTTCAATGGTTGCGCAGGAATTTGAATGTCCTCTTGTTTTTGCCAAAAAGAATAAAACCAAAAACATAGCAGGGGATGTTTATGTTACACCTGTTGAATCGTTTACTCACGGCACAACTTATAACGTTATGGTTTCAAAGCGCTTTTTAGGTAAGGGCGACAGAATTTTGATTGTAGATGATTTTCTTGCAATCGGAAATGCTCTTAACGGTCTTATTTCAATGGTTGAGGAAAGCGGCGCAACGCTTGTGGGCTGCGGTACCGTTATTGAAAAGGGTTACCAAAAAGGCGGCGATAAGCTTCGTGAAAAAGGCATTAGAGTAGAAAGTCTTGCTATTATTGAAAGTATGAATCACGAAACAGGGGAAATTGTTTTCAGAGATTAAGTCGTTTAATTTCGGTTATTAGGCATGAGCCTTTTAATAAACATTATTATTTTCTATGTGGAGGTAGAAAAAATGAAGAAAATGGCAAAGAAAATCATTGCTGTTGTTCTTGCACTTGTTCTTGTATTTGCTTTTGCAGCATGCTCGGCAGGCGGTTCAGACGACAGCAACAGCTCAACAGACATCAAAGTAGGTTTTATTTTCTTACACGATGAAAACTCAACTTATGACCTCAACTTCATCAATGCTGCAAATGAAGCATGTGAAGCTCTCGGAATTAAGGATGAAAACAAAATCTACAAAACAAACATTCCTGAAGGTCAAGAATGTTTTGATGCTGCAGAAGACCTTGTAGACCAGGGATGCACATTCATTTTTGCAGACAGCTTCGGTCATGAAGATTATATTATTGAAGCTGCTAAAAAGTATCCTGAAGTTCAGTTCTGTCATGCAACAGGTACAAAGGCTCACACCGAAAATCTTTCAAACTTTCACAATGCTTTCGCTTCAATTTATGAAGGTCGTTACCTCGCAGGTATTGCAGCAGGTATGAAACTTAACGAAATGATTGAAGCAGGCAAAATCACAGCAGACCAGGCTAAAATGGGTTATGTAGGTGCTTTCACTTATGCTGAAGTTATTTCAGGTTACACTTCATTCTTCCTTGGCGCTCGTTCAGTTTGCCCTTCAGTTACAATGGATGTAACATTCACAGGTTCATGGTATGATGAAACTGCTGAAAAAGAAGCAGCAACAAAGCTTATTTCAAACGGTTGTGTACTTATCAGCCAGCATGCCGATTCAATGGGTGCTCCTACAGCTTGTGAAGCAGCAGGCGTTCCTGACGTTTCTTACAACGGCAGCACAATTTCAACTTGCCCTAACACATTTATCGTTTCTTCAAGAATCAACTGGGCTCCTTACTTCCAGTATGCAATTCAGTGCGTAATCGACGGCAAAGCTATTGATACAGACTGGACAGGCACACTTGCAACAAACTCTGTTCTTCTTACAGACGTTAACACAGCAGCTGCTGCAGCTGGCACACAGGAAGCTATTGATGAAGCAAAGGCTAAAATGGAAAACGGCACACTTCATGTATTTGACACATCTACATTCACTGTAGAAGGCAAAACTCTTGATTCTTATATGGCAGATGTAGATACAGACGCTAATTATGAAAAAGATACAGAAGCTGTTTCAGACGAATATTTCCACGAATCAGAATACCGTTCAGCTCCTTACTTTGATGTTCAAATTGACGGTATTAACCTTCTTGACACTGTTTTCTAACTTATAGAAAATTAAGTTTATTAAAATCCGTGCCCGTTTTATACGGGCACGGTATAGTTATTTTTGGAGTATTGGCATGAGTGAAAAAATCGCAATTGAATTAAAGGGAATTACAAAAAGATTCGGAAGTATTGTTGCAAATAATAACGTTAGTTTAACCGTTAACCGTGGCGAAATTCTTGCAATTCTCGGCGAAAACGGTTCGGGTAAAACAACTCTTATGAATATGGTGTCGGGTATTTATTTCCCCGATGAAGGCGAGATTTTTATTGACGGACAGGAAGTTGTTATAAAATCGCCTAAAGATGCTTTTAAGTATAAAATCGGAATGATTCATCAGCATTTTAAACTTGTTGATGTTTTTACCGCTACAGAAAATATTATTCTCGGAATTAATGACGGAAAAAAATATAATTTAAAAGAATCCGAAGAGAAAATTCGTGAAATTGTTGACAGATACGGATTTTCTGTTGATTTAAATAAAAAAATATATGAAATGTCTGTTTCTGAAAAACAGACCGTTGAAATTATTAAGGTGCTTTACAGAGGTGCGGATATTCTTATTTTGGATGAACCCACGGCTGTTTTAACACCTCAGGAAACAAGTAAATTATTTGATGTTCTTCGCCATATGCGTGCGGATAACAAATCAATTATTATAATTACACATAAGCTTCATGAAGTTCTTGAAATTTCCGACAGAGTTTCAACACTTCGCAAGGGCGAATATGTAGGCACCGTAAATACTTGCGATGCAACCGAACAGTCATTAACAGAAATGATGGTCGGTGAAAAAGTAGAACTTAATATTAAACGTGAAAAACCTAAAAATCCTGTAAAACGTCTTTTTGTTGAAAATCTTACGGTTAAAGGTACAGACGGAAAAAATGTTCTTCAAGATGTTAATTTTGATGTTTACGGCGGAGAAATTTTCGGCATTGCCGGAATATCCGGTTGCGGTCAAAAAGAACTTTTGGAATCTATTGCAGGACTTCAAAAAACAGTTTCAGGCTCTTCTGTTATTTATAAGCCGGAAGGGGACGAAGAAAAGCAGCTTATTGGCAAATCTCCAAAAGCTATCAGAAAATTAGGCGTTGCTCTTTCTTTTGTGCCTGAAGACAGATTGGGTATGGGTCTTGTAGGTAATATGGATATTATTGATAATATGATGCTCCGAAGCTATAAAAAAGGCTCTACTGCTTTTCTTAACAGAAAAGACCCAAAAGATTTGGCAAATGCCGTTATTGATAAACTTGAGGTTTCTACTCCCGGTCCAACAACTCCGGTAAGGCGTCTTTCGGGCGGTAATGTTCAAAAGGTTCTTGTGGGTCGTGAAATTGCGGCAAATCCAAAGGTTCTTATGGTTGCTTATCCTGTTAGAGGTCTTGATATAAATTCATCTTATTTGATTTATGATTTGCTTAACAAGCAAAAAGAAAGCGGAACGGCAGTTATTTTCGTAGGCGAAGATTTAGATGTTCTTGTTGAACTTTGCGACAGAATAATGGTAATGAATTCAGGCAGAGTAACCGGCATTGTAGACGGCAGAACTGCCACAAAAGAACAAATCGGTCTTCTTATGACCAAGAATGTTGAAAACGGAGGTGCAAACTAATGGCGGAAAATAATAAAGTTCATGAACCTCTTTTTCATATTGTAAAAAGAAATAATACTTCAAAGTTAAGCTCTTGGGGTATTCGCATAGGTTCAATTTTAATTGCACTTATTGTTTGTGCTTTTGTAACAATGTTTTTAACTCATCAAAATCCAATCAGCGTGTACGGCACCATGATTAAAGGTGCATTCGGCTCATCACGCCGTATTTGGAGCATGCTTCAAAGTCTTGCAATGCTTCTTTGTGTTTCTCTTGCGGTAACTCCCGCTTTTAAAATGCGATTTTGGAATATCGGCGCTGAAGGTCAAGTGCTTATCGGCGGTCTTGCAACAGCTGCTTGTATGATTTGTTTGGGCGGTAAAATGCCAAACGCCCTTTTAATTCTTGTAATGATTGTTGCAAGTATGCTTGCAGGTGCAATTTGGGCTTTGATTCCTGCGTTCTTTAAAGCCAAATTTAATACAAATGAAACTTTGTTTACTCTTATGATGAACTATGTCGGTATTCAACTTGTTTCGTATTTTGTTATGCTTTGGGAAAATCCAAAGGGTTCTGGTAAAATCGGTATTATAAATCAAGCTACTCACGACGGTTGGCTTCCTGTTATCGGCAATAAAGATTATTTGCTTAATATTATTGTTGTTCTTATTTTAACCGTGGGTATGTATATTTATTTAAAATACAGCAAACACGGTTATGAAATATCGGTAGTAGGCGAAAGCGAAAATACAGCCCGTTACATAGGAATTAATGTTAAAAAAGTTATTATGAGAACAATGGCTCTTTCAGGTGCTGTGTGCGGTATTGCCGGTTTACTTCTTGTGGGCAGTACAAACCATACTATTACAACAACTACTGCCGATGGCAGAGGATTTACGGCAATTATGGTTGCTTGGCTTGCAAAGTTCAATCCCGTTGTAATGGTTTTAACCTCATTCCTTTTAGTTTTCTTCGAAAAGGGTGCAGGTGAAATTGCAACTGTTTACGGTTTAAATCACTCATTCTCCGATATTATTACGGGTATTGTGCTGTTCTTTATTATAGGCAGTGAGTTCTTTATTAATTATAAAATTGTTTTTCGTCATTCTCAAAAGGAGGTAAAGTAATATGGTTTCAACAACAGTAATTACTTTTCTCCAGCGTGCCGTTATGCAGGGTATTCCTCTTCTTTACGGCTCAACAGGCGAAATTTTAACAGAAAAATCAGGTAACCTTAATCTTGGTATTCCCGGCATTATGTATGTTGGCGGTATCAGCGGTGTTATCGGTGCGTTTATGTATGAAAATTCCCTTTCAAGCCCAAGCGAAGCAGTAGGCTTTCTTGCAATACTTATTCCGTTACTTTCAAGTATTTTGGGTTCACTTATTATGGGTCTTATTTATTGCTTCTTAACGGTAACGCTTCGTGCAAATCAAAATGTTACAGGTCTTGCAATAACAACATTCGGCGTTGGCTTTGGTAATTTCTTCGGCGGTTCGCTTATCAAATTAACTAAAGCGGACATTCCTTCTGTTGCATTAACAACAACAAGTAATTTCTTCAGAACCACGCTTCCTATTGCAGATTCAACAGGCTGGTTTGGCAAAATCTTTCTTTCTTACGGATTTCTTGCTTATTTAGCAGTTATTATTGCTATTGTTTGTTCTATTTTTCTTAATAAAACAAGAGGCGGACTTCATTTAAGAGCGGTCGGTGAAAATCCGGCAACAGCAGATGCTGCAGGTATTAATGTTTCACGTTCAAAGTATTTTGCAACTTGCGTCGGCAGCGTTATCGCTGGTTTGGGCGGTTTGTATTACGTAATGGACTATGCTTGCGGCGTATGGTCAAATGAAGGCTTCGGCGACAGAGGTTGGCTTGCAATCGCTCTTGTTATTTTTGCTATTTGGCGTCCTAATTTGGGCATTTTAGGCTCTATTGTTTTCGGTGGACTCTATATTGTTTACCTGTTTATTCCGGGCTTTGCCCTTCGTACCCAAGAGCTTTTCAAAATGTTGCCTTATGTTGTTACAATCATTGTTTTGATTATGGTAAGCATTAGAAAGAAAAAGGAAAATCAAGGTCCTGCTTCTTTGGGACTTTCATATTTCAGGGAGGACAGGTAATGAATCAAAATATTGAAAAAATTCTTGTAACCGAAGATGAATTAAAAGAAATCAATAAAAAACTCGGCGAACAAATTACAAAGGATTTTGAAGGTAAAAATCTTCTTGTTTTGGGTATTTTAAAGGGCTGCGTGTTTTTTATGACCGACCTTGTAAGAAATATTAATCTTCCTCTCAGTATTGATTTTATGTCTGTTTCTTCTTACGGCAGCGGCACGGAATCAACGGGCAGAGTTAAAATTACCAAGGATATTGATATTGACCTTGCAGGTTACGATGTGTTGTTGGTTGAAGATATTTTGGACAGCGGCAGAACCCTTAAATACGTTTCCGATATTTTAAAAACAAGGGGTGCAAATTCAATCAGTATCGTAACTCTTCTTGATAAACCTGACAGGCGAGTTGCCCCTGTAACTCCCGATTATGTTGGCTGTGATGTGCCTGATGAATTTGTAGTAGGTTACGGTCTTGATTATGACCAAAAATTCCGTAATCTTCCGTATATAGGCGCTTTAAAAAGAAGTGTTTATGAAAAGTAAATAAAATTATTTAAGTCGATTTAAAGTGTTTCTTTAAATCGGCTTTTTATTTTTTGTTATAATTTACAGTAAATAGTTGTTAATTTTGTAATATTAATTTAAAAAATATAGTAAAATCTGTTTATTTTGTAATTAATTAATGATATAATATTACAAATTATGTTTTGAAATATGCAATTATGTTAAAAGGGGGAGAAATTTTGAAGTGCGTTAAAATTGTTGCTGTAATAATTTCCGTTTGCCTGTTGCTTACAGGCTGCTCTTTCAGAATAGCGTCTTCTGTTGATGAACTTATTTCTCCCGTTTCACCTACGGGTGAAAATGAAAATATTCAAAATGCTTTAAGTAATTATTGCAAAGGCGGTTTTTCATTAAAAACACCTGCCGGCGGTAAATTTACCACAGCCTATACTTTTTTTGATTATGACGGCGATAATGAACAGGAAGCAGTTGTATTTTATGAGCCTGCGTCTTCACTGGGTACCATTGATATGGCACTTATGGATAAAACCGGCGATAGCTGGTCTGTAATTTATAATCTCGAGGGTGAAGGTTCGGATATTTATTCTGTTGATTTTTGTGATTTAAACGGCGATAATGTTTTGGAATTCATAGTATTGTGGGATGTTATAAGTAATTCCTCAAATCATATAATGACTGTTTATTCCCAGGGTAAGAATAACGACGGATTTGTTTTAAATGAGTGTGAAAAAGAACTTACCATTAATAACTATATAACCGTTGATGTAGATAATGATAATAAAAACGAACTTGTTGCCTTTTCCATTGAATCGGGCGATAAAATTTCAGCAAATGCCGTTCTTTATTATTTTGAAGATAACAGCTTAAAATCTTTAGGCAATACCAAGTTGGACGGGCATATAAATTCTTACAAAAATTTCAGCCTTGAAGAAACAGACGGCACTGTTTATATTTATGCAGATGCAGTTAAATCAAACGGCACTCAAATGCTTACGGAAATTATTTATTGGTCTGATTATTACAACACAATAATTTCCCCGTTTTATAGTTATTCAACCGGAGTTACAAAGCGTACCACAAGAAATTCAATGATTACAAGCAGAGATATTAACGGCGACGGTAAAATAGAAATCCCACTTGATTCGGATATATCTGTTCCTGCCGGGGTAAACGGTGTTGATTGGCAACGCTATGAAAATACGGTTCTTGACCATAAGGCTTATTCTATTGCCGTTGAAAAGGACGACTATCAACTTATAATTCCGGATGATATGTTTGAAAATATTAAGATTACCTATGATGCATCAAAATCTCTTTTAACAATTTCAGATGACGAGGATAAATTGATTTTCTCTGTTTTAACTGTTTTAAAATCTCATTATTCCGAAAATCAAGGCGATTATTCGGGCTATAACACTGTGGGAGAAGATGCAGGTTATGTTTATTTGTCAACTTTGGGCAGTGATGCTCGTTTTACTTTAACTCAAGATGATGTTAAAAATATGCTTAAATCTTATAAAGGAGAATAATTATGAAAAAGGTACTTGTGGCAGAGGATGAAGAATCCATCCGTGAGTTTATAGTTATTAACTTAACAAGAAGCGGTTATGAGGTTGAACAGGCAGAAAACGGTGCCGTTGCCCTTGAAAAGTTTTCTAAAGATGAAAACGGTTTTGATGTTGCAATTCTTGATATTATGATGCCCGAGGTTGACGGGCTTACAGTTTGTAAGGAACTAAGAAAAAAATATCCCGATTTAGGCATCATTATGCTTTCGGCTAAAACTCAGGAAATGGATAAAGTTACAGGCCTTCTTTTCGGCGCCGACGATTATGTTACAAAGCCGTTTTCACCAAGTGAATTAATGGCTCGCGTAGACGCTGTTTACAGGCGTGTTGAAATGACAAGGGGATTCAGAAAAAACGATACTACAGGCGATTCTATTGTTCTTGATGAATTTGAGCTTAATTTAAGAAACAGAACTCTTGCAAAATCAGGCTCATTAATTGAACTTACACAGGTGGAATTTCAAATTATTGAATATTTCTTTAAAAATCCAAATGCCGCTTTAAGCAGAACCGATATTTTAAAGCAGGTGTGGGGTAATAATTATTTCGGCGATGAAAAAATTGTAGACGTTAATATTCGTCGTTTAAGAATGAAGGTTGAAGATAATCCTTCAAGTCCTACAAGGTTAATAACCATTTGGGGCTTGGGTTATAAATGGGTTAGTAACGAATAAAATTTACGGAAGTATATCAAATGAAAGAAAAATTGGCACAAAAATTTAAAAACTTTAAGTTGGAAGGAATTACAAAGCGCTGGATAATTAATATTATCGGGCTTATTTTCGTATTTCTTGTTATTGTTTTTATAATTGCCGCTTTTTCTATTAAAACATTTTATTATAACTCGGTTGAAAATATTTTAAACAGCGGTGCGTCTTCCTCTGCAGTAAATTATTTTGCCGTTAATTTGAATTCGGGTACGTCGCTTGAATCGTCGGCAGCTCAGTTTATAGACAGTTATACATATAAAGACAAAACAACAACCTGGGTAATAAATAATGAGGGTAATGTTATTGCTTCTTCAGATGGGTTTATTAATCAAAACGTTAATATGCCCGATTATAATGAGGCTATGGCAAATGAAAAGGGAACAGGCAAATATGTTGGTAAAATCGCAAAGGGCGGTGAACATATTATGGCTGTAACACGTGTTATTCAAAATTCAAACGGTACAAATGTCGGCGCAGTCAGAATAATGACTTCGCTTGATAAAATTAACAGCCAAATTGCAACCCTTATCTTTTTAATTTTTCTTGCTCTTTTGGTAGTGTTTTTAATAATTATTTTTTCAAATTTGTTTTTTATTCGCTCAATTATAATTCCTGTCAGAGAAATTACAGACACAACAAAAGCCATTTCCCAAGGTAATTTAGATGTTAGAATTGAAAAAAAATATGATGACGAAATAGGCGATTTGTGCGATTCTATTAATTCTATGGCTGCCGAAATTGCTTCATCGGATAAAATGAAAAATGACTTTATTTCTACTATTTCTCATGAGCTGCGCACACCTTTAACATCAATTAAGGGTTGGGGCGAAACATTATCATTTGGGCAAAATGAGAATATGGATGAATTAACAGCCAAGGGTTTGCAAGTTATTGTTAGCGAAGCAGGCAGGTTAGAAGGATTTGTAGAAGAACTTCTTGATTTCAGCCGACTTCAAAGCGGACGAATGACTTTAAGACTAGCAAAAACAGATATTTTTGCCGAGCTTGATGAAACTGTGTTTACTTTCCGTGAGCGTGCAATGCGAGAGGGCATCGAGGTTAAATACAGTATTCCCGATTTTGCGGCACCTGCCAATGCAGATGCAAATAGGTTAAAGCAAGTGTTTATGAATATTCTTGATAATGCACTTAAATATTCACGCCCAAACAGCAAAATTTTTGTTAAAGCTGAATTTGCTAAATTTAATAACGGTGATGCGGTTAAAATTTCTATCGCAGACCAAGGCTGCGGAATTTCTAAAGAAGATTTGCCACATGTTATGGAAAAATTTTATAAAGCAAATGTTTCGGTGCGAGGTTCGGGAATAGGTCTTGCCGTAACAAATGAAATAATTAATTTGCATAAAGGTAAACTTGAAATAGACAGTGAAGAGGGAACAGGTACGCTTGTTACCATTTATCTGCCTATTGAAAGCGCACCGTCAAAGCAAGAGATAGACAATTCTGTTTCCCGTGAAGACGAGGTTACAGACGAAGATATTAACCTTAAAAGTAATTAGCAAATGAAAGGCTATGTGAACCGATATGTCAGAAAAACTAAAACATAAAACTTCCGTTGGCGGTCAGGCTTTAATTGAAGGCGTTATGATGCAGGGACCTAAAGGTATGGCAACAGCCGTGCGTAAGCCGGATGGTGATATTCTTGTTGAGTACCATGAATTGAAGCATATAAGAGATAAATATAAGTTTTTGGGTGTGCCTGTTATCAGGGGTGTTGTTAATTTTATTGAATCTATGATAATGGGTTACAAAACATTAATGTATTCCGCAGAAGTTTCCGGAATGGAAGATTATGATGAAGACAATTTAAGCAAGTTTGAAAAATGGTTAACCGATAAGTTCGGTGATAAATTAATGAATTTTATTACCGGTTTAGGTTCTGTTCTTGGTTTTGCATTGGCTTTTTTGCTTTTCTTTTGGTTCCCGGTTTTCATTTATAATAAATTAAATCAGGCAACATCCGGCGCTTTGGTTAACTTTCAGGGCTTAATCGAGGGCGGAATGAAAATGCTTATTTTTGTTGTTTATATTGCACTTGTAAGTCAAATGAAAGATATTAAAAGAATGTTTATGTATCATGGTGCCGAACACAAATCTATAGCCTGTTACGAATCCGGCCTTGAATTAACGGTTGAAAATGTTAAAAAATCATGCCGTTTTCATCCAAGATGCGGTACGTCGTTTATTTTTGTTATTTTGATTTTCAGCATTATTTTATACAGTATTATTGCAAAAATTTTTCCCGCTATTGCTGCACAGCGTGTTTTGTGGGTTTTCTTTAAACTGCTTTTCCTGCCGCTTGTTATGGGCATTGGTTACGAGTTTATAAAATATGCCGGCAAGCATGATAATCTTTTTGTTAAAATAGTTTCCGCTCCCGGGCTTTGGATGCAAAGATTAACTACGAAAGAACCGAATGACGACGGGATTCTTGAATGCGGAATTGCCGCAATTAAAGCCGTTATTACCGATAATCCGGAGGATGATGAAATTAAATGACTTTAAAAGAAGCATATGATTACGGCGTTTATTTTCTTTCTGCAAACGGTGTTGATGAAGCAGAGTTTAAATCACTTTGCCTTGTGTGCCATTTAGACGGAATTAAAAACAGTCAGTTTGAATTTCATAAATCCGATGAAATTATTATGAAACGTTTTGCCGATTTGCTTTGGCGTGTTAAAAGCGGTGAACCTCTTCAGTACGTTATCGGTAAATGGGATTTTTACGAAAGTGAGTTTTATGTGGGGAAAGGTGTCTTGATTCCACGCCCGGAAACAGAGGAACTTACCGATTTAGCAGTTAAATTTGCTGAAAAAATTGAAAATCCCGTTGTTATTGATTTGTGCGCAGGCAGCGGCTGTATAGGTATCAGCATTGCCAAAGCCGTTAAAAACTCCAAGGTTTATCTTGTTGAAAAAAGCGAAGATGCATTTATTTATTTAAAAAAGAATGCCGATTCTGTTAATAACACAATTTTAATTAATGAGGATTTGTATAATCTTCCCCAAATTGAAAAAGCAGATATTATTGTGTCTAATCCGCCTTACATTAAAAGCAATGAAATACCCGGTCTTCAGTCGGAAGTGCTTGAAGAACCGCTTATGGCACTTGACGGCGGTGTTGACGGACTTGATTTTTACCGCTTTATTTCTCAAAATTATAAGCAGTATTTAAAGAATGGCGGTAGATTGCTTTTTGAAATAGGCAACGAACAAGGCGAAGATGTGCGCCGAATATTAATAAGTAACGGTTATAAAGATATAGAAATTAAAAATGATATTTACGGCAATCGGCGAATGGCTGTTGCCCGTATTTGATTAGGGTGATATAATGAGTTTAATAAGTGCTGTTTTACACGGCAAAGTAATGATGGTAATTTTGCTTTTATTATCCCGCGCATTTGTGCTTCTTTGTTGCTTGCCGGTTCATGAATTGGCTCACGGTTGGGTTGCATATAAGCTTGGCGATAATACGGCAAAAAACAGCGGCAGACTAACATTTAATCCGCTTGCACAGCTTAATCCCGTGGGAACTGTTATGATTTTACTTTTCGGCATCGGTTATGCAAATCCCGTGCCGATTAATCCTAACAATTTTAAAAATCCGAAATACGGTATGGCGTTAACTGCTTTGGCGGGTCCTGTATCAAATTTATTGATGGGATTTATCTCTGTTTTTGTTTTTTACGGAATAAAGGCAACTGCAACATCCGTAGCGGCAGGTTATATTGCTATGTTTTTCTATTATGCCGCATCCGTTAATGTTTCTCTTGCGGTGTTTAATCTTATTCCTATTCCGCCTCTTGACGGCTCAAGGGTTCTTTCTGCATTTTTGCCTGATAAAACATATTTTAATATAATGCGTTATGAAAGATACATTATGATTGGTTTAATGGTCGTTTTGTTTACCGGTGTGTTAGACGGTTTTATTTCTTTTCTTTCAAACGCTATGATGAATTTTATTTCAATTATTCCAAAACTTATTTTCGGGGCTTAATATGGAACAAATTAATTATAAACTTGAAGTATTTGAAGGTCCTATGGATTTATTACTTCATCTTATAAGTAAACATAAATTGAATATTAACGATATTCCTATTGTTGAACTTGTTAATCAGTATCTTGATTATGTTCGGCAAATGGAAAATGCCGATTTTGATGTTGCCGGCGATTTCCTTGAAATGGCGGCAAGGTTGATTTACATAAAAACGGTATCGCTTTTACCCCGCCATGAAGAAGCGGAAGAGTTAAAACATGAGCTTACCGGTGAACTTATAGAATACCGTGATTGTAAAATAATGGCAGAAAAGTTAAAAGACCACACAGACGGATTTAATCGCTTTGTTCGTGAACCTCAACAAGGCTATGTAAATTATGATTACGAACGCTTTCATGAAGGTGAAGAACTGCTTAATGCTTACATTAATGCAGCAGGCAGAGCACAAAGAAAGTTGCCGCCGCCTATTGATTCTTTTAAGGTAATTGTTGCAAGAAAATTTGTTAATGTTGCTTCAAAAATTCAAACGGTTATGCGCAAGCTTTGGAGCGGTAAAAAGGTTAAATTTGTAAAACTTTTCGACGGCGCACAGTCAAAAAGTGACTTGGTTGCCACATTTCTTGCTGTTTTGGAACTTGCCAAAACAAAAAGGATTACTATAGACGGTCCAATGAATGATGCGGAAATACAAATTGTTAACGAGGTAGAAAATATTGAGCAGTGAAAATAATATAACAGCCAAGTTGGAAGCTATGCTTTTTGCCGCCGGCGATGCTGTTGAAGCTTCGAAACTTGCCGAGGTGCTTGACCTTGATTTGGAAAGCGTTACAAAAATGCTTGGTCATCTTGAAGATAAGTACGAAGAAAAAGAAAGCGGCATACGTCTTGTAAGAATAGACGGTAAATATCAGCTTTGCACTCGTGAAGAATATGGTGATGATGTTCGTGCACTGCTTGAAATTAAGAAAAATACACCGTTATCTCAGGCTGCATTTGAAGTTTTAGCCATTGTAGCTTATAATAAAACGGTTACTAAAAGTTTTATTGAACAAATCAGGGGTGTTGATTGCTCCGGTTCTATTGCAAATCTTATACAAAAGGGTTTAATAGAGGAAAAGGGCAGGCTTGACCTGCCGGGAAGGCCTCTTGTTTACGGCACTACAGACAGATTTTTAAGATGTTTTTCATTAAACAGTCTTGATGATTTGCCGGATTTGCCGTCTACCGAGGAAATTGAAAAGATAGATAAAGATAACGGTCAAACTTCATTGTTTGAGGAAGAAACAAGTAAAGACAAGCTTCTTTCCGAAATCAGTGAAAATAAAGATGAGTAAGGGTGGTGCAAGTGAAAGTATTTTTAATTGTTGTTGCAGTTATTGTTGCAATATTTGCCTTGATTTTTTCATTGTCCGCTACCATTACCGTTATTTATGATAATAAGTGGACCACAAAGGTAAAAGTTTTGTGGATTGAAAAAGATATTGAACTTTCTAAAATTTTATCTTTTATTTTGTTTCCTGCCGAATCGGCTGACAAAGTAAAGAAAAATAAAAAAGAAAAAAAGAGCAAAGAAAGCAACAGGCAACCTACAGCGGAAAAGGTTGAAAAATCTGCAAATGAGATTAAACCTGATAATGCCGTGAAAAAAGAAAATTCTCAATCTGTTATTACAGTTACGGACTGTGAAACAGGAGAGAAAATGGAGATTGAACTTAAAGACAATCCGAATATAACGCCTAAACAAGATGAAACGGAAAATCAAGTTTCTCAAAATCAAAAACCGCAAAAAGAAAAAAAGCCAAACTTTATTAAAAACATTTGGGATAAAGACGGCATCGTCGGAATAATGCTTTTTGTAACGAATTTGCTGGAAACAGCATCTTCTGCAATAAATGCTTTATTTAGGGGGTTCCATATTTACTCACTTTATGTTAAAATAATAATCGGTGGCTGTGATGCTGCCGACGTTGCCAATGCTTACGGCAGATTGTGCAAGTATTATTATCCTTTAAAAGGTGTAATTTTAAACGGTATGCGTGTTGATAATTACGACGATTTAATTATGCCGGACTTTATTGCTCCGCAAAATGAATACGGTTTGCAGTTTATCGGCTCGCTCAGCGTGGGCGCAATCGTAAAAATGCTTCTTAAAGCAGGCAAAGTTTTTGTTGTAAATATTATAAAAGATAAATAATTTTTATAAGGAGATTCATTATGAAAGAAACACCGGTTAATAAAATAATGGAAAACACATTGGAAAAAATGCGTGAAATGGTTGATGTTTCAACTATTATCGGCGAACCTATGACAACAGGCGACACAACACTTATTCCTGTTTCAAAGGTTACTTACGGCTTTACAAGCGGTGGAACAGATTTGCCATCAAAGCAAAACGCAGAACTTTTCGGCGGCGGTGGCGGCGGCGGTATTTCTATCACTCCCGTTGCGTTTATCGTAATTCAAAACGATAAAGTAAGAATGATGCAAATAAATAATTATTCATCTTCTGCAGACCGTGCAATCGCAATGATTCCTGAACTTGTTGACCAAATTTCTCAGCTTGTTAAGGCTAAAGACGCAGATGAAAAAACCGATTCTGCAGAATAATAAATGTTAAAATTTTAATCACCTGCATATATTTTAGCAGGTGATTATTTTGTTAAAAAGAATAATTTGCACAGTTATGTGCGTGCTTTTTCTTGTTCCGTTTAATGTATTCGGTGCAGAAATCAGCGCAGAAAGCACTGTTGTAATAGACGGAACAACCGGCGAAATTTTGTTTGAAAAAAATAAGGATGAGCAGCGCAGTATTGCCTCAACAACCAAAATTTTAACGGCGTATATTGCTTGCTTAAGCGGTAAATTAGATGATATTATAACCGTTACGGATGAAATGGTTAATACAACCGGTACTTCGTTGGGACTTCGTGCCGGAGATAAGATTTCTGTTTATGATGCTACTGTGGGTATGATGCTTTGCTCCGGAAATGATGCGGCAAACAGCGTTGCGTTGTATCTTTCAGGCTCTTTTGAAAAATTTGCGGATTTAATGAATAAAACCGCTTCTGATTTGAAAATGAGAAACAGCTATTTTGTTACGCCGTCGGGTCTTGATGAAGCAAATCATCATTCTACCGCTTATGATATGGCTGTGCTTACATTAAATGCTTTAAATAATAAAATTTTTTTGGAAATATGTTGTGAAAAAAGTAAAATAATAAGAATTAACGGCAAAGAGCAAACAGTATATAACCACAATAAACTTTTGTCTTATATTGACGGCTGTGTGGGCGTTAAAACAGGATTTACGGAAAAAGCAGGCAGGTGCCTTGTATCTGCCGTTAAGAAAAATGAAACTGTTTTAATTTGCGTAACGTTGAATGCTCCGAATGATTGGAACGACCATATTTCTTTGTATGACGAATGTTTTAAGAAATATGAAAGCGTTAAGGTAGAAAACAGTGTAAAAATTAATGTTGTGGGCGGTTCATCCGATTATTTAAACGCAACATACAGCGGTAATGTTTTTGTTTTAAATAAGCAAAATATTTCCGTGGAAATTTATCATTTTCCCTTTTTGTATGCACCGATTAAAAACGGCGATAAAATAGGTTTTGTTGTTATAAAATATAAAGAAAAGGAAATTTCAAAATTGCCGTTAACGGCAACTGAAAATATAGAATATTATGGCAAACAATAATTTAGTAAGACTTCAAAAATTTATGGCAGATTGCGGCGTTGCTTCAAGGCGTAAAAGTGAAGAAATAATTGAAGCAGGCAAAGTTAAAGTAAACGGGCACGTAGCCCATATAGGCGACAAGGTTAATACTAAAAAAGATTTGGTTACCGTAAGGGGCAAAAGAATTAACAGTGTTTCAAGAAATTATTACATTATGCTTCATAAACCCAGAGGCTATGTTACAACTGTTTCAGATGAGCTTGGCAGAAAAACCGTTATGGATTTAGTCAGTGATATTAAAGCCAGAATATATCCTGTGGGCAGGCTTGATAAGGATTCAGAAGGATTGTTGCTGTTAACAAACGACGGTGCTTTTGCAAATGCTCTTTCTCATCCGGGTCATAATTTTGCTAAGGTTTACCGTGTAACCGTTCGCCCTGAAATAAATGACGAAATTCTTTTTAATTTAAGAAACGGTATTGAAATAGACGGCAGAAAAACAGCACCTTGCGATGTTAATGTAATAACAGAAGAACCGGGCAGGGTAGTGCTTGAATTTATTTTGCGTGAGGGCAGAAACCGTCAAATCAGAAAAATGTGCGAAGCTGTTAATTTACAGGTCGCAAGGCTTAAAAGAATTTCCGTAGGTTCCCTTAAGTTGGGTATGCTTCCTCAAGGAAAGTGGCGTGAATTAACCGATAACGAAGTAAAAAAATTGCTTCGTTCGGCAGAAAAAAGCAGTGTAACGGAAGAAGAATAGTTTTGATAATACAGATTTAAGCAGCGATTATTATCGCTGCTTTTTTGCTGTTCAAATTCTTTAATTTATTTTATTATTAATAATATAAAAAATAGTTGTAATTATAATTATAAAGTGATAAAATACCAAAGAATAGATATTTTTGCATTACAGCTGAAATACTACTAAATTTTAAGGAGGATGTTTTAGTGAGTAATCTTACTGTAAAAGATACAGAAGCACGCAAAAGACTTGCGTCTCTTTTCGATGACGCTTCTTTTTCCGAGATTGATGCATTTGCAAAATCAGTAAACGGCGATGTTGAAGTTGTTGCAGGTTTCGGCACTGTAAACGGCTGCTGCGTTTATGCTTTTTCTCAGGATGTTTCTGTTGATTCCGGTGCAATCAGTGTTGCCCAATGTTCAAAAATCAAAAAGGTTTATGATTTAGCTAAAAAAACAGGTTGCCCTGTAGTAGGAATTTATGATTCAAACGGTTTAAAATTAACAGAAGGGTTTGAAGCTCTTAATTCATACGGCGAAATTTTGAAGGCTTCAACTGCTGTTTCAGGTGTTGTTCCTCAAATCAGCATTGTTGCAGGTGCTTGCCTTGGCACATCTGCATTAATGGCAAATATGGCAGATGTTGTTATTGCCGTTAAAGATGCAGATTTTTATGTAACTGCTCCAAGTGAAGTTACTGTGGAAGACAGTGTTAAAGCAGGTACTGTTGATATTGCGGCAGAAAATTTCGAGTCTGCTGTTGAATCCGCAAAAAGCATTATTGCTCTTTTGCCGTCAAACAATTTGGATGTAGTTCCTATGTTTGATTTTGATGAACCGGCTTCTACTGTAGATACAGGCGCAAGTGCATCAGAAATTTTAAATGCTGTTGCAGATGCAAACAGTATTGTTGAACTTAAAGCCGGCTATGCCTCAAACACAGTTACCGCATTAGGCTCTGTTATGGGTTCTACAGTCGGATTTATAGCATATGATGGCAAGGCTGTTTGTCCGTCTTGTGCTTATAAGGCAGAAGCGTTTATTAAACTTTGTGACGCTTATAATATTCCAGTTGTAACATTTGTTAATGCAGACGGCGTAGTTAAAGAAGCTGAAAATCAGGCACTTGTTTCATTAACAAAGTTAACTACAGCTTTGGCAACTGCAACTTGCCCTAAAATCTCTGTTGTTACAGGTTTAGCTGTTGGTACTGCATATATTGCACTTGCAGGCAGAGGTGCAAATGCAGATGTGGTTTATGCTTGGGATACTTCGGTGCTTTCTCCTCTTGATGTGGATGCAGCTGTTGCATTTTTGTATAACGACCGCCTTGCAAAGGGCGAAAGCAGGGAAGCACTTGCAAATGAATATAAAGAAAATCTTGCTTCACCGTTTACAGCTGCTGCTTGCGGCGCAGTTGATGATGTGTTTGTTCCTGCCGAAACAAGGGCAAAACTTATTGCCGCTCTTGACATGCTTGCAGGTAAAAGAGAAGCAACACTTCCAAGAAAACATTCCGTTAAATAATAGAAAGATGAGGACATTAATATGAAAAGATACACAATTACAGTAAACGGCACAGCTTATGATGTTACAGTAGATGAAGCAAACGGCGCTGCTCCTGCTCCTGTTGCAGCAGCACCTGCTCCGGCACCTGTTGCCGCTGCTCCGGCTCCTGCTCCTAAAGCAGCACCCGCTCCTGCAGGCGCAGAAGGCGCAATTAAAGTTAAGGCTCCTATGCCCGGCACAATTCTTGATGTAAAAGTATCAAACGGTGCTTCTGTTAACGCCGGTGATGTACTTTGCATTCTTGAAGCTATGAAAATGGAAAATGAAATCGTTGCTCCTCAGGCAGGCACAGTTGCTTCAATTTCAGTTAATAAGGGCGACAGTGTAGAGGCAGACCAAGTTATTATTACATTAAATTAATAGGAGTAAGGTATGGCTAAAATTGGTATTACTGAAACCGTCTTGCGTGATGCCCATCAGTCTTTGATTGCAACACGTATGAGAACAGACGAGTTTGAAGATATTCTTGAAAAAATGGATAAAATCGGCTACCACTCAATCGAGTGTTGGGGCGGTGCCACATTTGATTCTTGCCTTCGTTTCCTTGACGAAGACCCGTGGGACAGACTTCGTTTAATTCGTAAAAAATGCCCGAATTCAAAGCTTCAAATGTTGTTTAGAGGTCAAAATATGCTTGGCTATCGTCATTATGCAGATGACCTTGTAGATTACTTTGTTAAAAAGAGTATTGATAACGGTATAGATATTCTTCGTATATTTGACGCTCTTAATGATGTAAGAAACCTTGAAACAGCAATTAATGCCGCTAAAAAATACGGCGGTCATGTTCAGGCGGCTATTTCTTATACAACAGGTCCTGTTTTTGATATTGATTATTATTGTAATTATGCAAAACAGCTTGAAAATGCCGGTGCAGATTCAATTTGTATTAAAGATATGGCAGGTTTGTTAACCCCTTACGGAACCTATGACCTTGTTAAAGCTCTTAAAGAAACAGTTGATATTCCGATTCAGCTTCACTCTCATTATACCTCAGGCTTGGCTTCTATGGTTCAGTTAAAAGGTATTGAAGCAGGCGTGGATGTTATTGATACTGCAATCAGCCCACTTGCTATGGGTACTTCACATCCGGCTACGGAATCAATGGTTGCCGCTCTTCAGGGAACTGAATATGATACAGGCCTTGACCTTAAAGCATTAACCGAAATTCGTGATTTCTTTGCTCCTCTTCGTGAGAAATATCTTGCCGAAGGTTTGCTTAATCCTAAAATGCTCGGCGTTGACGCTAATACTCTTCTTTATCAGGTACCCGGCGGTATGCTTTCCAACCTTCTTAATCAGCTTAAACAGGCAGGTAAAGAAGATAAACTTGAAGAAGTTCTTGCAGAAGTACCTCGTGTTCGTAAAGACAGCGGCTATCCTCCGCTTGTTACACCAACTTCACAAATTGTCGGCACACAGTCTGTGTTTAATGTGATTATGGGCGAACGTTATAAAATGGTTACAAAAGAATTTAAAGATATGGTTGCAGGTAAATACGGCAAAACCCCTTGCGATATTGACCCTGAATTTCAAAAGAAAATCTGTGGTGATGAGCCTATTATTACTTGCCGTCCGGCAGATCTTCTTAAACCTGAACTTGATACTTTTAAAGACCAAATTGCAGAGTATTACGAACAGGAAGAAGATGTTCTTTCTTATGCTCAGTTTGACCAGGTTGCTATTAAATTCTTCCAAAAGAGAAGAGATAAAAAATACGGACTTGACGGTAAACACGACGATATTGAAAGCAAGGTTCATCCCGTTTAATTTAAAATCTTAAATCATTCCGGAATTTTGATGTATCTATCATTATTCCGGAATTTTTTGTATATATTTTTGTTAAAGTCTTACAATCACTGTTGACGAATATGTTTTAAAATGTTATAATTTGTTTATAAATTAAAAAGATGTATGGAGGTATACATAATGAAAGTTCTTATGATTGGCGGAACAGGCCTTCTCGGTTCAGCCGCTGCTCAAATTTTTGTAGACCGTGGACATGAAATTAAAACTCTTGCTCTTCCTCCTCTTCCGGAAGGTGCACCTCTTCCAAAAGAAATGGAAATCATGTTCCAGGATGCAAACAAGCTCACAGATGACGAAATGATTGAATTAATGAAGGGCTACGATATGTTCGTATTCGCTACAGGCGTTGACGAAAGAGTTGAATTTCCTGCTCCTGTTTACGATGCATATTATAAATACAATATCGCTCCTCTTGAAAGATATCTTCCTCTTGCTAAAAAAGCAGGTATGAAGGGTGCAGTTATTTGCGGTTCTTACTTTGCTTGGCTTGCAAAGGAACATCCTGAAATGGACCTTTGCTCAAAGCACCCATATATCAAGAGCCGTATTGACCAAGAAAATGTTTGCGAAAAGTATTCAGACAAGGATTTCCAAGTTGGTGTTCTTGAACTTCCTTACATCTTTGGTACACAGCCGGGCAGAAAACCTGTTTGGGTTATCCTTATCGAACAACTTCAAAGATTTGAAAAAATGCCTGTTACTATGTATTCAAGAGGCGGTACTGCAATGTTAACTGTTCGCCAAGTTGGTGAATCAATGGTTGGCGCAGCAGAACAGGCTCTTGCAGCTGCAGAAAAAGGCGAGGGTAAGTTCCGTGCATACGGTATTTCTTGCTACAACTTAACATGGTCTGAATTCCTTAAAATTGTTTACCGTGCTATGGACGGTATTCCTGACAGAAAGATTGTCGGTATTCCTACTTGGATGTTTAAGGCTTTCGGTTATCATATGAGAAAAGATTATGCAAAGAGAAATGTTGATTCAGGTATTGACCCGGTAGGTCTTGCTGATATTATGGATATGAACCTCTTCATTCCTACAGATGATTGTAAGGAATTGGGTTGCACTCCTGATGATATCGAAAAAGCAATCTTTGATTCAATTGCTCTTTCAAAAGCAGCATTTGAAGGTAAAGCAAAGCTTGTTGAAATGAAAGGTGAATAATTCACATTATTTCATAATTAAAAGGATGGTTTCATTGAAACCATCCTTTGTTTTTTGCAAAATAAACGGCTGAATAAATCAGCCGTAATTTTTAATAATCCGCACATCCGCCGACAGTCGAGAATAACCTGCCGTTAAAAGCAGGTGGGCTTTATCCGCCGTACTTTGTACTCCCAACATCCGCCAAAATTGTAAACAATAGGGGCGGGAGGTCTGCATACCCATAAAGCGAGTCTAAATCCCTAATTAAAAAGTGTTCGGGTTATTAAGACCATCGGTTGTCGAGATGCACAGACTGAAAACTATATTATATTTTATGCAATTTACTGTTCAATATCCTCGGGGTCAAAGTATTCAACATCAAATTTATCTTCAACCATTTTCATAAGAATATCTGAAATTTCGTTGTATTCGTTTTCGTCTTCAATTTCGGCAAGGTATTCTTCGCCGTTTTCTTCAAGCACTTTTAAAATAATCACTTCATAATCTGCTTCAACAATTTCTTCCGCATCGTCGTGATATTCGGTAATTGCTACGTATGCGGCGTCATCTGTTTCGTATCTTTCAAGTAATTCAAACAGAATTTCATTACCGCCATCATCTGTAACAGAAAGAATATCCGGTTCATATAAGTCTTTTTCGTTATCCATATTGGGTTCACATCCTTTATAAATTATATTAATTATAATATTTAATTGGCTTTTCGTCAATATCAAATATCACCTTGTAAAAAATATACAAAAAAAATTAAAAATGTTGAAAAAAACTATTGACAAATTATAATTTTGTGGTATTATAAAGATGAACTTAGAGATAAGATTTAGGTTCAGAAAGGAAGGAGGCTTTGTCCCATGGAATTAGAACCAGGTCAGACAAACGCCTGCAAAGTATTCGGGTAGTATAACGGATTCAGTACCGTCAGGATTTGCAATATCGGCAAATAACGGGTGCATGCTTTAAAAGCAATTATAAAAGTTATGGCAGGAACCCAAAAAGGAATGCACAGGCGTTTAAAATTGAATTTAACATAGATTGTGTGTTTGTGTTACAGTCTTTCCTGCAAAGGCTTGAAGGTTATCTTCAAAAAATGTTCAAAGTTTTGAACTAAGTAAATTTAATAATTCAATATTTAATTAAAAAATAAATAAAGAGGTACAGTCCAATGTGCTGACTAAAAATTCAAATCTTTTTGTTACAGAGGTGGTTCCTATGTTAAGGAAATTCATTGTATCAAAAAAATATATTTGAGAGGTTAGTCCAATGTACTAAGTAATTACAGGCTCTTCGCAAATGCGAAGAGCCTTTTCATTTTCTGTTATT
>USJL01000014.1 GCA_900555015.1 uncultured Oscillospiraceae bacterium
TTTTAAGAGACTTACTCATATCGTGATGAATAAGTCTCTTAAAGCATACAACACCTGCCGCTGATTTTAGGAAATTTACTTCAACAGCTTTACAACACGGCAGATTCAATAGTTGTCGGTAATCTTATAGGAAGCAATGCACTTGCGGCTGTAGGTTCGGGAACGGTTTTAATAAATTTACTTATTGCGTTTAGCCAAGGTACGGCAGTAGGCGCCGGAATAATAACATCACAATATTTAGGCGCAAATGACAAAAAGAGAACTCAATTTGCCGTTCACTCATCTTTGGCGCTGGCAATTATAATCGGTTTAATCTTATCTGCCTGCGGCATTATTTTCGGCAAAGAACTGCTTGTGCTGATGAAAACGCCGGCAGAAATTTTAGATGATTCGGTTACATATTTACGAATTTACTTTGGCGGATTAATTTTTAACGTTATTTACAATATGGCCGCCGGAATAATGAACGCCGCCGGTAATTCCAAACGTTCACTTAGATATTTGGCATATGCATCCGTTATTAACATAGGGCTTGACCTGCTGTTTGTTGCTGTGTTTAAAATGGGTATAAACGGAACGGCAACGGCAACTGTTATAAGCCAATTTATTTCCTGCGTGCTTTCAATTTTATTCTTAATGCGTGTTAACGCAGACTATAAAGTTTCGCTGAAAAAAATAAGACTTCAAAAAAATGCATCTTTAAAAATTCTAAAAACAGGATTTCCCACCGGATTACAAAACACTGTTATTTCAATTTCCAATGTTCTTGTTCAATCGGGTATTAACGGATTTGGCGCAACCGCAATGGCAGGATTCGGCGCATATTTAAAAATTGACGGTTTTAACATTTTACCTGTATTAAGTTTTGCAATGGCAAGCACAACATTTGTAGGTCAAAACTACGGTGCAGGTAAATTGGACAGAGTAAAAAAAGGAATGATAAGCACCCTTGTTATGGGCATTGCTTACACTGTTATAATAGGAATTTTACTTCTTTCATTTTCAACTCCTATAATGAGATTGTTTACATCCGACCCTGCAGTTATTGCATACGGCAAAGAAGCCATGAAATATTTTTGCCCGTTTTATTCTTTGCTTGCAATATTAAATTGCTTGGCAGGCACTGTAAGAGGTACAGGCAAAACCGTGCCGCCAATGATAATAATGCTTATTTCCATGTGCCTGTTTCGTATTGCATGGATTCAGTTTGTTTTACCACACTTTAATTCTATTGATTATATTTACCTTATATATCCTGTGTCTTGGGCATTAGGTTCTGCAATGATGATTTTATACACCGTTTTCGGCAAATGGATGAAAGCAAAACAATAGATGAAAAAAAATAAAGCAACCCGTAAAGATTGTTAATCTTAAAACGGGTTGCTTTTTTATACCCTTATGCTACTTCTTCCTGTTCTTCTTTTTCATCTATCCAAGAAAAGATTATTTCGGGATTAGAGAAAATTTCGTCAAGTTTTTCAAAAAACGGAACGCAATCGCCGTAATCAAGTGCCCTGTGGTCTATTGCAATAGTAATAGGTAAAATCTTACGAACCTCAATTTTATCGCAACCGTTTTCATCTTCAACAACAACCGGTCTTTTTTGAATTGCATTTACTGCAAAAGCAGAAACCTGAGGCGGAATAATTTCAAGAAGGAAACACTGACCTTTTTGTGCTTTGTAAATAGAACCTAAATTTGAAATTGTTGTTGTACCCTGTTCAATATCATGCTTTGTTAAACGGTGCTTTGTAGGAATGGAATAATATTCTTTTTTTGCATCTCCGGAAAGAGTGTGTACTTTATGCTTACCCGGCATTTTTGAACCGTAAAGTCTTCTTAACGCCTGAAGAATTTTACCCTGCTTCAAACCCGTTAAAGTATTATCCAATGAAACTTCAAACATAACTTCATTCATATCGGAATTATTTGCACGGCGTGCTGTGTTTGCAATTTCACGTGTCATTTCATCTAAATTCTTATTTCCCATATCGTGCATATTAACTGTCATCATTTCGCCTGTATTTAAAATCATAGGCATTGAAATATCAATTTGGTCATGATAATTTAATGTGCCCCTTACAAGCTTTTTATTAAAATCAAGTGTGCAATTCATTTTGGGAGCTGCTTTTAATCCCTCGCAAATTATTTTAAGCATTAATGTATTTACTGTTATTTTTTCATCACTGATATCATTAAGTTTTTTACATTGTTTAACAAGTTCCGTAACGTCTGCCTCATAACTCATTGTTGCATGTGGAATGTCCTGCCAGCTTTCAGATGTCATATTTGATACGATTTTTCTTGCGATTCCAAAATGTTCATTTTTATATATAGCCATAATATTTTTCTCCTTCGGCATTTCGTTTTTCGTTGTGATGCCATAATAGCCTAAAATCGCAAAATCTTCTACCAACTTTGGTTTACATTTATGTCAACCGGCGGTTGACAAACAAAAAACGCCTGATTTTAAGCCAAAAATCAAGCGTTTGCAACTATTTATTTTTATGTTTTGATTTAGCACAAATTATGTAAAACAACGGAATGGTTAAGAAAATTATCCACAAAGGATGCCAAAGGGAATAGAAAAATCCGCCTATTAAATACACAAGAACCATTAAAACCGGATAGCAAAAAATGATTGGTTTATGTTTTTCGGCAGCAATTACAAATGTGTAATAAAGAGGAATTGTTAAAAACACAAGCCAGCCGTAATACCACCCTTGAGGCGCATAAAATATACCGAGAAGAACATATGCAATACACATTAAAACAGGATAACTTACAAAAAACCAACCTCTGTGTTTTTTCTTTTTGGCTGGTTTTTCATTTTCACCGTTTTCTTTTTCGCTTTGTTTTTCTGCATTTTCAATTAAATTTTGAGATTGATTTTCTGTGCCTTGTTTTTCATTTTTAACACTGTTTTCTTCAACCGTTTTATTATTTGCATCTGCATTAAGCGAATCCGCTTTATATTCATTTTTTATATCGGCAACATCTTCCTCGCCGTTTAATATTGATTCAACCGAAACATTATACAAGCTTGCAAGTTTCATAATATTATCAATATCCGGCGACGCATTACCCTGTTCCCACTTAGAAACAGACTGCCTTGAAAGTCCTAATTTTTCGCCCAATTTTTCTTGGCTTAAATTATTTTCAATGCGTAATTTTTTTAAATATTCACCTTGTTTAATAGACATAGTTCACCTGAAAATTTTTCTTTTATATTATCATAACCCGACTTGATTATCAAGGTTTAGGTAAAGTTATAATAAACTCCGTGCCTTCGTCAAGTTTACTTTTTACGGTTGCGCTGCCGCCCAAATATTCTGCCGTATGCTTAACTATTGCAAGCCCTAAACCTGTGCCGCCTGTTTCTTTTGAACGTGATTTATCAACACGGAAAAAGCGTTCAAAAACATGACTTAAATATTTTTCCGGAATACCTATTCCCGTATCCTTAACAGACAATATGCATTTATCATTATCATCTTTAATATCCACAAAAACACTGCCGCCGTTTTTATTGTATTTAATTGCATTTTCAACCAAATTATAAACCACATCTTCAATTAATGCTCTGGTACCTTTAACGGCAACACTGCTGCCTGTTAAATTAAGAGTAACGTCTTTTTTTGCAGCCTGTGCGAAAAGAGCCTTTATGCAGGAAGACGCAACGTCATAAACATCCACAGCGTCTATTATAGGTTTATAATCATATTCCTCAAGCTGAGAGAGCTGAATAATATCGTGTGTTAAATTAATAAGCCTTTGTGATTCTTTATAAATAACTGCGCCGATTTCCGCAGTATCTTTAGGGCTTACCATTTGACTTTGCAGCAGTTCGCCATATCCTGAAATAGCAGTTAAAGGCGTTTTTAATTCGTGAGAAACATTTGCCGTAAACTTCTTTTTAACCTTTGCCAATTTTTCTTTTTCTTCAAGCTGAAGCTGAATTTTTTCAACAAACGGACTTAACTCAACAAAATTGCAATTATCTTTAATATGCTCAACATCATCGCCCATTTTTTCTATTTTATTAATTATGCCTTTTGTAACCCTGCTGGCAATTCCGAAAGAAATTAAAATCATTAAAACAAGAAGCGGCACAACAATAAGCAAAGAATACAAAATAAGATTCCAAACCTGCGAGCCGCTTAATTTTAGCTTATAAACAATAATTAAAACAGTTGCCGCCCAAGACAATAAAACGGCAACAGAAGATGAAATTACAGTTCCGTTAAAAATTCTTACCGTCATAACAATTCACCCTTTAAAAATTAATCACCCAACTTGTAACCCACGTGGCGAATAGTTTCAATAAGCGAACCGCTTTCGCCTAATTTTTTTCGCAAAGTTAATATGTGGCTGTCTACCGTTCTGGATTCGCTTTCGCTGTTATAACCCCAAACGGAGTTTAAAAGTTGCTCTCTTGTAACGGCAATGCCCTTATTCATCATTAAATACTTAAGCATTTCAAATTCTTTATATGTAAGCTCTATTTCATTATCAAATGAATAAACTTTACGCTTGTTTTCATCAAGCTTAATTGATTTATAAACATAAGTTTCTCTGCTTTGGCTTTTTGATGTTCTGCGCAAAATTGCCTTAATGCGAGAAAGAAAAATCATAACTGAAAACGGCTTTGTTATATAATCATCTGCGCCTGCGTCAAGACCTCTTACCGCATCAAGTTCAGAATCCTTTGCCGTAACCATTACAATAGGAATTTCCTTATAATCCGTATTTGACCTTATTTTTTTTGTAACGGTTAACCCGTCTTCATAAGGTATCATAACATCAACAATAATTAAATCAGGCTTTTCCTTTTCAAGCGCCTTATAAAAATGCTTTGGCTCGGCAAATCCACGCACATCATAACCGTTACCTTTAAGAGCGTACATTTCCAATTCTCTTACGCTTTCATCATCTTCAAGAATGTAAATAAGAGCCATAAAATATTCCCATAACCTTTCAGGCTACAACAAAACACAATCCGAAATAATATTTTAACGGCGCTTTACTGTAGCCGAACAAAGCACCAAACGGATTTTAACGAAATTAAACTTAATTTAATGAATATTTTTCAAGATAAGCATCCAAGTTTTCAATAAATTCTTCATCCGTTGCTTTAATATCACGAACATAAGAGTGAACATTATAATCGCCGTATTCAAGCTCAAGCATTGAAAGTGCCAAGTCTGCACAGTGGTCGGCAATACGTTCTATTGAGTTTACCAAATCAAGATATAAAAACCCCTGGTCAACAGAGCATGTGCCCTCTTCAACTCTTTTAAGATGCCTGTTTTTAAGTTGCTTTTTAAGTTTATCAACAACTTCTTCCAAAGATTCAATTTCCTTTGCTTTGGAAACATCGTTAAACCTAAACGATTCCATAGTAAGGTTAATAATTTTTGTTAAAGCTGCCATTATAACGCTTAATTCATATTTTGCTTTTTCGGAAAATTGAACATTACGCTTGTTAAGTGATTTTTTTGTTTTTAAAATATCTTCGCTGTAATCGCCGATTTTTTCAAGATTTTCAATGGCATGGTGCAAAATGAAAACATTTTTACTGTCTTCGTCAGATAAATTTTTAGAACTGATTTTAACAAGATAAGATTCCAAAATTTCTTCGTATTTATCAGTTGCCCGCTCATTGGTTTTAATCATTTCTGCTTTTTCATCTGTATAATTTTTAATGATTGATAAAGCACAAATTGCTGTTTTTTCAACCATTTGAGACATTTCAACAGTTACTTCACGGCACTTTTCTACAGCGTAAGACGGGTTGATAAGGAATCTGTCATCAAGCAAAGCAAGTTGCTTTTTGTCTTCCTCTTTACCTGCCGGAATTGTTTTAACTGCAAGAAATTCAAGTTGCTTTGTAAATGGAAGCAACAGCAATGTTGAAGCCACGTTGAATATTGAGTGGGTCATAGCAATTTGAGAAGCGGAAATTGCATTATCAATAAACGAAAAATGGAAAATTGCGTTTGCACCGTAGAACAAAATGCAAGCCAAAATAACGCCGATAATATTAAAATACAGGTGAGCGCAAGCTGCACGCTTTGCATTTTTGCTTGTGCCGATTGAAGATAAAATTGCCGTAATGCAAGTGCCTATATTTTGACCTAAAATAATAGGAAAGGCTGTTGCAAACGGAACTGCACCGGAAATTGCAAGTGCCTGTAAAATTCCCACAGACGCAGATGAAGACTGAATAACGGCAGTTAAAGCCGCACCCACAAGAATACCCAAAACCGGATTACTGAATTTTAAAAGTATGGATGTAAAATTAGGATTATCTGCCAAACCGGACATTGAATCGCTCATAAGGGTCATACCAATCATAAGGATTGAGAAACCGGCAAGAATACCGCCGATGCTTTTACGCTTTTCATTTTTTGAAAACATTAAAACAAACACGCTTATAAGTGCAAGAACAGGTGCAAATGACGATGGCTTTAACAATGTTATAAACAAACTGTCGCCGCTTATGCCTGTTAAAGAAAGCATCCAAGCCGTAATTGTTGTTCCCACGTTTGCGCCCATAATAACGCCGATGGCACGTGAAAGCTCCATAATACCCGAATTAACAAAACCAACCGTCATAACAGTTACAGCCGATGACGATTGAATAAGTGCGGTAACGACGCAGCCCAAAAGAACGCCCTTGTATGTTTTATCTGTCATTTTTTCCAGGATATGTTCCATTTTACCGCCGGAAAGTTTTTCAAGCTGTTCGCCCATAAAACTCATTCCGTAAAGAAAAAGGGCAAGTCCGCCGCACATTGAAATTAAAGAAAATATATTCATAATCTTCTCCCGTTTTTATTATTATTACCAAAAAATCATTAATACATTTGTTTAGATTAAACATTTTAATTCAAATAAAAACTATGATTATGTCAAATTTATGTCAAATATAATTATACAACAAACGCTGTTTAATATCCATAAAAAAATCACGCAAATTAAAAAAACAATAATTTGCGTGATAAATTTAATCAAAAAACATTTTAACCCGTTCTTTATTGCAAGCAATTAACTCCTTGCACCTGCATTTAATATTTATTGATTTGCCGGTGCAATTATAAATAACAGCGTTTGTTTTTGAAACTTTAACATTTATATATCCACCGCACACAGGCAAATGTTTAAAATCCAAATAATCAATTTCATTTGGCATAGAAGGAAAAATACAAATTCCGTTTTCCGTAGGAACTATTCCGCCCAAACCGCAAACAGTTTGTTCAATAAGAGTAAAACTGATTTCAGGGTAATCGCCGTTCAAACCCTGCGACGCTCTTTCGTGTGGTAAATCTTTTTTGAAAAAAATATATTTCATCCATTTATATGCCAAGTCACCTTTACCGTAAGCAAAAAATGCATCCGGCAAATAAGTTAAACTTTCAATATTACTTTGCCTTAAATCGGGATTTTCCTCGCACTCATCAATATATTTAAGCAATTTATTTGTTCTTTCACCGGGATAAGTTAAATATTTTACAGGCACAAAAACAAGTGATTCCCCGTCCATAAGAAAATCATTTTCATTTTTCCAAATATATTGCTTGTTTCCGTTGTTATCTGCCGCAAAAGCAAATTTATCGCTTTTTTCCACAACGCTCCACTTATTATTATAGTAGTTTTTTAAATTTTGCGCCCTTCTCATTTGAAATTTAGACTCGTTTTCTCTGCCGTTTAAACGCAATATATTAGAATAGGCTTTTAAAGCGGCATACAAAGCGGCTATTTCATCTCCCGTTTCGGCAGTAAAAGCGCCACGCTCATTATATGATGCACTGCCTGCCCAAATACTTCCTTTACCCTCTGGAATACCGTTTTTATTTTTATCATTTTTTAAAATAAAGTCGCCTAATATATAATCAATAAAATTTAAAATGCGTTTATCGGTAACATATCTTTTATCACCTGTCCAAAGAAAAAGTTTATAAGCCAATTCACACAATTCAAACTGACCTGTTATTTCACGCACAAAAGAATTATAATTCGGCGTATCCATATAATAAACACTGCCGTCAAAATTAAACGACCACAAAGCATATCCCCCTGTTTTTTCACAGGCACTGTTTATAAAAGTCATATACATATTATATATTTCTTCATCCAAACCCACCAAATGAGCTCCTGCCGCTTGATGAACAAAATCACGAAGATAAAACGCTGTTCTGTCATAATAACCTGCCAAAAAAGACGGCATATAATCTACCGGCTTTGCCCACGGTTCACAAGGTTTGTCAATAACACGATTATCAGGGCCGTACCATTTACCGCCGTCGCCCCTGTTTCGTTCGCCGTTTACGGTTTTTGACACAACAAATTGGGCTGTTTTATCAACAGCCCAATTAAACGCATTTTCAATTTCAAATTATCGCTTTTTAAAATCGGTTTCATAATTTAAACTTCTTCTAAAACAATTATTTTATTATAATCCACGCCACGCACTTCAATATCAATTCCGTGATTCATTAAATATGCACCGCCTTTTTCGTAATGCATATTACAAAAATCAAAAGCATAACGCTTGTTTTCATCAAGACCGTTAAAGAAAAGAGGCACTTTCTTTTTGAAAAATCTTGTTCCGTTAGCTGCAATAAAGCAAACGCTTTTTGTTTTGCCGTCGTTTACATACTGATTAACAAGAATTTCATCCTCATCAATATCCATAATTCTGTAAAGATTGCCAAACTGAACAACATCTCTTATTTCCTTATAAAAGGCAATATTTTTTCTGCAAATTTCAATATCCGAATCGGTATAATTTATTAAATTTCCGCCTATACCAAGCGCACCCTGCATGGAAATGTTAAACCTGAAATCAAGGCTTGCCGGCTTATTAATGCCTGCAATATCCGTTACCCAAGCACGCATTGTTTTAATAGGATTTAAAAGAGAATAGCCTTTTTGAATAACCATTCTGTCTATGGCATCGGTATTATCACTTGTCCATACCTGGTCAAAATGGCAAAGTGCGCCGTAATCGGACCTGCCGCCGCCTGAAGAACAGCTTTCAAGAGCAAGTTGAGGATGCTTTGCCTTTAACCTGTCTGCAATTTCATAAACCGCCATTGTGTGCTTATACCAAAGCATTTTAGGATTTTCAAGATTTTCTGCACCCGTTTCGGAAAACGGTCTGTTCATATCCCACTTTATATATTTAATATTATGATTTGAAACAAGGCTGTCAAGGCAATTAAAAATATATTCCTTAACATCATCCCTTGTCATATTAAGCACAAGCTGGTTGCGTAATTCGTGTGGAGTTCTTGTATCATAATGATATGCCCAATCAGGATGAGTACGAAACAATTCGCTGTTTTTATTTACCATTTCAGGCTCAAACCAAATACCGAAATCCATACCCAGTGAATTCACATAATTAATTAATTCATCAAGTCCGTTAGGAAATTTCTTTTCATTAACAAACCAATCGCCCAAACCTGCGTCATCGTTATTTCTTTCACCAAACCATCCGTCATCCACAACAAACAGTTCAACACCTGTTTTTGCCGCAATTTCAGCCAATTTCATTTGACCTGCCGCAGAAACGTCAAATCCTGTTGCCTCCCAAGAATTGTAAAGAACCGGCAATATTTTTTTATTAAATGATTTAGGCAACACATTTTCAACGGCAAATTTGTTCATTTGACGGGACATATTGCCGAATCCACAAGAAGAATAACCGCAAAATATTTTTGGAGTTTCAAAACTCTCGCCTGAATTTAAATCAAAAGAAAAGTCAAAATCACTGATTCCCATTAATATTCTTGTTGTGCCGAACAAATCCCTGCTTGCCTCAACCTTAAAATTTCCGCTGTAAGCAAGAGCAGCATAATATACATCACCCGTATTTTCATTTGCGTTTTGATATGCAATAAAATACGGAGCCTGATTATGCCCTGATGTTCCCCTTCGGCTTTCAAAAACAAGAGTGCCTGTTTCCAATGTGCTTTTTGCTTTTAAAAACTCACCTGCCCATGCACCGTTTGTGTTTTGAATAACATAAGGCTTTTTTGAAGGCAAAGAAAATTCGCCGCTGAAAAGTTTTTCAAAAACAATTTTTTCATTGCCCTTATTTTCAACCGTATACCATTTTGTAATTACATCACTGTTATTACAAATTTGATAATTCACACACACGGAAAGAGGATAATGTTTATCATTAAAAACCAATTTTAAATTATTATTATCATTTTCAAATCCTGCGTAATCAAGCTCAATTTCTCGGCATCCGTCTGCAAAAGTTGCTTTAACGCCGCAATCACGGTACATTGTGCCGCCGAAAACCGTTAATTCCTGTTTAAACGCGTCTGCCATGGAATGATTTGAATTTTCGTCGCCTATATCTTCAATTACAAAATCGGAAATATCGCACTTTTTTCCCCAATGCAGGCAATGATTATAGCCGTATTTATCAATTCCCACAACATATTGACTGTTTGGCGTTTCAAGCGAAAAAATGTTATTTAAAATATTAATTGACATATTACCCTCCGTTGTGAAAATTCACACACTTGATTTATTTGAATATTTATTATATCATTAAAATATCACTTTTAATAGCCTATTAACAGTGAAAAAATTAAAGAAAATGTTTAAATAATAACTATGATTGAAGATTTTAAAAACTTTTTTCCTTACATTGAAGAAGGCGCACCCCTTATTGTGCGAATGGTGGGCGAAACATATTGCGACAAATCCAGCGAAATTGTAAGAACAAATTCAGACCTTTGCTCTTTGGAATTTATTGCAGACGGGTGCGGCACACTTGATATTAACGGTCAGCATTTACGCCCGGAAAAAGATGATATTTTCTTTTTAAAACTCGGAAGTGACCATAGGTACGTTGCCGACAGTAAAGACCCGTGGCATAAATTTTGGATTGCCTTTGACGGTAAGCTTGCCGAAAGCTTTATTGACTGTTATTTACCGGAAAACACGTATTTATTTAAAAATTGCAACGTTAAAAATTATTTTGAAGAAATTTTCAGAATTTCCAAAGAAGATATTCCTTACGATTTAATGGTAGATAAAATAACAGTGCTGCTTATTGAAATATTTATGTACATACGCAACAGAAATTTACTTGATAATGAAGATTTGCCCCACATAATAAAATCAAAACTTGACGACGCTGTTGAAACCAATTTTAATTTAGACGACTTATGCAAAAGCATAAACTATTCTAAAAACTATATTATAAACATATTTAAAGAAAAGTACGGCAAAACACCGTACCAATATTTTTTGGAAAGAAAAACAGAAACGGCAAAAGCTTACCTTGCCCATTCCGATATAAGTGTTGGCGAAATTGCTAAAAAATTACAATATACCGACCAGCAGTATTTTTCCGCAAATTTTAAAAAAATCACAGGTTACTCTCCGCTTGCGTACAGAAAACTGACAAGAAAAAACGCATAGTGTGATTTTTTAAACATTATATGTGATTTTACCACTTTAAGCCCACTGTTTTAAGTGGTATTTTATACTTATACAATTAAAAAGGGATGATAAGAATGGAAAAACCGTTTTCATTTTTTCTTGTTACCGACCCACATTATTTTGAAGCGTCGTTAGGCGCCGAAGGTGAAGCATATGAGGAACGAAGCAGAACCGACCAAAAATGTGTTGCGGAAACAGGAGCTATTATTGATGCCGGTTTTAAGCAAATTGCAGACGATAAAGAAACAAACGTTGTTCTTATTCCCGGCGATTTGGTTTACAGAGGCGAACAGGCAAGCCATGAAGGCTTTATAAAAAAACTTGAATATCTTGAAAAAAACGGCAAAACCGTTTACTTAATAACAGCACGCCACGATTACGCAGAAAACCCGTGCGGATTTGTTGGTAATAAGTGTATACCGGTTGAGGGAACACCCAGAGAAAATTTGCGCGGTATGTACCACCACTACGGATTTGACCAAGCAATAAGCGAGCACGAAAAATCAATGTCATACGTTGTGCAGTTAACAGACGGTATTCGTTTGATTGCATTAAATTGCGACGGTGATTGTAAAAGCTTTAAAGGTCTTTGGGACGACCAAATGGAATGGGCATTACAACAAATTGAAGATGCACATAAAAGCGGAAATTACATATTTGCAATGACTCACTACCCGCTGCTTCCATTTTCACCGGTAATGAATTTTATTGAAGACGCAAAACTTACCGATTGGGAAAAACGCGCAAATCAATTTGCCGATGCCGGACTTGATTTAATTTTCACAGGTCATATGCATGCACAGGCAGTAACCGACTACACTACAAAAAACGGAAACACGATTACAGATGTGCAAACCGGTTGCTTTGTAGGATGCCCTTGTGCATACAGAAAGGTTACATTTACTGCTGACAACACGATTGATATAAAGTCGTTTACAATTAATGATTTTGATTGGGACAAAGGCGGAAAAACAGCAAGCGAATATTTACAATGGCGATTTGACAGAATGATAACCGATATTATTTACGCTATGGCTTATGATTTTGACAAATTTATGGGTAAATTCGGCGGCAGCGAAGGTAAAGAAAAACTGCGAAAACCTGTTACCTTTGCAGGCAAACTTTTGCAAAAGCTGACTCTTAAAAAATTAGGCAGATTATTATGCTTTAAAGTTGACAAAAGCATTGAAAACAGACTTGTTAAAGATATTGGCGTTGAACTTGTGCGCAACATTTTTGTAGGCGATGAACCTTATGTTAAAGGAACGCCGATGTATGACGCAATGTCAAAACTTCTTAAAAGGCTTAAACCCGTGCTGAAAATAATTGAAAAGAAAGCAGGGGCAAATAACGAGCAATTAAAAGATTTAACAACATTTGTGCTTTCAATGATAGGCGATGAAAAACAGCGTGATTATAACACCACGCTTAATATAAAATGGCAAAATGTTTAATAAATTCATGATATAAAGGGGTAAAAATTATGTCAGAAACAACTTTAAAACCATCAAACCAAAAATACCTGAAGCCGCAGGAATTTATACTTTACCTTGTGGCTGTATTCTTCTACACAATGATGACAGGTGCTGTAGGTTCTTACAGAAGCGACTATTTAATTAACGTTTTATCGCTTCCGGACAGTGATGTTTCATTATTTAACACATTAACATCGATAATTCCGTTTATTCTTAATTTCTTCATTGCAATGTATATTGACGGCAGAAAAACAGGAAAAAGCGGCAAATTCAGACCGCTTGCACTTCTTGTAGCAATACCAACAGGCATTTTCCTTGTTCTTTCTTTCTGGGCACCTAAAGGGATTACAGGTTCCACGCTTATGATTTACCTTGTAACCGTTGCTGTTGCTTGGGCTGTTTGCACAAACTTCGGCGACTGTGTTAACAAAGTTGCCATTGTTATGACGCCAAACATGAAAGAAAGAGACACATTAATGTCTTTCAGAGGCATTGTTTCAGCCATCGGTAACTCAGCACCGCTTGTTGTTGAACTTGTTCTTGCATTTATGGTTAAAGACAAAGGCTTGCGTTACATTTGCGTAGCATCTCTTTGCGGCGTATTTGGTATTATAACAATGCTTTTGGGTATGAAAACCGTTAGAGAAAGAATTACATACAACAATGAAAAGAAAAATCCTATTGAAGGATACGGCGATGTAATTAAAAATAAGTACGCTTGGGCAATTATTATTTCAGAATTTTTAAAGAGTTTCCGCGGCGTTTCAACATATATGGGCATTTTCCTTGCAGAAGCCCTTTTGGGACCTGGCAAATTCCTTCTTTTCGGTTTGCCAACAGGTATAGGAACAGCAGTCGGTATGCTTATAATCAACTTCTTACTTAAAAAATTCAACTCAAAAGTGCTTTACATTGCAAGCGGTATTTATTCCGTTATTGCAAACACAGCGGCATTTGCAGTAGGCTACACTTACTTTAAGCACCCAAGCTCAGCACTACAAATTGTGTTTGTTGCTTTCTTGTTCCTTATCGGCTTACAATTCGGTGCTTCAAACCTGCTTCCAACAATGTTCCAAGCAGATGTTCTTGAAGACATTGAACTTCACACAGGCAAACGACTTGACGCTTCTCTGCCTTTTGTTATCGGCATTGGCACAATGGTATCGGGAACAATCGCATCTGCACTTGCTCCTAAAATTCTTTACGGAACAAAAATTCCGATTATTGAATATGCACAGGCTGTTAACGGCGTTGCCCAAGAACAAAGCCTTCACACAAAGATTATGCTTTTATTCTTCTACACAGTAGTTCACGGCATTATGATGTTCCTTGCAGGTGTTCCGTTCTTCTTCTACAACTTAACAGGAAAAACAAAAGAAGAAGTTCATGAAAAAGTGCTTGCAATGCGCGAAAAATTAAGCGAAGAGGAAAACAACGGTGAAAGCAACGCAGCAGCCGAATAATAAACGAAATTAAAATAATAAAGGTGCGTTCTCAAATTGAGAGCGCACCTTTTTGTTTGCTTATTTTTACTTAATACCTGCAATTAAACCGTGAAGCTCTGATAAATCATTAATTTCGTAATTCGGCATAACAAATGTATTATTTTCTTCTTTTTTTCTGTTAAACCAAACTGTTTTTATTCCGCAGTTAACACCGCCCTGAATATCGGATGACAGACTGTCGCCAACCATAATTGTTTCATTTTTATTTATGCCGGTTTTGTTAAATAAATAATCAAAAAATCTTTTATCCGGCTTATTGTAACCGACTTCCTGAGAAACAAATATGTCTTTCACATAATCTTCTAAATCCGAGCTTGAAATTCTGCCGTGTTGAACAGCTGACGAACCGTTTGAGGCAATAAACAAACTATAATTTTTACTTAAATCTTTTAAAACAGATTGAGCATTATTTAAATAATAATGACCCTGGGAAAGATAATTTTCATAAATCGCAGTAGTTTGAGACGCATCCTTATTAATATTAAATTCCTTAAAAAGCAACTCATAACGCCTAACTTTAACTTCATCACGTGTTAACTTACCCTGTTCAAGCAATTTCCATTGGGCTAAATTAATTTCGCTGTATCTGTTTAAATGATTTTCGTAAACATTAACGCCAAGTTCCGTTAACGTTCTTTTCACAGCCACTCTTTCCGCCTTTGAAAAATCAAACAATGTATCATCTAAATCAAATATAATATTTTTTATCATAGCTTCACCGATAAATCTTTAATTTAACAAATAATATATCATAAATATTTAAAATAAACAAGAAAAAAGCCCGCAAATGCGGGCTTCTGTTAACATTAAAATTAAGCAACTGTTTTATTTGCTTCTGCTGCTCTTGCAAGAGCTTTCTTATAATCCTGCTGATCTGTGAAGATTTCATTCTTATAAGGATTCTTGTGCTGTTCTTTAGAACGCTTAATAATAGCGGCAAGAACACAAACGTTAACAACAAGAGCAAGAATTGAAATAACAGCCTGTGCTTTTGGATTTGCTGCACCCATTGTTTCAGGTGAAATACCGTCTAACATCATTGACGGTGTGTATCCTTCAGGATATACGGTTGTAAGAACACCGAACGGTTCGGAGTCTTGGAAAAGAGGCCAAACCTGAGCAAACATGCACCAAAGTGCAAGTGTGTTTGCACGGTTTTGAATCCAACCGCCTTTGTTCCAAAATGCATTTGCAAATGTAGGAGCAAGAAGGAGTGCAAGACCGCAATACCAGCTGTGTGAAGGAAGATTGTTGTATGTATACTCAAAGTTCCAAATATCATAAGCCAAAATATAGCACCATGTCATATCCGGCCAAAGCATATCTTGCTGATTTTTGGAAGAGTAAATACCCCACCAACCTGTCATACATAAAATGTTGATGATACCGGCAATACCGTTAAGCCAGTTCCACCAGCCGCCGTAAATGAATACGCCTTCTGATGAAAGCCACCAACCGCCTGTAAATCCGCCTTTAACAGCAGATTCAAAATCAGAAGCAACAGCAATAAGAATGTTGATTGCAACGATTACGAACGGGAAAACTTTAAACCAATCTTTTTTACCGATGCTCCACTTATACTTAAGCATCATAAAGCCTATACAGCCTGCTATTGCAGCATAAAGCTTTGCATAATGGAACCAACCGTTCATATAAAGATAAGTTTGGTTATTAACTGCCCATTCCGCACCTGACTTTGCACCGATGGCAACAGCAATAAAATAAACTGTTAAGCCTGCAGGAAGTGCAAGGAAAAGAGCAATGCCGCCTGCTTTTGAGCGACGTGCAACCTCGTTAAGAAGAACAAGGCCGGCAAAAACTAAAACCCAGCCGATAAGCTGATAAAATGAATTTTCGCCATAGATTTGAAATAACATTTTATTTCCTCTCCTTAAATTATATATTTAGGCTCAAAAAGTGAACCTTAGCTTTTCTAAACCGCCTCAACCTCTTTAATGTTTATTTCATTTCCGCAGGTTAAGTAGGTTTTTGACGAATTACAATACGGGCAGGTTTTTCCGTATTTTACGGTTTCATACGTTTTTTGGCAATCCTCACAATATGTAACCGCCGGAATAACCTCTATAATCAACTTAGCACCGTTTAAAAGCTCGCTTTTACTGCACGCCCAATTCCAACAATCATCAAGATATTCATGCAATACGCCCGAAACCTCACCTAATTCGATTGTAACGGAATTAACCTTTTTAAGCTGATTTTCTGCCCCAACGCTTTCTACGCTTTTTATAATATGAAAAACAATACCAAGCTCGTGCATAATTTATTTACCTTTTGCCGCACGCTTGATTTTAATTTGCCTTTTAAGCATATAAGGCAATATTGCTTTCATTTTATCATCTGAATTTACCATTGTGCTGCATTCAGGGTTATCACGGTGAAGCTTAATAGCGTCAAACTCACACTTGGTTGTGCAAATACCGCAGCCTATACATTTGTTTTCATCAACAACAGATGCACCGCAGCCAAGGCAACGTGCCGTTTCAATTTTGACCTGTGCTTCCGTTAACGGTTTGTGTGCATCTCTAAACGACTTTTTACGGTCTATGCTTTCATCCGTACCCGGAATTTGGCGGGAAGAATTATCATAACTTTCAATTTTTATATCGTTTTTATTAAGTTCAATAAAATCACGCCTGTTTCTGCCGATTGTAAGGCTGGCATTGTAATGAACAAAACGGTGAATTGATTCGGCACCCTCTTTACCTGCCGCAATGGCGTCAATAGCAAACTTAGGACCGGTGTAAACGTCACCGCCCACAAAAATATCTTCCTGTGATGTTTGATAAGTTAAGCTGTCTGCAACGGGGCCGTTACCTCTGCCAAGCTCAACATTTTCATTTTTAAGCATATCGCCCCAAACAATACTTTGACCGATTGAAAGGTAAACATCATCACATTCAAGAGTTACAGTGTCATTTTCATCATATTGAGGATTGAATCTGCCGTCCGCATCCTTAACGCTTATGCATTTTTTAAGAACAATGCCCGTAACCTTTCCGTTTTCGGTTAAAATTTCTTTAGGACCCCAACCGTTATTGATTGTAATGCCCTCATCCTCGGTTTCAAATATTTCTTCATTTGATGCCGGCATTTCTTCTCTGCTTTCAAGGCAATACATACCGATTACATCTGCATTACAACGTTTTGTGGAACGTGCAACGTCTACCGCAACATTACCGCCGCCGATAACAACAGCCTTTCTGCCGGCAAAATCCAAATCATGATTTTCGGAAATTTTATGAAGAATATCAACAGCACTCATAACGCCGTCTGCATCTTCGCCCGAAATGCCTGCTTTTCTGCTTCCCTGGCAACCGATTGCAATGTAAAACGCTTCGTAACCCTGAGCACGCAATTCATCAAGGGTAATGTCTTTACCAACTTCAACGCCGCATTTAATTTCAACGCCTAATTGACGAATAACATCTACCTCGGCGTCAACAACATCTTTTTCCAATTTATAAGACGGAATTCCGTATGTAAGCATACCGCCCGGCTTTTCATTTTTCTCAAACACGGTAGGTCTGTAACCTGTTGTTGCAAGATAATATGCACAAGACAAACCTGCCGGACCGCCGCCGATTATAGCAATTTTATTATTAAATTCGCCACGGTTTGACGGAATAACCTTTTTAGGAATAAATCTTGTTTCCGCATCCAAATCCTGTTGTGCAATGAATCGTTTAACCTCATCAATGGCTACGGCTTGGTCAATAGTACCTCTTGTACAAGCGTCTTCACAACGTCTGTTACAAACTCTGCCGCAAACAGCAGGGAACGGATTTTCTTTTTTAATCAACGCAAGAGCGTCTGTATATCTGCCCTGAGCAGCCATTTTTAAATATCCCTGAACGGCAATATGTGCCGGGCAGGCTGTTTTACAAGGAGCCGTACCTGTGTCATAACAGTTAATTCTGTTTTTATCACGATAATCGGGGCTCCATTTTTCTTTACCCCATTTAACTGCATCCGGTAATTCCTGCTTTGGATATTCAACCTTTGAACCGTCTTTTTTACAAAGTTTTTGACCGAGTTTTACGGCACCTGCTGGGCAATATTCAACACATCTGCCGCAAGCAACGCAATCCTTTGCTTCTACCCTTGCAACATAAGCGGAACGGCTCATATTAGGTGTGTTGAAAAGCTGAGATGTACGAAGTGCATTACAAACTTTAACCTGACAGTTACAAATAGCAAAAATTTTATTTTCGCCGTCAATATTTGTAATTTGATGAACAAAACCGTTATCTTCCGCACGCTGAAGAATTTCCATAACCTTTTCACGTGTTATGTAATGACCCTTGTTTGTTTCAACAAGATAATCTGCCATATCGCCTACGCCGATACACCAATCCTCAGGGTCATCTGCACAACCCTCGCCCAATGCGGCACGTGAATAACGGCAGGAACAAGGACCTGCGGCATATTTACCGTCGTATTTATCAAGCCAGTGTGAAATATGCTCAATAGGAACGGATTGATTTTCTGTTTCAATAGCTTTTTCAACAGGAATAACGTGCATACCTATTCCCGCACCTCCGGGAGGTACCATAGGAGTAATAGCTTCAAGGGGAAGCTGTGTCATTCTTTCAAAAAATCCCGCAACCTCCGGATGTTCGCAAATTTGCTCCCATTTCATATTAAAGAACTCTGCACTGCCCGGTACAAACATAGGCAACACATACTGCTTTTCACGCTTGGGATTTTCCCAGTTATATTCAATAAGTCCAACCTGCGCCATTTCGCCCAGAATTTTTTCAAGGTATGATTCGCTTTTGCCTGTTGCTTTAACAATTTCAGGCATTGTCATACCTTTATGAACTTTCATTTTAAGGGCAACCTCTGCCATCTCATCCGTAACCATTGCCGCAAGTCCCCAATATTCCGGGTCGTTAACGGTTAATGTTTTGCCAACCTTCGGCATCCACGGCATTTTATAAAGAACTCTATCGGTAATCTTTTTACCTAACTTTAAAATGAGTTCCCTTGGCTGTTCAGTGCTGTGATTTTCATAATAATGCATTACACGTTCGGCACTGACATAAGTTCTGCCCTCCGGTTTCATTGTATCAAACTTTGTTTCACTCACACTTTCTCCCCCTTACTTTTTAATCCAATTTTCAACTTCATCATAAAGCCAATCAGCCCATTCGTTTATTCCCTCGCCTGTTTTAGCACAAATAGGAATAACCTTTGCCTTTGGATTTCTTTGATGAACGTATTCGGTGCACTTTTCTATATCAAAATCAAAATACTCAAGAACATCAATTTTATTAATTAAAACAACATCGCAAATAGAAAACATAAGCGGATATTTTAACGGCTTGTCGTCCCCTTCCGGAACAGACAATATCATGGCATTTTTAACAGCGCCGGTATCAAATTCGGCAGGGCAAACAAGATTGCCCACATTTTCAAGAATTGCAAGTTCCACATCGCCGGTATTAAGTCCTTCAAGACCCTGCCTTGTCATTTCGGCATCCAAATGGCACATTCCGCCTGTGTGAAGTTGAATTGATTTAACGCCTGTAGTTGCAATTTTTTTAGCGTCAACATCACTGTCAATATCAGCTTCCATAACACCTATTTTAAGTTTATCTTTAAGAGCATTAATAGTTGCCATTAATGTTGTGGTTTTTCCCGAACCGGGAGAAGACATTAAATTAAGAAGAAAAACGCCTTTTTCTTTAAGGCTTTTTCTAAGCTCCGCCGCTTGGTCATCATTGTTTTTGAAAACGCTTTGCTTTATTTCCAAAATCTTAACTTCATCCATACAATTCACCTTTTATTTACAGTTTATTAATATTTCAAAGGCATTTTACAATCTTATAATATTTAAGTCAATAGATGTAAGAATATCTTAACAATTTTGTTAGATTTGTTAAAATATGAACAATAAATTTGTATATTTCAACAATAAAATTACATTCATTTTCCATTGACAAAAGTGTGTTAAAAAGCTATTATATAGCCATAAAACAACAATTAATTTACATATTAGTTAATATGTAAAAGGAGGTAAATTATGGCTTGTTTTGCGGTTCCTGTTGCAGAAGCAATTATAGCAACGGCAGTAACACAAATTATTAAAAAGAAAGAAAGCGCACCTGAAGTTCTTGAATACAGAACACCCGAAGGCGCTGTAGAAAAGGTTGAAAAAGTTTCTCTTTCAAGAAAAATTTCTTGGCTTAGGAATTTACTTTGGGGCGGTTCGATTTTGCTTGCATTTGAACATTTATGGCACGGCGAAATTATGTTTAAATTTCCGTTTTTAACTGCGGCGTCCACACCTGAAGACACGGCGGTTATGCTGCACGAAATGGCAACCGTGGGTGTTTCAATGGCATTATTAACAACGGCTGTTTGGTGTGTTATGCTTGCAGTTGTTAAAATTAAAGAAACAAAAATCATAAAGGCTGCAAAGGTAAAAGAATAATGACATTGTTAATATCGGCATTTGCCGCAATTATCAGCACCGTTTTATGGTATTTTATTCCAAAGCGTAAAGAGCTTATGCTTTCCGTTCCCTGCTGTTTATTTTGGGGCGCAACCATAATGTGGTTTGTAGACGCAATATTTGAATATGCCGAATTGGGTGCCGAATATTTTACCCCGGCTGTTTCGGATATGATTAACGACGCTTTTTTAGGATTTTCCGTTGTTGCACTTAGTGCAATAATTTGGGTTGTAATATTGCTTATTAAAGACCCAATGGGTGTTGTTAAAAATTCCGTTTTTAAGAAAAAATAATATTGACACTTTAATAACAGATTGTTATAATACTGCCAAACCGTTTTTACGGAGTGGATTTTTCTAAAACTTAAAGTTTTATTTTCGCCACACAGCAAAGCGCAAACTTTGCCGTGTGGTTTTTTCTTTAAAACGAGGTGATTTTTACGGAACAAACATATATGAAAGAGAAGCCGGTTTTGCCGCTTGTTTTATCAATGGCATTGCCAATGACAATTTCTATGCTTGTGAATGCACTTTACAATATTGTAGACAGTTATTTTGTTGCCAAAATAAGCGAGGACGCCATGACTGCGCTTTCCCTTGTTTTTCCCGTGCAAAACATTGTAAATGCCGTTTCAGTTGGTTTCGGAATAGGAATTAACGCCGTTATTGCATATCATTTGGGTGCGCAAAACAAGCAATCGGCAAACAAGGCGGCGTCTTGCGGTTTTTTATTTAACGTAATTCACGGAATTATATTAACGGCAGTTTTAATTTTAACGTTGCCGAAATTTTTAAGCCTTTTTACAAGCAATGAAGCAGTTGCTCAAAACGGAATTACATACGGCAACATCGTGCTTTCCTTTTCAATAGTATATTGCACATCCATAAGTTTTGAAAAAATATTTCAGGCTGTGGGTGAAATGAAAGTTTCAATGATTTGCATGATTATAGGCTGTGTTACAAATATTATTTTAGACCCTGTTTTAATTTTCGGCTTAGGGCCGTTTCCGAAAATGGAAATAAAAGGTGCCGCCGTTGCCACAATAATCGGGCAAGGGGCAACGCTTGTAGGATATTTGATGTTTTACGCAGTTAAAAAAATACCTGTAAAAATTAAATTTGCAAATATGAAACCAAACAGGCAAATTACAAAACGTTTGTATTCAATAGGCATTCCGGCAACACTTAATATGGCACTGCCCTCTGTTCAAATTTCCGCATTAAACGGAATTTTAGCTGCATTTTCTCAAAGCTATGTACTTGTTTTGGGGGCATATTACAAACTGCAAACATTTTTATACTTAACGGCAAACGGCGTTGTGCAGGGAATGCGACCTGTAATCGGCTATAATTACGGTGCGGGCGAAACAAAAAGAGTTAAAAAGATATTTGAAACAGCACTGGGAATAATCGCCGTGGTTATGACAATAGGCACTGTGCTTTGCTTGGCAATTCCCCAAAACTTAATAAGCTTGTTTTCAACCAATCCCGACACAATAGAAATAGGCAAAACGGCGTTGCGAATAATCAGCATAGGATTTATTGTTTCATCTGTAAGCGTAACTGTTTCAGGAGCTTTGGAGGGACTTGGAAAAGGCACCGAATCTCTTATAATTTCCGTGTTAAGATACATTGCCGTAATGCTTACAAGCGCATTTATTTTAAGCAAAATATTCGGTGCAATCGGCGTTTGGCACGGCTTTTGGATTACGGAATTCATTGTTGCCGCAATTTCAATTTTAATTTATAAAAAAGCGGTGAATTTTAAAAAGAAATCAATTTGATATATATAAAAACGGCACACACTGTTAACAGTATGTGCCGTTTTTTATTATTCAGATATTACAAAGTCAAAGCTTGCATTTTCACTGTACCAAAGAGGAAAATTCGTACCCCAAACATTATCGTAAAGCACAAATGAAACTCCGTCTTTTTCAGGGTTTTCATATTTATCGTCAAATTCCAATATTTTACCTTTGCCAAGTGAAAAAAGAGGTGAATGAAGATTATAAACATTAACCGTTTTACCCTGTTTTTCAAATTGAACAGACTGAACGGCGTGCAATTTTTTCGCCCCCATACCAACAACGTCAAAAGGATTAATTAAGCCGCCTAATTTCTTTAGCATAATTTGATTTGTTTGCGGATAAAGATGCAAATAAATCGCTTCGGTTAACCTGTTGGCATCTTTTTCAAACCAAGAAACATTAAATTTTAAATTGTTTTTGCTTAACTTATATGTAATTTGAACTGTTTTTGGCGCTCCCAATTCCTTGCACAACCGCTGTTCACACTTTAACGTAACAACAATGCAGCAGCCTGTGCTGATGTCAAGCTTTTCTGCTTTTTCAAATTTATAAAAATACCTGCCGGTAGGATATTTTCCATCAACATATTTCAACAACGGTCTGCCGAAATCGCCGTAAAGCCAGCTTTTATTTTCCTTATGGTTTCTTGAATAATGGGAAAGCCAAAAATCATAATCAGCCTTGGCAAATGAACGATACTCAATTATGGGATTTTCATTTGCCTCAATAAAATTAACGCCGTTTATACTAAGAAATTCTATGCCGCCGTATTCATTTATTTTAAGCTGACTGTTGCCGCAAATAACAGGCAATTTTATATTAAAACTTTCATCGGATTCAATAGACTGACCGGGAATAAGCCTGCCCAGCGCCTGCATTGCCTTTTCCTTATGATTTTGGCTTAAAGCATTTATCGCCTTATCAATATACAGTCTTTGCTCTGCCCAACTGCTTTGTGCGGTTTTGTAAGAACCCTGTTTGTATTCACCTGTATGCCGTGCAACAACGGTGTAAATATTTTGAGGAAAATCCCTAAACGGATGGTGAATTTTAACAACATCCTTTTTTATTGCCTTTTGAAAATCGTGTTTTAAATAATGCTCATAATCGGCAAAGTACTTTTTCATATCCATGCCGCATGTATGCTCGGCAATACAAAGAAGTGCATCGCAAAATTCATTATATTCTTCACTGCCTTTTATCATTGAATTTTCAGCAATCCAACGGCTTTTTAATGCCATAAGTTCTCTTAAAGCGGCAGATTTATAAGGGTCTGACGCACTGCCGTGAATCCACGTATCCCCTATTTCAGAGGTTACAACGGGCAATTTATCACGCTTTTCCCATAAAAGCCGGGCAATTTCATCCATAGTACCTGCCTGCACTTCATAACCGGGAAATTCATTGGCAATTTTATTTAACTTTTCTGTTATTTTTTCAGGCGACGGTGTACCCCGATTATCAAGAGTATGGTCAAAATAAAGAACCTCATCAATCAAATCGCAGGAAAAAGCACCGCCGTAATCGCCGGAATAAATAACAACAACCTCACAGCCGTTATATTTCCACAAAAAACACGGCGGAACATCTGCAAGGGCAGAAGAGCCGTTAACTCCTATATGCAAAAGTTTAATACCGTGGCGTTGCAAATAAGGAATCAGTGCTTTTGTATGCCCCGGAACATCAGTCATTTTTGCCGCTATTGTTTTTTTGCCCCTGATTTTATCAATATCATCAACAATGGAAATGCCGTATTCTGCCAAGTCCTCATCAAGAAGTTCGGTATGAGTTGTAAAGGGCAAAGCATGAGGAACTATATTGCCGCATTTAAGGGCATTAACAAGTTTTTCTTTATTTTCTGGAGTTGAATTTTTAAGTGCCTCTTTAATAATCCACGAGCCTGTTGTCCAAATAAATTTTTTGTTACTTTCGGTATTCATTTCATTTGCAAGAGAAACTGCGCCGGGTATATATTCGTTTAAATATTTATCATAAACATTTTTTGCATAATCTGTAAATCCTAAATCCAAATGTGTTTTGGAAACCACAATAACTTTTTTCATATAAATTCCTCCAAAACAATTTTAGCATATGAAAATGCAAAAAAACATTTAAAATATAACATAAATTTTTAAAATAATGCATATAAAAAACACCTGCAAGGCATTTAATACCGTTGCAGGTGCAATGTTTTTAATTAATAGTTTTCGGCATGCACTTCAAAATAAGCCTGAGGATGAGCGCAAACAGGGCAAATTTCAGGTGCTTTTTCACCGATTACAATATGACCGCAGTTGCGGCATTCCCAAATTTTAACTTCGCTTTTTGCAAAAACTTCATTCATTTCAACATTTTTAAGCAATGCACGGTAGCGTTCTTCATGCTTTCTTTCAATAGCACCAACCAAACGAAATTTTGCGGCAAGTTCGGGAAATCCCTCTTCATCTGCCGTTTTTGCAAAATTTTCATACATATCCGTCCACTCAAAATTTTCACCTTCTGCGGCAGACAAAAGATTTTCTGCCGTATCGCCGATGCCGTTTAATTCTTTAAACCACATTTTTGCATGTTCTTTTTCATTATTTGCCGTTTTTAAAAATAAATCGGCAATTTGCTCAAAACCCTCTTTTTTTGCTTTTGAAGCAAAGTAAGTGTATTTGTTTCTTGCTTCGGATTCGCCCGAAAATGCATCTCTTAAATTTTGTTCTGTTTTTGTGCCTGCATATTTATTAGCCATAAATTTTACTCCTTTTGCCAAACGGCATTAAATGTTGATTTAATATTACCACTATTAAAAATTTTGTCAACTTTATAAATTTTTATGCAAATAAAAAATGCCGCTTTAATAAATTAAAACGACATTAATTATAGAATTTATTTTCTTTTTTTATTTTTACGGCTTGATAATTTTTGCGCCGTAAATAATGCTATGCCTGCTGCGGCTGTTGCAAAACCTGCTGCAAGGTAGCCGTAGACGCCGGAGTTACCCGAAACAGGTAAATCGCCCGACCTATAATTGTAAAGCCTGTAAGGAGCAATACCCCTGGTAAGCTTTTCAAAAGCCGGCACCTTATCGCCTATTGCCGTTATAACAGGTTCAACAGTTTCTCCCTCTGTGTCAAAGGTTAACTGCCACTGACCGTCGGGAGTTTTATACCCATCCGGAGCGTTATATTCAACAAGCCTGTAAATGCTTTTTGCATTCAAATCGGTAAAACTTACAAGACCGATTTTTGAAACAGATGTTTCCTTGCCCACAAGAACCCAGCACTGTGCATATTCATCTGCAAGCACGCCCTTTGAATTTACATTAAGAATATCGTTTGTGTGATTGTGGCTTTCATCGGTACATTCAAGCTTGTATAAAGCAAATTCGGCTCCGCCAAGCGGCTCCTTGCTTGAATTTGTTTTAATGAATGAAAAATCCTCTGTTCCGCCGATATACTTATTAACTATTTTGGTTATAGGAGTTGTGCTGCCGTCATTAACCGTTATTGTTACAATTCCGCCACGAACAAAAGCTTTATAAACCGTTTCGTCAAGCTCGTAATTATTGGGGGCTTCAATTTCTTTAATATAATACGTGCCGCCCGTTTTTTGCGGAAAAACAACGAATCCGTCTGCGCCGGAAATTTCCGTTTCCAACAAGTTAGTGCACTCTGCATCTGAATACAAACCGAATTTTGCACCTGCAAGTGCTTTGCCCAATTCGTCAACCTTACTGAAGCTGATTAAGCCCTTATTTTTAACATTATGAACCTTTATATATGCATGGTCTGCATAATGCTTTTCGCCGTTATCATCATGCCAAGTAACATCTTTTTTATAATCGCCGTTGATTCCCTCTCTATACAAAGCAGCATCGTAAGTTACCATATAATTGGCATAACCGTCGGTATCTGCACCGGCATCATACGAAAGAGAGCCGATTTTTACTTCCCTTATTGAATAAACGGCAGGTGCACCGTCAATATAAAGGGGCAAATCACTCCATTCATAAATCCAATTATTTTGAGCGCTTAAAACCTGCGTATATTCGGCAGCCGGCAATTTTGCGCCGTTACGCCAAAGTTCTACGGTTACAGGTTCTTTTTCATTATCGTCTGTTTCATCCCACTGCTTTTCGGCTTTAACCGATGTTAAAAGTTTGGAACGGTTATAAATTGTTAAAACAGATGAACCCACGCCGTCAAGCCACGGTTCGCTTGACGAAATTGTTGATTCAACAACTTCTTGAGCCATTTCAACCTTACCGTCATCCGTTACGGTAATTTTAATATATTTAGGGCCTTCATAACCGGTAGGCACAGATTCGGTTAAATAATAATTTTCTGTTAATGTGCCGTCGCCGTGAATACCCAATTTAATGTAAAAATTACCGTTTGCGTCTGTAATAATTGTATTATCGGCAACAAATTCACTGTAACCCTCTTCAACAGCATTTGTGTCTGTTGAATATTCGCTTGTGTTAGGTTTTCTGTAAAGAGAAATACTTTGACCGCTTACTTTGCTAAGTTTAAAGGAAACGTTTTTCAAGCCGTTACCTGTTGTTGAATCGGCTTTAATTACAGAAAGCAATCCTGATTTAACATACATATTTTGGAACGAAACAATTTGGCAAGCTGAATCCGGAACATCGCTGGGATACGCCTCTGCAGTAACAAATACGCCTGTATCCGACGGATAATCCTGCCAGCCGCTAACTTCATTGTCGGAATTGGAAATTGTGTACCTGTTTGTATTGTTCCACTTATCCAAATCAAGAGTATAATTTTCTTCTTTTATACAATATTCACGACCCTGCCTTACCGGCAATGACCATGTATAAGTATCTGTTACCGCATCATAGGAAGTATAACCTGTTTTTGTTGAATCTGTTTCAGATTCGGCAGAATTTAAATACAAAACATAGTCTGATGTTATTGTGCTGTTTTCAACATGAGTAACAGTAATATCAAATCCGTTGTCCTTAACCTGCTGAATAGCCTCGTCATCACCTGCAAAAGTTTTGGAAACAACAATTCTGCCCACTTTTGCAACAAGCACACCGTCTACATGCCAGCCGTCGGAGCGTTCATATTTAAACGCCGCCCAACGTAATGTAAAGTAATCTGATGTAATATACTCATGAGGAATAGTATGACCGTCAAGAGCAATAACCGCATTACTTTCTCTTATTTGTTTAAGAATAACTTCGTCGGAAGGTATTTGTTCAAGAGTTACACCGCTGATAGGGTTTGCGGCAGATGAACGAATTTGCTTATCTACCTCATATGCCGTTGATTCGGAAGTTGCAGGCGCAACTAATTGATATGACAAATCACCGGAAACCGGAATATTTTCCGTTCCGAAAGCACGAGTTGCAAAAACAGAAGAAGTGTACTTATCCGAATGCTGCGGTTTGTAGCCGTTACTCATATTATCTACTATTTCACAATCCAAATTTACAAAAAAGTTTGTTGAAATAATTCTGTCGTTATCATCCATACCTTTCCAAACGGCATTAAGCGTAACTTCATTATTAACCGCTTCGGCACGAAGCAATGCCCTTGTTAAGCTGTCGCCTGCTTTATAAACATCTACACCGTTACCTATTCGCCAGCCGACAAATGAATATACAAACTTACGGTTATTATCGTTAATAGTTACGGTTGCGGTGTCATCATCTACATCAAGAAGAGTATAATCGGCTGTTCCCACCTCAACTTCATCATAATAAAGAGTTCGATTTTTAACCGTACCGTCTTTAACAATAACCTGCCTTGTTGCGTCAAACTGACCGAGCCTTATAAGGGATGACGAAACGGTTGTGTTATAAATAACCGTTGGTAAACCTGAAGAAGTTGTAATTCTTACCGGGCATTTAATATTATCAATCTTAATTGTTATTGTGTTGTTTTCCGCATCTTCAGTTGTTTCAACATCCAGCGCTTCACCTGTTAAACCGTTAGCAATTTTATACGTTGCTTCCCCTTCAAGTTTAGGTAAAGTAACAGTGATACTGTCGCCTGAAAACAGCATTTGATCTTCAGGAAGCGTTGCGCCCTCCGGTAACAAACCTTTAGGGTCGGAACACTTAACCGTGAAAAATGAGTTTTCCGTAATTAAATCGGTATTATAGTTTTTATCTGATGTATCAAAATAAGTATCGTTACCTTCTATATTATTCGGCAAATAGTACACAAACATTTGAGTTCTGAAACTAAACGGAATATCATATCCGCCATCATCATTTTTAACAGGGGTAGCGTCTGCCCAAATGGTGTTTAAATTGTTCGTATCGGCATGAGGGAAAATTCGCTCGCCACTGTATTTACTTGCGTCAAATCCGTATTGACCGTAAACCTGTTCAAGCTCATTAGATGTTAAATAATACCTTGTTTTTCCGTCGCCGAAATTCTTTTTGTTTGCTGTGCCGATTACATCTGCCAACTGCCATTCACCGTCAATGGCAACATAACAGGTAACAGACGCCTGTAGTGCGTCTCCGGGTTTTGAAGCAACAATATAAACAGCTCTGCTTATATCCGTTACCGAAACCGTTACGGTGCCTGCATCCTTATCTATTGTTTGGGTAAGTTTTAAATCTGTTTCCGTTTTACCGTCAAGAGTTAAATAAGTTACGCCGTCAACATAAGGAAGAACAATATCCGTATTACTGCCTTTAAACAACATTTCATCATAAGTAAGTGCCGCAAACTGCTCCGGCGGAATATATCCGTTAGGGTCTGCAACCTTAATTGTATAAAATGAATTTGTTTTATTAACGCCAAACCCCGTCGCTGTTATCAACAGCAAAGCTGCTTGCAGTGCTGCCGTTTGATTTTACCGGTCCGTTAGGCAAGTAATACAAATAGTTTACATTTCTGTTTTCTTTATTCCAACCGAGAGGTACAATATACTGACCCCATCATCGCTGTATGCAGGACTTGCATCTGCCCAAACTGTTTGAGGTCCGTAAGAATCGATGTGAGCAAAAGTTAATTCGCCTTTAAACTGTTCTGCGGCAAATCCGTATTCTCCAAAAACCTCTTCAAGCTGTTCGGCAGTAATATAGAATATGGTTTGAGTAGCCGGACCGCCGAAAACTTTTGCCGAAATATCATCGGTAACGGTAACTGTTTTAATTTCCGTCCATTCCTCATCAATAGAAACATAACAGTGAACAGTAACGGGATTAACTGAAGCATTTGCGGCATCACTGCTGTCATCTGCAAAACTTACGCCCGGCAGTAAAACAGCCATAACTGTTAACAGTGCAAGCAAAACGGAAATTACTTTTTTTGAAACTTTAGCCACAACGCTCACCTCCCGAAAAATTTTAATACAAAGTATAAACGGTTGTTTTTTGGCTTAAATGCTCAAAATTTATGCATTTTTATTACTTATATTTATTCGGTAAGTATTTTATCACAGCATTTATTTTATTCAAGGGGTTTTGCAAAAAACGGCAAAGTGCCGAAATTTGCATTTTTACAAAAATGAATTTGTATATAACCCACGAAAAACGTAGGATTTTTACCCAATTTAGTTAAAAAATTATGAATAAAATTTTCACTTTTTGTTAATTTCAAAATTTTTACGGCGAAGAAGAAATGTAAAAAAGCATAACGGTTCGTATTGTTCACAAATCAAAAGCGAATTTTTTGATAAAAATTCACAGCTTTTGTACAATATCTACAAAAAAAAAAAAAAAA
>USJL01000015.1 GCA_900555015.1 uncultured Oscillospiraceae bacterium
ATAAATATTATTGTAAATTATTCTTACCGAGTAAGTTACATATATATTGATCAAGCGTTATTTAAAAATTTTTCTTTGATTATTTTTATTTTAACAATAATTTCAACCGCTCTTCTTGTTGGCATTGCTTCAATAAATTTAAAACAAAAAAAATTAAAAAGCAAAGTTTTGCCGGTATTTCAAATTATAGCAGAAATTTTTGCAATAATAATAGGGGTTTACGACATTGTTAACGGTATAATAGGAAAAAGTCAAAGTTTTACAGCCGCATTTGGACTTTTTAAACAGGCTTTTCCCCTGTGGTTTGGTTGTGTTTGCCTAACATTGGCACTTTTTATTATTCCAAACATAAGCAAATCAGCTATTAAAAAATCACTTTCAGCCGCACTGACAGTAATTATGATATTTACTGTTTATGCGGCGATATTTCCGATTACACCGTTTGAATTTAAATCAATGCCTGCTGTTTTTGACAACGGAAACGGATATTCCGTAGTATTTGCAACAAATGACAAAGCAACCGCTTATATTGAATATAACTACAACGGCAAGCACATTAAAAAATACGATGAAAACAACGGCAGAAAAGCCGGATACAGTAAAATACATTCCATTACCGTTCCTTACAACGAATTATCCGGCAACAGTTACAAGGTGGGTGCAACAAGAGTTATTGACGAACTTAGTTATGGCGGAAGGCTTGGTAAAACAATAGAAAGCGAAACTGTAACTTTTAATGATAATTTTAAAGATGATATAAATTTACTGACTGTTTCGGACTGGCACACATACAACAAATTAGCCAAGAAAACAATTTCATATTTAGGCAATTATGATGCTGTTGCTTTATTAGGTGATTCTGCACCGGGAATAATGCTTGAAGACGATGTTATAAACTATTTAACAGTATTTGCCGGCGACCTTACTAATGGTGAAATGCCGATTATTTTTGTCAGAGGCAACCACGAAACACGAGGAGAAATGGCATCAAAACTTGCAGCTCTTTTAAAAATAGATAAATTTTACTATGAAACTTCACTGGGTGATTATAATATTATAGTTCTTGACAGCGGAGAAGACAAAGAAGATTCCCACCCTGAATACGGTTTAATGGATGACTATGCCACAAACAGAAAAGAAATGATTGAATGGCTTAATTCTGTTGAAAACAAAAACGACAAAAAAGTTATTGCCCTTTCCCACGCAAAAGAAATTTGCATAGAAAACGATTTATCCGAAGAGGCATACAAAAAGCTAAATGAGCTTAACGTAAGCTTTTTGGCATGCGGACACGAACATATTACAAAATATATTAATTCCCCTGAATTTCCTATTTTAATTGATGGCGGAATAGATGCAAACGGTGCCGGAACATATGTTGCTTCAATGCTAAAAATAACACCGGAAAGTATTAATGTTATTAGCATTGATTCGAATAATCAAACCACGATTAACGAAACGATTAATTGGAAATAAAATCAGATATTTATACTTATATAATTAAACAAAAATAAAAAGGCAGCTGGGAATTAACTCAACTGTCTTTTTTTCTTTATAAAATTTTTTCAAAAACCATTGTAGCTTGAATTCTGTCGCCGCCCATTAATCCTTTGCTTCCGCCGTTTGACGTTGCAATAGTATGAAGACGATAACCGTTTGCCGCCTGCTTGTTAATTACTTGCTCAAGATCTATAAGATTGCCGGAGCCTGTTCCCGCAAACTTTTCCTTAAGCGTTACCTGCAATACAACATAATTCAAATCTGAACCGGAGGCGTAGAAGTGATGATGCACCAAGTCCCATATTTTTCTCTTTTCTTTAAATATTTATATTTTTGTCCTCAATAATTTTGAAGAACCATTCACTGTTAACGGCAAAAAAGCTGTTTGAACTTTCAATATATTCGTTTTTAACAAAAGAGCTTAAAAGAATACACATTGCAGCACAGTGCTTGCAAAAATGCGGACTTACACAATCACAATAAATATCTGTAATTTGATTATTGTTTACTTTAAATTCAACAACATGAGTATTATTACCCTCAATAACCGCTGTGCCTTCCCCATTATTTACAACAACGGCTTTTAATTCGTCATTTTCAAGAGAATAGAAAGCATTATCTATAATATTTTCATCACAATTCAACTCGCCTATTTTGCATGAATAACCCTCGCCTGTTAAAAATATTTCAGGCTTATCAGTGTCATTTTTAGGAACAAACGGCGGAACAAACCAGTCAAGAAGTTGTTGCTTTGAAACAATATCAACACCCTTTGCAAGCATATAGTTGCCGCATTTTTTAAAACTGCCGGAAATGTTAAAATCAAGTTTTGCTATTACATCTTTATAAATACTTCTGCTGACTTTAAAATGGGTGGTAACATCCACAACAACGCCAAGTTTGCCATAAAGTTTTCCGTCAACAAACACTTTATCGCCTATTTTTAAATTAAATTTGTCATTATAATAAGGATATTCCCGACCGCAATCAAATCTAACTGTTACAACACTTCGAACAGGCGTTTCCTCAACAGGTTTATAACATTTAGCACTTACCTCACCAACTGTTTCATTTTTAATGTTAAAACCGATTTTGTTCACAAAAACCATCTCCTACTTTTTGTGATTACACAATAGCACACAAAATAACGAAGTGCAACAGTTCACATAGACTAAGTACACTTTTTAGTACTGCATGATTAAAAATTTTATATTCTAATGAATTTTGCAAGCAATTAAATAAATATGCTTAAAATAAAAATTTAATTGTGTTGTTTCGTCTATTATGATAAAATAATTAAAACAAAATTTGAGGTTTTAATATGATTACAATCAACAACAACAGCAGAATATTATTTTTCGGCGACAGCATAACAGACATTAAATTTAACCGCAGATTTAACTACAAACTTAAGGGCAAAAAAATTTACGCACTTAATTTAAGCCGTGTAATAAAGAAAAAATGCCCAAAAGCAAAAATATTTTACAAAGGAATTGCCAGCAACAGAGTTTACCACCTTTATGACAGAATGACAAAAGACTGCATTAACTTAAAACCAAACGTAATAATTTTGCTTATAGGTGTTAATGACGCATGGGAACATTATGTGCCGGAGGAATACCCCGACCTGCGACGACCGATGAAACCCCACTTAGATGAAATTTACAGAAGAATAAAAACAGAACTTGACGATGTGCAAATTTTATGCTTACTGCCCTTTATGATTGATACACAAGCAGATAAACTGCCTTTTCACAAAATACTTGACGAATACACGGAAGTGCTGAAGCAAACAGCTGTTGAAAACGATGCTGAAATTGTTGATTTGCAAAGTTTATTTTATAAAGCACAAAAAGAAATTGAGCCTAAAATACTTGCCGTTGACGGAATACACCCAACTAATTTAGGACATAAAATAATATCAGATGAAATATTAAAGCATTTAACATTCAAATAATTTTGTTTTAACAAAAAACCGCAGGATGAAAAACATCCTGCGGTTATATTTTTATGCATATAAATTAATAAATTCCAAATGCTTGAAGAAGTAAGCAAACAAGAAGAACGGGAGCAATATATTTAATCATAACAATATAAATATTCTTTCTGCCGAATTTTTCGCCGTTTTTTGTAACCTCTTCAATAACAGTTTTAGGTTTAACAACCCAGCCAACCAAAACACAAGTTAACACTGCAACTATAGGCATTAAAATGTTATTGCTGATATAATCCATCAAATCAAGTATTTGACCTACTGAACCGCCGGGCAACTTGATTTCGAAATAAAGTTTATTATAGCCAAGACAAACAATTATGCCAAACACGAGTGCATAAACCGTTACAATAACAGCACTTTTTTTCCTTGAAAAATGGAATCTGTCCATAATACTTGCAACGATTGCTTCCATAACCGAAACAGAAGACGTTACTGCGGCAAAAGCAACCATAATAAAGAATAATGCGCCGATTATATTGCCTGCAACGCCCATATTTGCAAATACTTTCGGAAGAGATATAAACATAAGTCCCGGTCCGCCTGACATTCCGTCTTTACCCATAAACACATAAACGGCAGGAACAATCATGGCGCCTGCAAGAATGGCAACAACCGTATCAAAAATTTCAATTTGATTGATTGATTTCATTAAATTTGTTTCATCTTTAACATAAGAACCGTAAGCAACCATAATGCCCATAGAAACACTGATTGAAAAGAAAAGCTGACCCATAGCGTCCATAAGAACAACAAGGAACGATTTAAAAGTAACACCCTCAAAACTTGGAATCAAATACATTTTCAGGCCCTGAAGACCTGTTCTTACAACACCGTTTTCATCTGTAAATTTAACGGTTAAAGAATAAGCGGCAATACCTATAACAAGCAAAAGCAAAACAGGCATTAACACCTTACTGAACTTTTCAATACCTTTATCAACGCCGCCAAAAACGACTAAAGATGTTAAACCGAGAAATACGATTAAAAACACAATGGGTGCCCACTGTTGAGTGATAAAGCCTGTAAAATAGCCGTCTGCCGCGGCACCTGAACCGGTACCCGTAACAAAATCGGTTAAATATTTTAAAACCCAGCCGCCGATTGTGCAATAATAAGGCAAAATTATTACAGGAACAAGGGTGGCAAGCGAACCCAAAAATTTAAATTTTCCGTTTAATTTACCGTATGCCGTAAGAGGACTTTGTTTTGTTTTTCTGCCGATGGCAATTTCGGTTGTAAGAAGTGTAAAACCGAATGTAAGCGCCAAAATAATGTAAACAAGAATAAACAAACCGCCGTTATCTTTTGCCGCCAAATAAGGAAAACGCCAAATATTTCCCAAACCAACGGCACTGCCTGCGGCAGCAAGAACAAAGCCGATTGTGCCTGAAAAGCTGCCTCTCTTTTTCTCTGCCATAAAAATGACTCCTTTAAAATTTTATAGTATAGAATTAATTATAAAATAAGGTTAACACTTTTGCAAGTCAACGGTTTAATGCGTTAAATCACAATAATTAATAAAATTATAAAATCAAAACTTTTTTACAATAATAATTAAAGGTGATTTTGTGGAATTGGATTTAGAAAAAATTGTAAATATTGCCGAGGAAATAATTAAAAACGGCGGAGAAATTTCAAGAGCGGAAGAAACCGTAAGCAGAATTTGCAAGACAAGGGGTGCAACACAAACAGACATATTTATTATACCCACATTAATTTCAGTTACGGCAACAACAAACAATGAAACCCGCACAATAACAAGAAGGATATATTCAAACGATTTAAACCTGGGAAAAATTGAAGAATGCAACAATGAAGCCAGAAGAATTTGCAACAACAAAACAACAAGAAAAATTATTGATTACAATTATTCAACCGTTACTTCAATAATTTGCATTTTTATTGCAACAGGAGCGTTTTGCATTTATTTTGGAGGAAATATAACAGACGCCCTGCTTTCCGGTATTACGGGAATTATTATTTCTTATTTTCCATTCATAAAAGAATTTAACAATTTTTCAAAAACGCTTGTTGAATCCACATTGGCAGGCATACTTTCATATATACCCGAGACAATTGGTATTTTAAACACCCACCCGGATAAAATTATGATAGGTGCAATTATGCTTTTAATTCCCGGAATGAGCATAGGTTCGGCAATTAAAGACCTTATCAGCGGCAACCAAATTTCGGGAATTTTTGTTTTAACAGACGCAATTATTACTGCAGGTGCCATTGCCCTTGGCTTTGCGTTTGCAACTTATGTATTCGGTGGTTTTAATGCTTGATATAATTACTTGTATTTTGGGTACTTTCGGTTTTTCAATTATATTGAAAGTATCAAAAAGCAAAATAATTTACACAGTTTTAGGCGGCACAATTTCTGCCGTTATCTCTGTTTTACTGCTAAAAAACGGCAAAGGAATATTTTCGGCAACATTTTATGCAATGATTGCAATTACGGCATACAGTGAAATTATGGCAAGAATAATTAAAACGCCGGCATGCGTTATATTAATGCCATCCACTGTTCCGCTGTTGCCCGGCGGCTCGCTTTATTACACCATGAGTTACCTTATTGCAAAGGACTACAAAAACTTTTTAATTTACGGAAAGGAAACGATACTGACCGGCTTTGGAATAGCATTTGGTGCGGTTATTGTTTCAATTTTAAGCATATTTATCAATAAAACAGCGGCATTTATAAAAACAAAAAAGCAGGCAAAGCCTGCTTCAAAATAAACTTTAATGACGGGTATCATCATCAAAACATTCACAAAAACGAGCGGCAAACGACGGTTCTCTGCCGCCGGCATACAAATGTGAAGTATCACCGAATTCCATACATCTAAAAGTAGCTATTCCCTTTTCTCTTTCCTCTGTTACCAAGGTTGTTACAGAAGTAGGAAGTGCCACAAAATTATGCCACAAAGGCATAGGCGATACAGACATAATATGACTTAAAATCGCTGCCTCAACGGCAAAGTGGCAAAACAGAACTATTGTGCTGTGATTTGAATTTACAACATCAAAATGCCTGCCGTTATGAACATAACCGTATTCCGATAAAAGAGCGTCAATTCCGTTACACACTTTTTTATATTCTTTTTTAACGTTGCCGCTTTTCATAAGTTTTGTATTTTGCCAAGTGTCATAGCTGTAATAATCATCTATTTCCGTCCAATAAGAAGGCAGTTTATCCCAACAGCTTTCATACTTCAAACCTCGCCTTACAACGCCTTTAAATTCATGAAGCCAATCAAGCTCAACGGCTGTTTTGCCTGTTTTTTCCAATGTATAAGCCGCAGTATCCTTTGCTCTGCCCAAAGGAGATACATAAAACTGCGTAACATCCATTTTAGAAATACGGCGTGAAAGAAGCTCTGCCTCTTCCCTGCCCGCGGGAGTTAAAGAATCTATTGAATAATCAGGGTCGCCGTGCCTGCAAATTACTATTTTCATAATATCACCAAAATTATATTAACACATTTGATTAAACAAAACAATTATGTTAATATTACAATATGAGAATTTTAATTGATGCAGACGGATGCCCTGTTACGAAAATTGCAATAAAAGCGGCAAAACAATTTAAAATTGAGCCTATAATTTTTTGCGACACAAGCCACATTTTCAACTACAATGACGTGAAAGTAATTACAGTGGGAAAAGGTGCGGACAGTGCGGATTTTGCCCTGGTAAACCAAATTGAAGAAAAAGACATTGTTGTTACGCAAGATTACGGTTTAGCAGCAATGGCACTTTCAAAAAAAGGCATGCCGATTACGCAAAACGGAATGGTAATAACAAACGGCAACATTGATTTTTTGCTTGCAACAAGATACAATGCAAAAAAAGCAAGAATGGCAGGCAAGCATTTAAAGGGTCCGTCAAAACGAATACAAAAGCAAAACGAAGATTTTGAAAAAGCGTTGATTGCACTTATTAAATCAACACTTGATATATGAACAAAGGCAATATATAATATAAATATTTAAAAGCGAAAGGAAAAATAAAATGAAAGTAAGATTACCCAAACACAGAGAATTTTTAATTAAATTTGAAGATGGATATGACAAATCCGACGAAGCGTGGGAAGAACTTAACCAAATCGTTAAAGATTATTCCGTTGACGGAAAATCTGTTTACAGCGAAACGTTTATTGAAGACAATGAAGACAAGGTTAAAGCTCTTCAGGAAAAATATGAATTTACATATGAAATTATTGAAAAATAAAAGGTAAAAATATGAAAGACAAAAAAGTTTACACAGTTGCCACAGCCCATTTAGACACTGTGTGGCGCTGGAATTTGGCAACAACCATTGAAGAATTTTTGCCGGATACAATTTCCAAAAACTTTGATTTAATAGAAAAGTACCCTAATTACCGTTTTAATTTTGAAGGTGCTTTTCGTTATGAATTGATTGAAGAATATTACCCAAAGCAATTTGAAGAAATTCAAGAGCTTGTAAAACAAGGCAAATGGTGCCCGGCAGGTTCAAGCTATGAAAACGGTGATGTAAACGTTCCGTCACCTGAAGCACTTTTCAGAAATATCCTTATAGGCAACAGATATTTTAAAGAGAAATTCGGCAAAACAACTACAGATATTTTTTTGCCGGACTGCTTTGGTTTTGGCTATGCATTACCGTCTGTTATGAAACACAGCAGACTTAACGGGTTTACAACACAAAAATTAAGCTGGGGTTCTGCTTACGGCGTGCCTTTTGACTTAGGTTATTGGCAAGGTGTTGACGGCTCCAGAGTATTTGCCTGCCCTGACGCAAGAAGCTACCAATATAAGTTTACGGACGATGTTCGTGCAGATGTAAGCGTTATTGATAAAATAACAAAAAATGCATTTGAAAACGGAATTCCCGAAACATTACACCTTTACGGAACCGGCGACAAAGGCGGCTCACCCACAGAGGAAAGCGTAAAAGCCGTTAATGACAGCGTTGAGCTTAATGAAAACAATGATTTTAAGGTTATTTCAGCATCTGCAGATGAAATGTTTGCCGATTTGGAAAAGCTTGATGAAGAAACTTTAAACAACCTTAAAGTTTGGAACAATGAGCTTGTTATGACATCTCACGGAGCAGGTTCTTATACATCAAGAACTATATCTAAGCGTTTTAATGCAAAAAGCGAAGATTTGGCTGACATTGCAGAAAGAGCGTGCGTTGCGGCAAACACAACAGGCGTATATAAATACCCAAAAGAAATATTTAACACTGCCTGGAAAAGAGTTATAAAGCACCAATTTCATGATGACCTTACAGGAACATCTTGGATGGAAGATTATAACGAAGCGTGCAACGATTACTACATTTCGCAAAACCAATTTAAAACAGAATATGTGGGAGCAGTCGGTGCAATAGCCAATGAACTTAACACCGAATTTGTTACGGAATGCGGTGTTATTGTTAACAACCCCACTGCTTACGACAGAAAAGACACTGTTTCAGCCCACGTTAAACTTAACCACAACGCAACATTTGTAAGTGTATTTGACTGCAACGGAAATGAAGTTCCAAGCCAAATTTTGAAAAAAACCGGCAAAGAATTTGACATTGTATTTTTGGCTGACGTTAAATCTCTCGGTTACAGTGTTTATGATGTTAAAGCGGCAAACACACGCTGTAAAATCGCTACAGACTTAAAAGTAAGCGAACATATTTTGGAAAACAAAAAATACAGAATTGTATTCAACAAAAACGGCGATATAGGTTCAATTATTGACAAAAAGCTTAACAAGCAATTACTTGACGCACCGATTAAAATGGCTGTTTTAAATGATGTTGGCGCATTGTCTTACCCATCATGGGAAATCAGAAAAGAAGATTTAGACAAAGAGCCTGCATTTTATGCAAATTCACCTGAATTTGAAATTGTTGAAAACGGACCGGCAAGAGTTGCAATTAAGGTAACAAGAACTGCAAACCACACAACAATTTCACAAACCGTTTCACTTACAAGTGAAAGCAACTTTATATCCGTTTTCAATGATGTTGACTGGAAGTCAAGAAGAAGCATGCTTAAAGCTGTTTTTCCGTTTTCTTGCTACAACAAAACAGCAACATATGACTTGGGACTCGGTGTAATTAAACGTGAAAACAACACGGATAAACTGTATGAAGTTCCGGCTCAAAAATGGGCAGATATTACAGCAGGAGACGGAAGTTACGGCGTTTCTGTATTCAGCGACTGCAAATACGGCTGGGACAAGCCGGCGTCAAATACGTTAAGGCTTACATGCATACACACGCCATCCGGTGCTTTTACAAAAGAAACACGCCAGGATTTGCAGGACTTGGGCAAAAATATTTTTTCATTTGGCATTTTCAGCCATGAAAGCGGTTTTGAAAACTCAACACAAAAGGAAAGCCAATTATTCCAAAAACCGCTTATTGCTTTTCAAACAAGTGCACGCAGAAACGGCAGCTTAGGTAACAACTATTCATTTGCACAAGTTAACAACGAAAATGTTATTATCAGAGCGATTAAACTTGCAGAAGATGATGACAGCGTAATTATAAGAGTTAACGAAGGAACAGGCAAACAGCAAAACAAAGTGTGTGTTAGGTTCTATACAGATATTGAAGAAGCCTGTGAAACATACGCAAGCGAAGAATACAAAAACAAAGCTAAATTTAAAGGAAAAGTGCTTACCTTTGATATTAAACCTTTTGGAATAAAAACATTTAAGGTTTCGCTTAAAAAAGCAGATAAAAAAGGAAAAGAAAACTTTAAAAAAATAGAGCTTGAATGCAACTCTAAAGGATTTACAAGCAATGCAGACAAGCGCAACGTTATTCTTCAAGGCGGCGGTTGCTCATTGCCTGCCGAATTATACCCGACACAAATGACAGTCGGCGGAATCACGTTTAAACTGACAGACCCGAGCGCTGATAAAGATGTTTTAGTTGCAAGGGAGCAAAACATTGAAATTCCCAAAGGTTCAACAAAACTTTACATACTTGCAGGTTCCACACTCGGCGACCGTGAAGCAATGTTTTACGTTGACGGAAAAGAAAAGCCGATAACAGTTCATTCATTCAATGAACCCATAGCAAGATGGGATATGGCAGGATTAAACCAAACGGCGCTTACCAAGAATGCAAACGTTGGTTTTGAATTTTCACACACCCACCACCCCGAAGGTGATGTTGCCAACGGAAAAGTAAGATTTTATATATATGAAATTGATGTAAGAAACGGAAAAACGCTTACACTGCCGGAAGACAACAGAATTATTATTTTGGCAATGACAGCCGTTAAGAAATTCTCCAACACAGTGCTTGCAACAAAAATTGTTGATAAAATTGACAACGGTAACTATGATTTTGGCGATATTCCGCCGATTGATAAAATTATTGACAAAGCCGATTTTATTACAATAAGAGCAGGTAAAATTCAAGACCAAGCCAACGGAGGAAAAGGTAAAGGATTTAAACGAGATAATATTATTACAAATATTATTCGTTCATATACAAAATCCGATTGGTAATATACAAAAAGAGCTTATACACAAAATGTATAAGCTCTTTTATTATTGTTAAGGCATATAACTTTACAAAAAATATTTGTTGAAGAATTGCGGAAAACATTGTTGAAAATGTTAAAGATTTAACCGTAGAAATGTGGAAAACTGTGTTGAAACAGTTTAAAATGTAAAGGGATTTAACTTGCATTAACATAATTTTCCACAATTTTGAATTTTAGCATACAAATTGATAAAAAAATAACGAATGAATATATACAAAAACTCAGCAGTTTATAACCGCTGAGTTTTTTATGTATGAAATATACCGATTATTTTTTGAAGAAGTTAACAATATCGCTGAAAGTATCATCATCATTTGATGTAAAACTGCTTGGAGCGGCTGTTTTTTCAACAGGAGGAGCAACTTCAATGTTTGCTGTTGTTGATTTAATAGGTGCTCCGGGTCCTTTATCGCCAAAACGAGTTGCGATAACTGTAATAATCATTTCATCTTCAAGAGATTCATCAAAATTAGCACCCCAAATGATTTCACAATCAGGATGAACAGCATTTGTAACAATAGATGATGCTGCATCGATTTCTTCAAGACCAATGTCTGTAGAAGCGGTAATGTTAAGAAGAACGCCACGTGCACCGTCAATAGAAGTGTTAAGAAGAGGACTTGAAATAGCCTGTTGAGCAGCAATTTCAGCCTTATCCTTACCTTTAGCACGACCAACGCCCATGTGAGCATAGCCGGCATCCTTCATGATTTCTGTTACATCGGCAAAGTCTGAGTTTACAAGACCTGTTGCATTTACAAGGTCTGAAATAGACTGAACGCCCTGACGAAGAACATCGTTTGCAATTTCAAAAGCGTTAAGAAGAGTAATTCTTTCTTCAGTAACATATTTAAGATTTTCGTTAGGAATTACCATAAGTGAATCAACATACTGAGCAAGTTCGTTAATACCTGCCTGTGCTTGGTCCATACGGCGCTTACCTTCAAAAGCAAAAGGAGTTGTAACAACGCCAACGGTAAGAATACCCAAATCTTTTGCAATTTTAGCAACAACCGGTGCTGCACCTGTGCCTGTGCCGCCGCCCATACCGGCTGTAATGAATACCATTTCTGAACCGGTAAGAATATCTGTTAATGCTTCACGGCTTTCCTCTGCTGCTTTTGTGCCGATTTCAGGCTTTGCACCTGCGCCACGACCCTTTGTAGCCTTTTCGCCGATAAGGATTTTGTGTGTTGCTGTTGATTTTGCAAGAGCCGGTTTATCACTGTTTACTGCAACAAACTCAACATCTTGAATATTACAATGTACCATGCGGTTAACTGCGTTTCCGCCGCCTCCGCCGACACCTACAACTTTTATAGAAACAACTTTTGTGTCGTCTGTATCAATTTCATAACGTCCCATACTGTTAATTCTCCTTTATATATTTTTTATTCACTGCTTTCGTTGTGATACAAACATATTGTAACAATATTGTAATCATTTTGCAATACTTTTTTTGATTTTAATTAAATATTTTTTTCAAATATTTTATTAAAAAATTGTTACTTGTTGTTGAATATTAACAAATTCAGTAAAATTTCCGAAAACTGACAAATTATTGTAAAGTAAATGCCTTTACAGTAAAATCAGGCTTAATCAGCTGTAAAGTAAGATTGCTTGTCAGCAGTTAAATCAAGTGTTCCTTTAGCATTTTCATTGGTTTCATTCATTTTTTCACAAACTGCCAATCCTCTGTACACTTTATTTTCCAAATCATCACAGCTGCCTAATTTAAAAGTAATTCTGTTTTCATAAATAATGTAATTATCATTTAATCCGTTTGACGAAAGTGCTGTAGCTTCCGTCATATTTAAATTTTTAATTATTTCAGACAATTTAATTATACAATTTGAAACATCCTCGTTTTCAAAAACAATTATTTGACCTTCTTTTGATGATGTTACAGTTGCATTTTGTATTTCTTTAACATCTGCAGGAATTTCTTTAGATGAATCTTTAAGTACCTTTAAGTTATCGTCAAGCAACTTATAACTTCCGTCTTCATTTTTTATATAATAGCAAGGAGTTGCCTCTGTTATATTAAGTGTAATTTCAGACGGTAATTTTCTTTTTACAGTTACCGAATAAATATACGGCAAATTTTCTTCTAAGCTTTTAGCACAGTCATCGCTGTTTATTAAAAACAAATTATCGCCGATATCAATATTGCTGTATGCTACTACTTCATCTGAAGTATAAATTCCACTGCCGTTAACATTTATAACGGTTATTTTGAAAAACACGGTAAGTGAAAGCACAACCGCTACAGCCAATAATACAATAATTAAGCATATTGTAATAAGTGCTTTACGAACACTATTTTTTAATTTACGCTTTTTATTTTGTTTATGTCTTTTTTCCGCAGTGCTGATATTTTTACCGTCCTGATTATACTGCATATCAGCATTTCTTATTTGAGGGGCTGAATTATAAATTTTAGGAGGCTCAAGCCCGTCAAAATTATTCATACTTTTAACTTTATTATTATTCTTATTTTTCATATCCGTTAATTATTAATTCTAATAATATCTCCGCCGATTAATTTTAAATTATCTTCAAATTTTTCGTATCCCCTGTCGATATGATAAATATCGCCGACAGTTGAAACACCCTGCGCCGCAAGTGCCGCAATAACAAGAGCCGCGCCGCCACGCAAATCGGTGCAATATACATTTGCACCATATAAATTTTTAACACCGTTAACGGCAGCTACGCTGTCATTAACAATAATATCGGCACCAAAGCGATTTAACTCGCTTACATGCTTATATCTGCTTTCAAAAATGCTTTCTCGAATTAAGGATGTTCCGTTTGACTTTGTTAAAGCAGCCATTACCGTTGCTTGACAATCAGTAGGAAAACCGGGATACGGCATAGTTTTAATATGTTTTACTGCTTTAATTTTCTTAGGTGAAACCACCTTTAATTCATTTGAGTTAATATAAAGCTTACAACCCATATCCATAAAAACAGGAATAACCGGTGATAAATGATTTGCCCTAATATTTTTAATTACAAGCTCATCACAATTTAAAGCACCAACACTCATATAAGTTGCGGCTTCAATTCTGTCGGGAATAACATTGTGAGAACAGGGATATAATCTGTCTACACCTTCAATTTCAATCGTTCCCTCGCCTGCTCCGAAGATGCGTGCGCCGCATGAGTTAAGGAACTCTGCCAAATCGGAAATTTCAGGTTCACGGGCGGCATTAATAACGGTTGTTCTGCCCTTTGCCAAAACTGCCGAAATAATAATATTTTCAGTAGCGCCAACGCTTGGAAAAGTTAAAATTATTTTTGAGCCATGAAGCTCTGTTGATTTGCAGCAAATACAGTTTCCGTTTTCGTTAATTTGAGCACCAATTTTTTTTAAAGCGCTTATATGTAAATCAATAGGACGAACGCCGATATCGCATCCGCCGGGATAACAAAGGGTTGCCTCCTTCGTTCTTGAAAGAAGTGAACCGAGAAAAATTATTGAAGAACGCATTTCGCGCATCATTTCCTCGGGAATATAATTTTGGGAAACGGAAGAAGCGTCTACAGACACCGTGCTGCCGCACTTAACTGCCTTTGCACCTAAAAAATTAAGAATTTTAACAGAGGCTCTTACATCTGCCAAATCCGGAACATTATGTATTACACATTCGCCGTTAACAAGCAAAGTTGCAGCTAAAATAGGTAAAACAGAGTTTTTTGCACCGTGAACGGATATTTCACCGCCCATTTTTTTACCGCCGTTAATAATTAATTTTTCCAAAATTTCCACCTGCCGTGCATAGTCTTTTTTATACTATGCACCAAGGGTGAAAAATGACAAATTACTTTGCAAGAGAAATGATTATATTGGCAATTTTTTCACGAGAGTCTGAAACAGACATTGATTTTGCGTTATTTTCTATATTTTTAAGTTCTTCCTTATTTGAAAGAAGTTCATCAATTAATTTATTTAAAGAATCGGATGTTAAATCTTTTTCTTCTAAAATACGTGCGGCATTTCTGTTAACAAGCGCCATTGCATTATGATACTGATGATTTTCCGCCACGTAAGGACTTGGAATCAACACGGAAGCCTTGCCAAGAGCTTCGATTTCTGAAAGCGATGAAGCGCCTGCTCTGCCGATAACAAGGTCTGCCGCAGACATACAAACATCCATATTATCAATATACTGTCTAACCTCAACAGTACCTTTTTTACCGCTTTTAAAACCTGCTTTTTCAAATTTTTCAAGATATTCCGTGCCGTTTGTTCCAACGGAATGAATATGATAATATTTTTTGCTTTCGGCATTGTTTAAAAGAATATCAAACATTGCTTCGTTAAGAGGAGCCGCACCCAATGAACCGCCAAATGAAAGAACAAGAGGCTTGTCCTCTTTCAATCCTAATTCTGCACGGGAAAAATCTTTGTTTGAATTCAATATTTCACCACGCACAGGCAATCCCGTTACCACAACTTCGCCTTTTGCATCAAGATGTTTTTTTGCATCTTCAACCGTTAACATTACCTTATTAACTTTTTTTGCAAGGGTTTTGTTTGTTACACCCGGAAAAGCATTTTGCTCATGAATACAGCATGGAATGCCCATTCTTACAGCCTCTTCAAGAACAGGACCGGAAACATAACCGCCGAAGCCCACACAAACATCGGGTTTAAATTCTTTTATAATTTTTTTACTTTCTCCCTCTGACTTTACCAATTTTGCCACAGTTTTAATATTATGAGCAATAGCAGACGGAGAGAATGACCTGCGAAATCCGCTGATGTCAATAGTTTTAAAATCAAAACCGGCATTCGGAACAAGACGTGATTCCATATGGTCTTTTGTGCCTACAAAAAGAATCTCGGTATTTTGATTTTGCTCTCTGATATATGAAGCAACGGCAAGTGCAGGATTTATATGACCTGCAGTGCCGCCTGTTGCAAATAAAATTTTCATACGCTTACACCTTTTTTTGATTTGATTTTCGTGAAATTCCAAGCACAACACCCATTTCACAAAGTATCATAACAAGTGCGGTGCCGCCGTAACTGAAAAACGGCAACGCAATACCTGTGTTTGGAATGGAGTCTGTTACAACAAGAATGTTAAACGCAACCTGCACACCGATTTGAGTTACGATGCCGATTACTGTTAATGACGCAAATTTGTCTTCACACCTTAAAGCGATAATAATACCTCTTACAACAAGAAGTGCAAACAAAACAATAATAACAGCCGCGCCTATAAATCCTAATTCTTCACAAACAATGGAGAAAATAAAATCGTTTTGAGGTTCTGAAACATAAAGATATTTTTGTTTTGAATTGCCTAAACCTACACCAAATAATCCGCCTGAACCTATAGCATACAAAGAATTATTTGTTTGCCACCTTGCACCTAACGGTTCAAAATCTTTATCTCGCCAAGCCACAAGTTTTTGCTGAACATACTGCGGAAGTGCATCAGGAAACATTAAAACTATTAATATACCTGCCACAACAATAGCAACGCCCACAGCAAATATTTTTTTGTTTGAGCCGCCTGCAAACATTACTGCCATGCCGATTACAAAAACAAGTATTGTGCCGGACATATGATTTTCAAGTAAAATTAAACCGCAATAGAGAGCAACTATAAGACCGGGAAAAAGAAAGCCTTCTTTAACCCTGTTCATTTTGCCGGCGTTTTTGCTTATATAAGTTGCAAGTGTTATTATTAATGTGAATTTTGCAATATCAGACGGCTGAAACGTTATGCCCAAACCGGGGATTTTAATATATCTTTTAAACGCTTCACCTTCATCTGTTGAAACGTTGGTATGATAAAACAGAACAAGCACAAGTAAAAACACGGTTATGCCGAATAAATAAGGGGCAAGTGCTTTAAACCAACGATAATTTAATTTAGACAGGAAAAACATAAAAGCAATGCCGATTGCGGCAAAAATCAGTTGTCTGAAAAAATAATGATATGAATTATCGTATTTATAATATGAATAAGCATAAGAAGAAGAAAACAACATTACAAGACCAACAGCAAGAATTACCATAGTTAAAGCAAAAAACGGAATATCAAAACTGCCGGTAACAAATAAATCAGACTTTCTTAAGCCTTTAAAACTTTTTTCGGGTTTAATTATATTAGAATCGTTTTCAACGGTTGATTTTCTTTGCCTGCGATTTAAACGGCCGCCTGATTTTTTACTGCCGTTATCCTTTGGATACCTGACAGGCGGTTCTAACATATCAGCCATATTTGTTTTCCTTTCTTAATTTTATTATTTTACAATTATTTTGCGGCGCCGAATGCAATTAAAAGAACGGCAATGATTACGCCCACTGCATTAACGGCAGAAAATACAAAGCAAATTTTCTTTTCTTTCCAGCCACACATTTCAAAATGGTGGTGAATGGGAGCCATTTTAAAAATACGCTTACCGTGTGTAATTTTAAAATAGCCGATTTGAATAATATCGCTCATTGTTTCACAAACATAAACAATACCGATTGGTAAAAGTAAAATAGGACATTTAATTGCAAAACCGAGAGCTGCAACCATTCCGCCTAAAAACAATGAACCTGTGTCGCCCATAAAAGTTTTTGCCGGGTTCCAGTTCCAGCAAAGAAAGCCAAGCACGCCGCCAAGCAATGCACCGGAAACTATGCCCAAGCCTGCAAAACCCTGCAAATATGAAATTACAATAAAACCTACGGCGGCAGTAGCTGTTACGGAAGAACAAAGTCCGTCAATACCGTCTGTTAAATTTACCGAATTAACACAACCGTAAATAATTACAATGCTTAAAAGCCAAAAAACAACAGATGTGAAAAGATTTTTTTCAAAATTAACTGTACCGATAAAAGGAAAATACCAAGATGTATTATGAGAAAGCCAAAGCGTTAAAACATAACCGAATGCCACAATTAACTGACCCAATGATTTTTGCTTTGCCGAAAGCCCCTCATTTCTTTTAAGCTTGATTTTAATATAATCATCGGTAAAGCCAACAATTCCGCAACAAAGAGCGAGTGCCAAACCTGCAATAACAAGAACAAGCTCTCTGCCCTGAAACAAAGCAGAATAATCACTTTCAAGATTACCGCCTGACAAATGGAACGTAAGCAATGCAACAACGCTTGAAACAATAATGCCTATTATAAACATTAAACCGCCCATATTTGGAGTGCCCTGTTTTGATTTATGCCAAGACGGACCTATGTCAAGAATAGTTTGACCGAATTTTAATTTTCTTAACCAGGGAATAATAACAAATCCCAAGCCTGCCGTTACGCCGAATGCGATAATAACGGCAATAACTATTGCAACCGTACTGCTCATTTAACTTTCCCACCTTTTATAAATTGAAGAAATAACCTCTTCCAGCTTCATGCCTCTGCTGGCTTTAAACAAAACGGCGTCGCCGCTTTTTACAGATTCATAAAGTTTGTTTGTTAATTCCTGTTTATCGGCAAAAAGAATTGCTTCTTTAACGCCGAAATCTTTTGCGCCTTTAACAATAAATTGTGCATCGTTGCCAACACAATACACACAATCTATATTATTTTCACCGGCAAATTTGCCCACATTATAATGCGCATCTTTTGAATATTCGCCAAGTTCCAGCATATCGGATAAAACGGCGATTTTTTTATTTGCCTTTAAATCAGCAAGTGTTGTAATGCCCGCTTTCATTGAATCGGGTGATGCGTTATAGCAATCTTCAACTGAGATAATGCCGTTTACGTTAACGACCTTTTGCCTCATTCCTGCAGGAACATAATTTGCAAGTGCATTTGCCGCAGCATTTGAATCAATACCAAGAACAATACCTGTTGCAAAAGCAACAAGGGCATTATAAACATTATGAATTCCGATTGTAGGAATTACAACATGCTGTTTTTTAGTTGCGAAAATAACTTGAGGACCGTCCGGATTAGAAACATTTTTTTCAACGCAGTAATTAATATCAAACGATGTTGAACCGTTTTCTTCATTTATATTAACTGCTCTGTACTGCCAAACGCCGTCAATACCAACTGTAATAACGTTATATTTATCAACAATATCATCGTTATCAAGCACAGTTTTAAGCATATCGTTATCTGCGTTGATTATTAAAGGTGAACCCTCTTCAATGCCGTCAAGAATTTCAAGTTTTGCTTTAAGTATTCCTTCCCTTGAACCAAGGTTTTCAATATGTGAAACGCCTATATTTGTAATAATACCCACAGTTGGTTTTGTGGCGGTTACAAGGCGGTGAATCTCTCCGAAATGATTCATGCCCATTTCAATAACGGCTGCCTGTGTTGATTCATCAAACTGAAAAAGCATTTGCGGCAAACCGATTTCATTATTCAAATTACCCTGAGTTTTAACTGTATTATATTTAGAAGAAACAACAAGGGAAGTAAATTCTTTTGTTGTAGTTTTTCCAACAGAGCCGGTTAATCCAACCACAGGAATATTAAATTTTGAGCGGTAATATCCTGCTAAGTTAAGCATTTGCTTTGCCGTGTCGTCTACCTTAACAAAAGGCTTATCAATATTAACATCACGGCTTACCATAACAGCGGCAGCACCTTTTTCAAAGGCTTCGTCTATAAACTGATGAGCGTCAAACCTTTCGCCTTTTATGCAAATAAAAAGGCAGCCTTTTTCAATTTTTCTTGTATCAATAACAACAGAATTAATTTCAACGTCGCAATTATAAGTGCCGTTACAGCACTTTGCGATTTCCGACAGTTTTAAGGGAATCATTAATTTTGTCTCCGCTTTTTCCGACTGCAAGCAATCTTTTAAATTATTTTTGTTCGCCTAAAATTTCAGCAACAACTTCCCTTTCGTCAAAATGAATTGTTCCTGTGGGAAGAATTTGATAAGTTTCATGACCTTTACCTGCAAGCAAAATAATATCATCTTTTTTTGCATGCTCAATGGCGTATCTTATTGCCTCTTTTCTGTTTTCAACAACTTCATAAGGAGTAGAGGCATTTTTCATACCCTCTAAAATATCTTCAATAATGGCAGAAGGATTTTCACTTCTTGGGTTATCTGATGTAACAACGCAAAAATCTGAAAGCTCGGCTGCGATTTTACCCATTAACGGACGCTTTGTTTTATCCCTGTCGCCGCCGCAACCGAACACGGTTACTACTCTGCCTTTTGCGATTTCTTTAAGTGAAAGAATAATATTTTCAAGTCCGTCTGGTGAATGAGCATAATCTATAATAATTGTAAAATCCTTATTTGTAGGAACAACTTCGATTCTGCCCTTAACACCGTTGCATTTAGGAACGGAATTTAACACATCTACAAAGCCAACGCCAAGTGCAAGAGCAACGGAAGCGGCACAAAGAGAATTATAAACCGAAAATCTGCCGGGAATTGAGCAATGTACTCTGCCTATATTGTCGCAAACAAGCTCATATTCAACACCGTTTGGCAAAAATCTTACATTTTTGGCAACATAATCTGCATTATTCGTGTTAACGGCATATGTTATAGTTTTGCAAGGTAAACCGTCAACAATTTTTAAACCGTTTTTATCATCTGCGTTTGTAACTGCAATATCGCAATTTTCAAACAAAATTCTTTTGGCATTAAAATAATTTTCCCAAGTTTTATGATAATCAAGATGGTCTTGAGTTAAATTGGTGAAAGCACCCACAAGAAAATGTATTCCGTTTACTCTGCCCTGTGCAAGTGCCTGTGATGATACTTCCATTACACAATACTCACAACCTGCTTTAACCATAAGGCTGAAAAGCTTTTGAAGTTCGTGAGGGTCGGGAGTTGTAAACTTTGCAGGATAAATTTCACTGCCGACCATATTTTGAACCGTACCTATAAGGCCGACCTTTTTGCCCATATTTTCAAGAATTTGCTTAATAAGGAAAGTTGTGGTTGTTTTTCCGTTTGTGCCTGTTAAGCCGATTAATTTAAGTTTATCGGCAGGGTTGCCGTAAAAATTTGCACAAATAGGAGAAAAAACTGCCCTGGAATCTTTAACGATTACTTGATTTTCAATTTCCAAATCTTTTTCGCAAATAACCGCAACCGCACCTTTTTCAATCATTTCGGCAGCAACAGAATGGCCGTCAAAAGTATTGCCCTTTACGCAAACAAAAAGAGAGCCGTTTGTAACCGTTCTTGAATCCTGTGTAACATCTGTTACTTCAACATCATTATAATCACTTAAAATTTCAATTCCCTGCAAAAGTTGAGATAACTTCATTTTGCATTCCTCCCGAATAAAGATTGATTTTATTCAATCGAAAATTTAAATTTAATCAAGCACTGCCTGAGTTGATTTAAACGAAACTGTTATTACCGTTCCGATTTCAACATCAGAGCCTGCTGTTTCGCTTTGTTTATATCCTACTACAGAAGCATTTGACGAATCATTGCCTGCAACTTCAATATTTAAATTATTTTCTGCTGCAAGTCTGTTTGCTTCACTGATTGTTTTACCTGTAAAATCAGGCACTTTAACGGTTTGCTTTTCATCGCTTGTATATAGAACAACCGTTCCACCTGTAGGTATTGTTTGGGAAGCTGCCGGACTTTGTTTTACAACCGCATCCCCGTCACCTACTATTTTACATTTTAAACCTGAATTTTCAATTAAAGATTTAGCGTCACTTAACTTTTTGCCGGTAACGGCAGGTGTTTTAATTGAAAGGTTTTTCTTTTCATCGCTTGTATATTTAGGTTCAACACCCAAAACATTCATTGCTTCCTCAATTACAGTTGCGGCAATAGGTGCGCAAATTGCGCCGCCGCCTAAATCTACATTAGGTTCATCGCAAATAATAATCATTGCGATTTCAGGGTCATCACTTGGGGCAATGGCAGCAAAGGAAACAATATACTTATCTTTTTCACCGGCTGCCGATTCACCCAATTTGGTAGATGTACCTGTTTTACCGCCGACACTGTAACCTGCAACATATCCGTTTTTACCTGTGCCGTTATCTACAACAGATTTCATCATATTACAAACGGTTTTTGATGTTTCTTCGCTTATAACCTGTCTTAAAACTGTTGGTTGAGTTTTAGAAACCGTATTTCCGTTTGCATCCTTAATTTCATCTACAATATAAGGTTGAAGAAGTTTGCCGCCGTTTGCTATTGCACAAAGACCGGTGCAAACCTGAATAGGTGTTAAGCTGTTTGTTTGACCGAATGAAGCCGAAGAAAGCTCAACTATACCATACTGTTTTTCCTGATAATACTGTGGGCTTGCTTCGCCGGGCAAATCAATGCCGGTTTTTTGTGTAAAACCGAATCCGTCAAAATATTTAAAATAATTATGAACGCCTAATTTTTGACCAACTGTTATGAAAAACGGGTTGCACGAATTTTCAAGTCCTTGTGTAAATGTTTGAGTTCCGTGGCCTGCGTGATAATGGCAATTCATTTTGTAGGTATCTACTTGAATGGAACCTGTGCAGGTGTATGTTGTATTTAAATTAACAACATTTTCTTCAAGAGCCGCCGCAGCCATAAATGTTTTAAATACAGAACCCGGAACATATGTATCAGAAACGGTAAAGTTTCGCCACTGCTGTTGAACATATGCGCTTTGAAGTTCCTTTTTTTCATCGCCTTGTGCCTTATCTATTTCATCGGCATATTTTTGATAATTGATTTTGTAAGGCTCGTTACAATCATAATCCGGCAATGCAGCCATTGCAAGAACAGCGCCTGTTTTACAATTCATTACAACGCCGTATGTACCTTTTGCGTCATACTCTTCAAGAGCGCTTTTTAATTCTTTTTCAAGATAATACTGAATTGTTGTGTTTATTGTTAAATTAAGTGAATCGCCGTCTTGCGCTTCAACCGATGTTTCATAATCGGCAGATATTGAATTTGACTTGGCGTCTTTTGCAGTGATTATTCTGCCGTTTGTTCCCGTTAGATCTTCGTCATAATACGACTCGATTCCTGCAAGTCCCTGATTATCCGCACCGGTAAATCCGATAACGGATGATGCTAACGTGCCGTAAGGATAATACCTTTGCGTTGCCTGTTCAAAGCCGATACAGCGTGCAAGCTTATGTTCTTTTACGAAAGCGGCGATTTCCTCTTTAATTCTGTTTTCGACTTTATTTTGCACAACGGCATATTTATTATCTTGCTTACTTTTTTCTAAAAGTTTTGCCTTCTCTTCATCGTTATATTCAAAAGTTTCTGCCAAATAATCAACAATAAGGCTTCTGTTATCATCTGTAATATTTGACGGGTCAAGGTAAACCGTCCAAACAGTTGCAGACTGTGCAAGCACATTTCCCTCGGAATCATAGATCGTGCCACGCATTGCCTCTATTTCCGTATCGGAAAGCTGTTGGCTTTCCGCTTTTTCGGCATATTCGTTACCTTTAACGATTTGGATGTAAAGCAAGCGGCCCAAATCTGTTACAAACAAAAAAATTATAACCATCATAATTATAAAAGTTCTTGAGGTTAAATTTTTTCTGAATTTGCCGTTTGCCATTTTTACACCACCCTTTATATAAATATAATTTATATCTTAAAATATTATAATTAA
>USJL01000016.1 GCA_900555015.1 uncultured Oscillospiraceae bacterium
CATTATATTAAGGAGGTGGGCAAAATGCCAATTAGAATTGATGATGAATTGCCCGCAAAACAAAGTTTAGAATTAGAAAATGTTTTTGTAATGAGCAACAAACGTGCGGATACACAAGATATTCGACCGCTTGACATTATAATTTTAAATTTAATGCCCACAAAAATTGAAACGGAAACTCAAATATTAAGATTACTTTCTAACAGTCCGTTACAAGTTAACGTTGATTTACTGCAAGTTGCAACACACAAAACTAAAAACACATCCAAAGAACACATGCTTAAATTTTACAAAACTTTCGATGAAGTGAAAAATAACAAGTATGACGGAATGATAATAACCGGTGCTCCCCTTGCAGACTTTAAATTTGAGGAAGTTGATTATTGGGAAGAACTTTGCACAATATTTGAATGGACAAAAACAAACGTTTACTCAACAATGCATTTATGCTGGGGTGCTTTTGCAGGTCTTTATTACCATTACGGCATTGAACCGATTACGCTTAAAGAAAAATGCTTTGGTGTTTTTCCTCATTTCAGTTTAGACATTACTCACCCGTTAATGAGAGGACTTGACGATGTATTTTACGTTCCTCATTCACGTGAATGGTCTTTAAGCACAAGCGACATTGCAAAGATTAAAGATTTACAAATTATATCTTACAGTGAGGAATCAGGTATACACATAATTTCTGACATGGAATGCCGTAATATTTTTATTACAGGGCACAGTGAATATGACCGTGATACTTTAGCTAAAGAATATTTTAGAGATTTGGAAAAAGGATTGCCCATTAAAAAGCCGATTAACTATTTTCCTAATGATGACATTAATCTTGTGCCGAAAATGAATTGGAAAAGTGCCGGCAATTTAATTTATACAAACTGGTTAAACTACTTTGTATATCAAAAGACTCCATACGACTTAAACACATTATAACATACCACTACAAAAGCCTTTCTCGCAATTTGTGCAGAAGGGCTTTTTCTTTTCTTGAAACCTGAACTTGAGATATGCCCAAGCATTTTGCTGTTTGTGATTGCGTTTTTCCTTTAAAATATCTGTAATCAACTATAAGTTTTTCTTGATTGTTTAAACACCCTACAGCCTGTGATACAGATAACTTATTAAACAACTGCTCCGAATCATCAACGGGAATATCAAAATCTTCGGCACCATCCTCACCAAACTGATTAATTGAAATCATTGGCGTTATTACATTTAAAATCTCTGCAGTTTCATTTACATCGCATCCCAATAATTGAGATAACTCAGTAACGGTAGGTTCACGCTGTTCTTCATTTATAAATTTTTCACGCACTGTTTGAGCTTTTAACGATTTTTCTTTTAAACTGCGGCTTACTTTAATAGCTCCGCCATCTCTGAAAACACGTTTTATTTCTCCCATAATAACCGGAACGGCATAAGTTGAAAATTTGTATCCTAACGATTCGTCGAAATTATCAACAGCTTTTATTAATCCGATACAACCGCACTGAAATAAATCATCATATTCAACACCTCTGCCACGAAATCGTTTTGCCACAGAATGAACCAAACCGATATTATTTTCAATCAGTTCTTCCCTTTTATCTGTTACCATTTGGACTTGCCTTCGATTTTTTTAATTAAAGTTACCGTTGTGCCTTTTCCAACAGAAGAGCGAACAGATACCTTATTGCAAAAGCTTTCCATTACTGTAAATCCTAATCCAGCACGTTCACCCTCGCCGGTTGTAAAAAGCGGAGTCATTGCCTGCTGAACATCATCTATACCGCAGCCTTTATCTTTTATAATAATTTTAACGATATTGTCTTTTATTTTACCTGTTATGTAAATTTTGCCGAATTGTTCCTTATATCCGTGAACAATAGAATTTGTTACTGCTTCGGACACAGCGGTTTTTAAATCTGCAAGTTCTTCGATTGTTGGGTCAAGCGGTGTTACAAAGGAAGAAACAACAACCCTTGTAAACCCTTCGTTTACACTTTTACTTTCAACGGTTAATTTAAATTCATTTGTCATAATTTACTCCTTAATTTCATTTATAATTGCAATTCTGCCTAAACCGGCAAGTTCCATAATCTTTTTGGTTTGCGGTGTTACATTTTTAATTTCAACACTGCCCTTATGATTTTGCATTAAACGGAATCTGCCCATAACAAGACCTATTCCGCTGGAATCCATAAAAGTAATGTTTTTAAAATCAAGCACAAGGTGATTTGGCTTTTTACAGCTTATGGCAAAATCAATTTTTTCACGTATATCTTTTGCCGTATGGTGGTCTAACTCTCCGATTAAATAAACGACCATTAAATTTCCGCTTGATTCTATTGTTACGCTCATAATTATCACTCCAAAGAAAAACTGCTCTGTTAGAATATAACAGAGCAGTTTTAAATATTTTATCGAATTTTAGTTTATAACAAATCTTTTATTATTTCTCTTGCCAAATAGAACGATCCGCCAACAAAAAGAAAATCGCAATTACCCTTTTCATTGCTAACGGCATTATGAGGATTTTCACAGGCAAAAACATTTTTATTATATTTTTTTGCTATTTCAGCCAAAGATTCGGCAGACATGGCACGGGAATTATTTACCGTTACAGTAATGATTTTATCAAAATACGGTGCAAGAATTTCAAAATAAGAATTAACATCCTTATCTTTCATCATGCCGATAATAGCAGTGATTTTTTTATTGGGTAAATAATCTTTCAACGCCAGCGCACCGTCCTTATTATGAGCACCGTCTAACATAATATTATTACCTATATATTGCTGACGGGCAGGTAACGACGGATAATTTAAATGAACACACTGACGCAAAAACGCCAAAGCCTGACTTGCGGTTTCAAGATTATTATCTTTAAAATTACCGAGGTCACGAACCTTTATTAATTTGCTGTCGGTTTTATTACAAACAGATTCAAAAACAGATTCACATTCTTTATTTGGATATAAAACCACAGTTGAATTTTGTTTTATGATACCTGCCTTTTCAAGTGCTATTTCATTTATGGTGCTTCCCAAAAAATCGGTGTGGTCAAGAGAAACAGAAGTGATTACACAAACTTCCGGCGAATCAAGGACGTTAGTACAATCGCCTTTACCGCCCATTCCACATTCAACAACAGCATAGTCAACAGATTCGTCATAAAAATATTTAAACATAATTGCAGTTAAAAGTTCAAATTCGGTTAATTCTTCATCCTTTAATTCAGTTACATAAGACGCAAATATTTCTTCGGGAATAAAATTGCCGTTAATTTGAATTTGTTCTCTGTAATCAATAATCCAAGGCGAAGTAAACAAGCCGACTTTATAGCCGCAATTAATTAAACCGTTTGCTATTATATTTGAAACGGTGCCTTTGCCGTTTGTGCCGGCGATATGAATTACCTTAATTTTATTTTGCGGATTATTTAATTTATTTAATGTGTTTTTTATGCGTGAAAGACCCGGCTTTATACCGAGTCTTTGCTTTTTTTCTATGAAGTTCAATGCATCAATGTAATTCATTTATTTACCTAATGAGTCAATAGAATTTTTAATGTTTGCAATTTTTTCTTCAAGTTTTGCAGCATCTTCCCTGTTTTGTGCAACAACCTTTTCAGGTGCTTTGTTTACAAAACCGGGATTGCTGAGTTTTTTATTAATAAAATCAAGTTTATCCTGTGCAGCAGCCATTTCCTTTTCAAGGCGTTTTCTTTCAGCCTCAAAATCCACAAGCTCACCCAAAGGAATATAGATTTTAGCATCATCTGTAATAACGGTAACAGTATTGCCTAAATCCTCAAAAGAAGAAGCAACCACAACGCTGTTTGCAGACGCAAGACGCTTAATAAATTCCGCACCTGTATTAAATGTTGATTCATACTGTGTTTCAACATAAACAGTTGCCTTTTTACTTGGAGGAATGTTCATTTCGCCACGGCGATTTCTGATACCCTTAATTGCCGTCATAATTCTTTCCATTTCTGTTTCATCAGCGGTGAAATTAAGAGCTTCATCATATTCAACCCATTTTGAAATCATAATAGATTCGTCTGTATGAGGAATAGCTTGATAAATTTCCTCGGTAATAAACGGCATAAAAGGATGAAGAAGTTTTAAAATATCGGTTAATACATAAACTAAAACTGCTTTTGCGGTATCTGCGCCCTCACCGCTTTGAAGCCTGATTTTAGAAATTTCAATGTACCAATCACAAAATACATCCCAAATAAAATCATAAAGTTTTTGAACGGCAATGCCGAGTTCAAATTTCTCAAGATTTTCCGTTACATCCTTTGCAAGAGTGTTTACCTTACTGATAATCCATTTATCTTCAATAGCCAAATCAGAAGGAAGACCGTTATATTTATAGTCCTCACCCAAATACATAAGAACAAAACGTGCGGCATTCCAAAGTTTATTTGCAAAATTTCGTGAAGCCTTAACACGGTCATCAGAAAAACGCATATCATTTCCCGGCGAATTACCTGTTGCAAGAGTAAATCTTAATGCATCTGCACCGTATTCATCAATAACAAGAAGCGGGTCAATACCGTTACCGAGAGATTTACTCATTTTTCTGCCTTGAGCATCTCTTACAATACCGTGAATGAACACTGTATTAAACGGAACTTTACCCATATGCTCTACGCCGGAGAAAATCATTCTTGCAACCCAGAAGAAAATAATATCATAGCCGGTTACAAGAGTACTTGTTGGATAAAAATATTCAAGCTCTTTTGTTTTTTCAGGATAACCGAGAGTAGAAAACGGCCAAAGAGCGGAAGAAAACCAAGTATCAAGAGTATCAGGGTCTTGAACAACATTTTCACTGCCGCATTTTGTACATTTATGAACGGCATCTTTTGAAACCATTACCTCGCCGCAGTCTTGGCAATAATAAGCCGGAATTCGATGTCCCCACCAAAGCTGACGGGAAATACACCAATCCTTAATATTTTCCATCCAATGATAGTAAATTTTATCAAATCTTTCAGGAACGAATTTTACTTCACCGTTTTTAACAACATCAATGGCAGGCTTTGCAAGAGGTTCCATTTTCACGAACCATTGCTTTGAAAGTCTTGGTTCAATAGAAGTGTGGCAACGATAACAAGTGCCTACATTATGGCTGTAATCTTCAATTTCAATTAAAGCACCCTCTGCTTCCAAATCTTTAACGATTTCAGCACGGCACTCATATCTGTCCATTCCGGAGTATTTACCCCAACCGTCGGCAATATGACCGTCGTCGGTCATAACATCAATTATTTCAAGATTATGTCTTAATCCTACCTCATAGTCATTAGGGTCGTGAGCAGGAGTAATTTTAACTACACCTGTTCCAAATTCAACATCTACATATTCATCTGCAATAACAGGAATTTGACGGTGAACAATAGGCAAATCAAGCATTTTGCCGACTAAATCTTTATATCTGTCATCATTTGGATTAACTGCCACAGCAGTATCGCCAAGCAAAGTTTCAGGACGGGTTGTAGCAAGTTCAAGGTAACCGCTGCCGTCAACAAAAGGATAACGAAGATGCCAAAAATGACCTGCTTGGTCTTCATATTCAACTTCAGCATCGGAAATAGTGGTTTTACAATGAGGGCACCAGTTTACCATTCTTTTACCCTGATAAATTAAGCCTTTATTATAAAGATTTACAAATACTTCTTTAACAGCCTCTGAACAACCTTCATCAAGAGTAAAACGTTCTCTGTCCCAATCACAGGAAGATCCCATTTTCTTTAACTGTTCGATAATTCTTGAGCCGTATTTATCTTTCCAATCCCAGGCACGCTCAAGAAATCCGTCTCTGCCGATATCTTCTTTTGTAATGCCTTCAGCCCTCATTGCTTCAACAATTTTTGCTTCAGTGGCAATAGATGCATGGTCTGTACCAGGAAGCCACAATGCTTCATAACCCTGCATTCTTCTCCATCTGATTAAAATATCCTGCAAAGTATTATCAAGGGCATGACCCATATGAAGCTGCCCTGTAATGTTTGGAGGAGGAATTACAATAGTGTAAGGTTTTTTCTTTGGATTAACTTCGGCGTGAAAATACTTGTTATCACACCAAAATTTATAGGTACGGTCTTCAACCTCTGAAGGGTCGTACTGTTTTGCAAGTTCTTTTGCCATTTTTTCATCTCCTAAACAAATAAAAAAGCTTTCGCCGAAAAATGAGGCGAAAGCATTAATTCCGTGGTACCACTCATATTGCACGCAAAACGTGCCACTTAAATCTTTAACGCAGATATACGGACAAGGCTACTTTATTTCACCCTGCCGACTCAAAAGCTACCTTCTTTTACCTCTTTTACAGGCTTGCACCAACCGCCTGCTCTCTGAAAAAAGAAAATAAAATACTCCTCTTTTTCTCAGTCATTCAATATGAAATTATATTATCAAAAATCACCGTTCTTGTCAAGTAATTGAACGTCAATTACATTGTAACTCCGTCTTTAAATACAGCTATTTCACTGCAGCCGTTTATTTCGTTTTTTGTTTTACTGCCGGAAGCAATTTTTAATACAAATGAAAACAAGTTTTCGGTTTCACTTTCAAAATCGTTAGAAGCAATAAGATTGCCTGCATTAAAATCTATCCAATTTTGTTTTCTTTCAAAAAGAGAAGTATTTGAAGAAATTTTTACGGTAGGCACAACTGAACCGAGAGGAGTTCCCCTGCCGGTTGTAAACAAAATAATATGAGCGCCGGCTGCTGTTAAATTAGTTGTTGAAACAATATCATTACCGGGGCCTGTTAACAAGCTTAATCCTGATTTACGACAATGCCCGCCATATTCAAGTACATCTGTAATAACAGCACTGCCGCCTTTTTGAACGCAACCCAAACTTTTTTCTTCAAGAGTTGTTATTCCCCCGGCTTTATTGCCTGGAGAGGGATTTTCATAAACAGTTTGACCGTGACTTACAAAATACCCTTTAAAACCATTAATCATTTTAACAGCCTTGTCAAACACTTCTTGATTTTGGCATCTGTTCATTAATAATTGTTCCGCTCCAAACATTTCAGGAACTTCGGTTAAAATAGTTTTCGCCCCAAAACCGCAAAGCCTATCTGTTAATTTACCGCAAAGAGCATTTGCCGTAATACCTGAAAAAGCATCTGAACCGCCACACTTAAAACCTACTGTTAATTTTTCAATAGGCACATCTATTTTTTCAAATGTATTAATATAACTTAAAAGCTGTTTCAATAAAGAAGTTCCGGTTTCAATTTCGTCATTAACATTTTGAGTTACAAGAAATTTTACCCTGTTTTCATTAATGTTTCCGAGGAATGGTTTAAATACAGACAGGTTATTATTTTCGCATCCCAGTGAAACCACAAGCACACCGCCGGCATTGCCGTGATTTACAAGCGAGGCAAGGATTTTTTGCGTATTAAGTTGGTCATCTCCCATTTGAGAACATCCGTACGGATGAGTAATCACCTTAACGCCTGTACAATTAGAAGGAATCATTGCTTTTGCTATTTCCCCTAATTTTTCACAGGTTTTATTAACACAACCAACGGTTGGTATTATCCACAAATCATTACGAACACCAACATCACCGTTTTCTCTATTATAACCCTTAAATGTTATACTCGAATTACTATAAGAATAAACATTATTTTCAGGATTATAAATATAATTTTCGTTTTCCTTTAAAGATGTTTTTAAATTGTGAGAATGAATATAACTTCCTGCCGTTAAATTTTCTGTTACTGTGCCGATTTTATAGCCATATTTAATTACAGGCTCGCCTGCTTTAATATCTGTTAAAAGAATTTTATGACCGAAAGGAACATTATCTGCTAATGTTATTCCGTTTTCCGAATAGCCCTTTTCCAAATCGCATAAAGCAACGGCTACATTATCTTTTTTGTTAATTTTAAAAATATTATTCATTGTTAAGTACCAAATTCAAAGCATTTTTCATTGAATTTTTTTCGATTAAATCAAAGCAATGTTTAACACAACTGTAAATATCTATATTTTGAGCTAAATTTACACCCCAAAAATCTTCATTTTCGAGAATTGCTTTTACTACATCATCGGTTTTATATGCATTTTGAAAATAATTTAAAACATTTGAATTATCTTTTATTGAATATTTGCCTTGTTCTCTTTTGCCGTAAAATTCGCCATTTTCAAAAGTGCCGCAATAAAACTTAATTAAAGAAGCAAAACCGAAGCACAAAAGCTTGGGAGCAACTTTAAATTTATTGTAATATTCGATTAAAGAAGGTAAACACCTTGCAGCAAATTTAGAAACGGAATTTAAAGAAATATCAAGCAATTTATGGTCAATAAACGGATTATCGAATCTTTCAATTACACTTGACGCAAATTGCAATAATTCATCTTGAGGAAGATTAATTGTTTTCATAATTTCGTTTTGTAAAACTGAATTTATAAATTTAAAATAAGTTTCATCATGCATCATATCACGAACAATATCAAACCCTGCCAAATATGCAGACAATACGGACACAATATGAGCGCCGTTTAAAATTTTAACCTTTCTTTCACGATAAGGCTTAATATCATTTACCCACTTAATGCCGCTGTGAATTTTTTCCATAGGAAACAACGTTTTAAAAGATTCATCGCATTGAATTATCCAAGAAAAATAAGGCTCGCAGGCAACAGTTAAATTATCGCTATAGCCTAATTTTGCACAAATTTCATTATTATCATCAGGAAAACCTGTTACAATTCTGTCTACCAATGTATTGGCAAAGCAACAAGAGAAATTAATATAATCGGCAAATTCGTTTCCTAACGACCACAAATCAATATATTTAAGAACACACTTTTTTAATGTTGTGCCGTTATCTTCAATTAATTCAACAGGCAAAACAAGAAGTTTATTTGTATTACCGCTTTTAAATCTTTCAAAAAGAAGAGCTGTTAATTTGCCGGGATAAGTTGCAGCAGAAGGGTTATTTAAATCATCTTTATCATCAAAACAAATTCCGGCTTCAGTAGTATTTGAAATAATAATAGACAAACTGTTTGAAACAGCAACATCAACCAATTCCTGCCACTGCCGTGTACAAGTGTAAATTGATTTAACGGAAGACACAATATCATAATCTTCAACAACACCTTTTGCATCTCTGCCCCTACAGGCAACCGTGTAATTATAGTTTTGATTTACAAAATTATCAAGAGAGCCTCTTGATGTAGATTTAGCAATTACGATACTGCCGTTAAACAAGCTGTTTGCGTTAGCCTTGTCGATAATCCAATCTGCAAAAGCACGCAAAAAATTACCCTGACCGAATTGTAATACACGAACAGGTAATTTTGAGTAATCACTTTTAATAAAAGAACAAATATTTTTCATAAAAAGCCTCATATAAATATTTAATATAAATTTATTATACTA
>USJL01000017.1 GCA_900555015.1 uncultured Oscillospiraceae bacterium
TCAAAAATTCTTTATGTTTTCGGCAAGTCTTGCAATATTGGTAATTTTGAATAATCCAACACAACAAAAAAGGTTCGTTTCAAATGAAACGAACCTTTTATTTTTTATACTAATTATTCATCAAGAGTAACAACAACATCCACATTTGTTGTTCCGTCTAAAACCGTAAAGCCGTTAACCTTTGATGCATCAAAACTAAACTTATTATCCCCTGCTGTCAACTTTGTATAATCGACTTCGCCAATAACAAGAGATTCAATGTTTGAAGACTTTAAAACACCTACTTGTATTTGAGGTATTGAATAAGAAATACTTGTATGTGAAGCAACATCTTCAGGTGCATTAACAATGTTTACCGACACAGGAAGTGTTACAACCTTTAGAATTGGAACTGTAGCAGTTAAGCCGTCCTCCGATGTTATAACAGATACATAGCTTACATCGTTGCCGTTAATATCTACCGCCTTTGGGTCAAGCGAAACCACCTGCGGGTCTGAAAGCTTAGTATCAAAAGTAACATCTGCAATAACCTTATTAACTGTATCTACATAAGTTTTAGGGCCTTTAACAGTTACATTGCTTTCGTTTAAAGTTGTTAAACCGAGAACGTAGCCGTCTGCCACAAAATCATCGTTAGTATAATTTACTTCAACCGGCATACTTATTTCTTCGGCAATATCATAATAGCCTTCAGCAGATGTTGGAAAATAACTTTCAATAGTAAAATCCGAATTATCATTTGCCGAAACAACTATGGGAACTGAGTGATAACCGGTAGAAGTTACAATACTTGTTTGAAGAGAAGCCGAGATATCGTCGGCAGTAACGTCTTTAGCAAGATATTTTTTACAACTTACCGTTACATCAACAGTAATATTATCATTGCCGAAATACTCAATTCCAAGCTGCTGTGCCAGCGTATCTGAAAAATCTACGGAAACAGGAACGGTAATTCGTTTTGTGGTTTCAGGGCTTAAATTCATTGAGGTTGCAACCCAAATAATTACAGCCAAAATAATTGAACAAACAATTAAATATTTATCATTATAAACGAGTTTTCTAATTGAAAACTTTCTTTTTTTCTTTTCAGCCATTATTTTTTCACCCTCCTAACAAGCTTTGTAATAATCTTGTCGTCGGATGCAGAACCTGACGGAACGAATTCATTCATCAAAATATCTCTTAAATCACCGTCTGAAATATCAATTGTAAGTGTGCCGTTTCTTGCAACTGAAATTGCCCCTGTTTCTTCTGAAACAACAACAACAATAGCGTCACTTTCCTCTGAAAGTCCTATAGCGGCACGGTGACGTGTTCCTAAAGAAGACTTAACATTTTTCTTTGTTAACGGCAAAATACAGCCGGCGGCGTAAACGCTGCCATTTCTTATAACCATGGCGCCGTCGTGAAGAGGCGTTTTGGGATAAAAAATATTTTCAATAAGCGCTCTTGAAGCTTTTGCATCAACTATTGTGCCGCTGTCGATAACATTACCAAGCAGTGTTTCATTTTCAAAAACAATAAGTGCGCCTGTTTTGGTGTCACTCATATTAGAGCAAGCCTTAATAACCGACTCAATACAATTTTCAATCTCATTAATATCAAGAGCGACGCCGGGATGAATTACGGTTTTAAAGTTCTTTCGTGCAGTTCCTTTACCGATTTGCTCAAGAATATTTCTTAATTCAGGTGCAAACAAAATAGCAACAATAAGCAAAATGTTTGAGAAAATACTTTTAAATATATATGTTGACGCTTCCATATTAAGCAAGTTAACTACAAAATAAACTACAGCAATAAAGAAAATACCTTTAACAAGCTGCATAGCTCTTGTTTCTCTGATAATACGAATACAAAGATATAAAATTACGGCAACAAGAACAATATCTAAGAAATCGGAAAAGCGGAAAGTTGAAAAAACGCTTATTATTCTGTTGAAAAATTCTGTTATTGTGGCAATCATATACTTCCCCCTTATTATTTTCTTAATTTATTTTAACACACTTCTTTGTAATAATAAAGCGAATATTAAAGTTTTTTAATTGTATTTATAAAAAATTCACATTCTCGTTCATTAGTAAAAACAGACGGGCAAATTCGTACTGTTCCCATATTTAAAGTGCCGAAATATTTATGTGCAAGCGGGGCGCAATGAATACCTGCACGAACAGCAATGTTATGCTCGCCGAGATAAGCTGCAACATGTTCGCTTGAATAATCGCCATAGTTAAATGAAAGCAACGGAACAAAAGAATTTTTAACAGGTTTTGGAGTATATAATTTTACATTATTAATTGCATTCAACTCATCATAAAGCACGGAAATTAAACGCATTTCGTGATTATAAATATTTGCCATGCCTTTTTTATTTATAAAATCTATGCCTGCACCCAATGAAACAATACCGCTGTTGTTTAAAGTGCCGCTTTCAAATCTGTCAGGCAAAAAATCAGGCTGCTTAGAATTAACTGAATCACTGCCTGTTCCCCCTTGAATAAAAGGCTTAATTTGCAAACCGTCCTTAACGGCAAAAAAGCCGCTTCCCATAGAACCGTAAAGACTTTTATGACCGGGGGCACATAAAATATCAATTCCGCTTGAAAAGCCGTTTAGCGGCAACACACCGGCAGACTGAGCGGCATCAACAATAAATTTAACTTTATATTTATCAGCAAGCCGTGCGATCTTTTCAACAGGAAAAACCACGCCAAACACATTTGAAGCGTGCATACAAACAATAAGGCTTGTATTACTTTTAATTTTGCTTTCAAAATTAGTAACAGTTTCATTTTCATCATAACTGAAATCCGCAACATCAAATTCAGCATAACCGGAATCTGCCAAAGCATAAACCGTTCTGAACACGGCATTATGCTCAAGGGAAGAAATAATAATATGCTCTCCCCTGTTAACAACGCCTTTAATTGCGGCGTTTAACGCCTCTGTGCAATTTTTTGTAAACACAACATTTTGAGGCAAATAGCCAAACATGTTTCCCACTTTTTCACGAACCGAAAATATTTTTTCTGCAGAATTTATTGATTCTTTATATCCGCCCCTGCCTGAATTAAAGCTAAAATATTTTAATGCATTTTGGGTTTCAAGCAAAACATTTGTTGGCTTTGGGTAAGAGGTGGCTCCGTTATCAAGATATATCACTCATCAATTACCCCCAAAATACTTATGCCGTTGTTTCTTAACAAATCTGCGGCGTCTTTATTATTTTCCGAAATTTTAAGCATATACCCACAACCGTCACCGGGACCGGGATTTTCAATTCTTTCAACTGTTGATTTTATGCCGTGCCTTTTTAAAACGACTCGAGCACGCTGAACATTGGTTATTGAGCCGATTTTTATATAATAAAACATAATAAAAAACCTCACTTTTTCCATTCTATGAAAAAGTGAGGTTTTAAGTTAAGATAAAAGAACTTAATTATTTCTTTTTATTTTTTCTTGCTGCTTTTTCAGCCTTTTTGCGTTCAAGCTCTGCTTTTTCTTCTGCTAAACGCTTCTTAGTTTCTTCTGCCTTTGCCTTCTCTTCTTCCTCGGCTTTAATTTTAGCTTCGTCATAAAGAGCGGCAATTTCATCAAAATGACTGTAATTTTCTTGTTGAACAAGAAGCTTACGTGCATCAATATACGGCTTAGCCGCACGGTTGAATTTAGTCATTTCATCCATCATACTCTTAACTTGTTTATTAAGATTATTTCTTTCAAGTTCAAGAGATTTGATTTCTTTTTGAATCTTTGAAACTTCATCAGTATCGCCGTTTTTCTTGGCAACCTTTTTCATTAAATAGCTTTCTCTGATTTTTTGGTCAAGAGCGTCAAGCTTATCAAATGTATCTGTAACATCTGACATTTTAGGTTCAACAAATTTATTAACAGAACCAAAATGCTTATCATAAGATTTTTTAGCAGATAACTTGTTTTTTGCAAGTTCAATTTCCATTTTACGAAGTTCTTTTTCATCTTCGGTATTTTTAGGAAGAGCCTTTGCTTTAGCAAGCTCTGATTTAACGGCATTAACATCCATATTAACAATACCGTTAAGACCCTGCTCGTAAACTTTTGTATAAAGTTCTACTTCACGCATACCGTTAACTGAGCTGAACTTATCAAGTTCTTTACATACAAATTTTGAAATATCAATGTTTTCATTAAATTCGTTATCGGCACGAAGAGCTGCTTTGGCAGCTTTTTTACTGCCGTAAGCTGCTGCTGTGTATGAACTTTTAACAATTTCCTTAGGTTGAGCGTTAGCCATTTCACGGGCATCGTTTACAAGGTCAATAGTTTCAACAAGTTCCTTATTCTTTAAAGCGTTGTTGCCATAGTCTTCAAACAAAGCACGGATTTTTAACACATTAATTATACCCTTTTGTTTCTTTTCGGTTAAATCATAGAATAAGAAAGGAATTACATTAAGTGTTGCACCGATTGCAGCAACAATAACAAGAACCCTTAACAAAGGAATCAATACGCCGTTAACATCATAAAGAGCTGATGACGGATTTACAAAGTTATCTTGACCGTTAGCCAACTGTTGATTTAAAAGCTCACCGATAGATTCTTTTGTACCCGGCAAAATTCTTGACATTAATGAAGCGTTTGAAGTAACTGCCACAGCATTATCTTTAGTCATGCCAAGGCTTTCCTGAAGAGCAGGAATAACGCCTGCAGTAATAAGAGTAATAATATTACCGATTGTTGCAACAGCGGCAAACATACCGTCAATTCTTTCACCTGATTTATACTGCTGATAATCACGAATATCTGCTTGAATAGATGGATTAAGAATATGAGCGAATGCACCGACAACACCGTTGAAGAACAAGCATGCAAGAACGCACCAAATTACATATGACTTAATATTTCCGTCTGCTCCGGCGGAAGTGCTTACAAACGGCAACATCATTAAAATAAATGCAATATTGAAAAGGTTTGTAACGATTTGAACAATCTTTTTACCCCATTTACGAATACAGAAAGGAGCTAAAATCATACCCCAAAGAGCCGCATTACCGTTAATGGTAGTAATAATTGCATAAACGTTATTTGAGCATGCGCCGCCATAGTTACAAAGCCAATAAAGGATATTTGAATAAGCGGTTTCAAGGAATCCAATCCATGTTGCCATAGAAATAATCCAGAAATACTTGTTCTTTGCAACTTCACGAAGAGCATCTGTAAATTTAATTTGAATAACGTGTGTTTTAGCCTGAATAATCTTTTCCTGAGTATTGGCATAAACAATGATGAGAAGAAGAATACCCACAATACCCAAAATAGGATAAGCCAATCTGTAAACACGAATATCGGTTTGGTTTGTGTGGTAAACATTTTGAGCGATAAGAGGCATCAAAATATTTACAAGTGAAGGTCCTAAAGAATAAATAATACTTTTAATTGATGCAACATCGGCACGTTCCTGTGAGTTTGGAGAAAGAACGTGGATAAGGTTTTCGTAAGCATCATAAAAGAAATAATAGAAAAATTGAAGTAAAATATTAAATAAAAGAAGAACTGCACATTTTGCTATGTAATCGGCGCTTTTGCCAAAGATTTCGCCTGTTCCTACAAGCAAATGCAATTTATCGTAAGGGAACCAAACTATGCCAACAAATAAAATAACTGTCGGAATTCCCATTTTAATTATGTAAGGTCTATACTTACCTGCTTTATTTCGAGAGTTATCAACTATATTAGCACGCAAGCCCGTTAAAGGAATTTGTGTTAATACTGCGATAACATACATTATATACATATCGGTTAAACCGATACCGATTGTTCCTGAAATAAATACATTTGTTGCACCAAGAAGGCAGGTATAACTCATACAAACGATAAGATAAAATCCTATTCCGCCGAAAGCATAAGACGCAATTTCCTTAAAGGACATATATCTGCCCTTTGGCGGTTCCTTCCAGTAATATTTAACATTGTTTACAATGCCGGCAACTTTTTCTTTTAAATTTTCGTTTGCCATATAATACCCCCTTTGCAAAACTATATATTAATTTACCATAATTGAACAATTAAAT